>JAHHHP010000009.1 GCA_019359275.1 Myxacorys chilensis ATA2-1-KO14 | reverse complement strand
TCAGATTACTGGGATAGGATTTACTCATGTAGCTCACTCAGTGCTGTGTTCTTTTGTATTCGCAGCTTACACTGAGTGAGCTTTTTTACTGTTTACCAGACTTCTCAAACATCCTCTAAGGCTCCATTCCTGCTTGTTTTAGGGCAGTTTGCATGGGGGCCAAATGGCTCGTATGGTCAATGTTAACTAACTCGGTTGAGTTATACAGATCTTTTAGCAATGCATTGTTAGCTGGTTCATTCAGTTTTTGCAGCGCACTGACCAAGCGCCCACGCAGATCAGCAGAAACCCGATCGTCGATCGCCACTCCATGCGCCGGAACCCCGGAAATTGCATGAAGAATTCTCACTTGCTTACTTTCTTCAGGCGTGATGTAGGGATCTTTGAGCGCATATTCCGATACAGCCGCGACATCCGCTTGTCCCTTCAAAACAGCTTGCAGCGCGCCACTATAGTTGTTGCCATAAGTGACTTCTCCAAAAAATTCTTTCACGCGATCGCGGTTTTCGACCAGCCCTTGTTTCACCAAATCACCGACTGGAAAAATAAAGCCCGATCCAGAAGTTGGCGAAGTGAAGGCAATTTTCTTGCCGCGCAGTTGTTCCAGATTTTGCTTAGGATCGTCTTTGCTTTGCAGGGGACTGTCGTTTCGCACGACAAAAACCGAACGGTAGGTATGTCCTCCGGAATAATCCGGGCGCACCTCTGCTAGATAAAGACGAGAGTTTGCTAATTGTTCTGCTTTCAGCGCGGGGCGGCTGCTGAGAAACGCTACTTCTGCTTGCTCCGCTTTCAGCGCTTCGACGGCAGCAGTATCATCACCAACCACGGCAGTCACGGGCATGTTCAGTTCTTTCGAGAGCAAGGTTGTGATCGCGTTGGCTTTGGTTTGTACCTCTGTCGCTCCAGACCGACTGGGAAAAACAACGCGCAACTGATCTAAGGTGGCATTTGTAGCCGTTTGTCCTTGAGGTGCAGTTGTTTGTCCTTGAGGTGCAGCCGCTTGATTCGAGGAGGGCTGAGTATTGCACGCGCTCAGGAAGGCGGTCGTCAAAGCTAAAAGTGCGGCGCTGAGGCTAAAACTTGTGGTTCGATTTAATTTCATTACAGGAGTCCAAGGCGAAGTGAAAGATACCTTTCTTTATTGAAAGTAGCTATCAGTAAGTCAAAGAGATCGTAAAAGTTTATGAGAACCAAAGTCAATAATGTAATAAATATTTTTCAAGTACAGCCTTTTTCACGCTGCTCAAGTACAGGCAAGGGGATTCAGCCCCTCGCTATCAAGGTTTGGTCGTACCTCACTAAATTGAAAAAGGCTGTAACTGAGCAAAGACTTGAAATTCCGAAGATAAAAAAGCCTCTCTTGCTCGTGCAGAAGCGAGGCTGTGATTACAAAACGCTTGTCTTAAAAGCGCTTGTCTTAGTAGTCGCGGTTTGGCGCAGCTAAATTGAGAAAGCGCGTGAACTGAGGCTCGAATAGAAGTTTGACCGTTCCTGTCGGACCGTTTCGATGCTTGGTAATAATAATTTCTGCAATACCGCGATCGGGCGTATCAGGATTGTAATACTCCTCGCGGTACAACATCATGACCAGATCCGCATCCTGCTCAATCGATCCTGACTCCCGCAGGTCTGACATCATTGGGCGTTTGTCAGAGCGAGATTCTACATTTCGGCTTAGCTGAGAGAGGGCGACGATCGGCACGTTCAGTTCGCGAGCAAGACCTTTGAGCGATCGCGTGATCCGCGACAGTTCTTGGACTCGGTTTTCACTGCCTGTGCCTTCCATCAACTGCAGGTAGTCGATCAAGATCATGCCGAGTGCGCCACCTTGTTCGGCTTGAAGTTTGCGGGCACGCGATCGCATCTCGGTCACACTAATATTGGGCGTATCATCGACAAACACGCGCAGTTCCGATAATCGGCTGATTGCCTGTCCTAACGGTTCCCAGTCCTGTTGAGAAATTCGTCCTGAGCGCAATCGCCCACTTTCGATTCGAGCTTCACTTGCGAGCAGGCGTTGGATAATTTGCTCTTTCGACATTTCCAAACTGAAGACGGCAACAGGAAGCTTGTACTGGGCAGCAATATTGCGAGCAAAACTCAAGCAAACGGCTGTTTTTCCCATTGACGGGCGACCCGCCACGATGATCAGATCCGATCGCTGGAAGCCCTGAGTTTTGCCGTCGAGGTCATAGAATCCGCAGGCAAGCCCTGGCAACGCCATCCCCACCGATCGTTCTTCAATTTCGGAAAAGGTTTTGGTCAAAATGTCAGCGGCGGCAGTCAGTCCTTGGCTCGGACGAACTTGAGTAATGCTAAAAACTTTTTGTTCTGCTTCGTCTAAAACATGCTCTAGGTCGCGTTTCGTATCGTGCCCTAGCTGAGAAATTTGATGTCCAGCGCTGATCAGCTTGCGGCGCAAATATTTGTCTGTGACGAGTTGAGCGTACTGATCAATGTTGACGGCGCTAACGGTGCGATCGACAAGCTGCACTAGCTTACTTTGCCCGCCAATCTTATCGAGCAGTCCCCGGTCTTGCAGCCACGTTGTGATGCTCATCAAATCAACGGGCGTGCCTTGGTTGGTCAGCGTCAGAGCCGCCCGAAAAATCTCTTGATGAGCGCTGAGGTAAAAGGCCTCTGGTTTGAGAATATCGAGAATCCGCGCGATCGCGTCTGGGTCAAGCAAAATTCCGCCCAAAATTGCTTCTTCTGCATCAATATTTTGGGGAGGAATGCGATCGTTAATCGGTTGAAAGTTGAGTTCTTGAACCATGAGAAGACACGTCGGGGTTCGTAACGTTAGCGAGAAATCGATTACGAAAAATGCGAAAAGGGTCGAGTTATCTTCTTAGCGCCAACTCGACCCCCTCACTATACAGACATCCATTATTTTAGCAAGAGTCAGTACAAATATACTGATATTGTAACTCGTAGAAATCGATCACGAATTACGACTCATCCTCATGCTGCAACTACCTGAACCGTCACAGATACCGTAACTTCTGGGTGAAGCTTGATGTCTGCGGTGTAGTCGCCCAAGCTGTGAACATCGGGCATGGTAATCGTCCGACGATCGACCTCCTGATTGATCGCCTGCTGCAAAGCATCCGCCACATCTTGATTCGTCACCGTCCCAAAAATTGCGCCCGTCTCGCCTGCCTGCTTCGCGATCGCAACGCTGCCTGCCGCTTCAATCGCTTGCTTTTGGGTCAGCGCCACTTCTTTAAGTTCAGCTAAGCGCTGCCGCTCTAGCTCGCGCCGCCGCTCAACTTGCTTCAGAATACCCGGTGTCACTTTGGACGCCATACCTTGAGGAATGAGATAGTTTCTGGCAAAGCCAGGAGCAACTTCAACCAAGTCACCCAACCGACCAAGCTTGCTTACGTCCTTATTGAGGACTAACTGAACACGTTTCGCCATAATTTTCCTGTTGTCAACTGTGCCTTGCACAAACACATCATTCTACCACTACAGGCGCACGACTTCGCCTACTTTCACCACGCGCAATTGGCTTTTTGCGCCCTGCCGACGCAAGGCTTGAGCAAAGGCAGTCGGTGTTCCGGGTAAGTTAAAGATTCCGTAGTGCATCGGGATCACCGTCTGGGGATTCACTAGTTTTACTGCTTCGGCAGCGCGGGTTGGTCCCATCGTAAACTTATCGCCAATGCAAGTGAGCATTACCGTCACCTTGCCAAACTGCGGGATCAGCGACATATCTGAGAAAAGATCGGTATCTCCAGTGTGGTAGATGGTCGGCCCGTTCTTCACGCGAATCAGAAAGCCGCCTGGATTTCCGGCATAGTTGACAGGGCTACCATCGGAAGCGATCGCAGAACTATGAATCGCTGGCACAAACGCAACCTTGACTTCATCATTGAGCAAGCTGAGTTCACCCCCAAAATTTCCTTGAGTCTCCATCCCGACGAGTGCTTTTGGATAGCTGCCGTAGCCCACTAAAGCGGTGCCTAAATCCGCTGTGCTAACGAGTTTAGCGTTGGTTTTTTGAGCGATCGCGGCGGCATCGCCAACGTGATCAACATGCCCGTGGGAGATCAAGATTAGATCGACGCGATCAAGCTTTGCCAAGTCAGTTTTGCCATTTGGATTGAGTGGATTCGTTAGCCACGGATCGATCAACAGCACCTTCCCCGAGGGCGTTGTCAGCTTGAAGGCAGACTGTCCATACCACAGCAGTTGCGTATTTCCTACAGGTTGGGCTTGAGAACTCATTCCGTGAAACGTGAACAGACCTCCAACCAGGACGATCGCTAGCAGCAACGCTCTAAGCCTGATCGAGCGCAGCAGAGCTTGTTTTAGAAGAGTCATTGTGTGAACATAGATTTACAGAATAGACCCCAAACTTTATACCTTCTTAATGTGCCAATCAAAGAATTGATCCGGATTTAAGCAAAATTGCGGAGTGAACGTTCATAATAGTCAGATGACGAGGCGCTTAAATCTTTTAATTAGATTAAAATTTCCTTAAGAACGATTCATGTCGTCCTAGCGCTCTCAAGAACGTGATCCCGAGTCGAAAGCGTCACCTATAGCAAGGTATGGAGGAGAGGGATGAATTGTGTGGTTGAGAAATGGGTAACGATCGCGGCATTGACCGGATGGATTGGGTCAATGGGTAGCATGGTGGTTTTGGCGGTGAGTGCGCCTGCTGTGAATCCTGCCATTCAGGCATCCGAGCGATTTGCGTCACATAACACAGACGGCCTAAGTGTCTCGAAGCAGGTGAAGCTCACGCCGATGCAGCAATCGATGCTGGCTGAGCCAAGATTTCTACAGTATTCGGCGGCTCAGCCATCAAAGTTGACTCTTGATCCCGAATACCGACACTGGTTAGATCAGGGCGACTTTCGAGCCGAGCGTTAACGGCAACTCCAGTTTGAGAGTCTTTAGTTTGAGAGTCTTTCGCAATGCATCCAGTCGCGCTAGGCTTCAATCTTCCAACAATTGCAGACGGTACAAACTGGCATACAGTCCCCCTTGAGCCAACAACTGCTCGTGGCTACCCGACTCCACAAGCTGGCCACGCTTCAGAACGAGAATGCGATCAACATCTCGAATGGTAGAAAGGCGGTGAGCAATCACGATCGCGGTTCGATCTTCTAACAATCGCCCTAAGGCTTCTTGAATCAGCGCTTCGGTTCCGACATCTAAACTGGCTGTCGCTTCGTCCAACACCAGAATTTTAGGATCTCGAATGGCAGCACGGGCAAAGGCAAGCAGCTGTTTCTGTCCTCCCGAAAGATTGGTTCCGCGTTCGCGCAGCATGGTGTTGTAGCCCTGAGGCAACTGTTCAATCAGGTGAGCCACGTTGGTTTTTTCGGCAGCAGCCTGCACTTCTGCAAAGCTATAAGATTCGCCCAGCGTGATGTTGCTTTTGACATCGCCAACAAACAGAAAGCCATCTTGCAAGATGATTGCCATGCGGCGACGCAGTTCGGCTTGGGGCAATTCTCGAATGTCGATGCCGTCCAGGAGAATACGTCCTTTGGTGGGTTCGTACAATCGGCTCAGCAGTCGAATAATCGAACTCTTTCCGGCTCCGGTCGGCCCGACTAGAGCAACTTTCTCTCCAGGACGAATGACAAAATCGAGATCCTGAAGCACATATTCATCGGATTTATAGGCAAACCAAACGTTCTCAAAGCGGATTTCTCCTGCCGTCTTTCCGTCAGATGGGAGGTGAATTTCTTTCTCTGGGTCGCGAATTTCGATCGGTTCGTTCAAAATTTCGCTGACTCGCTCTACCGCCGTGAATCCGGCTTGAATGGCGGTAAATTTTTCGGCAAACTGACGCAAGGGATCAAACAACCGTTGCGCAAACAGAACAAAGGTAGACAACGTACCAAAATCGAGTGAGTTGCCTTTGATCAGCCAGCCACCGATACCCAGCACGCCTGCGATCGCAATCAATGACACCCACTCCAGCGTGGCAGACACCGCCGAGTCAAAATAAATGGTGCGATCGACTTCTTTGATGTACTGCTGATTCACCTGCCCGAACAGATCGCCGTTAAACTGCTCTCGTCGAAACAGTTGCACCACCCCGATTCCGACAATGTTTTCTTGCAGAATCGAGTTGAGGTCAGAGAGTTTTTCACGGGCGCGGTAGTTGGCTTGACGGTACTGTTGCTGAAAGTAAATAATCAACGCGGTGACGGGCAACAGCATCAGCACCAGCAGCAATGCTAACTGCCATTGGGTGAAAAACATGACGACCGTGATCACCAGCATGGTGAACAGATCCGAAATGACGCCGATCGCACCCGTTGAAAAGACTTCTCCTAATGCCTCTACATCACTCGTGAGCCGGGTGATCAGCTTGCCGATCGGCGTGCGATCGAAGAATCGTACCGCCAGCGATGTCACATGCTGAAACAAATCGCTGCGAATCTCGGCGGTGATGCGTTGTCCCACATTTTGAACTAAATAGCCCTGTGCTGCATCCAGCGCCAGCCGAATCAGGACGGTCAGCACCAGTAACTGAGTAAGGGTTGTCAGCCCTTGAGACACGGAGACATCTCGCAAGAAGCCAAAGGGAAAGTCGAAGGCAGACGGTTCTTGCCGGAGCAACGACACTGCTTTTCCGATTACAACGGGTTGCAGGGTGCTCGCGATCGCGGAGGGAACCAGAAAAATCAGCGACCAAATCAGGAGACGACTGTTACGACGAGCATAGGGAGCGAGACGGAGAAACAAACGCCAATCGGTTTCTTTAGGAGGTCGAGCGGGGCGAGGAGCGAAAGACATAGGGAGAGGGCTACAAAGAATTGTGAGGTGAAGTACAAAGCGGATTGCCCTCACCCTAACCCTCTCCCACAGGGAGAGGGTTAGGGTGAGGGCTGACCGTTAAACACCGACGACGGCTTTGATTTGACTGCGGATCTGGTCTACATAGTGATTGAGGTTATCGCTGTTAAGACGGTAACTGAGCGGGTGAGCAATCAGGCGGGCGGTGCTTTGGAACAGCACATCGATTTCGATCAGTCCGTTTTCGCGGAGCGTGTTGCCCGTGGCAACGAGATCAACGATCGCTTCTGACATGCCCGTAATTGGCCCTAATTCTACGGAGCCGTAGAGCGGCACAATTTCAACAGGCAGATCGAGAGTTTCAAAATAGTCACGGGCACAGTGAACAAATTTTGAGGCAACTCGACCATGCAATGGCAATTCTATCGAAGAACGATAGGGACTCGATGCTTTGACCGCAACTGACATGCGACACCCGCCATAGCCTAAATCAACGAGTTGCGCTACATTAGGCGCTTTCTCCCGCAATACGTCATACCCCACGATGCCGAGTTGGGCTTGTCCGTATTCGACATAGACCGACACATCGGAATTGCGAACCAGCAATGCCTTCGCCGTTCCGGTCGGATCAGTAATTTGCAGTTGGCGATTTCCAGATTCTAGAAAAGCGCTGAAATCTAGACCAACGGCTTTGAGTAATCGAATGCTGTCTTTGAGGAGCGCGCCTTTAGGAATTGCAACGGTAAGCATGGGGAGACGACAATGAGTACCAAGTGTTCAGAATAATCATTTTAAGTAGAAAGTAAGACGATTAAAAATATCCAAGTGCAGACTTCTACCCAATCTTCCAGCCTTCCTCCGTGAAAGCGGAGCATTCCTCCCTCATTCCTCCCTCTCATGAAAATTCTTCTCGTTGACGACGAAATCGAAATGGCTCAACCGCTCAGCCAACTTCTATCCCGTGAGGGCTATACCGTGGATGTGGTTCACGATGGAGAGCAAGGGGCACAACTGGCGCAGCAAGGACAGTACGATCTGTTGATTCTAGACTGGATGCTACCCGTACGATCGGGCTTAGAAATTTGTCAGCAGGTGCGATCGCACGGGGACTCGACGCCCGTTCTCTTTCTCACAGCAAAAGACACGATTGACGATCGCGTGCTGGGACTCGATGCTGGAGCCGATGATTATTTGGTCAAACCATTTGAACTGCGGGAACTGTTGGCAAGAGTGCGGGCGCTGCTGCGGCGTCCAACGGCGCTCGAACCGAATCAGCCAAGTCAGCGACTCAAGGTAGAAGATCTAGAACTCGATCTGCAAAATCAAGTTGCCTACCGACACGGACGAGCGATCGAGCTATCGGAGAAAGAATGTCAACTGTTGGAATATTTCATGCGTCAGCCAAATCAGCTTCTGACGCACGAGCAAATCTATCAGCATGTGTGGAGTGAGGGTGACAAGCCAGCCAGCAACGCACTAGCGGCTCAAATCAGGTTGCTGCGCCGCAAAATCGAGGCGAAAGGCGAAGCTCCGTTAATCTCTACTGTGTATGGCAAAGGGTATCGGTTAGGTCGCTCCCAGTAAGTGATGAGATGAAAGTGATTAACGCAGCTATTAAGAAACGGATTTTTCTTAGTACGCCCGACGATAATGTAGCGCGATCGTTAGAGTGCATTGCTTATATTTTCGCTAACGCTGTGCAAAGAGAGATGAAAAGCAATCGATTCAAATTGGGGTGGAAAGAAGGTAAGTCGTGATCGATGATAAGAGAATGATTGATCTCTTGCTCATCGCATCTCTAGGATTTTTAGGCAGTTTCGGCCACTGCTTAGGAATGTGTGGCCCCTTGACAGCAGCGTTCTCGCTGTCGGTGCGATCGCACGATGCTAAACCACATTGGCGATCGCAACTCGCGTTTAACCTGCTGCTCAATTTAGGTCGAGTAATCAGCTATGCCTTAGTGGGAGGCGCGATCGGGATGATCGGTTCGATCCTGATTGCAGGAGGACAATTTGCGGGCATTGACAGCGCGTTGCGCCGCAGCATAACGATCTTCACAGGACTGCTGTTAGTCTGGTTTGGGCTGTCGCAAATCAGTCCTCAGCTTTTGCCGCGCCTGCCGATGCTGCATCCCTTGGGGAAAGGACAACTGCACGAGCGGCTAAATCGACTGATGATGCAATTTTCTCAGTCAAACCAATGGTGGACGCCTGCCCTGCTTGGCATGATCTGGGGATTAATTCCCTGCGGATTTCTCTACGCGGCGCAGCTTAAAGCGGCTGAAACAGGAAATCCTTATTTAGGAGCGATGACGATGCTGGCATTTGGCATCGGAACCCTGCCGATGATGTTGGGCGTTGGGCTTTCGACAGCATTTCTGAGCCGCGATCGCAGAAGTCAACTCTTTCGGTTGGGTGGTTGGATAACTTTGACAATCGGTCTTTTGCTGCTGCTGCGGAGTGGTGATATGGTCGATTACACCGGACACGCTGCCCTGCTCTGTCTCATGCTAGCCCTGATCGCCCGTCCAATTAGCCGTGTGTGGAGCGCTCCTCTAAAGTATCGTCGTGCCTTTGGCGTCGGAGCGTTCGTGCTGTCGTGGGCGCATGTCGCTCACTTTGTCGATCACACGTTTAACTGGAATCTTCAAGTCCTGGCTTTTCTGCCGTTCAATCAGCAGATCGGCATGTGGGCGGGAATCGTAGGATTGGGCTTGCTCACGCCTGCCGCACTGACTAGTTTTGATGCGATCGCGCTTAAACTCGGTAAAACCTGGCGAAAAGTTCATTTGCTCAGCATTCCAGCATTGATTTTAGTGGCAATTCACATTGCACTTGTGGGATCAAGCTACCTCAACAATGTTGGAAGTGCTGCTCAAGTTTGGCGAGTGATCGGATTGGCGATTGGGGTTGCAGCGGTTTTGTTATTGCGATCGCGCCCGGTGTGGTCGCTCTTTTCCCTAGCACGCTTATATGTTGCAGCAAGAAAATAAAGTAAACGCTGACGTGATCATTGCTCACAACGTTAAAACCTCTGGTAACGTTGCCGCTACGTTTCATATTGAACCGAGTCACAATCCCAAAGCGGGAGAACGATCGCAAGCCTGGTTTGCGCTCACCAAGCAAGGCGGAGAATTGGTCTCGCTCGATCGCTGTAATTGCAGCCTGAACGTGTACGACCGACAGCAAAACTCTGTCCTGCAACCGGCTCTAAAATCGATTTCAGCAGAACAGTATCAAGGCATTCCAGGAGCAGAACTCGTTTTTCCAAAAGCTGGAATTTATACGCTGGAGTTGAGCGGCAGACCCAAAGATGGAGAAAGCTTTAATGCGTTCAGGCTGACGTATGAGGTGACTGTTCAAGCGGGAGCCGCTCCCCAAGCCGCCATTGGTACTGCTGAATCAAGCCGCCCTTCAGCTCCCTCTACAGGCTGGGTTCTGGCTGGAGTTGCGCTTCCTCTAATCGCGCTGCTTGTAGGCGTTCTTTGGATGTTAAAAACAAAGCAGAAAAGGTAAGCGAATCTCAAAATCGAGCGAGAATAGAAGTAATCTAGCCCGATGACATACCCATGATCGATCACGACGTAATTATTGTTGGCGGTGGCTTAGCTGGTTCTCGTGCTGCCCTAGAAATTGCCCGTACCAATCCGAGCTTGAGCGTGGCCGTGGTTGCCAAGACTCACCCAATACGATCGCACTCGGTGGCGGCCCAAGGGGGAATGGCAGCAACGCTCAAAAATGTCGATGAAACAGATTCTTGGGAAGCCCACGCCTTTGATACGGTCAAGGGTTCGGACTATTTAGCCGACCAAGATGCCGTGGCAATTTTGACGCAAGAAGCGCCCGATGTTGTGATCGATCTCGAACATATGGGCGTGTTGTTCTCCCGCTTACCCGACGGACGGATTGCCCAACGCGCATTCGGCGGACATTCGCACAACCGCACCTGCTATGCGGCAGATAAGACCGGACACGCGATTCTGCACGAATTGATCTGCAACTTGATGAAATACGGCGTCAAGGTGTACGAAGAATGGTACGTCATGCGCCTGATTTTGGAAGACGGACAGGCAAAAGGGGTCGTTCTCTATCACTTGCTCAACGGTCAAGTTGAAGTGATTCGCGCCAAAGCCGTGATGTTTGCCACCGGAGGCTACGGACGCGTTTACAACACCACCTCCAACGATTACGCCTCCACAGGTGACGGTCTGGCAATGACCGCAATGGCCGGCTTACCGCTTGAAGACATGGAGTTTGTGCAGTTCCATCCCACAGGACTGTATCCTGTGGGCGTCTTGATTTCAGAAGCGGTGCGCGGAGAAGGTGCGTATCTGATTAACAGCGACGGCGATCGCTTCATGGCAAACTATGCGCCCAGCCGTATGGAGCTTGCCCCCCGAGACATTACCTCCCGCGCTATCACCTACGAAATTCGAGCAGGACGCGGCATAAAACCAGATGGGTCAGCTGGCGGTGTCTTTGTCTATCTCGATCTGCGCCACATGGGCAAAGAGAAAATTATGAGCCGCGTGCCTTTCTGCTGGGAAGAAGCCCATCGATTGGTGGGGGTTGATGCAGTGTATCAGCCGATGCCCGTTCGTCCAACTGTTCACTATTCGATGGGCGGCATTCCGGTCAACACCGATGGACAAGTCAGAAGCAGCGCCGATGAATTGGTCGAAGGTTTCTTCGCGGCAGGTGAAACGTCGTGTGTGTCGGTGCATGGTGCGAATCGGTTGGGCAGTAACTCGCTGTTGGAATGTGTAGTTTATGGGCGCAGAACTGGAGCCGCGATCGCGCGCTATGTCGAAAATCGTAAATTACCTGAAGTCAATGCTGAGCGCTACATTCAAGACGCTAACACTCAACTCCAATCGCTGATAGACCAGCCCGGAGAATACCGTATTCACCAGGTTCGGCAAGCCTATCAAGACTGCATGACCGATCATTGCGGCGTGTTTCGCACCGAAGCGACCATGCAAGAAGGACTGGTTCAACTCCGCGAACTTCAGAAAAAATATGCTCATGTCCGCGTCGATGACAAAGGCAAAACCTGGAATACCGAACTGATTGAGGCGATGGAACTGCGATCGCTCTTTGTCGTTGGAGAAATGATTCTCTCGTCTGCCCTCAACCGCAAAGAAAGCCGAGGCTCTCACTGTCGTGAAGACTATACGCAGCGAGACGATCAGAGTTTTCTCAAACATACGTTGGCATACTACTCACCCGCCGGGATTGATATCAATTACATGCCCGTTGTAATCAATCAATTTGAACCGCAAGAGCGGAAGTATTAGCGAGTGGGGAGGTCTAGGAGTGACAGTCGGTCATCATCTAGACCGTAATGAATAGGCAGATTACCGGCTGTTACACGACTGTCAATTCTATGAATTACCGGATGTGCGATCGCGGTTAGTGAGGATGCAGCAATGAAGCGATCGCGCCAACTAGATTTCTCACTCCTCAAGGCAGACCAATTTTAACCAATTTGCCCAGCGACGATTTCAGGATCAGGTGAGGAATTCAAACAAGGCGTTCTCGTTCAAGAGCTAGATGATCACATCGTTCAGCGACTCAAGAAGTCGAGTCGCTAAGAACAGTGCCCCTTCTACACGTTCTTCTTACTCTCTGGCTCAGAGGACTGTAAAGCCGTGTCTAACACAGTGCGAGCGTCTTCTGCTTGAGCACGAGCATCTCGATAGCGCAGATTAGTTTGAGCATAGTTTTTCAAAACTTTGAAGCCTTCTTTAAGTTGATTGATTTCTTCTTCAGTCACTAAATCATCCGTAAACAGCACATCAATGTGCTGGCGAACTTGCAGCGCTTCAGTGCGACTCTCCTGAGCCTTGAGCTTAAGCGTTGCCAGAGCGCTCAGAATTTGAACGGCTTGATTGATAGAATCCTCATTGTCCGATGCAGTTCCGGCAGAATTGCGCCCTGCATTAATCCCGGTTGGATCTTTGATCTCAATGAAGTTTTTGGGACCAAATCCATCCGCTAAATCGGTCGGTAGTTTTCCCTCGTCCATTAATTCCATTAATTGATCCATCGCCTTTTCACGGGCTTTAGACGAATCTTTACCAGGAACGGTCAGAATAATTTCGGGGCTTTGAGCAAGTGTGTACTGAACCATGAGGTGCTACAGAATCAATAGTAATGTCATGATAGAAGCATGATCTATCCTTTTGGATCTTAGCCTCGAAACTTTGCCATAAGAGAAAGAGAGTTCTAGGCGCTGTGCAAGTGGAGAGCAGCCTCTAAGCTGTCATTAAGCGGTTAAACTGAACCCGTGGATGCCTTCTAGTTGCCGATTGATCCAGCAGTAACCAAGTCCCCAAAGCTGTTAGCGTCGTGTCTGAAGATTATCTGCAAGGCTTGACATCTCGGTTTGAATCGGGCATAGTAATAAACGTAGCAAATGCGGGTATAGCTCAGTGGTAGAGCGTCACCTTGCCAAGGTGAATGTCGCGCGTTCGAATCGCGTTACCCGCTTTCTAACAGAAGTCTTTAATATTCCTGGTTTCAAGCGACTTCCGTTTGAGCTTACAGCAATTGTCCTAAAAATGTCCTAAGGCTGTGCGCCTCTGTCGTAGCCTCAAGTGACTCTGCAAGTCTCTTCACATACCCTAAGTCAATTAGTCGCTCTGCTAACAAACGACTTGCAAATACGATCGTTCGACCTGCCAATAACGCCATGTGGCGGTGAACCTGAACCGAAGGGATAATTTTGGCATCAAACGACTGTTGCAGCTTGATAAAAGGCAGTCATTTCAGTAAACCATTGCTGTCGCGATCGCGCCCACGTGTAAAACATATGCCCACCTTGATAGTGTTTTAGCGTCAAATTTGGGCGAATCTCAGGATTGAGTTTCATTAGATCGGCGAGATAGTTTGAGGCGAAATAGGGCGTGACTAAATCAAATAACCCATGCGAGATGTACACCTGCATGTAGGGGTTTAACGTCATTCCCACCCGCAAATCATCGATAGAACCTAGATCCAATGCGCCTTTAAGGTCAAAGTTCCAGGCTTTGAAGGTTTCCAAGTTGAGCAAGTGGTAAGACAAGTCGGTCTCAACACCCAACGTATCGCGCAAGTGACTGTTGATGGCTCCAGTGAACAGTCGATCGAGTCCGTCAAGCGTGGGATCAATGCCTTCGTAACTGACGCGATCGGGAAAGGGATCGATCGCAGTAATTGAAGCATCATACAATCCCACAATTCGCTGTTGATCTCGCAACAGTTCTCTCGAAAAGACTTCGATGCTGACACGGCCTGCCTGTCGCTCAACTAGCGTCATCGGCAAACCCAGCAACTCTGATAGCTGCTGATAAGCGGTCTGTCGTTCATCCGGCGAGAAGGTGTCTCCCATTGCCAGCAACGGAATCAGCGTCTTGCGGGCAAACTGCTCTGCGGCACTTGTGTGGGCTTGCAAGTCTCCCGGTTCTCCTGCCCATCGAGCGCGATCGTGATGAGCAGCGGCAGCCGCCAAAGACGGCAGCAGCGTTGCCCAAGCCGCAAGGTTATAGTCAGTTCCACCCAAAAGACTAAACTCTAACGCTGGGGAAATCAGGATTGCTCCCGAAAGACCGACGCCAAATTCTTGCTGAAGCTTGCGAGCGAGCCGTGCCACTCGAAACCCTCCATAACTTTCACCGGCAATGAAAATGGGGGATAGCCATCGCTTATGACGCGACAGAAAGCGCTGAATGAACTCTCCTAATGATTTCAAGTCTCGATCAACTTCCCAAAATTCTTTCTCTTTGGGTTTATCTGCCTCGTTTGGCTTCGTTTCATCAGTCTTCTCTGACGTGTCTTTGGGTCGCGGCAAGCTACGACTAAAGCCCGTGCCAATCGGATCAATAAATACCAAGTCTGTGAAGCTCAACCAGCTTTCAACATTCTCTTCTAGTCGAACGGGGGGTTTTGGCAAACTTCCGTTGGCACCAAAGTGGATGCGCTTAGGACCCAAGGCTCCCATGTGGAGATAAGCTGAAGCAGCACCGGGTCCGCCATTAAAGACGAAGGTCAGCGATCGCGGCGAGCCGTCGTCGGTTTGGGCGAGATAAGCAACATGAAACATCTCAGCGATCGGCTTTTCTTGATCAAACAGCGTTTGCCACTCGGCTAGGGCAACGTAGGGCAGTGATTTATCAGGAAGCGATAGCGTATGCTCCGTTTGGCTAGACTTGCGAGGCACAGAAGGGTTAGAAGTGTCAGACATATCCACAGTTGCTCTTCAGCCTCCAAGACAAAGCTTCGCTCTCATCTTAGAGGATTAGACCGTTTTAGAGGAGCAATCCGTTCAGCTAACTATACAGATGTCCACTAGGCTGATGTGCTAGATTACTGTGCAGAAAAGGCTCAAGGCTTCGACAACCGCCCATTCTTGAGTCCTCATAGCAACTTGGATGGAGCTTCTAAACTCGTGCCTCTCGATAAACTGCATTGCACTCTAGGAGCTAATCAACTTCCGTTGCACATTGTCTAGGATTTGACCCAAAGCGCGAGTCCGCCTCCGCGTCCACGAGCAGCAATAAAGTTCTCAGTTATCAGAAAGAATGCAAAGAAGGGCAGCTTTGCGATCGACGTTTGAGCAAAGGCTTTTTCTTTAGCATCTCCACCCCGGATCGTGCCCCTGTAAAGAGATGTCCTGCCCAACCGAAGCTGGAGTTGGGTGAACTCAAACATTAACAAATTCTTTTTCCTTTGGTAACGCGCAGGTCCTGATAGGTTAAGCTGCAAGAACCCAAGCTGCGCCTGATTTCCAATCGTTGCTGCTCCAGATTCATCTGTGTCGAACGAAATGTGAGCCGATACAATTTTAGGCACATAGTACCCTTGTTTGAGCCTGATTCCGCCTTGGCGAATTTTGCGCGTCCCTGTTGCAAAACAGAGTTGCCACTGTCCCTGCAATTGCATCAATGAGTAGTCTAACGGGCGTTGTTTTGCTGCTTTCTCAGTCTGCAATAGCGCATTTACAACATCCTCAGCCGCCGGGCGACTGACTTCTCTGCTACGAAAGGCAAGTGCAGCCTGATCGAGTACCGAGATAAAGTCTGAAGAGGTCGAAGTTGAGGAAGACATGGAGAATCTGAAGCCGATTGAGGAATACAGCATCATGATACAAAATTTGTTTCAGATTCTTGTGATTTGGGCTTCATCATTGACTCAGAGCCAAAGGAATTGATTCAGATCTAAAGGATCAGTCGCATTAGTGAATCAAATTGGGTGAATTAAATTGGAATCACGATCCGATGGGAACCAAATTGCACTGAATCCTGAACCAACCCAGTGAATACATTCCACAAATGCAGCTAATACAATTGGTAATCATGCTGCCACACTCTTAATATACCAGGGGACCTTGCTTCGCAAACCGCAGGGTGAGTAAATTGCAGCATCAAAATCGGAATGGTCACTGCTGCAATTTGATTGCTGACTTGAGAGAGAAATTCAGCTGCAATCAGACAAATGATAGGGAGAGATTGGAGCTTTGCAGACCCATAACTTGGCAGTCAAAGAGGTTGCAGTAAGAGAGGGAGAATTTTTACATGATGTCGGTTCCTATTTTGCCAACGCATCACACCCTTACACCATTTTTTTAGGTAAATCCCATTCGCCATCGTGTATTACAGTAATTGCTTGAATAAATCCATGAGTTTACGCTTGCGGGCGTGGTTAGACTGCAATTGATTGAAATAAATCATCCAAACTGATTGCTGCTCTGATTGAATGTAAGCCGCTTTTGCCTGCTGCAACCATTGCACCGCTTCCTGGTAGCGATCGGCTTTGCCTTGCTCCATAATTGGTTCTGCCCGTTCGAGTGCCGCCTGAATGACCCAATCAGCATGGGTGAACACTGCTGCTTGCATAACGCGATGCACTAACTCGGAGCGGTAGTAATGGTCAGATCGCACCACTTCAATGGCGTCATCCAGCAATCCTTCATGCAGGAAAATGTCTACCTTTGCTTCCCTCGCTTGCCAGTCCTGAAACTGACGCAGGGTTTTCAGCAAGTCTGATTTAATGCCCTCCCACTGAGCGACGGCGAGATGCGCCACCCGTTGATACTCTGGAAAACTAGGGCGAAGCTTAAAGGTGAGAACACTGGCATCTAGTGCAGCTTCTCGATTTCCTAGCCCCTCTGCCAGTTCACTCGTCCAACTTGCCATAGCATATCGACAATTTCCGGGTAAGGGCAGTCCAGCTTGAGCAATGGTCAACGCTTCGGACAAATAATTCTGTTCTCGTAAGGTTTTTGCCAGGGCAAATGCTTCTTCTGCTGTGGTCATACGATCGCGTGCCACAGTCATCGCTTCGTCGATGTTGCCGATTTCCGCTAATCGAGTGAGATATTGCGCCATCAATCCTTCTGTTCGAGCCAGGTTCAAATACTCGGTCTGCCGTTCTTGCCGATTCAATATTTGTAGCCGAATCAATGCCAGTTCTTGAGCAAACGGGGAATTCAACCGTTCTGGATCAGCATAGCCGTTGCCTTGCAGTGCCCGTTGCAGGTCTGGATCAGTCCATCCTTGCTGCAATGCTGCTAAGCTCATCGAAAAATCGCTATCCAACGCATCTTGCCATTCCTCTAACATCACCCGCAGATCGACAGCTTCGGGTGGCGAGAGATCCGCGCTCAAAATGGCTTCTGTCCAAGCTTCGTTCAGCGACTCGGCAATCGGAAAGGAATCTCCCCCATAATCTTGGATGTCATCCCATTCGTCTACACAAACAGCGGTGATTGCTTCCAGAATGGAAATTGCACTATTCCCATCTTCATTTCTCGCAAATGCCTGTGCTTTTTCAATAATGCCCAACAAGTCATCGGTGAATGGATCATCTTCATAGCCCTCCTCCAGCGATCGCACACCTTCTCGTAAGATCTGTTTCACTTGCCGTCGGAAGGGAGCCACATCCAGCGTCGATTGGCGCTGAGGCGTGGCCGTTTGCGTGGGTGAAGCAGGATTCGACATCAGCATCACCTGGCAATCGACTGCATCAATCAGTTCTGGCTGTTCTGCCACCAATGCCTGCACCAATCGCTGCGTTTGCACGTGATCCAGTCGGTCTAATAGTTGTGGTAACGTAGGTCGAAGTTCAAGTCGATCCGGTTGCCGCACCCAGGTCAATGCCGCTGCCACAATATGTTTACACCAGCCTTCATAGTCGTAAGGACAGGTACACCGAACCGAGGTGATGCCACCGGAGTCAAACTGAAGACTGACACGATATGGAGCAACTTCACTACCTTCGACTTCAGCGTGAATCGTATTGCCTCGTTGCACCAGATCGATCACGGCGCTCCGGTGGTAGTAATCTTCTCCTCGGCTAAAGGAGTTGCTGGTTGCATGATGCGAAATTACTATTTCAGAGATGGGGGCTACCATATTCAAGTCCAACCTCTACATCTCGTCCATTCTAATTCTCGTATCAAATCCGGACAGCGATGACGCAATGACACGTGACGTAGTTCAAAACGTATCTATTGCTTCGATTGCAACTTCGCAGATGGCAACCTCATCATCCACCACTAAAATCAATTCCTGTTGCCCGCTCAGTAGCTCAACTTCATCATCAATTTGAGACTCAATTGATTGGCTCGCGGGCAGAAATACCTGAGACTGGCTGCCTTTACCAACCTCGCTCTGAACATCCATAAATCCACCATGACTCTTGACAATGCCCAACACCGCCGAAAGTCCCAGCCCTGTACCTTTGCCAATTTCTTTCGTTGTGAAGAAGGGATCAAAAATGCGGCGTAATCGCAATTGCAAGATTTGCGGCGATCGCTAAGCAGACCGAATCAGACTAGAAATGATTTGAATTAATCTCTGCGGTTCTATTGGTTTAGAAAGGTGTTTCTGGAACCCTGCTGCCAGCGCCTGTTGCTGATTCATTTCCCCAGCATAAGCCGTTAGCGCGATCGCTGGCATTTGCCCTCCTTGTTCTGGTGTTAACGTTCTCACCTGCTGGATCAACATATAGCCATCCATATCTGGCATGCCGATGTCACTCAGCAGGACATCAGGCGTTGATTGGGTCAGAACGATCAAGGCTTCGTGGGCTGAAGCAGCGGTTCTCACCTGTGCCCCTTGCTGCTCTAACAGAAACGCTACCAATTCACGAGAATCGGTTTCATCATCCACCACGAGAATGCTGATGTTATTCAAATCGAGAGGCTGCTCAGGCGGTCGCTCGTCCTGATTTGCTTTTGATGCCGTCTGCATTAGCGGCAGCCGGACTACAAACGTTGCTCCCTGCCCTTCTCCGGAGCTTTCAGCCTTAACTGTGCCCCCATGCAGTTCGACGAGGTGACGCACGATCGCTAACCCTAGTCCCAGTCCACCAAACTTACGGGTCGTCGCCCCGTCTTCTTGCCGGAAGTATTCAAACACATAGGGCACAAACTCAGGTTGAATTCCTTTCCCTGTATCGCTCAGGGTAATTTGAGCTTGATTCTCCACCTGTTCTAATTGCACTGTCACTTGGCCCCCTGCGGGAGTGAATTTAACAGCATTGGAAAGCAGATTCCAAATCACTTGCTGTAAACGAGTCGCATCGCCAGACACGTTTCCCACTTCTGGGTTAAGACGAGCTTCGACTTGGATCGATTTTGCTTCTGCTGCAAGTCGCATCGTTTCCATCGCCGCTCGAATCACCACCGCTAAATTGACCGAACTCACCGTAAGGGAGAGTTTGCCCTGTAGAATCCGGGAAACATCTAGCAGATCTTCAATCAATTCCGATTGCAGGTTGGCGTTCCGTTCGATCGTCTTCAAGGCGTGTTGGGTTCTTGTCGCGTCTAGATTGCCGTTCTGCAATAGTTTTGACCAACCGAGAATGGGGTTGAGCGGCGATCTCAGTTCATGCGACAACACGGCCAAAAACTCATCCTTAATGCGGTTCGCCGCTTGAGCTTCCTCTTGTGCTGCTTCAGCGGTCGATCGCGCTTGCTGCTCCGCTTCGTAGAGTTGGGCATTCTCGACCGCCACCGATGCCATTTGGGCAAGCTGTACCAAGATTGATTCGTCCGCTTCCGTAAACTCCCCCTCGTATTTGTCTGAAAGCTGCATCAACCCAATATTATGTCCGTCTCGTCCGACTAGGGGGGCGGCTAACCAGCCTCGCATCGGAGGATGCTTGTCTGCTTCTTTGCCAAACCCTCTCCAGCCAGGATGGGCTTCTAGTTCGTCTTGAGTCATCCGCATCGAGTGGTTGAGATGGCAAACACAGGCATAGATGCCAGTTCCATCGGTTGGTGCATTGTAGTCTCGCCACTGAGCGTACTTATCTGACAGGTGAATCGTGTTGATTGCCTGTGCCCAGTTTTGATCGATCGTCAGGCTGGTGACAGATTGGTGAGCACCGATGATGGATACGGCTTGATTGGTAATCACTTGCAAGACTTCTTCCACTGAAAGCGCCGAATTGATGGCTAGAGCTGCGCTGGTGAGTCCCTGCATCTGGTGAACATAGTGTCGTTCGTTGGCAAGGAGTTGTTCGCGTTCGGCTTCCGCTTGTTTGCGATCGCTGATGTCCTTAAAGAGAATTGCCACTTTGCGATCGTGCGGCTCGCCAACGCGGAAGGCGTAAACATCGTAAAAACGCCCAAGTGCATCGGCACGGTTTTCAAACCGCGCGGGTACACCCGTTAGCGCAATTTTGCCGTAAATCTCAAACCAGTGTGCGTCGTGCTGCGGCACTAACTCGCGCATTGTTTTGCCGATCGCGTCCACAAGTCCCGTGTGTTTCTCAAACGCCGGATTGACTTCCAGAAAGCGGTAATCGTTTGGGTTTCCGGTTTCATCAAACAAAACTTCGATGAGGCAAAAGCCTTCGTCTATCGACTCGAACAGTGTGCGATATTTTTCTTCTGAACGGCGAATGACTTCTTCCGCCTGTTTGCGATCGGTCACGTCCCCCGCCGCTCCAAACCATTCAATGATTTCACCCTGTGCATCCAGCAGCGGGATTGCGCGAGAGAACGTCCAGCCTACCGTACCGTCCAATCGAATGATTCGGTGTTCTAACTCAAAGGTACTTTTAGTACGGATGGCTTCCCGAATAGTAGTCAGCACCTGTGGCTGATCCTCTCGGAGAATATACTTTTCAAGCCACATATGGCTTGAAGTCTCCGTACTCGCCAGGAAATTCTTGCCTTTGAGATAACGCATCTTGCTCCAATCCGCGCTCATTCTATAGATCATGTCTGAGCTAGCGGTGATGAATAAGCGGAACCGTTCTTCTGATGCACGCAAGTTCTCTTCTGCCTGCTTGCGTTTGTCTTCGCTCCGCCTGCGATCGGTGATATCCCGCGAAATGCACAGTAGCCGTTCAACCTGCCCATCTATGCCTCGAATGGGGCTGATTTTGCAATCCCACCACTTGGGTTGGCCGGTCATCGTTGGGCAATACCCTTGAAAGGTGCAAACCTCGCCTGCTTTTGCCCTAGCGATCGCTTCCGTTGCTGCTTGCCGATCCGCGCCTTCCCAAAATTCTGTCCAGAATGTGTTGAGGCACGGGTTTATATCCTCGATGCACAACAACGCTTGCCCCCCTCGGCTTATGAACAGCAATCGCCCCTCTAAGTCCAATACCTTGATGCAGTCACCGCTACTGTCGAAGATTTGCTGACTCAACTCCTGGCTCTGGTGCAATGCTACTGCTGCGTCCTGTGCAGGTTCCTGTGATCGCGGCGCGTCCTCAACCTTCTGGCGCACCTGCTGTATGCTTTGGAGGGCAGCAGCGGCAAAGCCAGCTAAACGGGTCATCAACCGCTGATCCTCTAAGTCAAATCGATGTGCCTCATCGTGGGATAGAAGCCACAGCGTGCCTAAGGGTTGACGGTTTACGCACAGCGGAATTATCAATCCTTCGACGATCGGACACTGGGGATGGTGCAGATAGGTGAAGTAGCGTTCAGGATAGGCATATAGTTGGGGCTGGTTACTGCGAAGAGTGGTGCCACAGAGACTAAAATCACCTGGGGTTGTGGTTTGCTCCAAATTCGCAAATGCTCCTGCGGTTCCGTTGGAGTTGGGCTTTGCGCTAATCGCGACCCAGCGAAAGACGGATTCACCATTGGGCGCATCCAGTAAGCTGACTCCCGCAGTGCCCGCTTGAGTGAGATCAAGCACGATCCCAACGAGGGTTTTGAGCATCGCCTGCGGATCGTCCGTGAGCTGTTGGGCAAGGATTTGAAGCGCTTGGATTTCGGCTGCTAAATCGGGCTGCCTAGCTGGACGACTCGCCAAGGCTGCTGTCATAAGGACATCGGCTTCAGTGATGCCCAGAGTAGTATTTTGAGATGAACTACTGCCTGAAGGGACAGAGCGCTGGAGTCTATCAGTCATATCGTCTCTGTCCTTACTGTGAAAAGTATTTGGCGAAAAGTATTTGGCAAGCAGATCTTTGCCAAGGTCGCCCATCTGATGCAGCAATTGCTCAATCTGCTTCAATGCGAGCACGTATCCGTGTAGCGAAGCGATCGCTAAAGGCTTCGTCCGCCCGTTCTCTCAACGATTAACGCTTTGACATGAAACTCCTAGCTTCGTCGCAAACTTGGCTTGTGAGAGTTATAAGCGTTGCCGCGTTTCCCGCACGGGATCTGCCAGCGTTGGTTGTTCGATTTCTTGGGAGTTTCGCTTTGCGCTAATCACAGCCATAAAGCACGAGCCAGTGAATTGTATTCACTAGATATGACATGTGGTATATCAACTGTCTTCTCTCGTAAGACACAGGGAATACAAGCTAACCCTTTATGTATAGAAAACTGGTGTTGCTGAGTCCGGGTATGAATCGATAGAATCGCTCTCACCCTAGCCCTCTCCCGCAGGAGAGGCAGGGCTGTTTCATTGTCATCAGGAGAATATCTGAAAGTCGCAAGCCCTCGTTTGTGAGGTTTAGAAAATTCAAGAACGCTGGACGAGGCAATCGAGTGTGCAAATTCTCATTCCTGACAATAAAACAGCCCCACTATGGTTCCGGCAGCTTATCGAGCGGATGTCCTGTTACCTCGCGATCGCAGTTAATCATTCAGCGCAGCCGGTGGTACGGCCGGGAGAATTTGGGAACCGTGACGGTGAACGGTTCCGGATACGAACAGTCCATCTCCTACGATTGCGCTGGCACTCGAAAGCACGACCGCTCAAACACAATTTATCTCGGCTACGTTTTCTAAATGCATAAACATACAAAGCGAATCGTGAGGAATTAACAAGGCATCTGATTCATCCTTTCGCTGATTGCGATTGCACGATTAATCAGATCTTGTTCTGAGATTAAATCCCTAACTTGAAACCAAATCCTGGATGAGGATTTTATCGGATTCATCTGATCAATATCAACAAGGAGAACAAACTGTGAATTTAACTAACCTTCGTGTTTCTGAGACAATGACGACCAAGAAAGGTTTCGCAAAATTTATCTATCTCACTGCTGCTGTTGCGACTGCTGCTGTCTCTCTTCCGATTATGACCGCTGTTCCAGCCTCCGCTGCCTTAGCACCCAGATGCGTGAAAGTCGTCGAGCACGTAGAGGGAAGCGGCATCACTGGCAGAGACAAAGTTATTTTGCGAAACGATTGCCGAACAACTCAGCGAGTGAAGATTATTACCGCTTTTGGACGCGATATGCCGTGTATGTCTCTCGTCCCTAGCCAGACGGATGGCTACACCTGGCCTGCTCACCCAAGACAGTTTGATCGAGTCGATAAGTGTTAACGTCGCCGGAGCGATCGCTCCCACTACAAGAAGGTGCGATCGCTCCCACATGTCTTGTGTTGTTTCCTTGCAATTGCTAACCAAGTTTAAGGGAGACATCAAATGCAGTTTCATTACATGAATTACCAACGAGTTGGGTATTTTGGCTATCGGCTTTATAGCTTGGGATGGCGGAGCAGGGCTGTTTCCTTGTAGGGAAAAAAACCTTCTCGAACTGATTGGCGAACTGCCGTTTGGCAGCAGCCATCGAAACGAACTGGAATTTGTTGCAGATGTGCAATCAAGCTCGTGGGAATTGAAGCCAAGCCACAACACTGCTGAGGTTTAGCTTTTCTACACTGACAATGAAACAGCCCTGCCTCTTCCGCAAGAGAGGGATTGGGGGTGATTCATACTTACATTGGGGAATTAACAGAATTTTTACTCGTCTAGTGTCTTGGCTTGAGCTATGCAAGAATACAAGCCAGACGGCACAAGGAGTTCGTAGATAATGATTGCTATATAAGAGACAACTGTCCGATGTCCGACAACTGTACAATAACTAAACAATGGCTGAAATTAAACAGTGGCTGAGCGAGTCGCGGTAGAAACGACATCGATCGCACCTCATCCCACGCTGTTTTCGTTTAACGTTACTGGTTTTGGAAGTTGCGCGATGAATGCCCACATTCTAGTCATCGAAGACGAAGTTAATTTAGCGCGATTTGTCGAATTAGAACTGAGTAGCGAAGGCTATCGCGTCAGCGTGGCCCATGACGGCATGACCGGACTCGTACAAGCCCGTGAGTCAATGCCCGATTTAGTGGTTCTCGACTGGATGTTACCCGGACTTTCTGGAGTAGAACTCTGTCGCCGCTTACGCTCAACGGGGTGCAACGTTCCCGTAATCTTGTTAACGGCAAAAGATGAAGTCAGCGATCGTGTGGCTGGACTGGATGCCGGAGCGGATGATTATATGGTTAAACCGTTTAGCATTGAGGAACTGCTCGCAAGAGTCCGTGCCCATCTGCGCCGCACGCAGGAAACAGATGACGGTGGATTGCAGTTTGAGGATTTGAAGCTCAATCGACGGACGCGCCAAGTGCATCGCGGCGATCGCGCGATCGAACTAACGGCTAAAGAATTTGACCTACTCGACTACCTGATGTCTCGTCCGCGCCAAGTGTTTACCCGAGATCAAATTCTCGAAACCGTTTGGGGTTACGATTTTATGGGCGATTCCAACATCATTGAAGTGTATGTTCGCTATCTGCGACTGAAGCTGGAAGAACAGAGTGAGAAGCGCCTCATTCACACCGTTCGAGGCGTTGGGTATACCCTGCGAGAGTAGCATTGTTTCACAAATCTGCGAACCACTCATAGCTATCAAGAAAATTTTCTAGGATGTGGAGCACTGCACTAGAAATTAAATTGTTCAAAAGCGAAAACAGTACGAAAAACTTACGGAGTAGCTTGGGGAACAGAAGGTTGAACCGTGCAAGGCTTTTGCTCACACTGCAACTCATAGAGCTTTTGCACATAAGGTTCTTGCCAGCTTAGAGGAACTTCTAGCAACGCCTGAGTTCCTGTGAAACCTTGCCCAAAAAATAACAGAAGAGCAACACCATTCAAAACAATGTGAACAGTACGCCAATGATTTTTCTTGTCTTGGTAAATGCTTTGTACGATCGCTAAAGCAAAAATCATTAGCAATGCAGCCGTCATACCGTAGTAATAGTGGGAGACGTACCACTGATCCGTTTTACGATAAACTCCCTCCTGACAGCCCAACACAACCAAGCCCATACCCGTCAATGTGGCAAATATGGCACGCCACTGTTTTTGTTTGGCTTGATATAGCAAGACAAAAGACGCGATCGTTGCTATAAACATCAGTCCAACAAACAGCACCTTGAGCGGCGCTGTACTCCAACGTTGCGTTTCTACCACATTGCTAACAATGTCGTGTGCAAGTGCTAGTAAAACAGCCACAACAACGCTTCCCGTGAGCCAACGACCAATCTGCACATGCTCCTGTCCAACGACGGGAGGAATTTTGCTTTTTCCGTCACTTGGGGTTTTCAGTCGTCGTTGCCGGACTTGCAGACCCCGGTGAACCACAATGCCAATCATGGGAAACACAACCGCGATCGCAAACAACGGATGGAGCAGCAGTAGTAAATCTTTGTTCATGGGAAGCCTCTAACGGAGTAACGGGTTAGCGCAATCTAGCGAACACTTGCGTTCGTAGCAGTTTGCAACGGTGCATATCCGAACGTGGCATTTGCCATGCGACACCAAATTCCAACAGACTTAAACTTGCTAACATCAACAGCGGCTGGAATGGGGTAACGCTGTTGGCCGTTGAACTTCTCCAATTTGCCCAGATTTACATACTGCGTGCGATCGGCATACTGTGCAGGAGGTTTGTTGGAGGGATCAAGCACAACGTGTAAATCAGGCCCTTGATCGCTGGTTTGGAACGCAGAATCAAACACGAGATAACGCTTGCCGTTTTCGACCATAATTCGAGCGGTTCCAGTCGTCGGCTTTTCGGCTGCTACAAACGTTCCGGTAGCGGCAATCCTAGCGGGCTGTACCGCAATAGTCATTTGACGTTGGCCAGTCTGATCTCGATACATGCTGCCGCTCGTCACAGGTCTTTGGGCTTGAACAGCATCGGTGATGATGTTAGTTGCAACGGGAAGTGCAACCGCGATCGCAGAAACGATACCTAACGGAATGAATTGCTTAATCATCATTGTGTTACTCCAAAGAAGCGGGCTGACTTATCGATTAAGCCGTCTTTAGGCTTGAACCCATACTCGCCCTGCAACTTGGATTTAAGCTGAGTTTTTTCTGAGAGTTTCCCTTCACTTCTCTGAGAAACCTCTCAGGAAGGGCTACAGGAACATTCAGCTTCACCCCACAAACTAGAAACACGATTGAGTTGACTGCTCTCATGAACGGTTACAACTCACTAGCAAAACGGTAGAGATGAGAGTAAACATGGGTAGTACATACCATCAGCTGATTCTAAAGCCTTGGAGTAAGATTCCATTGCCTCGACTGGCCACGTTTGTCATGCTGAGCGTGGTTGCGATCGCGGCCCTGATCGTGACCGCTTGGTTTGCTGGAGAGGGAACCATTCGAATCCTTTTTGAACGTCTCAATGCTGGTCAGGAAATGCCGCCCATGTGGTTAATGGCTCCAAAGGTGGCGGGCGAATATCTGCTGTTTTGGGCAGTGATGTTGATGCTGATTGTACTGACCATTACCAAAGTTTCTCCGCGTCCGCGTCCTTGGTCGAGAGTCCTAGTCGTCGGCATTCTGTCTGTTCTAACCGTTCGCTACTTGGTGTGGCGATCGCTCTCAACGCTCAACCTCAGTGATCCGCTGAATGGGGTATTCAGCTTAGGACTGTTCTTTCTAGAGCTGCTGATGTTAGGAGGTGGCATCCTTCAGCTTGTCTTGCTGCTGCGAGTCAAAGATCGACGAGCCGAGGCAGATCGAGCCTCTGCTATGGTTCGCGATTGGCTAGGCCAATCTCCGGGGTTGGTTTTACCAAATCTGAAGGATCGCCCGCTTGCACCCAGCGTTGACGTTTTGATTCCTACGTATAATGAACCGCCGTTTATCTTGCGACGAACCATTATTGGCTGTCAGGCGTTGGACTATGAACCTAAAACAATTTATTTGCTGGATGACCAGCAGCGATTGGATGTGAGGGCACTGGCCGCAGAATTAGGATGTCACTACATCGCCAGATCTGATAATCGTCATGCGAAAGCGGGCAATTTGAATCACGCCCTGAGTTACACAAACAGTGAACTGATTGTCGTATTTGACGCAGACTTCATTCCGACCAAAAATTTTCTCACCCGAACGGTTGGCTTTTTTCAAGATCCACAAGTCGGTTTGGTGCAAACCCCTCAAACGTTTTACAATGCTGACCCGATCGCCCGCAATCTTGGGTTAGAACACATTCTCACGCCTGAAGAAGAAGTGTTTTATCGCCAGATTCAACCGCTCCGTGATGCGGTAGGGGGTGTCATTTGTGCGGGTACTTCGTTTGTGGTGCGTCGTTCTGCTTTAGTTGAATCAGGCTGCTTTTTCACGGGGGCGCTGAGCGAGGATTATTACACAGGCATTCGTTTGGCTGCAAAAGGCTATCATCTCGTCTACCTGAATGAGAAACTGAGTGCAGGTCTTGCGGCAGAAAACATCTCAGCCCAAGCGCTTCAGCGACTTCGATGGGCGCGAGGAACGCTGCAAGCATTTTTTGTGAGCGCAAATCCGCTCACGATTCGGGGTTTACGCCCAATGCAGCGACTTGCCCATTTAGAAGGGATTTGGCATTGGTTTACTAGCCTTTCGCGCGTTGGATTTTTATTAATTCCCTTAGCGTATTCGTTTCTAGGTGTGATTCCGGTGCGGGCAACTACGACTGATGTTTTGTACTATTTTCTGCCTTATTATCTTGTTCAACTCACGACATTTTCCTGGCTCAATCATCGCTCTCGATCGGCGTTTCTATCGGATTTATATACATTAGTATTGGCGTTTCCGTTAGCACTCACGGTTATTCAAGTCATGTTGAATCCGTTTGGTCAAGAGTTTCGAGTGACGCCGAAAGGAACGGTTAGCGATCGCTTTCAATTCAATTGGCAACTTGCTCTGCCCTTGATCATCGTATTTATCGCAACAGCAGTTAGTTTATGGACAAATTTAGGTCATTCTGTTGTGTTCAGCATGGCGCAACCGACGATGACGCCGGATGCTGTCGAGCAGATGAAAGGCATTAGCCTGGGGTGGGTTTGGAGTGCCTATAATCTTTTGGTACTGGCAATTGCGCTCCTGATTTTGATCGATGCTCCTCGTCCTCACAGTGATGAATGGTTTGATTTGCAGCGTCCCGTCAGGCTAAAGGTAGGAGAAACGCTTTTTTGGGGATTTACAACAAAAATCTCAGAAGGGGGGGCAGAAGTTGCCTTGACGCAGAAAAATGCTCTGACCATGAGCGATGCGGTTCAACTTGACTTACTGGACGATCACTTATCTCTACAAGGGCAAATCATCCACACCGGATTCGAGAATGAATTTCCTACCGTACAGATTCGCTTCGATTCTCTACCGCTCGATCAAGAACGTCGCTTCATTGAACTGTTGTTTTGTCGTCCTGGACAGTGGCGCAGTCGGTGTTCGCCCGGAGAACTTCAATCCCTTTGGCTATTGGTTCAGATCTTGCTCAAACCTCGCGTCATCTTTGATCGCAGCACTCAGATCCGCACTATATCTGTTGCTCAAGTGTAATTTCTCGGTTCGCGATCGTTTCCGCTAAAGTGAAGATGATGAGCATGCCTACTGTTTTTATACTAGATGGTTGTTATTTATTACTCGACTGATTACTTGATAAGTAGGATTGGTTCATGAGACTGATGCACCGCTTTGGAGAATCAATTCGTCACTTCAAGCAAGGGCATCTAGATCCGTCTTCGCTACAATTTCGTCTGACGTTAGAAGTCGCTGCGCCATTGATTCTAGGGTTAGGGAGCGTGGCTCTCTGGACAAGCTGGAAGATGCAGCAAATTCTGATTACAACTCACTTGCAAAGCGTTGACTATATTGCCGATCGGTTTCCGCGAGATGTGCAGATCTACAGCGAAATGTTGCCCCTCGAAGCGGGACTGCAAAAAACGATCGATAATGTCTCTGTTCCAGGCTTACTGATTTGGGTCAAAAGTCCCAGTGGCAAGCTGCTGGCCCGATCAAATGACTTGAATACTGCTTCTATTTCTATACCTGAATTAATGTCCTTCGCGGAAATGCCACTCAAGCCTGAGGTCTACCCGGTTAGCAATCGCGCCCTAGTGTTATCCCAACGACCGATCAGGATCAATGGAAATCCGCTTGGAACCGTCTATCTGGCGCGGGATATTACTGAGGAAAACCGTCAGTTGGTGGCTGCAGTTCAAGGTCTGGCGCTGGTGTGCGGGCTTGCTATGATCGCGATTATGATTGCGATCGCGATTCGGATTCGACAAGCGCTGCGCCCGTTGCAAGAAATGAGCCAAATTGCAGGCGCAATTTCAGCCGAAGATTTGAAGGAAGCGCAATTACAGTTGAGCCATGCCCCGCGTGAGGTCAAAGAACTGGCTCAAACGTTTAACATGATGTTGTCTCGGCTCTCTGACTCGTGGGAACAACAACGCGAGTTCGTTAGTAATGTGTCTCACGAATTACGCACTCCGCTAACGGTTGTATTCGGCTATCTCCAAAGTCTGCTCAGGCGCGGTACAAACTTGAATGACTACCAGCGAGAAGCGTTGGAAACTGCCGCCTCTGAAGCCGATCGCACGGTTCGGTTACTGCAAGATTTGCTCGATCTGGCGCGGGCCGATAGTGGCTATGCTCGCGTTCAGTTGGAGAGCGTGCCGCTCCGAGAATTGCTCCAAGAAGTGGCAAGTATGGCAGAAAGATTCAGCAACCGCTCTATTCTGATTACTGCTCCAAAGGATGTTAGCGCCATTGCGAATCGCGATCGCTTAAAACAAGTGTTGCTCAATCTGATTGACAATGCGGTGAAGTACTCGACTCCAGACCAAGACGTAGTGTTGGAGTTGCAGCATACCGAGCGACAGGCGACCATTCAGGTGCGCGATCGCGGCATTGGCATTCCCTTGCTGGATCAAAGCCGAATTTTTGAGCGATTCTACCGCGTGGATGAGGCTCGCAGCCGCTCTACAGGTGGGCACGGATTGGGACTTGCGATCGTCAAAACCCTAGTTGAAGGAATGGGTGGCACGATTATGATAAAGTCTAAACTCGCTGAAGGCAGCACGTTTACGATTGCTTTGCCCCTAGGGAGCGAGAACCCATAGGGAGCGAGAATTAGTACAACAACGCTTGAGATAACGAGACCCTCTGAATGCAGTCTATTCTTACCAACGACTTTCAAACCCAAGCCAAAATTCTCGGCAGCCTCATCGCTCTGATGTGGGGACTAGAGATTTTTGATCAACTGCTGCTGCAAAATCGTTTAAATCTTCTAGGGATTCGTCCCCGGAACCAAACTGGGCTGCGCGGGATTTTGTTTGCACCGTTGCTGCACGGCACTTGGAACCATTTAACAGCGAATACTGTTCCGTTTGTGGTTTTGGGTTGGTTTGTGATAGTTAGAGGCATTGAGGAGTTTGCGATCGCAACTGCCGTTCCTTGGGTGTTGAGCGGGTTAGGGGTTTGGCTGTTTGCCGGACGCAACACGCTACACGTGGGCGCGAGTGGCGTTGTTTTTGGCTACTTTGGATTCCTGCTGTCGCGGAGCTATTTTGAACAAGATTTGTTGTCGGCGGCCATTTCACTGATTGTTGTTTTGCTTTATGGCCCGCTCATTTGGGGTGTTTTGCCCACGCGACGTGGAATATCGTGGCAGGGGCATTTGTTTGGGTTTGTTAGTGGCGTTCTCACAGCTCGCTATCTGCCCGAATTAACCCAATGGCTAGAAATGGCTTTAAAGGGTTTTGATGCTAGATGACATTGATTACGAGGGTTTGTGTCAGTACACCATTGCCTCCAGTTTGCTGACTGATTTGAGTGCCAAGACCTGTAAACTGTACCTGGACAGAGGACTGAGCAGGGGCATAGCGTCCTAGAATTTTGATCGTTTGTTTCCCTCTAGAAAGGTAGGGCGATAGATTGAGCGTCGCTCCCTGCTTCCTAAACTGTCGAATGATCTTGCCGTTAACAGTGATCGTCCCACTTAATTCGGTATTTGCTGTAGCGCTCACTTCTAGAATGCAAGGCGTCTTCAGTTCGGTAGAGTCAAGATTAATCGTGGTGGTTTGATTTTGAGAGGAATCAGTACTCTGCTGCGTGGAGGTGCTTGTTTGATTGATCTGAGTTAAAGTACCTGCGATCGCAGTGCTAGTAGTCGCTGATGTTGCAATCCAAACCATAGAACAAACCAACGTTTCCGTGTTCATCGCTTTGCACGCCACTTGATTAAGATATTTGATCAAAACATTTCTGTGAACTCATGTACAAGCTACATTTGGCACAAATCAATTCTTTGTCGAATTTTATTTCTATCCCCGATCGCAGATGCATTTTGTTCAGCAATCTGTAGCTGCTGTAGTTGCGCTTCTACCGCTTCTGCACCCGGTTTGCAACAAAATTTGATTCTTTGCTGAATTTTATTCTTTTCCCCGATCGCCGTTGCGTTTTGAATCGCGCTTTGATTAATTTGCGCGTCTAAAGCTTCTGAGTTCCGATCTAGCTTCTTACAAAACTTGACTCTCTGCTGGATTCTATTTTTATCACCACTATTCACTACGTTTTGCTCAACGTTTTGGTTAAGTTGCGCGGTAATGCCTTCCACTGGAATTGCCAGAGTCGCAATGCCAAACACAGTAATAGGCAAGAGCTTGTAGAAACGCAACATTTTTGTACCTTCTGGTGATTGTATTTTGTTGACTATCGTGGGTTAGCGAATCTACTAACGCTATAGATGCAAGATCTCTAACGTTAGTAGATTCTTCAGACTAATGCTGATTCCTGCTCACACAATAAGTGAAGGAAGCAACACTGTTATTTAGTTATCTGGTCTTCTGGAGTTGTAGATTAAGCTGCTGAAGTTTCTGCTCAACTCGGTTCAGCTTCCCAACGACCACTGCATCTTGCTGAGCATTCTGGTAGTTATCTTGAGTGTTGGCTCCACCTTGGTTATTGGCTCCGCCTCGATTTTCGGCTCGACGTTGCTGCCGTTGTTGTCTTTTCTGCAATTGCTCGTTGACCTGCGCAATTTCTTGCTTCACTTGGTTCAGTTCGCCAACTACGATCGCATTTTGTCGAGCATCTTGGAAGTTTTGCTGATTGTTCGCGCCGCTTCTATTATTGCCGTTTCTGGGATAAGTATTGGCGTCTCTGGGATTCTTTTGTAGCTGCGAGTTCACTTGGTCAATCTTTTGCTGAACTAGATTGAGTTTGCCAATCACTTCAGCCGTTTGTTCTGCGGTTTGAAGATTGTCTTGGGTTCCGCCCGGTTGCCCTGGTTGTCCTGTTTGAATCTGATCATTGACCTGCGAAATGCTCTGGGTAATTTCGTTGAGGTCTCCAACTACCTTGGCATCCTGCGTTGCACTCTGGGTATTTTGCTGATTTTGCTGAGTTGGGGACTGCGCGTTGGAGGGCGTTGCTAGAGCAGCGGAAGCAAGTGCGATCGCAGATGCTAAACCAATAAAAGAAGATAGTTTCATGTCAAAGAGTCCTGAAAAACATTGATGAACTCCTACCATCCTGTCAGTTCGGATCGGTGGCGAAATCTCTCTTTTGAGGCAATCTTCAAAGCGGATTTTTACCACTATTAGCAGATGAATGAAAGGTTCCTGACGAAAGTTACAACCTCATTTCTTGTATCTAGAAAAATGCTCTCTGCAGAGCTATGTCTAGAAGCCGATTGCGCTTTTGCAGCAAGTTAAGTAAAGGAAGCAGATGAGCTAAGCGATCGCTTTAGAGACTGTTTATAAATGATGTTGCAGCATTCTTCGACTGGTGAGTTCGCCGATTGTTGCCTAATCGTCTAATCATCAATCGAATCATCACTACATAAACTATACCTTTGTGATTTTCGGGTAATCCTTTGTAATCTCGACATCGCTCTAGCATTGTCTAACCAAGCAAACGGTAAAGTTAGTCCTTAAGATCTCAGGTCTTACAGCATGATTCCTTGCTATGAATAGAAAGCTTTTTCTAAAGCATTGCTCCTTGGTCACGATGAATGGTTGCTTCGCGGTGATAGACACTTGCTTGATGACGATGGACAGTTGCTTAGTGTCAATGGGACAGTTGCTTCGCGGTGATAGACAGTTGCTTCGCGGTGATGGACAGTTGCTTCGCTTTGATAGACCGTTACTTCACACCGATGCATCGTTCTGTTGTGTCCATGAAATCAGGCTTGTTGCTGATGGGTACATTCTATTGTTTAGAAGAACTGTTGCTTCACCAAAAAGAAACGTTCCTATCTTGAGATAGAAACGTTGTGTCACCCAATGAATTGAAGCAGTTTAGAGGAAGGCTCTCCGATCGCGAGTGATCAAGAAGCCTCAACAGGGATGGATTCTGAATTGGACTCCGCTGTATCTCTCTTACTACGACGGGCAAACTGTTGCCTGAGTTGCTCCACAACAATCTTCATCCCTGGCAGATCGTCATGAGCTTTAACGGCGTCGTAAACCTTCAGAGCGGCTGTGTACGCCTCACCTTGGGCAGCAAAAAAGGTGTCATCGACCAAGCTTTGCAGTTCATTGAGTGCAATTAGTACTGGATAGAGTTCCTCTATCAACTTCACATCTTTGTACATTTCTTGCACATCAAACGATCGCGGCAGACAATCTGAATGTTGCTGTGCGGCAGTTAAGCAATTGAGCATAAAGCCTCGGCTACGGTCGCCAACTTTCGGTGAGGTTTTGCGTTCTTCTGCGCTCAAATGCACCAGAAACGGCATGGCTTGTTTGATCGTGTCGATCGCGCCCATGACGGCTTGACGATCTTCTGGGCTTAAAGTGGCACTGACTCGGTTTAATGTCATATATATTACACACAAAGGTAGTCTTTACTTAGATAACCTTGCTTCTGGTGTATTGTCGAGGGGGTGAGACACCCTACGATCGCATAGTATGGGGAACAAGCCCGTTCTACCATTGCCCGATCGATGTTTTCTCAGTTTCAGTCCTATCTTCAGTCGATCGCGACGACTTATAAAAAGTCGTCAGAACCCTACACGCCGACAGACGCTCAGGGCAGAGAAAATATTAGAGCAAAACAGTCTGCCCCGTTTGACTTTGGCTTGATGGTGCAGACGGTGAAGCGGGAGGAGCGAGAACAGCAGAACGAAGAAAAGGTTGAACGATTCCCAGTTCTCGAAGGGATTCGCCAGTATGCAGACCAGCACGTTTTGCTCGTTGGGCGACCAGGTTCAGGAAAGTCTACGGCGTTAGCACGGTTGATGCTGGAAGAGGCGGAGGCAGCCCTTACCCCCAGCCCTTCTCCTAAGCTTGGGAGAGGGGAGGAAGAATGGCGAATCCCAGTGTTGGTGGAATTGCGTTACTGGCAAAGCTCGATCGAACAATTAATTCTCAATTCGTTGACTCGTCACGGGCTATCGGCTGACCAATTTGAAGCGGTACTGTCTCGATCTCTGCTCCTATTTGATGGGGTGAATGAATTGCCGTCAGAGGAAGCACGATCGCAGCTTTCAGCCTTTCGCCGCAATCATCCCAAACTGCCGATGATCTTCACCACGCGGGATTTGAGCCTTGGGGGAGATCTCGGCATTGAAAAGAAATTAGAAATGCAGCCGCTGACGGAAGCGCAGATGCAAGCGTTTGTTCAAGCGTATTTGTCGCTAGAACAAGCAGAACAGATGCTGCGGCAATTGAAAGAGCGATTGCGAGAGTTTGGACAAACACCGTTGTTGTTGTGGATGCTGTGTGGATTGTTTCAGCAGACGGGCACGATTCCAGAGAATTTGGGGATGGTGTTTCGGGAGTTTACCCAAGGCTATGAGCGGTATTTGAAAGAGGATGTGCGGATTGAGAGCGATCGCGGTTGGTGGAAGCCTGTGCTGCAACAGTTGGCGTGGGTGATGATGCAGGGGGAAAAGCCGACGGAGATTCGGGTTGCGATTGGGAAAGAAGAGGCGGTGAGAGCGATCGCGCAATTTCTGAATGGGAAAGTGGCGTATGCAGAAGACTTTGCGCGGAAGTGTCTGCGGGATTTGCAGAAGCATCATTTGATTCAGGCAGGAACGAACCCTGAGGAGCTAGAGTTTCGGCATCAATTGATTCAGGAATATTACGCGGCGGAGTCTTTGCTGAATGGAGTTGCTGGGCAAGAGGATGAGTTACTAAAGCGGGATTTTTTAAATTATCTGAAGTGGACAGAGCCTGTGGCGTTGATGTTGGCATTAGTAGAGGATGAGACGCAGACGGTTCGAGTTGTGAAGCTGGCGTTGGAGGTGGATTGGAGATTGGGAGCAAGACTAGCGGGAGAAGTGAAGCGGGAGTTTCAGGAGCAGACTGTCGGACTGGTCAATGCTTTGAACGTGACGAATTGGTTAAAGATTAAGCTTCTGGGAGAGACGCGATCGGACTGTAGCATTGAGAGCTTGCTGCAATTCGTGGAAGATTCCGATTCCGCTGTGCGTATGAGGACGGCAGAGGCGTTAGGCAAGGTAGGCAGCGAACAGGCCATTCATGCATTACTGCAACTCGTGGAAGATGCCAATTTCTATGTGCGTAGGAGTGCGGCAGAGGCGTTAGGCAAGGTAGGCAGCGAACAGGCCATTCATGCATTACTGCAACTCGTGGAACATTCCGATTCCGATGTGCGTATGAGGGCGGCAGAGGCGTTAGGCAAGGTAGGCAGCGAACAGGCCATTCCTGCATTACTGCAACTCGTGGAAGATGCCGATTCCGCTGTGCGTATGAGTGCGGCAGAGGCGTTAGGCAAGGTAGGCAGCGAACAGGCCATTCCTGCATTACTGCAACTCGTGGAAGATGCCAATTTCTATGTGCGTAGGAGTGCGGCAGAGGCGTTAGGCAAGGTAGGCAGCGAACAGGCCATTCCTGCATTACTGCAACTCGTGGAAGATGCCAATTTCTATGTGCGTGGGAGGGCGGCAGAGGCGTTAGGCAAGGTAGGCAGCGAACAGGCCATTCCTGCATTACTGCAACTCGTGGAAGATGCCGATTCCGCTGTGCGTAGGAGTGCGGCAGAGGCGTTAGGCAAGGTAGGCAGCGAACAGGCCATTCATGCATTACTGCAACTCGTGGAACATTCCGATTCCGCTGTGCGTTGGAGTGCGATAAATGCGTTAGGCAACATAAGCAGCGAACAGGCAATTCCTGCATTACTGAAACTCGTGGAAGATGCCGAGTCCTTTGTGCGTATGAGTGCGGCAGAGGCGTTAGGCAAGGTAGGCAGCGAACAGGCAATTCCTGCATTACTGCAACTCGTGGAAGATGCCGATTCCTTTGTGCGTATGAGTGCGGCAGAGGCATTAGGCAAGGTAGGCAGCGAACAGGCAATTCCTGCATTACTGAAACTTGTGGAAGATGCCGATTCCTTTGTGCGTTGGAGGGCGGCAGAGGCATTAGGCAAGGTAGGCAGCGAACAGGCAATTCCTGCATTACTGAAACTCGTGGAAGATGCCGAGTCCTTTGTGCGTTGGAGGGCGGCAGAGGCGTTAGGCAAGGTAGGCAGCAAACAGACAATTCCTGCATTACTGCAACTCGTGGAAGATGCCGATTCCTTTGTGCGTTCGAGTGCGATAAATGCGTTAGGCAACATAAGCAGCGAACAGGCAATTCCTGCATTACTGCAACTCGTGGAACATTCCGATTCCGATGTGCGTAGGATTGCGGCAGCTGCGTTAGGCGGGATCGCGAAGAAATACACAAACTCGATCGCTCAACATCTCCCTCATCTCCTAACCTTAATCCAATCCGATTCAGGTCAAGATGCTCATCGCACCATCCTCGCCATCCAAGAGAACTGCAAATACTACAACTATGAAATTTATCAGTCCTACTTAGAAGAACAGAAGTCCGCTCGACAAAAAAGCCAAAACAGCGATCGTCCCGCCACAATCTACAACTTCCCCAACGCCACCGAAGCTAAAATCTTTGAACAAGTCGATCAATACCACGAAGCCCTACCAAAAGACCCGCCATCATAGAACTACACTTACCCTCTATCTCACTCGAAAACCAACCCAGGAGAATCAACCATGAAAGCGATCGAAACTACCGCAACCCTCACCGAAGATGGACAACTTACGCTCGACGAACCCCTTACCCTTGCCCATAACAGTCGAGTCCGCGTCATTGTCCTCGTCACTGAACCCGAAGAAGATCCCGAAGACACCTCGATCGCAGAAATTCGAGAAGGACTCTATCAAGGTTGGCAAGATGTCCTAGCTGGGAGAACCAAACCCGTCTCTCAACTTTGGGAAAACATGAATGTCGATTAATCCACCTATCCAAGTCAGCGTCAGCGCTCGCTTTGCCAGTGAAGTTCGTCAACTCGGAAAACGCTATCGCCGCATTCGGCTCGACATCCAACCTATCATCACCCAACTGGAATCCGGTGAACTGCCTGGAGATCAAATCCCCGGCATGAACTACACCCTCTTCAAAGTCAGAGTCAAAAACAGCGACGTTCAGAAAGGGAAAAGCGGCGGCTATCGCATGATCTACTACCTCAAAACAGAAGCGCAAATCTTGCTCGTCACCATCTATTCAAAATCAGATAAACCTGACATTACCGCCGATGAAGTCCGAGAAATCATCACCCGTGCTGAAATTCAATTCGATCCCTCACAACAAAATTCAGACTCCCCAGAAATTTAATTTAAGAGCATCCAGAATGAACAACTCATCTAAATACAACTTCCCCAACGCCCAAAAAGTTCAAATCTTTGAGCAAGTGGACACATACATCGAACACAACCATTCCACGGATCCCGAAATCAAAACAGCGATCGCTGATCTCCAACTCTTGCTCACTCAACTCCAAACGCAACATCCCCAAGTCACCACAGAATCTCAAGCCCTCACTATCCTCGACGCAGAATTTACCGAAATTCAACAATCCCCAACCCATCCTCTTGTCACACTCCGTCAACAACTTCTCAATCCAGAGCGTCATCTTCAAGCCATCAAAGCCACCCTCGGAGAAATTGTCAAACATTACCTAGAAGAAAGCGTCTGGTCAAAAGCAGCCATCACCTATCTCGACAAAATGAGTGAAACCCCCAACCACGGAGCCTAAATCGTGCAAATTACAATCGACCTGCCTAATAACCTACCTCTGATAGAAGCAGCCTTACGCCAAGGACTCGCGGTCAGCTTCACTGTGCCAAAGGCAACGCGCTCTTTCAACAAGACGGCGGCATTCTTGGCATACTGCTGATTGCAAAACAACGTCAACTGATTCCTCAAGTTCAGCCGATTCTAAATGCCTTGTGCATCCCAATCGTCAGACCGTAATCTTGGTTTTGATTTGTCCGATCGTCCAGGCACTCACACCTGCTAACGAGAGTCCCCAAATGCTGCTAAAGAAGCCGTGAGTAGCGCGATATTTCACAATCCGATCGGCTAACCAACTGCCGATAGAAGGTAAGGTCATTAGTTCTGCCAGCGTTGCCAAATTAATGTTCAATCGACCTGCTGAATCATAATGGCTGAGTTCTGCCCCTTGGGGAGAAAACTGCACAGCGATCGCATGAGCCGTCGTAATGTTTTTGAAGGTATAAGACGGGGCAATGTCGATTGAATTGCCGTCCACCAACAGTTCTGCAATTTGGTAATCAGCGTCAGGCGCGATCGCAAAGGTCTGATCCGCTCCGTGCTGAACCACGATAGAACCGATAGGAGTGATTCGACCGTGCGATCCGGCAGTTGCAGTAATTGTATAGGTTCTATTTTGCGAGGGAACAAGCCGCTCTAGTGCTGCCCGTGCATTGATCCGACCTGCACCCAGCATCCCGGCATAAGCCGCATTGACCGCATCGATCGGATCGGCAGTGTCTTTAATGATTGCGATCGCATCTGCCGCACTCAGATCAGGTTTGACCGAGAATAACAGCGCAATCAGACCTGCAACATGGGGCGCTGCAAAGGATGTCCCGCAGGTGTACGCATATTTTTCTGGAGTCGATGTCGTGTAAATTCCGGCTCCTGCGCTGCCTTTTTCACCGCCCGGTGCAGCGACAGTAATGCTCTGCTGCCCATAGTAAGAGTAGCTGGCCTTGCGATCGCCTACCCCAACAGCGGCGACGGTGCAAAGATTGGTCAACTGCGGAGCGCGGTAAGTATGAGCAGACGGATAGTGGAGTTCATCGGGTCGTTGAGCAGCACCAGGGGCATAGTTACCCGCAGAAGCAACCACAGCAACCCCGCGATTTTGTGCCTCGACCAATGCCTCCCGGATGCCAATGTGTTCACCATTGGTCCGCCAGCTTAGATTGATCACCGCCCGCTCTCCGGGCTGGAGATAGCCCAGTGACTGACGGATTGCAGCGGCTCTTAACCCATAAGCTGGAGAGGCAAACTGACCCGGAATTTTGATCGGCAGAATACGACAATTAGGCGCGACGGCATACGCGGCAGCATCTTGCCGACTGATCACCCCCGCAACTTTTGTACCATGTGCAATCACCGCTTCATTGGGCGATCGCTCACTATCGAGAACGCCCAAATCGAAATTGAGATCTAAGGTCTGCCAATCGGAACGAAAGGCAGGTTGCAACGCTTCATGATCAATACGAGCGCCGCTATCGATAATAATAATCGTGACATTTGGTGATCCTTTTGTAATCAGATGAGCTTCTGGGAGATGAATGGCGTCGTAGTTCCAAAAGCGATCGGACTCCTCAAACTCCTCATCGTTCGCTACAACCGATTGATCTAAACCAAAATCTTCAAATCCGACCTGATCGATTTCAGCAAAGAGAACGTCGTCTCGCTGCTGGGCGCGATCAATCGCTGCAAGTACCGCCCGAACTACATCCCGATCGTCTGGCATGACGCCTAACTTAACGCGGTAATACCCCACTCCAGGTATGGCATTTGTCACTTGAAACCCCAAGGCTTGAATCATTGACCGACACTGGGCTTCAGCGATATCGGGCCGAATCCACAAGTCGAGCGATCCAGGCACAAGATACCGCTCAAATCCTTCGGCGTCTCGCAATACGGGATGAACATTGCCGGCAAAAGCAGCCTTAAGATCATGGGGAGCGGGATCGGCTTCAAATTCGCTGGGTTGCACAATCCGAAAGTCAAACTCTGGTAAGGAAGGCAACACTTCGACATAGCCTGTCGCTTCCAAAGGATCAGTGGTTTCTAAATCGCTTTTTGCTGGAATCAAGTAGCGTCCCAAAACAGGCGTAAACGTGATTTCCTTGTGCGCTTGTTTATCTTGATAGCTCAGCGGAGAAATCAGAAATAATTGGTCTAATAGAGCGCGAGGGAGCGCAGTAGCCGCTTCTAGTTCTGCGATCGCATAATATGGCCGCCCTTGGGCCACGATTTTTGCCCGTTCAGATTTGAGGTGAGGAATCCGAGCAATTTGAGTGGAGGTGATGCGGTTGGGGTTTAAGCGGAGTTGCCGAACAGCGGCGGGATTTTGCAACACGCGATCGACCGTGACGCGATCTAGATGCGTGCGATCGCAAATCGTTTTCGCTGGCACAACTAGGCGTCTTTCAAGGACGGCTTGGGCTTCTGCTGCACTCAGGCTAAGAACAAAGCATAGGGTTTCTTGCAGCGACACGCGCTGAAATGGTGGGGTACTATTCATACTAAAGTTCAGTTTGAAGATTGGTGAATTTAGAAAGGGATGAGGTCAGCATTCCTCATCTCTACTTTGACGACGAAGCGCCAGTAAACTGTGTCTGATCGAGCGATGAAAGCCAATCTACATCTCTCATCTTTGCTTCCCTCGCCATTCGTAGTGCCGCGACTCCTGCTGCCAGAACTGTTGCGGCTGACGAGCCATTAATACTACTACCCCCTGCCAGGTCGCTAGGAAAAACATCTTGTCCAGGGGCATAACAATCGACTTGAGTTTGACAGCACCAAGACAGGGGCACACCCGCTAAAGTTGTGGCTGAGACAGCAACTACACTTGGTAATCGGGCTGGAAATAGGCAGACATCAACGCCATAATTTCCAGCCGCCGCAAAGATCTTGCAGCCTTTTGTCAGGGCTTGATGCACGGCTTGCTTCACGAGCGGTGAACTCTGCCGCCGACCCAGAGGGAGCGCGATCACTTGAGCGCCTTGAGCCATCGCCCAACGGATGCCTTGAGCGATCGCAGCCGCGCTAGTCTCGCGATCGCCCCCCAAAACCTTACCGACTAGCAATGTGCAGGCAGGCACAAGCCCTCTCAAATCCGTTTGCCCCACCAGTAATGTTGCCCCTTTAGTTCCGTGTCCGCTTCGATCAAATACACTGCCACTACCTGTAAAGTCTCGTGCATGTATCTGAGCGCCTTTTAGCAACGGATGTTGTAACTGAACGCCGGAGTCAAGTAAGGCAACTCGAATACCAGCCCCATCTTCTTGCTCTAGAGCGGCATCCCAATAGAGAAATGGGGAACGGTTAGTCGCAAGAGTAAAGTCATGCAGCAATTGGCGAAGATCGGTTACGTTCTTTAACCGTTGCTGCATGACAGCCAGAGGAAGAGTAATGCTCATAGGAGGCTTGTTATGGATCTCTGTTCCTTATCTACCAGGATTCAGATGGAGAAATGGGGAAGAAAAGGGAGAAATGGAATCAACGATTGCCCATTCTCCCTAGTCCTAATCAATCTGAGCAATTTAAAGTTGGCAGACAGTTAGGCGTACAGCTTCCAGTAGTAGTTGACGATGTAGTGCCCACCATGCCCATAGAAATGGGCAGTACGCACATCAGATGTGGGGCTGCCCCATGTGCCGTTGGGATAGTTCCACCGTGCATTAAAGCTAGGTACAGTACAACTTGCGGTGAAGACTGGGAAAATGTCATCTTGGAATGCACTAATAATCCAACCAACAAGTTTGTCCACGACCCAAGCAATAGCTTGACCAATGGCGGCGGCAATAGCAGGACCAACATATCCAGAAAGCGCACCCGTAATGGCCTTCGCGATCGCTTCTTTCACCTTTTCACCAATTTTTTCCCAAACGGTATTGAGAGCAGTTGAGAGTCCACCATTGTCTTTCTCGGCAAGCATCAGCGCGATTTTGTAAGCTTTGGGCCAATAGTTGCCTTCTTGCATACTGAACCAGTGATAGTTCCAATTGGGAGAATAGTTCTTCTCATCACCATCATCAAATCCGCCTCCCACGTATTGTTCGGAGATTTTTTTGCTGTCGCCGTCTTCATCGACCGACACGCCTGCGATCGCAATTTCATCGCTGCCCCAGAACTCAGGGTTGGTTTCATCCACACACTTAACGCGGGTGACGTAGAACGCTAATTTGTCGGTAACGGCTTGCTCCTCAAACTCGTCTGCGCCCGCACCCGCAAATGGATCGGTCGAGTAGATTGGTCCCCAAATTTCTTGAAGCTTTTCTGCGTTGTAAACATGAGAGTCTGCCGCTCTCTGAGTCGACATGTCGATCGCATCTTCAAAATCTTCAAACCCCTGAGGCAGGTTTGCCGCCGGAATCAACAGTCCTTCGGGTGTCATTCGTCCAACGCCTTGGGGAATCGAAAGTTGGGGCGTTCTGATGCCGAGGAGCTTCTGATCGATGGCGAGAGGAGCGAGTCCTTCATGGGCACGGTCGAACCCAATGCTCACAAACTCTTTACTCTCAAGTTGTCCATATCGTCCAAATAGAGTAGTTCGCAATTCTGGTGCAGCGCTCACGAGTTGTGTCGCTTTTGTCTGCACTTGCTCTAGCTTCACCGCATCCATGCGCTTGAACGTCTGCTGAAATGTTTCTTCTAACGTATCGGCACGAACTGCTTGATTAGGATTAGCAGCAACCGAAGCAAAGGAATACTGCACGGCTTGAAGCACGTCGTTAGCAATCTTCCGAATTTCGCTATTGTCTGGTTCGGGTGCTCCAGAGGTATCTGTGGCGGTGGGCTTTAGAAGTTCAATTGGAAGGCGATCGAGAGGTAGGCGATCGAGGCGAGTGATCGATGTAGGCATATTAGTTTCCTTGATTTAGATTAAAGCGATTAGCGCAAGGCTCAACTCTGAAGGAACCGCATTAATCCACAAACGTTTTGAGTTTTAGCGGTGCATCAACGCGAGTAGCCGTTGGTGATTTCATCCTAAAAACTCAAGAGCGTTTTGGCAGTGCCCATTTGGGTACTCGTCGCAGTTGGGTCGTAGAAACCGAAATGACGATTAGGTAGGAAACACAGGCCTCATCCTCTGCACACCTTAAATAGCGATTTTAATGAATATGATTCGGAAAGAAAATTTGAAAAATCTGTTTAAGGTGTCAATAAAAAACGCCGTGAGATTTATGAATAAATTATTAGAAAAATCACTTATTAGAATTTGAATAAAGCGAATTTATATTGATAAAATTAGCAATATAAATATTTAAGTCGTAATAGTATTATGAGTAATTCAATGCAATGAGATCTATATTAAAAGTAATACATTTGACTGAAGGTGAGGTAAACGAGAACGGTGATAAATGACAGAGTTCTCGCAGCGTATTCTTTTTTCGACCCAGCCCATCTTCAAACCAAAAGGAAGATCAATCGTCTCATTTATCAAGCTTTATAATTGAGTAGCATTATCCTCCTGGTGACTAGGGGCACATCGTAGCAGCGAGGATACTGTGACAAGCCATCCAACAATCTGCCTCCATCAAGTAGAGTTTCTTTCCAGCCATGCAGCACCCGATTGAGCAAAAGCCCGAGCCGTTATCTGCTTCAACTGAGACAACAACTAAGATAACAACCGAAACCGAGGGATTGACATATCCCCGCTGTGAATTACTCGGAACTGGAAGTGAGATGGCGATCCGAATCAGCTCCTTTGATTGGTCGCAAACTCCCCTTGGCGAGATCGCAACTTGGTCGCAAAGCTTTAAATCGCTGATCAAAACGGTGCTTGCCTCACGCTACCCAATGGTGCTGACGTGGGGACGCGAATTTACGCAGTTCTACAACGATGCCTACTCACAGTTGATTGGCGATAAGCATCCCGCTGCCCTCGGACTCGACATCCGCATCACGCTTGCCGAGGCGTGGGACACCCTCGGCCCTATGATTCAAACGGTGATGGCAACGGGACGTGCCAACTGGACTCCTGCTTTACTGCTCGTGCTGGAACGATCGGGCTATCGAGAAGAATCCTATTTCAGCGTCTCTCATGCCCCCGCCGAGAATGATGCAGGGCAGATCGTCGGCATGCTGGGCGTGTGTAGTGAAGTGACGCAGCAGGTTTTGGGAGAGCGGAGGCTGCGGCTATTGCGCGATTTATCCTCGAAAGCAGGCGAGACTCGCAGTGTTGAGGCAACCTGTCACGATGTAGTCGCGGCGATTCGGCTGCATCCGCTCGATGTCCCTTTTGCGCTGCTTTACTTGCGAGAACCAGATGGTACGCTGACTTTACGCGCCTCGGTAGGACTAGACGAGGATGATGTCACTCCACGATCGATCACAGCCTCCTCCGATGAAATTTGGTCATTGGCGCGGGTAGCCGCCGGTGAAACCGTTGTCGTTGAAACCCTCGATCGCTCGATAACCGTACCGGGCGGCCCGTGGGATGAGGCTGTTCATTCTGCTTTGGTCATGCCGATCGCGGCGTCTACTCAAACTGCCCCGCTCGGCGTTTTAGTCGCAGGCATTAGCCCCAACCGTGCCCTCGATGAAGGCTATCGATCCTTCTATGAGTTGCTCGTCAGTCAAGTTTCAGTCTCGATTCGCAACGCTCAGGTCTACGAAGAAGAACGACGGCGCGCCGAGGCACTCGCTGAGCTAGACCGTGCCAAAACCATGTTCTTTAACAATGTCTCTCACGAGTTCCGCACGCCTCTAACCTTGATGCTCGCCCCGGCTGAAGATGCGCTGGCCGATGTTGAGCATCCCCTTCCCCCACCGCAGCGCAGCCGAGTTGAAGTGCTGCATCGCAACAGTTTACGTCTGCTGAAGCTGGTCAACACCCTCCTCGATTTCTCGCGGATTGAGGCAGGACGGACGCAAGCAACCTTTGAGCCAAGGGATCTGGCAACCCTTACCGCAGAACTCGCTAGCGTCTTTCGATCGGCAATCGATCAAGCGGGTCTGCGGTTGACTGTAGACTGTCCCTCTTTACCAGAAGCCGTGTATGTCGATCGCGATCTGTGGGAAAAAATTGTCTTGAATTTGCTCTCCAATGCCTTTAAGTTCACGTTTGAAGGAGAGATTGCTGTTGCACTGCGTTGGGTTGGCAGTTCTGACGGAGACGGACAACGCCCCAATCGGGTTGAGCTAGAAGTGCGGGATACAGGAACAGGCATTCCGGCTGAGGAACTGCCCTACCTATTTGAGCGGTTCCATCGGGTTCAGGGAGCGAGAGGACGCACGTTTGAAGGATCGGGCATTGGGTTATCACTGGTGCGAGAACTGGTGCATCTGCATGGCGGCGCGATCGCGGTGCGCAGCGTGGTGAATCAAGGAACGAGCTTTACGGTATCCCTTCCAACAGGTTGCGCTCATTTACCAAGCGCCGCACTCCAAACGGGCACTGATTCTAGAAGAACTGACGGTTCACCCCTATCAACTAGAGCCTTGCCTTATTTGGAAGAAGCGTTCCCATCAACTAGAGCCTTGCCCTATCTGGAAGAAGCGTTGCGCTGGTTGCCCCGGAACCCGGTTGAAAACACTAATGAGAACCCGATTGAAAACACTAAACTCGCGCCTCGGACGCATGAACAGGCAACAAGTCTAGACAGAACAGACAATGGGACAGAACGGAGCCAATCGCGCATTCTAGTCGTGGACGATAATGCCGACATGCGCGATTACCTCAAACGGCTGCTTCAGCCCCACTATGATGTGGAGATTGCCGCAGATGGGGAAGCCGCGATCGCGCTGATTGCGGAGTCAAACTCTGACCCCACATCCCGACTGCCCGATCTCATCCTCAGCGATGTGATGATGCCAAAGCTGGATGGACTCCAGCTACTCCAAGCGTTGCGAGCTGATCCTGCAACAAGAGAAGTGCCCATTATCTTGCTGTCGGCGCGGGCTGGCGAAGAATCGCGGCTAGAAGGGTTAGAAACAGGGGCAGATGACTATGTGATCAAGCCCTTCTCCGCTCGCGAACTTTTAGCGCGAGTGCGGGCAAGTTTCGAAATGTCTCGACTCCGCAAACAAGCAGAACTAGAGCGGGCAGAGCGCATTCGGGAGCAGGCGGCGCGGGTAGAAGCAGAGACGGCTAACCGGATGAAGGACGAGTTTCTGCAAGTTCTTTCTCACGAAATTCGCACTCCCCTGAACGGAATGTTGGGCTGGGCGCAGATGTTGAAACAAGGGAAATTAGACGCTTCGACGAGCATTCGAGCGTTGGATGCGATCGAGCGCAATGCCAAAACGCAGGCGCAGCTTGTTGATGATCTGCTTGATGTTTCTCGCATCATTCGCGGACAGCTACACCTGAATCTTCAGCCCGTCTCGCTCCCCTCCATTATTACGGCTGCGATCGATACGGTGCGCCCCAGTGCCGACGCAAAATCCATTCACATTCAAACCCTACTTGATCCTGATGCAAGTCTTGTCTCTGGAGATGCAAATCGCTTACAGCAGGTGGTCTGGAATTTGCTCTCCAATGCGATTAAGTTCACGCCTCCATCTGGACGGATTGAAGTTTGGTTAGAGCTAGTAGAGGAGTGGGTTCAGATCCAAGTTAAGGATACTGGAATTGGTATTCGCGCCGATTTTCTGCCTCACGTGTTTGAGCGGTTCCGTCAAGCCGATAGCAGTACGACGCGATCGCAGGGCGGGCTGGGGCTAGGACTAACGATTGTGCGTCATTTAGTCGAACTGCATGGGGGAACGGTACGAGTAGACAGCGGGGGAACGGGACAGGGCGCGACGTTCAGCGTACGGTTGCCAGGGTTACAGGTTCAACCCTCCTCTCTTAACCAGCCGTCGTCGATCGCAACTCAGCCGATGGGTTCCCTAAGCGGGCTGCGAGTGATTGCCGTCGATGACGATGCTGACAGTCTCGCCCTCGTCACCTTCATTCTTGAGCAGGCGGGCGCTGAGGTTACTGCCGTCACATCAGCCGTCGAAGCCCTCAACGCGCTACGTCAAGTTAAGCCTGATCTTTTGGTATCCGATCTGGGAATGCCCGATCGGGACGGTTTTTCGCTGATTCGCCAAATTAGAGCATTGCCTGCCGAGCGGGGTGGCAGAATTCCCGCGATCGCGCTGACGGCCTATGCCAAAGAAGAAGACCGGAGACAAGCGTTGCTGTCTGGGTTCCAGACCCATATTCCTAAGCCAGTTTCACCAGAAGAGCTAGTCGCCGTTGTGGCAAATCTTGCGGCTAAACCTTAAGACTCGGTTTGGCGTATTTGGTCGAGGTACGCTCGCCAGCCGCCTAAGTGAGAAATATCGCGGGCGTCTGCCACAGCGTAAGACTCGCAGATAAAGCCCTGAACCGTTTCGCCGTCTTCTAAAACCAGAGTGCCAATGCCAAGCGGAGACGGGATTTGAGCGACAAAGCGCCCATAGCCCGCGATCGCAAGTTCCCACACTTCGAGCGCGATCGCGCTACCCCCCTCGCGCTGACGAATCAAGCCAGGTTTAGGGATAGTTCCTCCGGTCAGAGCATAGAGGCGATAGATCGGGCTAGTGTTGCAGGCACGCACTAGGGTTGCCCCTTCGTCCGTCAGTTGATAGTTGAGCGGCTGTCCGGTGAGATGTGCTCCCACGACCGCCACTTTTATCCGTTCGAGTGGAGAAGATTGAGAGGTCATAGCGTCGTCACTTACTAAATGAATGGAGTTGGAAAGGACTGAGGGACGAAAGAAACTTTGATTGATCTGTTGATTCAACTCTGTTGATTGAACTGGTTAATCTGTTGGTTGAACAATGCGGAATGAAAGAATGATTGTGCTTACTTCATCCCTCATCCCTCCTTAGCGGAACCTTCGTCGCACCAAGAGTGCCACCCAGAAGATCATGATAGGCGGCTCCCACTCGACAGAGAGAGGCATCATGCCATGCAGGCGCGATCAGCGTTAAGCCAGTGGGTAGTCCATTCGATTGAAACCCGCTTGGTACTGCCACAGCACAAAGATCCAGCAGATTCACAAAGTTTGTGTAGCGTCCTAGATTGCTGTTGAGCGCGATCGGTTCTGCTTCGACTTCTGCCACGGTGTAGATCGTGCCCGTGGTGGGAACGGCTAACACATCCATTGCTTGCCACTGGGCATCGGCTAACTGACGCAGATCTGCTAAGCGGTAGATCCCACGAAAAACATCCACAGCATCGTAGCGTTTGCCCCCGTTAATAATCTCATACACAGTCGGATTCATAAGGGCAGGGTTCAGAAAGTCTGCGATCGCGGCGAGCCGTTCTGCTACCCATGCCCCGCCGTACAGCAGTTGAGCCGCCTCTGCAAAGGGCTGGAAGTCGATTGGCACTATTGTGCAGCCCAAGGTTTGGAGATGAGCGATCGCATCTCGATACTGCTGTTCTGCGGAGTGATTGCCGAAGAACGTCAAGTCCCGATCGCTGGGAATGCCGACACGCAATTGAGCAATTTCTGGCAATGCGTTTACGGTTGGTTGACGCGAAAATCCATCTTCTGCATCGTAGTCGCCCGCCACTTGCAGCACCGCCGCCGCATCTTCGCACGTCAGAGCAAAGATTGACACACAATCTAAAGTTCGCACTGCCGAAACGAGACCACGGGTGCTAATTAAGCCCTTAGTTGGTTTAAGGCCAATGATATTCGTGAACGCTGCTGGAACCCGCCCTGAGCCAGCCGTATCCGTTCCTAGGGCAAAGCTAACGAGTCCAGCAGATACGGCGGCTCCTGACCCTGCGCTAGAGCCGCCCGGAATGTAATCTGAATGAAATGGGTTCCGACAAACGCCATAGGGGGTGCGAGTTCCTACTAATCCAGTAGCAAACTGATCTAGGTTTGTTTTGCCAATTGGAATTGCACCAGCCGCGCATAGTCGCTCGACAACAGTGGCGCTGCGTTCTGGAGTATAGGCATAAGCCGGACAGCCTGCGGTTGTGGGAATGCCTGCCCAATCTAAATTGTCTTTGATCGCAAATGGAATTCCGTACAGAGGAAGGCGGCGAGGATCTTGATCGGCAAGGGCTTTGGCACGAGCTAACGACTGAGCAATCGGGGCGAGGTAAATCCACACCGCCGGATCAGCGTACTGCTCAATGCGATCGTAGACGAGCTTAATCACAGCTTCCGGAGTGGTCTGTCCTGTTGCATATCGGTGAGCCAGCGATCGCAGGTCTAAACTCTCTGTCCAATCCATACCGTTGTTGTCCTTTCAAGTAATGCTGTTATGACGATTGGTTTTTGTTAAGCAAGGGATGAATTCAATCTTGCTTCATTCCTCATCGCTCTTGCTCAATCCCCAAGCTGGATCGCCGCCAGAACTTGTCCTGCCGTCACCGTCTGCCCTGATTGACAGAACACTTCCGCAATCGTGCCTGGTTCATCCGCGATGACCGCTATTTCCATTTTCATCGCTTCTAAAATCATCAGTTGATCGCCTTCTGCAACCGCATCTCCAGGCTTAACCAGCACTTGCCAGACATTCGCCGAAACGTGAGCGACAATCGCGTCTGTTCCGGGCGGTAAGATAATTTCTGCCACTTCATCTGCCGCGTCTAGCGCTTCTTCTGCCTTGGCTTCGGCCTCAAATTCTCCGGCGGCTGCCCAGCGATCGCGCTCTGCATTAAAGGCGGCTTGCTGAATCGCTTTAAACTGAGTGATTTGAGGCGCGATCGCGTCTAAAGATTCGTAGTATTGCTTGAGGCTAAAGGTAGTTTCTTCGATTTTAAGCTGCACTTTTCCTTCTAGGAAAGCAGCACGATCGCGCTGCAATTCCTCATGCGAAACGGGATAAAACCGAATTTGATCGAAGAAGCGCAACAACCACGGTTGACTGAAATCGGCGGTTTGTTTGAAGCGATTCCACATTTGCAGCGTGCGCCCTACAAATTGATAGCCGCCCGGACCTTCCATCCCGTACACACAGAGATAAGCGCCACCAATGCCGACCGCATTTTCCGGTGTCCAGGTTCTCGCGGGGTTGTATTTGGTCGTTACCAAGCGTTGACGCGGATCAAGTGGAGTGGCAACGGGCGCGCCGAGATATACATCTCCTAACCCCATCACCAAATAGCTGGCGCTGAAGACAATCTCTTTAACCTGCTCGACGCTCTCTAGTCCATTAATTCGACGAATAAATTCAATATTGCTCGGACACCAAGGCGCATCAGAACGCACAGACTGAATGTACTTCTGAATGGCTAACTGTGTTGCTTCATCATCCCAGGACAAAGGTAGATGCACGATTCGTGTCGGCACTTCTGCTTCCATAACGGAGGGCAATTCGTTTTCGGCAGCAATCAGAGCATCGAGCAACGCTTGTTGTGACAACACACGACTGTCGTAGTGGACTTGCAGCGATCGCATTCCGGGCGTGAGATCCAAAATTCCCAGTATGTGATGGGCGATTAACCAGTCCATTAAGGTATGAGCGCAAAAGCGCAGTTTGAGATCGAGGATTTGAGATCCGTATTCGATCAGCACGTACTTGTCTCCTGCCTGTCGATAGGTGACACCAATGTGATCAGGAGAATCAGGAATGCAATGGAGAATGGGAGAATGAATGGATTGGGAAACGATAGATCGCAATGGCGGCGTGACTTCTAGCGTTGCGATTTGCTGATCTTGCGCCAGTTCACGCTGCAAAGCTTCTGCAAACGTTAGACGGTAGAATCGAACCGTATCGCCTGGTTTGAGTTGTCCAATTTTCCACAGTTCTGCCTGAATGATGGTGGCAGGGCAGACAAACCCGCCGAGACTCGGACCATCTAGCCCTAAGATGATTGGCATATCGCCCGTGAAATCAATGGTGCCGATCGCATAGGCATTATCGTGAATATTAGACGGATGAAGTCCAGCTTCGCCGCCGTCAGAACGTGCCCACTTCGGTTTTGGCCCGATCAACCGAATGCCGGTGCGTGTTGAGTTGTAGTGAATTTTCCAATCGGTCGAGAAGAACAGATCGATATCTTCTTCGGTGAAGAAATCGGGCGCACCGTGAGGACCGTAGAGGACACCAATTTCCCAATGGTTGGTGTAGGTCGGAATCAGTGCCGTCGGCAGCGTAGGCTCTGCGTGTTCCACTTCAGCCGACTGATTCAGCTTCAGGACATCTCCCGGACGCAGGGTTCGTCCTGCATGTCCGCCAAATTTGCCCAACGCAAATGTCGATTTGCTACCCAAATAATCGGGGACATCGAACCCATGTTTAACCGCTAAATAGGTGCGATAGCCATCTCCCGGAATGCCTTTTAGCTTCAAGGTACTTCCCGCCCGAACGGGAACAGCACTCCAAAAGGGTACGGCTTCACCATTCAGCGTTGCTTTCATCTCAGCACCCGTGAGGCAGATGACAGTATCGGTGTTGAAGCGCAACGTTGGGCCTGTAACCGTAAACTCTAGCCCTGCTGTCGATTCTGGGTTGTCGAGCAACCGATTCGCCAATCGAAACGCAAGATGATCCATCGGGCCTGACGGCGGCACACCGACATTCCAGTAGCCAACCCGTCCCGGATAGTCTTGAATGCTGCTATAGGTTCCCGCATCCAGAACGTCGATCGTGAGCGGCGCATAGTGAAAGGAATTTAGAAAGCAGGTACTTAGGTCTGCTCTATTGAAGCTAGAATCGTCTAGAATTTGGCGCAAATACGCCAGGTTAGTTTCGATGCCATCAATGCGGCTGTCGTCGAGCGCTGTTTTGAGATGCGCGATCGCGTCCTCACGATTGTCTGCGTGAACAATCACTTTTGCTAACAGCGGATCATAGTAGGGCGTGACTTCCGTTCCCGTCTCGATCCAGCGATCGCAGCGCACCGTGTCGGGAAATGTGACTTGATGCAACGTACCAGAACTCGGTTGAAAATTTTTCGCTGGATCTTCAGCGTAAATCCGTACCTGAATCGAGTGTCCTTGTGGCTGATACTGAAACTCTGACAGGGAAAACAGATCGCCCGATGCCTGCTTGACCATCCACTCGACTAAATCGACTCCGTTAATGGCTTCAGTAACGCCATGTTCAACTTGCAAGCGCGTATTGACTTCTAAAAAATAAAACTGCTGCGTTTGCACATCAAACACATATTCCACTGTCCCCGCCGATTGATAATGAACAGCTTTTCCCAACCGTACGGCTGCATCTGACAGTTCTTTTCTTAATTCATCAGTGATGTTTGGTGCAGGCGTTTCTTCAATCACTTTTTGGTTGCGACGCTGTGCTGAACAATCGCGCTCGCCGAGAGCAACAACATTGCCGTTCCCGTCTCCAAAGATTTGCACTTCAATGTGTCGAGCCGTTTGAATGTATTTCTCTAAAAATACTCCGCTCTGTTTAAAGTTGCTTTGACTTAAGCGTTGAACTTTCTCAAACGCCTCTGTTAGATCATGTTCGGTGTGACATACCTGTAATCCAATTCCGCCGCCGCCTGCTGTACTTTTCAGCATAATTGGATAACCAACTGCGATCGCGGCGGTCTGGGCTGCCTCTAAGCTTTCTAGCAAAGGCGTTCCTGGCGTGAGGGGCACTTGATTTGCCTCTGCTAGTTCCCGCGCAGTATGCTTCAGACCAAACTGACGCAACTGAGCGGGCGTCGGTCCAATGAATACAATATTGGCTCGCGCACACGCCTCCGCAAACTCAGCATTCTCGCTCAAGAAGCCATAGCCCGGATGAATGGCTTCCGCCCCGGTTTGCTTTGCTACTTCTAGGATGCGATCGTAGTTCAAATAGCTTTTCGCTACGGCGGCTTCACCGATGCACACCGCTTCTGTTGCCATGAGCACATGTTTTGCGTGAGCATCCGCTTCTGAGTGGACTGCAACAGAAGCGATCCCTAAGCGATCGAGGGTGCGAATAATCCGACAGGCAATTTCACCCCGATTGGCAATCAGAATTTTGTTGAACATACGTGCTTTTGAACTCAGGAGTTTGAAGACGGCATAGAGGCCAGTTGACTAACAAATCTTCAATTGCCCTCACCCTAGCCTGCTCCCCTAGGAGCAGGAACAAGAATTAGCTTCCTAAATAGAGAATGAGGGCAAGGAAATTGTGTCACCACAGGAATTGACAAAGTAAATCAAGGGCAACACAACAGAGGGACAAACGCTTTTTCTTTTGCCTTCTCTGTTGCGACTTACATCGCATCCCAAATGATTAACCGAATCGGAGTGGGATTGTAAGCATTACAGGGATTGTTCATCTGCGGACAATTAGAAATAGCAACCAGCACGTTCATCTCAGCCCGCAGATCTACAATACTGCCTGACGCGGAAATCCCATCAACAATCTCTAATGTGCCATCTTCTGATATCGGGACATTCATAAAGAAATTGATGTTACTGACCATATCGCGTTTGCCTAGCCCGTAAGGAGCCAGCGCTGTTAGAAAGTTCTCCACACAGGCGTGCTGGTACTTTTTATCTAAACCAAAGCGCACCGAATTACTTTCACAGCTACACGCTCCACCAGATGTATCGTGTCGTCCGCAAGTGTCCTTCAGAATGGTCATCAGGACGCCACCATCATTGGAAATCAGTTTGCTGTCTGTGGTCAAATAGATGTTGCCTTGAGCGACAGTTGTATCTTGAGCGCTGTATCGCTCGGATGGATCATCGGCGCTATACACCAAAAAATCGACCGCTTGATTTCCTCCCAAATCTTCAATGCGAAGAATCTGTCCCTGCTTCACCACATGAGCCCAGGGATGTCTAGCAGGTAACACCTCGTCGTAAATCGCAGTAGCGGGATCAAGGACATGTTCAGCAGTGATCATGATTTAGTTCTCCTACAAAGAATGCAATGTCTAGATGAATAATAGATAGATTGCTAGGCAAAGGTAAATTTAGCCAAAGGGAATTACTGCGCGAACAACGCATCGGTGTTAGTAAATCCACGAATTGCTTCAGGATTCGCTGTCCGGCACAAGTCGTCAGGTTCGGATGCAGGGGAATCCCAAATGGTAACTTGAATCGGTTTTGGGTTAAACATGTTACTGGGGTGAAGCACATGCGGACAGTTGGAGAGAATTACCAGCACATTCATCTCTGCTCGCAGGTCAATAAAGCTATCCGCCGCGCCACCTTCTACAAAGTTCATCTTGCCGTCTGGAGCGATCGCAACGCGACTAAACAAATTGAGATTAGGCATGATGTCTTTTTTGCCCAAACCTCGGCGCGTTAGTGCTTTGAGAAAGTGGTCGCGGGAATTTTGCCAAAAGTCGCCGCCCTCATATTTCGCGGTATTGCGGCTGGCGTTGCTGCATCCACCCAACAAATCGTGATAGCCAGACGTATCTTCCGTGATGGAGAACAACACGCGCCCCATATCGGAATAGATCACCATGCCTTTTTTGAGAAAGGCGTTGAACTGAATTTTGGAGGTGTCAGCGACGTTGAGCCGCTCGATCGGATTGTCGGCGTTGTAGGCAAGTAACGACACGCCGTGTGAGCCTGCTAAATCAGTGACTCGCAGCGTATTGCCGCGTTTGATTACGCCCTGCCAATACGCACCACCCGGTACGGTTTCGTCTAAAAGTACTAGGTTTGACGCGATGGCGGCGTTTGGTTGAGTAGACGCGGTGTGTCCCATAAAGTCCTCCAGTTACGATGATTCAAACACAATGATCCAAACAACGATTCAAGATTCAAACAACGATCCAAACAACAAAGCCCAGGAAGCCGACAACAGTAACCCTCTGTTGCTTGGCTCTCCCGGGCTTTTGTCCCGCCGTGTGACCGCTTCTGAACTCTAATGGAGTTGCAGATCTAAAAGCGGCTGCTTCTCTCGGACCAGGCATCTGGCTCGTAAGCCAGACCGGAACCCTAGAAGCAAAAAATTAAATGTGATGCGATTAGCGCAACTCTGGAGAAGATGGCTAGGCCAAACTTCAAAGACTTGCTGAAATACCCTACCCCTACGTTAGAATTCTGCTGACATGCTTCCTAGGCAATAGCTAGATTTTTAGCACAGCTAAATCTCTAAGGCAACTGATCCTTTAGGTAGATAACTGTAAACTAGTCCACAAGATTGTAGCGACAGCTACAAATTGCCATTCTAGGTTCCATCATGCCGCTTTCCGATGTCGCTAACTGGTTGCACTGGCTAGAGTCTTGCCCTAGCACCAATACTTGGGCAATGAATGCTTCACGCCACCCAAATGAGACAACCCAAATCCGGTTGCAGCATGGGGATGTGGTATTTACGCCTCAGCAAACTGCTGGACGGGGACAGCACGGGCGAATCTGGCATTCCCCTCCTGGCGTGTTGACGGCCAGCATTGTCCTCGATCGAATTCCTACTGTGCATTTACCCCAATTAAGCTTGGCAGCAGGACTGGCGGTGATCTATGCGATCGAAGATTTGCTACCCGATTTGAAAGATCGGCTGCGCTTAAAGTGGTCAAACGATGTTTTATTTGACGGGCGAAAGCTGGCAGGAATTTTGTGTGAAGCGATTAGCCCGTTGTGCAACTCCGAGTACAACTCCGACGGAACCGCGAGTCGGGGAATGGGACGAGCCGTAGTCGGGGTGGGACTCAATCGCTGTGTCGAGTTTGAGCAAGCTGGATTGGATACCAGCGCAGTTGCTTCGGAGGTGCGCGAAGCGCTAATCGGGCGGGCCGTCAGCTTACATCAAATCTCGCCGATCGTGCCCGACGAGTTCCTGTTGCTGGAGCGGTTGCGGCATTACTTACTGCAAGCCTCAGAATTGATGCGATTAGAGAAACGCGACGCGGATGACTGCCCTGGACTTACAGCACTATTACCCGCACTCCGCCAACGGGATGCTTTGCTTGGGCACTTCATCACGGTGGATTTGGGCAATAAACAGATTTCAGGCGAGGCAGGCGGCATTAGCGATCGCGGACATCTTCTCTTGAAATGCGCCGATGGCAAGGTACGATCATTCGTCTCAGGACACATTCTCTGGTGAATTCATGCTCAACTCTGATTCCCCGATCTGGCGACCCTACACTCAGATGAAAACTGCCGCGCCTCCGCTCAATGTCATCAAGGGCGAAGGCATTTGGCTGGAATTGGATGATGGGCGGCGCATCATGGACTGCATTTCTAGCTGGTGGGTGACAATTCATGGACACGCTCACCCTGCGATCGCTGAAACCTTGTATCGGCAAGCACAGCAGTTAGAACAGGTGATTTTTGCTGGATTTACGCATGAACCCGCCGAGCAGTTAGCCCGCAAATTATTAACCCATGTTCCGGCTTCTCTAACTCGCGTCTTTTTTTCTGACAATGGTTCAACGGCGGTTGAAGTGGCGCTGAAAATGGCATGTCAGTATTGGCACAATGGGGGAGAGCCGCGATCGCGCTTTATTAGCTTTGAGGGCGGCTATCATGGCGAGACGATCGGGGCGATGTCAGTCGGCAAAAGTTCTCCCTGGTGGCAGGCGTTCCAGTCTCTACTGTTTGAAACCGATATGGTTCCGTTTCCAGCGACGTTTGATGGAGACGAGCAGGTTGAAGCTAAAGAATCCGAAACGCTGGATAAAATCGAATTTCTTTTGAAACAAGGGCATCATGCCGGAATCGTGATTGAGCCGCTAATCCAGGGAGCCGCCGGAATGCGGATGTGCCGCCCCCAATTTCTGCAAGCTCTTGCCCAGCTTGCCCGTCAATTTGGCGTTCTGCTAATTTATGACGAAGTAATGACGGGGTTTGGTCGTACAGGTTCGCTGTTTGCCTGTTTGAAGTCTGCGACAGCGCCCGATATTTTATGTCTTTCTAAAGGGCTGTCAGGCGGCTGTTTACCCCTGTCGGTAACGCTGGCAACTGACGCGATTTATGAGGCGTTCTACAGCAACGACGCGACGAAAGCGCTGTATCACGGTCACACTTACACGGGCAACCCGCTTGCCTGCGCGACAGGATTAACCTCGTTAGAACTCCTTGAACAGCATCCCCAAGGCTTTCAAGACATGGAGACGCATCACCGTCGCTACTTGGTGCAGTATCTGCAAGGGCATCCGAAACTTGAACACCTCCGCACCTGCGGCACGATCGCGGCAATGGAGGTGAAAACAGACGGAACAGACGGCTATTTCAATGCGATCGCGCCCATTCTAAAAGCCAAATTTCTAGACGCGGGATTTCTGATTCGTCCATTGGGCAACACCATTTATCTGATGCCGCCTTACTGCATTACCACGGATGAACTCGAATCGATTTATCGGGTGATTCGACAAATTTTGGATAATCTATAACTCTTTTTCTGCCGCGTTAAGCAAATGGATATTATTATCGTATCTGCATCAACAGTGGCTACAAAGATTAGTGGGTACAAAGTTGAACAGCAAGTGCAAAGAGGAAATAGTAACCACAATGACTCAAGTACTTGGTACGGCTGAACAACGGATGATTCACAGTGGACATACCTGGGATCAGTTTAAACTAATCCAGAAAGGCTTTGAAGGATTTCCGGGTGTTCGGTTGTTTTACTACGATGGAACAGTTGAAATTCTAATGCCAGGACGTGATCACGAAATGTTTGCCAGCTTCATTGGCTATCTAGTCATGACGTTTCTGCTAGTAAAAGGGATTCGTTTCAAACCCACTCGATCCATGACCCAGGAAAAAGCAGGCGTGGCATCAGTTCAAGCGGATGAATCTTATTGCATTGGTGACTCTAAACCGATTCCTGACTTGTCAATTGAAGTTGTCTTTAGTAGCGGTGGTGAGGGCAAATTAGCTCGATACAAAGAGCTAGAAGTCCCTGAGGTTTGGTTTTGGGAGGATGGTGTATTCAGCCTCTACCATCTTCGGGAAAATCGGTATGAGCGGATCGATCGCAGCGAATTGCCAGGCTTAGAGGAGTTAAATATTGCTTTGCTCAATCGATGTGTGCTAATGGCTGAAACAGATGAAGGAGCAGCCGTAGCAGAATTTCGCCGTGGTATTAGCGGGTAAGGGGAATCAGCGGGTTTTACAATTCGCTCTGCGAAGCTCTGAGGAATTTAGCAAAGTTAAGTCCACAAAGATCGCACTTGCTTGCTTCGGGAAGGGGATGGCATGACTTCAACTCTCCGGTACAGTAGGCGGTGTTAGCCTTGGAACACCTTTGCCGATGATGTCTTCTTCTCCGCCTCTCGTTCTGACCCTCAAATTAGACCAATCCATCTTTGATCGGTTCAACGAGTTGCGTCAGCAGCACTTTCCTCCCACCAGAAATTTTATACCTGCCCACATCAGCCTCTTCCATGCGCTACCAGGTGAGCAGGAATCGAGCATTCGGCAGACGGTGCAAACGCTGTGTTCACAAACTCCAACCCTGCCTCTCGAATTTCCGAAGCCCCGGTTTTTAGGCAAAGGAGTAGCGGTAGAAGTTCAGGCTCCTGAATTGGGGCGGATCCATCAACGGTTGGCAACCCAATGGAGCGACTGGCTCACGGCTCAAGATCGCCAAGGCTACCGACCGCACATCACTCTCCAGAACAAGGTTGCGTCGGACGAGGCAAAGCAGTTGTACGAGCAACTCACCGAGGAGTGGGAACCCCTCAACGGAGTCGGAGAAGGACTGCTGCTCTGGCAGTACCAGGGCGGGCCTTGGGCACTAGTAGAGGAGTTTCTGTTTCAAGGCACAGACCTTAGCTCGTCCAATGCTTCGCCCGTTCGACCGCATTCTGCCACATCCTAAAATGCGCGATCGCATAATCGCTATCTCCCGGTTCAAACACACGATCGAGCTGACGGTGATCCATTAATTCTTGGCTGCTCTGCCAGAATCCGCTTGCCAATCCTGCGGCAAAGGCGGCTCCTTGTACCGTTGTATCTTGCATCTTGGGTCGCTCGACAGGAATGCCTAAAACATCTGCCTGAAACTGCATCAGAAAATTGTTCTGACAAGCACCTCCATCCACCTTCAGTCGCTCGATCTGTACAGCACCAGAGCGATGAATGGTTTCTACCACTTCTTTGACCTGAAATGCGATCGCTTCTAAAACAGAGCGCACCATGTGTTGTCGCTGTACCCCTCCGGTCAGCCCCAAAAATGCCCCCCGCGCTCCCATGTCCCAGTGCGGTGCGCCTAAGCCGCTAAACGCAGGCACAAAGTAGACTCCTCCGTTATCGGGCACTTGTTGCGCTAAAGCTTCGGTTTCAGCCGCTGTGCGAATGATCTGAAGACCATCGCGTAACCACTGAACGCACGCTCCTGTTGTGAACATACTGCCTTCTAGGGCATAGCTCGCGCTCTCGTGTCCCGTCGCATCAGTTTGAGTCCAAGCTATGGTCGCAATCAGTTGATCAGAACGGACGATCTGAGTTCCGGTATGAGCAACCAAAAAACTACCCGTTCCGTAGGTACACTTCACCAAACCGGCGCGATCGCACCCTTGTCCAAACAGAGAGGCTTGCTGATCCCCTAGAATTGCCGTAATTGGAATTTCTGCCCCTACTACGTCAGAATCGGTCGTACCAAAATATCCCAAACTGGGTTGAATATTAGGCAACAGATGTGCCGGAATGCCAAATAGGTCAAGCAGTTGAGCATCCCACTGCCGGGTCGTGAGGTTAAACAACATCGTGCGGCTGGCATTGCTGTCATCGGTTGCATGTACCTTGCCCCCTGTCAGCTTCCACAAAATCCAGGTGTCAATCGTGCCTGCAAGCACATTCTCTAAGTTCGTATCAGCCGTAACGACATGTTCTAACAGCCAAGCTAATTTCGTGGCAGAGAAATAAGCATCCATCACGAGTCCCGTTCGGTCTAAGATCTCTGCCGCGTAGCCCTGCTCCTGCAACTGCTGACACTGGGGGGCCGTGCGGCGATCTTGCCATACGATCGCGTTGTAAAGCGGTTGCCCAGTAGTTTTATCCCACAGCAAACAGGTTTCACGTTGAACTGTTAGCCCGATCGCGTGAATGTCTGAAGCTTGTATCCCAACGTGTTGAACTGCCGACTGGATCACGGTACAAGTAGTTTGCCAAATTTCAAGCGGATCGTGTTCTAGCCATCCAGGATGCGGGTAGTGCTGAGTTAATTCCTGATATGCCTGACTGATGACACTGCCCGCCGCATCGAACAGAAACGCGCGATTTCCTGTTGTTCCTAAATCGAGTGCCAGAATGTAACCAGAAGATGCTGCCATTGTTCTTTGCCCGCAACCAATTTCACTCTACAGCGCAAAGTGGGCGTTATTTCTTCTGTATTGATGGTTTACGCTCTGTTTCGTGTCAACACGGTTTAATTTCAACGCGGTTTAACTTCAGCAAGGGCAAGCGTATTCAAAGGCGAGATCTATCTTGAGATCCACCTAAAGAGAGAAGCAAAGAAATCAGCGCGTCATCTAGATCAATGCTTACCCGTCTTAACACTCTTGAGTATCTAAAATTAAGTTAAATTCTGTCTCGCTTGCGAGCAATCACTTCTATAAATTGGGAATGACTCCAAAAGCAATCCCGACTGATCCTTCCTCAACCGAAGCCTATCTCTTTCCGACCTCTTTTGCTCAGCAGCGCTTATGGTTTTTTGATCAGTTATCGCCGCAAAGTGCCGTTTACAACGTGCCTGCCGCCATTCGGCTTACAGGGTTGCTGAATGTGAGTGCCTTGCAGCAAGCCCTAAATGAGATTGTTCGTCGCCATGAAACGCTGCGATCGACATTTCGGGTGGTGGATGGACAGGTCGTTCAAGTGATTGCGGCTCAGCAGAGGATTGCTTTGCCTGTGGTAGATGTTCAACAAAGCTCACTAGACTCATCTTCACCAGACTATAAGCCGCTAATTTTGGAGGAATCGCAACACCCGTTTGATCTGACCCAAGGAGCGCTAATTAGGGCTAAATTGCTGCGCTTTGACTCCACAGATCACATTCTGTTGCTCACCCTCCATCACATTGTTTCAGATGGCTGGTCAATGGGTGTGATGATGCGAGAACTAGGTATGCTCTATACCGCTTTTGCTGATGGAAACCCGTCTCCGCTCCCAGAGCTACCTATTCAATATGCAGATTTTGCCCATTGGCAGCAGCAGTGGCTTCAGGGTGACGTGCTGGAAACGCAGCTAGACTATTGGCGACAGCAGTTAGCGGGTTTGCCTGCGATCGATCTACCAACCGATCGATCCCGTCCGGCAGTTCAGAGTTATCGAGGAGCAACGCAATATTTAGAGCTGTCTCCGAGCTTGACCGAGGCGTTAGAACATCTGAGTGGGCAAACTGAAGTGACGTTGTTTGTAACATTGCTGACAGCGTTTCAAATCTTACTCTTTCGCTATACGGGACAAACCGATTTAGCAATCGGAACGCCAATCGCCAATCGTAACCATAGCCAAACCGAAGAATTGATCGGATTCTTTGTCAATCTATTGGTGATGCGAGCAGATTTATCGGGTCAGCCCACGGTGCGATCGCTATTGCATCAGGTGCGATCGATTGCGCTAGATGCTTACAGCCATCAAGATCTGCCGTTTGAGCGCTTGGTCGAAGAGCTTCAGCCAACGCGGAGTTTGAGCCACACGCCCTTGATTCAGGTGATGTTTGCGTTGCAATCGGCTCCGACTCCACCGCTAGAACTGACTGGGCTAACGCTGGACTATATGGAGGTCGAAAGCCAGGTTGCTAAGTTTGACTTAACGCTGTCGTTCGAGAACACCGGACAGGGGCTGAAGGGATCATTAGAGTACAGCACCGATCTATTTGATGCAGTGACGATCGAGCGTTTGCTACAACACTTTGAGATTTTGTTGGCCGGAATGGTGGCGAACCCTGATCAAGCGATCGCAGAACTACCATTATTGTCAGCCACAGAACGGCAACAAGTACTGATCGATTGGAATCAGACTGAAGTTGACTACTCACAGAAATGCCTTGTGCATCAGCAGTTTGAGGCGCAGGTTGAGAAAACACCTGACTGCATTGCGCTCCAGTTTTCGACGCAGCAGTTGACCTACCGCACGTTAAATGCGCGAGCCAATCACCTGGCGCACGAGTTGCAACGGCTCGGCGTGAAACCGGATGTATTGGTGGGGCTATGCTGCGATCGCTCTTGCGAATGGGTGATAGGCATGTTAGCCATCCTCAAAGCTGGAGGAGCTTACGTTGCCCTTGATCCTCATTCTCCAGATGAACGTTTGAAGGCGATGTTACACGATGCTGGGGTCGCGATCGTATTGACGCGATCTCATCTGGGCGACAGCTTGCTGGCCTTAGATAGGCGATTAAAAGATGAGCGATTAAAGGTGATTGATGTTGCGAACTTTGCGTCGCAGGATTCAGGAAAAATACAGCACAGATCCGACAATCCGGTCAGTCAAGTTGCAGCAGACGATCTGGCTTACGTCATTTACACCTCTGGCTCAACAGGTCAACCAAAAGGCGTTCAAATCGAGCATCGAGGATTGCTCAATCTAGTGAGTTGGCATCGGCAAGCGTTTCAAGTTTCACAGAACGATTGTGCCACCCAAATTGCGGCTCCTGCGTTTGATGCCTGTGCATGGGAAATTTTTCCTTACCTCACCGCCGGAGCCAGTCTCCACTTCCCCGACGAAGTGACTCGGCTATCTCCAGAAAAATTACGAGATTGGTTCATTGCTCAACGCATTACGATCGGCTTTCTACCGACGCCGCTTGCCGAGTCACTATGGTCACTGGATTGGTCGGGTACGTCGTTGCGATCGCTCCTGATTGGCGGCGATCAGCTCCGTCAACTGCCCCCCGCTTCATTACCGTTTACCGTTGTGAACAACTACGGTCCGACTGAGAATACGGTCGTGACAACATCGGGCGTGGTTTCTGCGGGAGAAGCACCAACGATTGGCCGCGCGATCGCCAACACGCAACTGTACGTGTTAGACACCCATCTACAGCCTGTCCCAATTGGGGCAAGGGGTGAACTGTACGTTGGCGGAGAGGGCGTAGCACGGGGCTATTTGAGCGGTTCAACGGAATCCTTTATTGCCAATCCGTTTTGTGGGAGTTCGCGGCTTTACAAAACAGGAGATTGGGTACGCTATCGAGCCGACGGACGCTTAGAGTTTTTAGGTCGCGGCGATGATCAAGTGAAGATTCGCGGCTTTCGGATTGAGCTAGGAGACATTGAGCGTGCCCTAATGGAGCATTCAACTGTCCGGGAAACCATTGTTTTGGTTCAAGAAATTACGCCCACAGATAGGCGATTAGTAGCGTATGTCGTCTTAGATTCAGCAGGGGTGCAAAAGGGGAGGCTACGCCAATTTCTAAAAGCAAAACTGCCGGAATACATGATTCCGTGGAGGTTTGTGGAAGTGGATGCCCTGCCACTGACGCAAAACGGCAAAGTTGATCGTCAAGCTTTGGCAGCATTAGACGTAGCTTATCCTGAGGTAGAACCGATTGCGCCGCGAACGCCGATCGAAACGTCACTGGTGCAGCTTTGGACAGAGGTATTAGGGCGACCCGTTAGTCTCTATGACAACTTCTTTACCTCAGGCGGACATTCCTTACTTGCCACGCAGCTTACGTCTCGCATCCGAGACAGCTTGCAGGTGGACGTTCCTCTACAACTGCTGTTTGAGTCGCCAACAGTCGCGGAGGTCGCAGAGTATATTGAGACCGTTCGTTGGGCGACCGCCGTGCATCCTACTGAGATCAAGCGCGACGAACTAGAAGCAAAGGATTCCCGTGAGGAGGTCGAGTTTTGAAAACAGTCGAATTTTTAGCTTATCTGCGAAGTCTGGATATTCAGGTTTCTGCCGATGGGGATAAACTACGCTGCAATGCTCCTGAAGGGGTTCTCACACCAAATTTACAGAACGAGATTCGCGATCGCAAAGCAGAATTGATCGCTTTTCTGCACCACGCTAAAACGACACTCCAACCGTCCGAATTTCACCGATCCCCTCAGCGCACCTCAGCGCCACGACTGTCTTTTGCACAGCAGCGGCTGTGGTTTCTAGAGCAACTTGTTCCCGGAAATGCGTTCTACAATATTCCAACGGCAATGCGGTTGACGGGAGCGCTCAATATTGTTGCGCTAGAGCAAAGTTTTAACGAGATTGTTCGTCGCCATGAAACGCTCCGCACGAGTTTTCGGATGCAAGACACCCACCCAGTACAGGTGATTGCGCCTGATATTACGCTGTTGCTGCCCGTGGTTGATTTACGATCTCTAAGCTCAGAAGAGCAATCTGCTCAGGTGCAAACGCTCGCGATCGCTCAGTCTCAACAGCCGTTTGACTTGGCTCAAGCTCCGCTATTGCGAGTGAAATTGTTACAACTCGATCAAGCAGACTTTGTGTTGTTGTTGACGTTGCATCACATCATTTCAGATGGATGGTCGATCGGGGTTTTGGTGCGCGAGTTGGGGACGCTATACAGCGCCTTTGCGAATGAACAACCTTCTCCGTTAACCGATTTACCACTCCAGTACGCCGATTTTGCCCATTGGCAGCGAAACTGGTTGCAGGGAGACGTTTTAGAGTCTCAGCTAACCTACTGGCGACAGCAACTTGAGAATTTACCGACGCTAGACTTGCCAACAGATCGACCCAGACCTGCTGTTCAACAGTACCGAGGGGCAACGCGATCGCTAGCACTTTCTGCCGATCTGAGCCATGCTCTAGAAACCTTGAGTCAGGATTCAGGCGTAACGCTGTTTATTACGTTGCTCGCGGCCTTTCAAACGCTACTGTGTCGCTACACGGGACAAACAGATATTGCGATCGGTTCCCCAATCGCAAACCGCAATCGCAGTGAGATCGAAGGCTTGATTGGCTTCTTTGTAAACAGTTTGGTGATGCGAACCGATTTGTCAGGTGATCCAACATTCATCGAATTGTTGGAGCGATCGCGGCAAGTGGCGCTTGATGCCTATGCTCACCAAGACTTACCGTTTGAGCGGTTGGTCGAAGAACTTCAGCCCGATCGCGATTTGAGCCGCAACCCATTATTTCAAGTGGTGCTGGCGCTGCAAAATGCGCCCGGAGAAGCACTAGAGTTACCTGGAGTCATACTAAATTCAATCGAGTTTGATCCGGGAACAACACGATTTGATCTGGAGTTTCATGTCAGCCATTCTACGCATTTGGGAGATTTGACAGGCGGCACAACTGAACTGACAGTACTCGCGGTTTACAACACGGACTTATTTGATGCAGCGACGATCGCGCAGATGCTCCAGAGCTTTCAAACTTTACTCACTAGCATTACCACAAATCCAAATCAATCGATTTCAAGATTACCAATTCTTACCACTAATGAATATCAACGTCTAGTGAAATGGAACCGCACTCAGGTTCCATACGCTACAGATCAGTGTATTCATCAGCTATTTGAAGCTCAAGTAGAACGCACACCAGATGCACTTGCAACCGCTTCTGCAACGGTGCAGCTAACCTATCGCGAATTAAACGGTCGCAGTAATCAACTCGCCCATTATTTACGATTACATAACATTACCGCTGAAACTCCCGTTGGTCTCTGTGTCGATCGCTCTCCTGATTTACTCATCGGATTACTCGCTATTCTTAAGGCTGGAGGTGCTTATCTGCCGATCGATCCAGCTTATCCTTCAGAGCGATTAGCGTTTATGCTAAATGATGCTCAAGCTGTAATTTTGCTGACTCAACAGCATTTAATCGATCGGTTCCCTGGTGGTTGCGATTCTTTGAAGCAGCGCGTTATTTGTCTTGATCATTGGGATACCTTTGCAGCTTATAGTCAGGAAAATCCCAATACCTGCATTACGGCGAGCAATCTGGCTTACGTCATCTATACGTCTGGCTCCACAGGTCAGCCCAAAGGAGTGTTAGTCGAACATCGAAGTTTGCTGAATCTAGTATTTTGGCATCAGCACGCCTTTAAAGTTTCGGCAAGCGATCGCGCGACTCAAGTCGCTGGAATTGCCTTTGATGCTTGTGGTTGGGAACTATTTCCCTATCTTACGGCTGGAGCCAGCATTCACATTCCCGACGACATCACCCGAACCTCACCTGCGCACTTGCAGGCGTGGATGGTTGAGCAACAAATCACAATTAGCTTTCTACCTACCCCCTTAGCTGAGAAAATATTTGATCTCGATTGGTCAAACAGTAGTGCGTTGCGGTTCCTACTAACGGGCGGTGACAAACTGCGTCAATTACCCGTTGCCCTGCCATTTCCCGTAGTGAATAACTATGGATTGACAGAAACAACGGTTGTAGCAACATCAGGACAAATCACAGGCGACGTTCCAACGCTTGGAGATGCGATCGCAAACACGCAACTTTATGTTCTCGATGCCAATCTTCAACCCGTGCCGCTTGGCGCAAAAGGAGAGCTTTACGTTGGTGGTCACAGCCTAGCGCGGGGCTATCTCAACCGTTCTGAGCTAACGGCTGAACGCTTTATTGCCAATCCGATTAACCCTGAATCACGACTCTACAAAACTGGTGACTGCGTGCGCTATCGAGCCAACGGACAGTTAGAGTTTCTCAGTCGGTTGGATGAACAAGTCAATCTTCGCGGCTACCGAATTGAACTTGGAGAAGTTGAGACAGCGTTAGCGCAACATCCTGCAGTGCAAGCTGCGATCGCGATCGCCGATGAGCATGAAGGCGACCCTCGTTTAATTGCGTATGTGACGCAACGCCCTGGCCCCCTTGACGCCGATCAAACAACAGAATTGCAAGCTGAGCAAGTGTTACAGTGGCAAATGCTGTATGAAGAAACCTACGGTCAGCCTGCTCCGGCTGATCCAACCTTTAATATCATTGGGTGGAACAGTAGCTACACCGGACAACCGCTTCCGGCTAAACAGATTCAGGAATGGGTCGATCGTCGCGTTGACTACATTCTGTCATTACAGCCTCAGCGAGTGCTAGAAATTGGCTGTGGTACAGGGCTGATGTTGTTCCGACTTGCTCCACACTGTACCCAATACTGCGGAACCGACTTCTCTGAGGTTGGCCTTCGCTCTATTGGTCAGCAGTTGTTTAATGGCTCACTTCCACACGTCGAACTGCTGCAGAAAGTGGCAACTGATTTTGATGGAATACCACCAAATTTTGATGCGGTGATTCTCAATTCGGTTGTGCAGTATTTTCCTAGCATTGAGTATTTGGTGCAGGTAATAGAAGGTGCAATTCAGGCGTTGCGCACCCCTGAAGGCTCATCTACTCCGTCTGGCTTTATCTTCTTGGGCGACATTCGGAGTTTGCCATTGTTAAAAGCGTTTCACACCTCGGTACAGCTTTATCAAGCAGAATCGTCGCTGGATAAAGCCCAACTAGGGCAACGAGTTCAGACCCAAATCCTTCGAGAATCAGAACTCGTGATTGACCCCGCTTTTTTTCAGGCATTGCGCGATCGCTTTCCTGAAATCACTTACGTTCAAATCGATCTAACCGAAGGACATCACCACAATGAAATGACGCAGTTTCGCTATAACGTGACGCTGCATATCGGAACCGAAGTCACGGCTCCAACCGATTCTCCAACGTGGCTGAACTGGACGAACGATCGCTTAAGTCTCTCCAGTGTGCAGCAGCTTCTACACGAACAGCCCGACGTTTTAGGAATCACTCAAATTCCAAACGCGCGGTTGTCTCATGCAATGCAAGCGGTGCAATGGTTAGAGGACGCAGAAGCTCCTGAGACGGTCGGAGAATTTCGCAGCATGCAGAGTACATCAGGCGTAGATCCTGAAGCCTTGCGATCGCTGATCAACGAATTACCTTATACGATTCGGTTGTGTGAGTCAGTTTCTAGCGCTGGACATTATGATGTTTTGTTTATTCACAATGACAATAAAACAACGCCTGAATTTCCGTTAGTAAAGCATTCTAATTCTTGGCAGTCTTATGCTAATAATCCTCTATATGCTAAGTTAGCAGCGCATTTAGTTCCTCAGTTGCGATCGCACTTAAGTAAAAAACTGCCCGATTATATGATTCCTAACCAATTCATCGTTCTGGAATCATTTCCATTAACTCCGAATGGAAAAATCAATCGTCGCGCTTTGCCTAAGCCTGAGGGGAATCGCTCTCAATCCGTTAAAGCCTATGCACCACCCCGCTCTGAAGTTGAACAACGGCTGACCGAGATTTGGTGTACTGTGCTGAGTCTAAAGCAGGTCAGTGTCTATGATAACTTTTTTGAACTGGGGGGGCACTCGCTGTTAGCAACTCAACTGGTCTCTCGCATTCGTGACATCTTTGAGGTTGAGTTACCCCTACGTAGCTTATTTGAGACGCCAACAATAGACGGATTAGCAAACGAGATTGAACGCTTGCAAAACAGTATGGTTAAATCCAAAGTTCCCGCGATCGTGCCGCTTTCGCGGGAGAGTTATCGTGTCAAATTATCATCCCTTCAGAACGATCCGAAATGACTCAAACGCTCTCTCATGCTGATTCAGAAGCCGAAGTTTTCGTCCTGCCAACCTCCTTTGCTCAACAGCGACTTTGGTTTCTCCAGCAATTGATGCCCGAAAATTCGGCTTATAATGTGCCGCTTGCAGTCCAGCTTAGCGGTGAACTGGATATCGCCGCTCTAGAGCAAACGTTTAATGAAATTGTGCGCCGTCACGAGTCTCTACGGACGAATTTCAAAATGATAGGAGGGCAGCCGAGGCAAGTCGTGCTGCCGCAGTTGACCTTGCCTCTGCCAGTAATCGATCTACAAAATTTGCGACCAGCAGACCAGCAAGCAGAAGTTGAACGACTAACAATTGAAGCATTTCAGCATCCGTTTGATCTGGCTCAAGACGCGCTGTTGCGGGTGAAGCTGCTGCAATTAGATCAGACAACCTATGTGCTGTTGCTCACAATGCATCACATTGTTACGGATGGTTGGTCGATCGCCGTGTTGATTCGTGAACTAGAAGCGCTCTACATTGCATTCGCGGCTGGGCATCCTTCCCCGTTAGCCGAGTTGCCAATTCAGTACGCTGATTTTGCTCATTGGCAGCAAGACTGGCTCCAGGGAGAAGTGTTGGCAAGCCAACTCGCCTACTGGCAACAAAAACTAGAGGGTGCAGCTCCTATTTTGGAATTGCCGAGGCTAGGGGAGAAAAACCAATCTGTGGTTCCTGCGTTGCACTCTGCGTTTAGCGAAAAGTTTGAGGGCGCACGTGAAGCGTTAGTGTTGCCCAAAGCGTTGAAGTCAGCGATCGCTCAATTGAGCGATGAAGCAAACGCGACTCCATTCATGACTCTGCTAGCTGCGTTTCAAACATTACTCTTTCGATATACCGGACAAACTGATATTTCTGTCGGCTCTCCGATTGCAAATCGCAATCACAGCGAACTTGAAAACTTGATTGGTTTTTTTGCAAATAGCGTGGTCTTGCGAACAAATCTATCAGGCAACCCTACGTTTCTAGATTTGCTCAACCAGGTGCGAGAAGTCGCATTGGGCGCATATGCTCATCAAGATTTGCCGTTTGAAAAATTGGTAGAAGCCTTGCAACCCGATCGCGACTTAAACCGCAATCCTCTGTTTCAAGTGGTATTTGCGCTACAAAACTCGCCTGCTGAGTCATTAGAGTTGCCTAAGTTAACCTTGAGTCCTGTGCCTGTCGATCCGGGTACAGCCCGATTTGACTTGGAGTTTCAAATTGTAGAATGTTTAGACACACTGGGCGTTGTGGCAGTCTATCGCACTGATTTATTTGATCAAGCCGCGATCGCACGCATGCTGAAGCACTTTCAAACATTACTAGAAAACATCGTGGCGAATCCGAATCACCACCTGTCTGATCTACCAATCTTGACGTCCGCCGAGCAACATCAACAGTTACAGTGGAACGCAACTGAGGCAGAGTACCCCAAAGACTGGTGTATACATGATTGGTTTGAAACGCAGGTCAATCAAACTCCCGATGCCGTTGCCGTTGTTTTTGCAGACCAACAGCTTACCTATCGTGAACTGAGCGATCGCAGCAATCAACTCGCCCATTCCTTACAACAAATGGGTGTTGTTCCTGATCAGTTGGTGGGAATTTGTGTGGAGCGATCGCTTAATATGCTGATCGCGGTTCTGGCCGTTCTGAAAGCCGGAGGTGCTTACGTTCCGCTCGATCCAACCTATCCTACAGAGCGTCTGCAATTCATGCTCCAGGATGCTCAAGTTTCTATCTTGCTCACTCAGCAATCGCTAGTCGATCGGTTTGTAGAATTAGGACAAACTGTGATCTGCTTAGATCAGCAAAAATATCAACTCGGCAGCAACCCTCCTCTCAGCCGCGTTACCGCTAACAATCTTGCCTATTTGATTTACACCTCTGGTTCTACCGGACAGCCGAAAGGTGTACTTGTCACTCATCAAGGATTGTCTAATCTTGCTCAAGCTCAACACCAAATTTTCAATGTGCAACCGAGCGATCGCGTTCTACAATTTGCGTCTCTTAGCTTCGATGCGTCAATCTTTGAAATCGTGATGGCATTGACGACTGGAGCAACTCTCTACTTAATCCAATCTGCTTCGCGATTAGGAGCAAACCTGGTTCAATTTTTGCAGGAGCAGCACATTACGCATGTGACTCTTCCTCCTGCTTTGCTCACCCTTTTACCCGAATTGCCCGATCTCAAAGTCGTCATCGCGGCTGGAGAAGCTTGTTCGAGCGAGCTAGTTGATCGCTGGGCAACGCGTCGCCGTTTTTTCAACGCTTACGGACTGACTGAAACCAGCGTTTGGTCAACCATTGCTGAACTGAAAGTGGGCCAAACCGTAACGATTGGACGCGCGATCGCAAACACTCAACTCTATGTCCTCAATTCCGATCTCCAACCTGTGGTGATTGGGGTTCCTGGAGAACTATACATTGGCGGTGACGGACTCGCAAAAGGCTACCTCAATCGCCCCAATTTGACGGCTGAACGCTTTATTTCCAATCCGTTCAAACCTGATTCACGCCTGTACAAAACTGGCGATCGCGTCCGCTATTGCTCTGATGGCAGCCTTCAATTTCTCGGTCGCGTAGATGAGCAAATCAAGCTTCGCGGCTATCGGATTGAACTTGGAGAAATTGAAACCGTATTGAAACAACATCCTGCGATCTCGGCGGCGGTGGTCGCTGTTCAAGTTGCAGAAAAGACGGTTGAGGAAAAGCATATTGTGGCTTGCGTTGTGCCAAATTCAGCCGCAACGCCCCAATTAAGTTCCCAGTTAAAGGCATTTCTACAGCAACAATTACCTGCTTACATGATTCCCTCGGTCATTGCCATTCAGTCCACGTTACCCCTGTTACCGAATGGCAAGATAGATCGCCAATCTCTTGCTACCTTGTCACTTAATCCTGCTGCGGTTGCTCCCCGGACTGAGACAGAAGTAACTCTGGCAAAACTTTGGGCTGAGCAGCTTGGCCTCACAGAAATAGACGTGACCCAAAACTTTTTTGACATGGGCGGAGATTCTCTCAAAGCCATGCGTCTGATGGATCGAATTCATCAGCACTTTGAGCAAGTTGGAGCGCTGCCGCTCTCTAGCTTATTTCTTGCTCCTACAATTGAACAATTAGCACAGCAACTTGATCAAGCGAATTGTTCAACTTTTGCGTCTGAAATTCCTAGCTTGGTGTCGCTTCAGCCCACAGGTTCAAAGCCGCCCTTCTTTTGCGTACATCCCATCTTTGGTACTGTTTTTCCCTATTACCAGTTGGCGCAACAGTTCAGCGCTCCAACGGACTCCGCGAATCAAACCTCTATTGCTCAAAGTACTTTGGAGCTTGGTACAGCCAATCGTCCGTTTTATGGGTTGCATCCGATTGGACTAGAAGGTCATTCACCTCATACGACGATCGCAGAGATGGCAGCCTACTACATTAAAGCGATTCGCCAAATTCAACCCGAAGGCCCTTACTACATTGGTGGATGGTCGTTTGGTGGGGTAGTTGCGTTCGAGATGGCGCAGCAGCTTGAACAAGCCGGACATGAAGTTGCACTACTGGCAATGCTTGATACCGCAAGTCCAGGGCATCAGCTCTCTTACCGAGATAATTTCAACGTGCTAACCACCCTTACGCGATCGCTGCTTCCTTTTCTAATCGATTACGGTTGCTTGCTCAAATCTTCTCTTCAAACTCAGGTTCAAACTCAGAGCACACAATTTTTGTCTAGTTTCCTCAAGTCTTTTCGGCGGCAACCGAGGGGCGACAACGAACTTCGCGCAGCGAACCCCGCTGAAGCTTGGCACAGCCAATCGCAATTGCTAAATGAGCTATCCTTACGTCCCATACTTCAAACTTACCGTGCCAATGCTAAGGCATTCCTGAGCTACAGTCCTCAATGGTATTCCCGTCCAATCACGCTATTCAAAACCAGCAAAACTAACCAAAATTCAACGTTAGGCTGGGAAAAGCTGACGAAGGAGGTCAACCTTTGTCCGATTCCAGGAAATCACCTCACGATGCTAAGGAGTCCTCATGTTCAATACTTAGCCCAACAGTTAAAGCAACGCATGGAGAAGGGCAGCTAAAATCGTGATCAAGGGCATCGTGATCAAGAGCTTACTAAGCCGTGTGTAAAACGTCGAGTAGCCCAGTTTTGAGCAGCGCGATCGCGCCATCGGCAATGTACTGCACAGCCAGCGCTGCCAGCAACACGCCAAACAGCCGCGTGACGACGTTCACCCCGGTCTGACCTAGTTGTTTTGCCAGCACATTCGCGAGCAGCAGCAAGCCGTAAGCAATCAACAGTACGATCGCGGCATCGGCTAACACGATCTCTGTTCCAAGCGAGTAATCCTTTCCCTCATTGATCAAGATCAGTAGACTGGCTAATGTACCCGGCCCTGCAATCAGCGGAATGGCGAGCGGAAACACACTGATATCCTCCCGAATCTGCGCCTCTTGCTCTTCTTCTTTGGTTTCTCGCTCGCGATGAGCAAACACCATATCAATACCAATTTTGAAGAGCAGAATGCCTGCCGTTGTCTGAAATGCCTCCATACTGATGTCGAGGTAGCGTAGCAGAAACGCGCCACTAAACGAAAATGCCAGCAAGATGCCTGCCGAGAACAGAACAGCGCGACGGGCAATGTGAGCTTGTTCTTCTTCGGTGCGACCTCGTGCCAGCGTGATGAATAGCGGAATCAGCCCGATCGGGTCAATCACCACAAACAACGTTAAAAAGGCTTTTGCTAGAAAGGAAGGATCAATTAATTGCGCGATCGCTTGCCAAGCAGCAGGTACGGCAACGCCAAGGAACGGAGCTAAAACCATCGTTGTTAAAGAGAAGAGTAAAGAACTAGATTAACAACCTTTGCCGCGATCGTCGGTTCTGTCGCAGATAGTTGCCAATAATTCTAATGACAAACGCGCCGCTTGAGCCGAGTTGCATGCAGCAACTAGCCCAAAGAGGTATTTGATCCACGCCCTCTGACCTTAAAACTTGATCTTAGAACCGCAAAATTTCGCGATCATAGCTGTCTGGCAAAGGTTCGATTTCCCAAGTCAACGCATCTCCTGGACTGAGACAAACTTCAAGATAAAGTTGCTCAATGGCAGTCGTAGCGATGTCTTCGTTGTTCTCAAATGGCATCAAATCTTCGGTCAGTAACCGCAACTTAAACCCGCCTGGAATCAGACCTCCAATCGACGCACTCTGCAATTCAAATCGCCACACCTCTTCACTTTGTTGAAACACGCAAAACTCGTAGAGCTTACCAGCGATCGTCAGTTGCCGGACTAGCACTCTCGCTGCACCATTGGCTCCACGGGCGAGATTGGGCTGCAAGTCCATTGTGCCCCACCCAAATTGTTGAGCCAGATCAGAAATTCCAGTTTGCAGCCATTGCTGGACTGACCACGCCTCAGGAAGTCCTAACCGGCGTTGATATAAGCGCTGTCGCCAGCCGTTATGCTCTAACAACGCTCCCCACTGCTGAAATGGAACTGCCAAACGAGGAGCCAAAATTGAAGCATCACCGAGGCGATGAATTAAGGAATCCGCTTGCTCAAGCGAGAGGGCAGGTAAGGACGCGATCGCATCTCGCCGCACTTCATCCGCACAGAGACGGCGAGCCGTCCACAGTACATTGAAATCCCCGATCAGACAGTCAGCTTCTAGGCTGTAGGTGCGATCGTAGGCATCATACTGTCCCTGTTGCTTCAGCATGTGATGGGTCACATAGCCCAACACCCGAATCTCTTGATCGTCAGGATTGACATAGACCGACACATAATAGTCTCCTGCCCAACTCGGCAAGTCTGCCCACTCTTGCGGCACTCGCAACTCCTCAAAATCCGCTGCTGCTGTCGGAATGATGACCAAGCGCTGATGATCAAAATCAATGGCGGAACCGTTGACCACTTCCCAAATGCTGGACAGGCTAGCAGGATTCTTCCACACCCGCGCCTTTGAAGCATGGACTTCTTGAATCCACGGCAAGAGAGCGTCCAAGCAGATCTGATTTAGCGACGCCATCCAGCAGATTCCGTTGGCAGAAAAGGGCGATGGCTGCTGTTGCCAAAATCGCTCAATCGATGTCTCAGGGATGGCTAGATGCAGTTGAAGAATATCAGTAATCATGGACGACGCAGGAGAAAACATGAACTTGCCTCGGTTTAGGAAGGCTACCGTGAACACACACGTCTCTCGGTTCGTCATCGCCGAGATCCTCGCCCCCCAAACGGAGCGATAAACGACGTGTGTGTACACGGTAGGTTTAAGAAGGAAGGTCTGGATGAGCGTAATGCACTTTCAGCCAATCCTCCAAAATTGTACTCATGGTTTGCACTACGTTTGAGTCGAGAGATTTATGCAGGGTTGTTTGACTCCACTTGCCTAAAGTATCTAATAATCCTTGTCTTAGACTGGTAAGCCGTCTCGACACCGTGTATTGTTTCATGTCTAATTGTTTTGCAATGTCTTGCTGAGTCAGTCCCTGTCCGTAGTAAAGCTGCAATAGTCGCTGAGACGGGAGATCTAATTTGACGAGCGATCGCAGTAAAATTGCGTTTAGCTGCGATCGCTGATCGTCGCGGCTCTTTTCTTCCTCTTGAGCAATCACCTTCATAAGCGACGATTCTTGAAAGGTGAACTCAATGTCGTCTAATAATTCGCCGCTCTCTTGACCCGATTTTGAGGCATCGGCTGACACGAGCATCGGGTAAAGTAGCGATCGCGCTGCTCTGCCGCAACTAATCAGCCATTGCTCTACCAAGACGGGTGTTGTGGGTGGAGACAAAGGATCGAGCGTACTGATGCGATCGCGGTTATACTGCTGAGCGATCGCCTCGAATGTCGCTGCATCCGGTTTACCTAATTTACGAATCTTTCCATCTGTGGGTGCGTGGATGAGTTTAAAGCACTCCCAAATCAACCGATAGGACGCGATCGTAGTGGCATTGAATCCAAAGTTTTGTAATGACTCCACAAACCGTTTGCAACTCAGTTTGTGCAGCAATGCCCAATCTGTACAAATATCGACTTCCTGCCGTAAGCGCAGTGTGTCTTTAATTACGTTACTAAAGGCTAAGCTGGCATAGCTTCTTAAGCCCGAACTGTGTTGTGGATTAAACCCAGCTAAGACGCGATCGAGCTTTGCGATCGCAATTTGAAAGAAATCTGCCAGAGACGATCGAGTGGATAGATTGAGCGTCAGCTTTTGGGCACTCCAATAACACACTTCTTGTAGGTAAGCCGCCAGATGCCCGCTTGCGAGAGGATGTTCCTTCGATTGCCAGAGTTTGTGCCAGTACAACGCCCAAAAGGTTTCGGTCGGCTCAATTTGCTCAGATTGATTCCCTTGGAAGCTTGCGGAGCCATCGAGATTGGCTTGCATACTCCGTCGCAATCGCGCATCGCTGAGCCAATCGCGGGCTGCATCATTTTCAAATTGTAGGAATGTTGAGAAAAGTTCAAGAATGCTTCGACGGGGACGCATCGCGATTAGAAACCTTAACTGTTATTGACTGATATTGACTGAATCGAGCAGTTACTGAATCGAACGTTAGAACAGAAAATCGGATCAATGGCTAGTTGAAGACGTGGGAGTGAGCGTTTTGATTCCTTTGGCAGATTGGGGAGCGATCGCAGGTGAATTAAGTAGGACTAGGATCGGGCAAGGACGTAGAGGGATCTGAAGGGGACAATGGGGTAGCCGCAGGAGTCGCTGACGTTTCAGGCGGTGTTTCTCCATCTCTAAATAGACGCACAGGTTTTTGAGTCAGCAAAGCGGCTCCCTCCTCGGTTTCGGCAGGAAAAATGGCGCGGACTCGCTCCACAACTGAGATCATGTAAGTGTAGTCTGGAATCGCGCCGTTAGGAACAAATCCGGCTTCTTGAGCCACCACCGATGGCATATCATTCAGAAGTTTTTGAATGGATTCTTGCACGGTGCGATCGACGTTGGGACTGATTAAGACAAGTCCAGATGGAACGGTATGAGCGTCGGTAAACAAGATCCGAAACTCAGCTTGATTGATCTCAGTTTTATAGGTATTAAACTCTTCTAGCGATAGTGCTCCCACGTCGGCTTTGCCTTGCGCGATCGCGTCTAAAATCGCTTTCGGAGTTCCTGGAATCGCTAAACTCGCCAAGGTTAATCCATAGAGATTGAAAATGGGGAAATAGTAGCCAACGGCTGATCCCGGCTGTCCGATCGCTAAGGTTTTGCCCGCAAGCGATCCCAGAGTTTGATAAGGACTATTTTTTAGAACGACCAGCACCGATCGCAGACTACTCACGCCTACCAACGGAGCCACCGGAAGGTATCGATGTTTTGTCAGCGCGATCGCGGCAAGTCCGGGCGGAGCAAAGACAATCGACCACGCTTGCGACTTGATGCGCTCCAATGCCTTGCGCTCATTGTAGGCGGGTTCAAGCTGAACCACGGCTTGCAGTTTTTCTTCAAGGTAGCGAATCAAGCGATCGTACTGCGCGATCGTTTTCTCGCCAGAGCCATAGCTTACCGTTCCTAACACAAGCTGCTGTCGGCTAGACGAGCGAGATTGGGGGCTGCACGCGGCAATCACGAGAGAAGCTAGAAATAAACGACGAGGGAACTTTCGTTGCACAAGCTATAAACGAAGCTGAGTCTTCAAGTGAACCATTCAATTGTTTCATACCATCTTTCTTTTCAGGTAAAACAGTATTGCGAATAACCTTAGTTTTTGTTTAAATTTGCAGCATTTTCTCCATTTCATTCGATGATTAGAAGTAGATTCATCAAGAGTCACATCAGAAGACAAATCACTGCGATTCGCACCGCTAAGCTCCAAAAAATTGCTGAGTGAGCGGCTCTAGAATTGTCTGTCTATAGGATTGTCTACTGACGCAGATTGCACTTGTCTAAATTCTGAAGATTATAAACGGGTCAGAGTCAGTTTATCAGCACCGAGGTTTGAAGCATGTGGTTACAACGACTAAAATTAGGACCTAGATTTAACGTCCTGTTAGCTCTGGTATTTGTTGCAGGCTTTGCGCTGAGTGGACTTGCGCTCTCTAACGTGTTAGAAAGTCGTGCCAAGAACGAAGTCACGTCGAAGGCTCTGGTTCTGATTCAGACCATGAATTCGGTGCGCGACTATACCACGACTAACATTCAACCGCTTTTGAATCCTCGACTAGACACCGATTCTACGTTTATTGCCGAAACAGTCCCAGCTTTCGCGGCAACCGAGGTTTTTCAGCGCGTCCGCAAAGTTGATGATTACAAAGACTTTTTCTATAAAGAAGCCACGTTAGATCCGACTAATTTGCGAGACAAAGCCGATTCCTTTGAAGCAAATCTAGTCAAACGATTTCGTGAAGAATCAAATACCAAAGAGATCTCTGGTTTCCGCGATTTGCCCGGAGGACAAGTGTTTTATATTGCCCGTCCGTTAGCTGTAGGAAAAGAAAGCTGTTTGCGCTGTCACTCTACGGTCGATAAAGCACCCAAGAGCCAAATTGCAACGTATGGGGATCAGAATGGCTTTGGTTGGAAGCTGAACGATATTATTGCCGCTCAGATCGTCTCAGTTCCGGCGGAAGAGGTGTTGGAGAATTCGCGGCGATCGCTTGCCTTGATCATGTCAATTTTGCTGGGAGTATTTCTAGCGATCGTTTTTGTGATCAATTATTTGCTGAAGCGATCGGTCATTCGTCCGATTCGTCAGATGGCACGCACGGCAGAAGCCGTCAGTATGGGAGAAATGGCGACCGAGTTTGAGCAAAATAGCCGCGATGAAATTGGCACGCTGGCAGCCGCGTTTAATCGCATGAAGTCGAGTTTAGAAATCTCGATGAATTTGTTGAACAAGAAACAGTAATCTAAGCTGCATTTGAGTGGCCAATTGAAGAAATAAGTTAAAGTGTTGCGGAATCTGGGTCTGACCTGTTAAATCAGCCCTTATTTCCGCTTCTGCCACTTAAGAGAAGGGCAAAGACGTTGGCGAAATATCTAGCGATCGCTTGGCTCTCTTGGCTCTCTAAAGGCTACAGCTTCCGCAAACCCTCCAATTTCTAGCCCTAAGAGCTAGTTCACTAATTCTGAGAACTCATCACCTGTAAGGGAGTACCCATGAGCAGTAAGGGAGTACTCATGAGCAGCAAGGGAGTGCCTGCAAGCAACAAAGGAGTACCTGCAAGCAACAAAGGAGTACTCATGAGCAGCAAAGGAGTACCCGCGAGTAACAAAGGAGTACTCATAAGTAGCAAAGGGGAACTCATGAGCAGCAAAGGAGTACCCGCAAGCAGTAAAGGAGTACCCGCGAGTAACAAAAGAGTACTCATGAGCAGCAAGGGAGTACTCATTACCCATAAAGGAGAACCGCTTCTAGCTCAATGAGTTCTCAGTATTCAACCTGTCTTAAAACTTTGCGTTCAGCAATCGCTGCCGAAATTCTGCTGCCTTCTGATCATTAGGAATATTGGCAGCCAAAGTCTCAACAAACGCTACAGAAGACATCTTTGAGATTTCACCCCGCTGTCCATTCACCATCCACTTAGCGATAGGCCCGACAATTCGAGTCAATTCGTATTCGCATGTTTGAATGAATGTTTCATCGATCGCGCCTGAATTAGAAGTTGAAACCCCGCGCCCACTTCCGGTAGAAACCTGGTCTAGCTTCGGCGATTCAACGGACTTCGTGAGACGAACCCCTTCAGCGTTAGGCAACGCTGATTGCTCATCCGTTCGAGCTGGAACGGGTGATATTAACGGTAGCCGTTGCTCTAAAATGGCGCACTGTTGAGCCGAAAGATGGCTGGAGAGAGCGGCTACTAGCGCTGCAACGCTATTGGTCTCCGGTGGAATTTGGTTCAGTAAAACCGATGTGATGGGCCCGACTAACTCCAGCAAAACTTGCTTGGCAACCGCCAAATGCTCAGGAGACAGCCCTTCCGCGTCGGGAGCGGACTGGTGCAAGGTCGTAGGAGATTCGGATAGAACTGGGACGACTTGTTTCGGGGGCGTCTCTTCGGGGCGGTCTACCCACGTTTCAATCACGGCCTGCGCTTGACGCTCAAAAGTAGCGCATTTGCTGGCTGGAAGTAGCTGCGAAATCGTCTCGATCAGACCGTGAGAATGATCGGCGATCGCGGCGGCTTGAGCAATTAAGGTCGGGGCGACAGGCCCCACCAACGGCATCAGCACCAGCAGCAGGCGATGCTTTAGATCCGTTAGGGCGGGGTCATCCTCGATTGGTTCCAGCACGATCGGGGCAGATATGGACGTCGGCGTCCCACTTACCTGCTCAGAAAGCACACTCGCGAGCGCCTCTTGGGGAAACTGCAAAGCGTCTTCCTTGAAGTTGCTCGTTGCGCTAATCGCAGGCATCGGTTTGGTTGAAATCGATGGAGTTGACGCCGAAGGACTGTTCCCCGACGTCGATGGCAATACTTCAATTAAGCCTTGGGTTCCTGACAGCCAAAGATGGCAAGTCAACCCCAAGCCGTCTAAATTGGTCTGAAGCTTAGCCAGCAGCGTCGCGATCGGTAATCCGGTTTGAGGATTTGCCGCAATCAGTGCTTCTAGCAAAACTTGAGCAAACAACTCTGGATCGTCGGCAGGAGAGGCACAGGCCAGAATACACTGCCCGTAATCCGACTCCATCTTTAGATCGTCGAGCCAGTCTTCTAGACCCACTGCGCCCGGACAGTCTAAAATCACCACTTGCTGAGCCACCCGCGATCGCCGCAGTTCTTGCCGCAGCCATGCTCGACTAATCTTCACGCCGTCGCCCAAGACCAGCCAAGAGTCACCCTCCTCGGATGTCACAATGCTGCCCCGCAGATAGAGCAAGCGAGTCGCAACCTGCTGCACTGGGCTGGAGTGCGGTTCCAACGAGGCAGGATCAGACTGAAGAAAGCGGAGAATGACGTTCCGCACTTCTAGCCACGGATCAGCGATCGCGGGATAGTCGGACGGTGAGAAACACTGCAACTCAAAGTTGCCATCACTCTGCAACACTTCTGCAATTGGATCTGTCAAACTTCGAGGACTCTCGCTATAGAGGGGCTGCTCCATCAAACCGTCGATCAGCAACGCCTGCCGCTTTTGCCAGATGTGCGTTATGTGGGGCTTAAGTCCTAAAATGGTTTCACCGACTCCCTCGACAATTCGCTTCGGCGTTTGCAGCGAGTACTCAGAATGAAAATGCGTGTCTCCTTTGTTGCGCTTTTGCTGATTGACGAGCCGGAGTTGTTGATTGGTTTGCTCGACATACTGAAGCGTTTGGTAGTAGACGTAGCGGTAAAGCCCATCGGCATCAATAATGCCATGCGACCCGGCGGCTTCTCCCCGCAAGCCGCGCATGAGATAGTAGCTAAACACGCCATGCCCCAAGTCAGGGAATTCCCACGATTGCTGTCCTTGGTCGCAGGATAAGAGGGCGTAAAATCCCCGACTTTTAGCGGCTCGCTGTCGCAGCAGTTCTAGCAGGTGTGGGGTGGGATTGAGCAAAGCCGGATCAGTCGATTGACCTTTCGCTCCAGATCCTTTCGCTCCAGACAAGGTAATGTTTCCGCTATGGCAGGCATCCAGCCACACAATCTGACTATGGGCATCGCACTCCCCCAGCATTTGCAGCATTTCTTGGAGACCCAAACCCGTCTGGAGGGCATTTTGCTTTTGCGTGTCGCTGACACACAGCACAGTTTGCTGACTCGCCGGATCGACAATGCCATGTCCTGAAAAGTAGGTGAGAACAGTATCTTTCGGTTTGGCTTCTCTCACCAGTCGCTGCAAACTTGCTTGAATCGTCGCTAAAGTTGGCCTCTCGGATACGAGATCGTGATGAATCAGAAATTCTTTTTGCGGAAAGGGTTGAGTTGCCTCGCTCAAGGCTTCGCCCAATCCTTGGCAGTCTAGGGCAGCGTACCGCAACGGAGGCAGCGCGTCATCTTGGTACTGATTGACTCCAATGAGCAGCACCCAGAGCTTTGCCTCACCCGTTTCGAGGGCAGACGCAAACCGACTAGCACCAACACCAACTGGAGGCATGTTCTACTCTACCAACCCAATAAACAACACTTTAATCTAACACCCTGATCCGGCGAAACCATCACAACTGAAACCATTACAGCTAATTGTATAGAGTGTCACTTTCTCAATGCTTCTTCCATTCAAACCTGTACTTTCAAACATGTCGCCATACTGCCATTACACTGTATTCCCTACCGGAATCATGCAAACTGTAGCAAAAAATTAACTTTTAAGCCCGCTCCCCTTTACGGTTGCTTTGGAGTTTCCCCAAGGGGTAATCGCAGTTGTTCCTCAAATCACATCTTTGCGTTTTTGCAGGTAGAGCGCGATCGCGACATACACCGCCGCACTTCCTAGTAAAATCATCCAATTCAATCCGAGGTTAGGCAACGTAGCGTCATAGATCGCGTTCGGCTGAAGGGGTTGAGGAATCGGCGCTTGACCCGGAATCTGAATCGGGGCGGGGATCATTTGATTGACATCCACTAATGCGCCGTAAGCTCCTACTGACCAGCGACTCAACATCAGCCAAGACAGCTTGGTCGGAAAGCCTTGAAGTTCAAACATGATTCCGGAAAAAATTAGCTGAGGAATCATGATTAGCGGCAGAGCATTGTTTGCTTCTGTTTCTGTCTTAACAAACGTTGACAGTAACAAGCCCAAACATAAGCTGCTCAACAACGTGAAAAAGTTCGTGATTCCGAAGCCCAGTACCCAAGAGAACAGATCTGGCTCTGGAGATTTGAAGCCGATTAGCAAAGCGGCGACCATCAGCAGAGTTTGCAAAGCGGCGATCGCCGTGCGAACGAGCAGCTTTGATCCCAAATACGGCACGAGGCCCAAGTTGACCAATCGTTCGCGAGCATAGATCGCAGATTCTTTAACGATTTCTTGGGCTGATCCCGAAATGCCCACCCAAATTGCAATGCAGCCAACTACCAATACCGTTCGCAGGCAGAGAGAAGCGTGCATTGCCTCTTGTGGGGAGAGTTGCAGGAATGGATCTTGGTCATGAATGGCGAGATAAATCAGAGCAATCCCAATGGGTCCCGTCAGTAGGGTCAGGCAGAGACTCAAGCGATCGCGCCACACGAGTAGCCCGTAGCGCTGACTCAGCAATCTGAGTTGCTGAAGCGGCGATTGTCCATGCTGAATAGAGGATTTGTCTTTCTGACTCGAAGAACGCCTTGATTTTGCGGCTAACACTAGGTCTAGCTGAGCCGATTGAGTGCTGTGAAATTTAGTTGCCCAATGTTGCACCGTTGCCTGAACGTCTTGCTTAGTTTTGCCTTGATCTAACTTGATGTAAATATCGGCAAAGTATTTCAAATCGGGGGCAGGCATCTCAAAAAAGTCGAGTGCCGCAAGCGGTGACCCGAAATAGCACAGTTTTCCGCCGCGTCCCATAAACGCAATGCGATCGCAGACTTCTAGATTTGCCGTTGCGTGAGTCACCAGAATGATCGTCCGTCCCTGATCGGCTAATTCGCGCAACAGAGCCATCATTTCTTTGTCAAGTCCGGGGTCGAGTCCAGACGTGGGTTCGTCGAGAAAGAAGAGCTTTGGATCGGCCAGTAACTCGACCCCAATGCTGACTCGTTTGCGCTGTCCACCGCTCAGATCGCGAATAAAGGTCTGTTTGACATGATGCAACTTGATTTGCTCTAGCGTTCGCTGCACGACTTGGTTTACGTTGGTGTCGGGCGGCAGCCGTAGCTTGCAGGCATAGACCAAGACTTCCTCAACCGTGAGGTCACGATGCACAATGTCGTCTTGCGGCACATATCCCAACTGTGAGCGATAGAGATCAAAGTGTTGCCGCAGATCATCTCCATTCAAATAAACAGTGCCGGATTTGGTTGGTTCGATTCCCAATAAGGTTTTCATCAGCGTTGATTTTCCGGCTCCGCTACCACCCACTAATGCCACCAGTTGCCCAGGTTCGATCGAGAGCGAAACATTGTCTAAAATCACTCGTTCGTTTTTGAGCTTATCTGTCACTTTGCGAACGAGTTGAACCGCATCCAGTCGGATTTGGTTGCCGCGATCGGCGAGTTCCAACATGCCCCATTGATAGAGCAACGTAAATGGGCCAATGCGGATGCGATCGCCAGATTGCAATTTTGCAAATCGCTCGACTCGCACTCCATTGACAAACGTGCCATTCGTACTGTGATCTTGCAGCGTGTAGCCACCATCTGGAGTCTGGTACACCGTGGCATGACGGCGAGATACGACCGGGGAGTCAAGCTTCATGGCCGCATAGCGAGTTGCATCGGGTTCACGTCCGAGTTCGACGGGCGATCGCAACGGTTTCAGATCGAGTCGGAGGTTACTGGGCGTCACTGTGGGGCTACTGGCTGGATCAAGGTAAGTCAGCAGAATGCGATTGCTTGGATCTTGTCCAATTTCTAATTGCATTCCGTGTTTGAGCAGACAGCCTTGATCTGAAAGGCGAGCGTGATGAATAAAAATGCCGTTTCGACTAGGGGTATTGCCATCCCCATCATAGATGCGATAGCAATCACCTTCGCGTTGTAAAATCGCTTGTCGTCGCGATAAAACAGCCCATGTTTGTTCGGGAATTTCTAGATCAGACCACGTGCGATCGCGCCCCAACTGATATTGCTCTTCTTGCAATTGGAATCGTAGAATCTCTCCATGATTATTTAACTCAATGAAGGGCTGAGTTTGGCCGACAATAGTGGTGTGATCTAGGGTGTTTAGCATGACAGCAGATCCAAAAACAATGCATCAATTGGAGGAAGTGAGAAGAGCCTTCTGATGCTCATCAAGCAGCCTCTGATGAGGACATACGATAGAAGCAAGAGCATTATGCACTTAACAGAATTGCCCTCGCCCATCATAGGAGAGGGGCGAGGGGAACCAATCTAATTCTTGTTCCTTGTTTCCTACAGGAGAGTGTGAGGGCAGTTCAGGCGTTTCACATTGACTTTTTTCTGTCTTCTCACAGATTCGCTTAACGTCCGATCGCTTGCATGATTTGGGGCTGCAACACTTGCCCGACGTGCTGGAGTGTCGAAGTCCGTCTTTGTTGAATCTGGCTCGATTGAGGCAAACTCTGAGGTACACCCTGAGGTACAACACCTTGAGGAAGCGATTGCATAGGCGCAGCTTGTGGCATTTGTAGTGGCATTTGCGATTGTTGCATGAGCGAATTAGGCTGCAAAATCTGATTTGGCAACTGCATTCCTTGCTGCAACACCTGTGGCAACTGCATCACCTGTTGAGGCACTAACCCTCCTGTTCCTACTCCAGCATTAGGCAGAGAGCGATTCAATTGCGGAGCGACAGGCATAGACACTGCACCATTTGGCATTGGTGAGCAAGACAGAACGCAAACTTGTAGATTGTTTCGGTTTATGCCTTGATCGAAAAGCCTTAAACTAGGTTCAAGCGATAATCCTCGTTGAAGCGCCGATCCTAGAATCGGAATTTGCGAAATGTCTAATGCAGAAGCTTTTGCTGGATTAAAGAGCGTAACTCCTAGTAAGAGAGGAAGCATTGCACTAAGTTTGACAGCACAGTGAATAGAACGAGACATGATTTTACCTCTTAGTGTTACAAAACGGCTAATGAATCGAGCGAAGAAACCAGCTTTTCCGATTGGTCTTCCTATAATCTGCTACGACTATAGTTGCTCACTTATGCAATCGTTTTTGTGTTTAAGCTTATCGAATCAGAAATGTAATAACCGATGCCGAAATTCAATCGCTTGATTCGGGTTCGGAATCTTTTCTGCTAAAGCATTGACTAATGCTTCCGGCGTGAGAGTAGCGTCATTTGAGGCTCTATCTGTAGTCCTTCCGGAAGTGTTTCCATTTTTTAGTGCTTGCTGTACTAAAAACTTTGCGATCGGCCCAATACAATTCATCAACTCTTGTTCACAATTCTGGACAAACATTGCAGTCAATGATGGTGCAGAGAAATTGGCACGAATTGGGCTACAGAATGTTTCATCGTTGTGCTTAGCATTCGCTGCTTGAGGAGAAGATTGGCTCACTATGGTCACCGAATTTGTCACCGAATCGCTCAGCGGTTGGCTAACAAACGTGACACTTGGCGAGGATAGAGTATTCAAGGCAGCTATTACGTCTTGAGCCGAGAGATAGCGCTCCGTCGGCTTGGCATTCAGCATTCTGCCAAGAACCTGAGCAACGCGATCACTAACTTGAGCATGATCCCGCCACTGCCACTCCAGCGAGCACGAATCCATCAGCGTTTGAGGCTCTTTTCCGGTCAGCAAAACCACCGCCGTGACCGCCAGCGAATACAAATCGCTGCTCGGAAAACACTGCCCCATCCAGATTTGCTCGTGCGGCGCGTAGCCAACCTTGCCCACAACAGAATGCTTACGCGAATAGCTCGGTGCGCCTTGAACTTGCTCAAGTGTCCATCTGCCCACCCCAAAATCAATCAACATTGGAGTGTTGTGATCTTGGTGCAGCATGATGTTGTCAGGTGAAATATCTCGGTGAATGATCTTACGATCGTGAATATAGTCTAATACTGGTAGAAGTTGATGCAACCAGTCAACAACTTCAGCTTCAGAAAACATTTCGCCTCGCTGATGGCGCTCTCGCAATAGCGAGGAATAAGTACAGCCCTTAATGTATTCTTGCACCAGAAATAAGCGTCCGTCTTCCTCAAAATAAGCGAGGAATTTTGGAATTTGAGGATGCTCGATCTGATGCAAAATTTTGGCTTCTTGCTCAAACAATTCGCGGGACTTCTGAATTTCATAATCACCCACCCGATGCGGCAAGAATTCTTTCAGCACGCACAGTTCATCAAACCGATGGCAATCGGCGGCTAAGTAGGTTCGCCCAAAGCCACCCTGACCCAGAAGACGCTGAACACGATAGCGATCGCCCAACATGGTTTGCGGAGATACACTAGAATCCGAGGTGAACAAGGATTGTGTAATATGCTCTAACGAACCATCAACGTAGAGCTTGAGCGGAACCATCTCAGTTCTGCCGTTAGATTTCACTTTGGCGTAGACAATCTTGACAAATGCGTCCCCTAATTGATGCTCAACCATTTCAGCCTCCTTATGAATCTGCCATCCTCCAACGACTTGGGCGAAAGGTTGCCCAGTTGAGATGATTGATTTGCTTCTATCTCTTAGTAAGACTGACTTAGATCATTTATGCAGACCCCGGCTAGAAGAGCTTGTAATCAGGACGCCCGAAAAGAATTTGGAATTTTCCCGAAATTCAGAATTTAGACTGCATCTAGGTTTCATCCCTTTGCGATCGCGAAATCTTAGAAGAAATCTGGAGGACGCTGCATAAACCAGATGGAGGAGTCGTAATGTTGGATGTGAGAGAAAACAATCCAAAGTCACAACCTTGAAACTCACGAATCTCAACGCTTAAGTAACTGCATTTGCAACAGATGAGTCAACTTAAAAATAACGCTCAACGCAAGATGCATAAACTAAGAAACGAGTCGTAGTTAACCAGTGAGACGGAAAACACTTCTCAAACTCAAACACACTCTACTCAACAAAAGGAAACACGATCATGGCATCCGTAAAATCTTTATCCATCTCCTTGTTTGGTCTTCTATCTGCAACATTATTATCGGCTCCTGCCTTTGCTCAAAATGCCGCCTCAGTGATTCAAACCTCTGAGCAAGATGCAGCTCAACTCGGTCAGGGAAACGTGGCAGTGCAAGGCAACATGCAATCAGGAATTGTAACTCAGACTGGCGTTCCTTTTCCCTTCGGTGGCGGAATTAATGGCGCAGTTGTTCAACAAGATAGCGAGCAAGGAGTCGCTCAAGTGGGCATCCGCAACACCGCCATTCAAGGAAATGTCACCACAGCGGATGTCTTGCAAGGTACACCTGGATATCCCTTCTACTACCCAGCTCCTGGCATCAATGGCGCAACGGTACTACAAGGCAGTCACCAAGACGTTCTGCAAGCTGGTCACGGTAACTCTGCTGTTCAAGGTAATGCAACCGATGCAACCGTGATCCAGCACTAATCTCAACTCTCGAATGACTGATCTTCACGCTTACGGTTTGCCGATTTTTAGGATTGAGAAATCGGCAAACTACCTGATTCATCCAACGTCGACATTCAACTTAATCAACTTAGGGAAATTCACATCATGTCTGCTAAATCCTTCAAATTCTGTGCATTGGCTGTTGTTACTTCAATCTGTGGTTTTGCGGCGGCTCCCGCCTTTGCTCAAAACGCAGCCTCTGTGATTCAAACCTCTGACCAAAATGTTGTGCAAAACGGTAGCGGTAATGTCGCAGTGCAAGGCAATGTGCAAACTGGAGTTGTGAATCAACTCGGCGGGGACGTCCCTTACGCTGGAATTCAATGCTTTGTTGCTCCTTGCCAGCTCCCCGGAGTAAACGGTGCAACGGTTGTACAAGGCAATCATCAAACCATTGACCAAGTTGGAGTGGGCAACACGGCAATTCAAGGCAACTCTAGCACGGCTAATGTGCTGCAAGGCTTGGGTTCCTACCCGTTCCCTTACTATCCGGCTATGGGTGTGAATGGTAGCCAAGTGCTGCAAGGAAATGCTCAGACTGCAACCCAAGTTGGGGTAGGTAACTCTGCTGTTCAAGGTAACGCAGCAAATGCAACCGTATTGCAGGACTGACAAAGCATATCACCCACAAAATTAGATGCCCCCCCGCGCTAAGGTTTGCCGATTTCCTCACCGCGCTGCTGCTAAAATCGGCAATTTCTTTCTAAATTTCTTGTGGGCACGATCGGCTCTGCCAAGCTCACAGAGGTTGCTTTACGAAGTCCGTTGGTCGCTACTCACTCTTCGTCTCTACTTATCCTTCGCTCTTTACACTCTGGAGATTATTATGTTCAAACCCCTCTCCCTTGGCTTACTCACTGCGCTTCTGCCTTTCTTGCCATCCTTGACGCCTGCTGCCTCTGCTCAATGTGTCATGTTAGATGTGTCTAACCAGCTAGCTATTCATGGCTCTCGCACGCCTTCGACGCAAGAGAACAACGTCAGTATGGCAAGCAAGGGCGACTGTGTTGGAGGAGCAGCCGTGACCACAAACGCTCAGACTGCTGTTACTCCTGGCGATGCTACGCAGATTCGTAACAGCAATTCTACGATTACCAATGGAGCGCAGGGTGTGCCAAACGTTCCGGGTTTAGGTAGTCCAACAATTCAGATTCCGGTTAACACTCAAGTTGATGTCTATAGCCCTGCACTAGACCCATCGTTTATGAATGGACTCTTTAGCGGCATACCAAAGCCAAACATCGGCTAATGATGAGATGTACCAAATGATTCCCATCCCAATTGATACAGAATTCAGTTGCCACTATTACCATCCTTCTCGTCGTTCGCAACTGGATTCTGGTCTTGCCCACTCCATTCGGAACCCCAATCGTCATGAACATTCAACTCTCCTCTGCTTGTGGAATTTTGGTTACTCTATCGTGTCTTATTGCTCAAACTGGATTCGCTCAGTCCTCGCTACAAATTGGCAATGGCAAGATGATCATCCAGTCCAGAGCCGGTGCATTAGAATTGAATCATGGCAGTCAGGCTCTCCCTTCGCACAATTTGCTCCGCCAAACTTTAAAGGATCGCACCGCAGGTTGGACAATGGAACCCTATTCAACTTCTCGCTCTTCTTCAGTGCAGCGATCGTCGATTACGCTTTCTGCTGTGGCACTCAAACAGCCCTGCCAACTAACGATTTTAGCCCCAGGCGCAACTCTAACTGGGCAGGTAAAAGTTGACGGTAAAACAATTCGAGTATTGAAGGGCAGCACATCTTTTAATCTTTCTCCCTATTTATCTAAGGGTGTAAAAACTGTTGAGATTAGTGGTCACTCCTCTTCTACTAATACACCGATTCAAGTCAAGCTTTCGGCAGTAGGAACGCAAGTAACGCAACAGACAAGTGGTAATGGAAAATTAAATTATCTCTTAGTCATTACTGTTCGATAGCATTGTCAAAAAGCGTAAATAGCAGCGTAAAAGTATTGTAAGTATTGCTTTCCACTGATACTCATTTCAATTTTTAGACCTATTAGGGCGATGAAACTCGAACCCTTTGGAGATAACCGTGAAGTTCTTTAAGCAGCGCCATACTCAAGCATTAGTTCTCACCACAATCGGGCTAATCTGCGCTGAGTTGGCTACTACAATCAGTCCTGTCCAAGCTCAAACCGCATCTAGCAATCAAACGAGCGCGATCGGCAGTAATTCTGCGTTCAATCAGATTGTGCAATCTAACCCGCAAGTGCCTGTTAATAATTCAACATCTAACTCGACATCTGTGAGTATTCCGATCCAGCCGTTGCAGATACCTAATGCTTACGTCAACTCAGAAAACGATTTTGGTATGAACTTATCGGTGGGTGTCAACACAGCAGAGGCATCGAACGTTACAGTTTCTTTCGGTGTGATTTATCAGCCGGGTCGCTCCGAGGATCATCGATCGCGAATGACTCGATTACGTAAGGAAACTGAGATTTTGGAAGTTAACAGAAAAACGAGTGAAGCAAGTTTAGCACTACTGCAAACGCAAATTCAGGAGGCGACCCTCCGGCTACAGAAGTTGCAATCGCCTTCACCCTGATGAGTTACGTCAGTCCTTCAACGGTTTCTGGTATTTAGTTGAGCAAATTAGCAAGAGCGATCCTCCGGAGCTTGGCGGAGCCAATCGCGCCGATGGTCAGAATGAATCCACGAATCCGCAATCAATATCGTTGCAACTAATCCTTAATATTCAGCTAATACAATAATGTTGTCCTGAGGAGAAAAGGTGATGAGTTGATCTTTTTTCGATGAATTTGATTCACGTGCTAATTCTTCCCACCTATGAGATGGGTTTTTGTGCTTTAAATAGCAAGCTTCATACACACGCTCTCTCATTCAATTCTCAGCGATCGCTCACTCTGTGAATAGAGTAGGCAAGTGCCATAAACGAGATGTAGCGCGATTGAATTGAAATGACAACAATTCAAGAATCTTTGATAAAAACATTCCTCCGATCAAAAGACGTGATGGCAATCCGAACGTAAGCAGAAATCCACCTAAAAAGTTTGGCTGTGCCGAGCGGAATCGGAACTTTGCTAAACAAAATAACAGCAAACAGATTTCCAGAGGGCAACATGCCTCCGAACCCTAAAACGGACTGAACTCGATATGGCCGTACAAATTCTTCTTGAGCAGGAATGTACGGGCTGCCGATCGCGTTAGCGACATAAAAGACGTTAAAGGCTTTGTGGGTTGACTTTGTAATCAACGTTGGCGATGGTTCGATCACCGTACTGACATCCAACCCAAACTGCTGAATTAGTTGCAGAATCATAGGAGCGCGATTTACAAAGTCTTCGTCTATTAGTGGAATAGCCTGATGACCAATCGAGTCTTGCCTGAGATTCCAATAAGGCTCTTCCCCTGCTGTTGCTAGCAAAGTAAGACATTTGGTGGCTCGAAGAATAGGACGACCCTTTAGGATTGCCTGAGCCGCTTCTTGAAGATCTTCATCTAGGTCCCCGTAAGGATGAGTTTTAAAAAACCGAACGAGCGTACAAGCTTGTTTGCCAGTCTTCCGATCAGTTAGATTTTCATAAAGATAGCGGACAATTCGACCCGCCGTTTCTTCCATGCTTTGGGATCTCTCGTCCATGTTGCGGAGTTTAACCGCACAGCGCTGCATGTCATTTTGGGTAAATGTTGCTAGATCGTACATTGGATTTAATAGCACCTTAACCTTGCTCAACATCCCCTAATGCAACTATAAGCGGCTATCTCAGGACACTTTTTATACATACATTTCAAGAAATATTGACAGTCTTCAGCGGAACCTGAATAAAGGTGCTCAAAGTATAGTCTCTAAATACCTCGAGACTTTACGTAGTGATGCTTTAAGCCATTGATGTTCTTGTCTATGAACTAACTACAATTTGTTTACGCAACACTCGCAAAGTACTTAAAGTTCAAATATAAGCGATACTTACAGTCATGAGTGTTCTTATGTACAAGCACCCGATCGCGCTTCGGATCGCCTTCATCGCCCAACAGTAGCTTTCTGCTCTGTAAGCGGCATGAGGCACCAGCCGATCGCAGCCACAATTGCTAACAAACTTCCAGCCAGAATCAACACTAGATTGGCACTCGTTAATTCTGTAGCAACCCCCGCAACCAGTAATCCCGACAGCCCTGCCGCATAGCTGATGGCAGTTTGGGCAGTAAACACTTGTCCCAAAATTCTACTTGGTGTCGTCTCTTGTAGAACGGTCTGTTCCAAAGGATTTCCAGCTCCTAGCAGCAATCCGCCTAGCGTCACCGAAATCATTAATGCGATCGATGTGGTTGCCATTGCACAGAGCAGGACTGAAACTGCGGTTAGCAGCAAGCCACTGTAATATATCGCTGAACGGGATAACCATTTGGTGAGCGTGGCATAGGACAATGCACTGAGGGTTGCTGTCATACCAAATAGGGACAGACAAATACCCAATAATGCGGGATTAGCAAAGGTTTGAGTGGTTAAAACGGGAAGCAACAGCCCGAGAAACGGCAACAGCACAAAGTTGAGAGCAATTCCGCTGATTGCCAGCGATCGCAGTTGGTGATGCTGAAAAATAAAGCGAATTCCTGCAACGGGATCACCACTTTCGCGTTTCAAGAACCGTTGATGTGGACGAGGAATGAAGATTAGAAACAACACAGCGCAGAGAAAAAAGCTAGCTGCATTCACAAAGAATGTACTAACCGTTCCAATCAAGCTGATTAAAACTGCTCCTACAACTGGGCCTAAAAGATCTGCACCATTTTCTAAACTGCCCCGATAACCATTCATTTTTTCTAGTGGAATGCGGGCGAGTTTGGCAAACTTGGGAACTAGTGTGTGACGAGCAGATGTTGCAGTTGGATCAAATAATGCACCGATGAACACTAACAAGAAAATGATCAAAGGTGATGCTGAACCGAACCAAATAAAAACCAATGGTAGCAATAAAACTGAGATGCCACTTAGAACATCAGCCGTGACGCTCACTCGCCATGCTCCAAATCGATCGATTGCTCTTCCACCCACAAATGCAGCGATGACAACCGGAATGATATTACCTGCTACAGCGATACCAGTTGCGATCGCTGAATGAGTAAATTGCAACACTAAAATTGGAATAGCGATCGCAGCAATTTGATTGCCAACTTGAGAAAGAAATTCAGCCGCAATTAAGCAAATGAGAGGAAAAGATTGGCGCTTTATAGACATCATTCAGCGTTTGTAGGACGCCAATCTGCTCGATTCAAGCGATACACAAAGCAATCATCGTCACCAAATTGGCGGCGATCGATACGCTGGAAACCAAACCGTTCGTAGAAGCGGTGAACGCGAGCGTTGCTGACCAGCGGATCAACGAGTACAGCCATCACCTCTGGGTTAGCAAAACATCGAGCAAGGGCAAGCTGCATCATTTTCGTTCCATAACCTTTGCCTAAATCAGTTTCTTCGCCAATCCAGATGTCAATCGCACGAAGATTTGCAGCGATATCTCCCCAATAGTGACTCTCCTCACGGGCTGGATCAATAATCTGGATAAACCCGATCGGACGACCGTCGATCTCAGCAATCAGTTGTTCTCGCCAATCAGGAGTGCGATCGAGTTCTACCTCCCAGTGCCAATCATCATTTGGGTCTGAGGCAATCACATGAGGTTGTTCATCCCAATGTTGCAGGAGAACTAAATCATTAGAGGTGGCAGGGCGGAGGTTCACCATAAAATTAATGCTTTTGATAATTTGCTGATAATTTTTGGTAGGAGCGCGATCGCATTGCCATGAATGTCACAATCAGCCCGATCAATCCGGTGACTGTAAACAGAAGTGCAATTCCCCGAGCGGCACCAGTGCCAAACCAACTGCCGATGAGATCAACGCCTGCACCTGTTGTCATGAACGGGATAAAAATAAATTGGGCAATCGGCCCAATCATAAAAGCGGTCAGCGGGGATGCTGCCTGTTCGATGCTTTGGGCAAACCCGAACACGCGACCCTGGCGCTCAAGTGGAATCACGGCTTGGATAATAGTCTGCTCTGATGCCTCAACGACAGGAATCAGGCACAAGTAGATGAATAAACCGATCGCCAGTAATACGATCGATGCCTGAATCGTGAAGAACATTGCGATGATCCACATAACAATATTCGCTAGAAACAGCGTTCTTAACGGGCTTTTTCCCAAACCTACCTTAGCAACAACCAATCCACCCACAATAAAACCTAAACTCAACAGCCCCCACAACGCACCCCACATTTGTACAGAAACCAGTGATAAGCCATAGGCATCCATCAGAGACATGAAGACTCCGCCCAGGAAGTTGTTGAAGCAGTTGAAGAAAATAAGTCCGAACAGTCCAGGAACAAGATGAACAACTCGAATCGTTCCGCGAATATCAATGTGATTGGTTTGATTTTCCACATGGACAATTCCCTTCTCAGGAATAGCGATCGTTACTAAATGGAGAATCGCTAGAATCATCAGACCAATCGCAAACACAAGCATCCAGTACATACCAAGGAATCCGATCGTCATTCCACTAAAGATCGACGCAATGAGGAATGATACACCGTTTGTAGTGCCTACCAGACCATTCGCTTTGTCATGTTTTGCTTCAGGAATCAGGATGGTCACAAGGGTGGGTAGAGCGATCGTGCGAATATTACCCGCGATCGCTCCTACTAAGGCAAGCGTAATAAATATCCAGAGCACAACACTAGCAGGATTAGTAAAGGCAGAGGATGGAGTCGAAACAAAAATGATATAGGCAAGGATATATAAAATAAGGGAGCAAATACTTGAAAGCAGCATTGCTGTTTTCTTTTTGTAGCGATCAACCAAAGACCCCAGGAAAAATCCAGAGAGGGCAACCGTTAAAAGATACACGCCTGCCATAACTGACATCGCTAACACAGACTTCGTTTGCAAATACACCCAAAACGTGACCGCAAACCAGACAAAATTATTGGTCAGCGAGGCTAACAGTGAGTTTGCTAGAACAGCATAAAAAGTCTTTGTCATTCGCTAACCTCTCAATTTCTCACTGCCTTTCTTTTCTAATAATTAATCTTAGAGATTTACTGCTGTGGGACTGCATCGGTCATCCACTAAACCAGTCGAAATACACCACCGTTTAGATCAATAAAACGAATCATCCTTCCCAGCGATGACGTGATCAACAGTGCAAGCGACATAGTAGTTGAGTTTACGCATACTCAATTCCTTTCATTAAGTAAGGTGAATTTGTTGACCGCTAACGGCTTCATTATTGACAGTGGCGATTACCCCGAAGGGAGAGCGGCTTCACATCGCACATGCGCCCGGACAAAACCATATAGTGATATGGAATCGAATGCGTAGGGTTAGAAAACCGACTTCTCTATTGATACTACATCATACTACAAAATAGGTAAAGAATGCGGGAAACCTGTTAGGAAATTTAACCTGTAACTGATTTTACCAACGGCTATACAGTGCGTGGACTCGCATTGCATATTGTTTATGGAAATATACGGAAAAAGTCCAATGATTTGATAGTTAGGTAATTGATTGCCTTTAAAGAAAAGCAGTCTAAAGAGATTTAGGCTGAGACCACCTTAAACTTCTAGACTGAGGCTACTTTAAAGAGGTAAAAGTAGTTGAATAAAGCTGGAGGTAGAGCCATCATCTTTTAAATCTCTTTCATCTCTAACATTTTTAGAGATCAAAAAAGAGTTAAGCATATTCGGTTTCCGTGATGCTTTAGCTAGTAATTTAAGCTGGTTTAAAGAAAACTTCTCAACATCTTTGCTCGTTAGCCGATTCCCTTTAGAAACATTTTCGTATGCTGGAAGCCAGCGTAGATTCTCAATATTCCAACAAGCTTCTATCTCAACCTGTCTCCTAAAATCAAAAAAACTTTGAGGAATGATGTGATCAAGATGATGTCCTTTTGGACGTACTCCTAATTCTTGATGAATCTCTGATGCCACTTGCCCAGAAAAAGTTGTTATTGAAAATGGTTTTTGAGCTTCTTGTCGCTTTAAGTACATGTAAATTAACCCAGCAACTCCCTTTTTTATTAGATTAATTGCTCGTTGTTCCTGGCTAGGCTTCATTCCAGCACAATACGGACATCTCACTCCTTGCTTAAAGGCGCTCCAAACAATTGAGTGTTGATGTCCTTCAGGACAAATATATTTCATATGCGTAGATGATTTTTTGTATTCATCCAGCAGTTCATATCCATCAGCAGCAAATGCTAACTCAACGTCTTCATGTCGAACAATTTTTCCTTTGCATTCTGGACATCTACATCCACATTTGAATGAATACCAGGTAGTTGAATGGCGATGACCTTGAGGACAAATGTATGGAATCTTATCAGCAGATTTTTGATATTCTCCTAAAGGAGTGTAGCCAGCAGAAATAAAAAACTCTCTAACAATTTCAGGATCAACAGATGGTTTATTACAAACAGCACATCTACATCCTGAGCGAAAGTCAGCCCATGTAATGTTGTGTTCGTGTCCTTCTGAGCATATAAAATCTAACTTCTCAGTGTTATTTTTGTTGTATTGAGTTAACAATGTATAACCTTCAGCCCCAAAAGCATCTTTGACGTACTTGCGGGTCACAACTCTTTCCGTACAAATAGCACACCGATGTCCTGCATTCCAGTTATCCCAAGATATTGAGTATTTGTGTCCTACTGGGCAAATAAAACGAAGCCGCTTTTTTTTTGTTTTATACTTATCTAATAATTGATATCCCTCAGTCTCAAAAGACTGCTGCACTCGCGCCTGTGTAACAGGTGCAGCGTTGGCGCAGTAAGCGCATCTATATCCTGAATCGAAATTTGTCCAGCTTATTTCGTGTCTGTGCCCCTTTGGACAAATGAAGCGCATTAAAGTATGAGCATCAGTGTACTCATCTAATAATTGATACTCCTCAGCTTCAAAAGCAGCATGAGCCTTAATAGCAGTATTCTGTTTCCTGGTTTTTCCTCGCTTCACTTTTGCACATTCATTACACCGAACTCCATTTTTAAACGATGCCCAATCCATTTTGATCTGATGCCCTTCAGGGCAGAGACAGTCCATTCGAGTCAGATTGTCTTGATAGCGTTCTGCCAATAGCTGGTAGCCTGCATCCTCAAAGGCTTTTCTTACAACACTTTCAGGTGTTCGACGTTTGTCTGCTCTTATAAGCTTTGCGCATTCGGGACATCGCTTCCCAGACTTAAAACCGCTCCATCTCATTAATACTTTATGCCCAACAGGACAGACAGCATGCATTTTACTATGGGCGTCTTCGTACTGGCTGAGCAGCCTGTAACCCTCAGCCGAAAAGCTAGATGAGATCTCTGTATGAGTCTTCTTTTGCACAGGAAGCAGAACCTATAAAATAGGAGAATTTACAAGACTGATGTTCGTTTACTATTATTTTAGTACAAAAAAACTAGTATTTTTAATTACTTCAACCCTTTAGTTTAGAGTTGCCTAACACTGCATAGCAGCAGGGATTAGAAAGCTGCTTCTAGAGTTGTAAAGTTATCTGCCGCCACACAACTTTGCCGCTAACCCACGTAAGCTACAAAGGCAAGGTTGTTTAATTTGCTCTGTAAGCTGTTGGGGTCATGCCCGTAAGTTGGCGAAACTGCTTACTCAAATGACTGTGACTGTTAAAGCCACACTGGAAAGCAATCTCCATAATTGATTGATCGGTTTGCTTTAACAATTGTTTTGCTCGTTCGATGCGTTGCTGAAGCAGATATTGATAGGGAGTTGTAGCGATCGCTTGCTTAAACAAATGACAAAAATGAAATTGGCTTATATCCAGCAATGCAGCTAGATCTGCTAGTTTAATTTCCTGATCTAAATGGTCGTTGATGTAGTCCAACACTTGCACCAGTTGACGCTGAGACAAGCCACCTTCATAAATAGGCACATGAGGTTTTGCAGTCGCATATTGTCGGAGCAAATGCACTGCCAGGACATTTGAGAGCGATTCAATATAGAGCCTGCTGCCTAGGTTTTCTTGTTGGAGTTCAGCCAGTAACATCATAGCGATCGCTTCAAGCTGTGGATCGCGCATCCGAAACTCAGAAAGTAGTTCAAGTTGGTCGGGATTTTTGTCCAGAGTTTCTCTAGCGACACTTTCGACAAAGTGAGCGGCAATCCGAATCTCTAAAAAGTGATCCTCATCCTCCCAGCGGGCAAAAAGTGGCACTTGAGCCGGTGTGATGGACATATCGCCTTTCCCATACAGTCCCATATGCGTCTTGCCTCCTCTGATATGCAGAGAACGAACGGGACGAGCTGCCAGTGATAGACAAATTGCGTGTTCATCGCTAAAATGGCACGTTGCCTCACCAGGTGGATGGCGAAATTGGTTAACTAGAATATTTTCCCAGCCCTGGTTTTGACTCGACAAAATGGGCAGATAATTTGTTTCAGCCTGATGGTTTACTGGAATCTCCACAATGCCATCCCAACTCGTCTTGTTCTGATTGTATGCATTTCTACAAAATATTAACTCGCATTGCAAAAACTCATCCCAAGAATTTGATAGTGCCACAAGAATCAGATAGCTGGAGGATAAAGCATTTTTCTAAGCTAACAATGTCTTTAGAAATCAATTTGTCAGCCAGGAGGAACAATGGCACATCTACTGCACATTGATGCAAGTCCACGTGGGGAGCGCTCCCATTCTCGCCGCATGACTCGTGAGTTTGTCGAACAGTGGAAACAGCAGCATCCCAACGATACGATCGCTTACCGAGATGTTGGACGCAATCCAATTCCTCATGTCGATGAATCTTGGATTGCGGCTGCTTTTTCACCACCCGATCAGCATACTCCACAACTTCAAGAAGCCATTCGTCTCAGCGATCAACTTGTAGACGAATTCTTAGCCGCTGATATCTATATCATTGGTGTTCCAATGTACAACTTCAGCGTCCCTAGTGGATTCAAAGCGTATATCGATCAGATTGTGCGGATCGGACGAACAGTTGACTTTGAACCCAACAATGTTGTCAATGCTTATAAGCCGCTAGTGCTAGGCAAGAAAATGTTTATTATCGAAGCACGGGGAGATTCTGGGTTTCAACCTGGTGGACGTTACGAAAAGATGAACCACCACGATCCCTATCTCTTAACCGTCTTCGGATTTATGGGTATTACGGATATTACCTTTGTTCATGTAGAGAATGATGAGTATGGCGGACAAAAGTTAGCAGATTCGATTACAAATGCTCGTACCAAAATCACTGAGCTAATTGCTACATAAATTGAGCAGTAATTCGCAGGAGGTTGTATGGCAACGGTTGACTACTTATCTTTCTCACTGAAACTGATTGCAGCACTTGGTTGTGGGCTGATTGCTGGAGTTTTTTTCGCCTTCTCGACCTTTGTTATGAAAGCTTTAGCTCAACAGCCACCAGCACAAGGCATTGCTGCCATGCAATCCATCAATATCACGGTGATTAACCCTTGGTTTATGACTGCGTTTCTGGGCACGAGCATAACCTGCATGATTCTAATTGTCTTTTCGCTGATTAAGTGGCACTACCCTAGTGCTGCTTATTTGCTCGTCGGCAGTTTACTCTATCTGATTGGTACTTTTGGGGTCACGATCGCCTTTAACGTCCCACTCAACGATGCATTAGCAATTGCTAAACCTAACAGCACAGAAGGCGCAAACCTCTGGGCCAAATACCTGGCGAACTGGACGTTCTGGAACCATGTGCGGACGATCGCAGCACTGGCAGCCGCCGCATTGTTTACGCTGGCGATCAGTAAATAATTCAATCCAGCAAAATTGTCAGTTGTCCTTTGTCATTGGTCATTTGCAAATACAGCAATGACAAAGAGCCTCCCAATTACCCCTTGACATCCTTGAATAGTACGTTTAACCTAATAGTTAATTAACTGCGCAGTTAGATACTCTTTCCCACCCTAAATGTCCACTGATCAATTAAGCGTTACCTTTGCTGCCCTGGCTGATCCGACCCGACGTGCTATCTTGGCTCATCTGGCTCAAGGTGAAGCCTCCGTAACTGAGCTGGCTCAACCCTTTGCCATGAGTCTACCTGCGATTTCTAAGCATCTCAAGGTGCTAGAGCGTGCAGGATTAGTTACCCGGAGTCGAGAGGCGCAATGGCGACCCTGCCGTTTGGCGGCAGAACCACTTAAAGATGTGGATCATTGGCTTACCCAATACCGCCAATTCTGGGAACAGAGTCTTGATCGCCTGGACGACTATCTTCAGGAATTACAAGCAGAGGAAAAGAAAAAAGGTCGCAAGCATAAGACATAGATTACGATGCGCGCGATCGCACAGAATAACGCCACCGCTCTACTTCAAGGAGAAACACAATGGTGAAACAAACTGGCTCTACGGGTACAGAAAGCGATCGCACAATTACTATCACTCGTATCTTCAACGCACCGCGAGAGCTAGTGTTTAAAGTATGGACAGACCCAAAACACATTGAGCAGTGGTGGGGACCCAAAGGGTTTACAACTCGTGTGCTTGAACTAGATCTGCGTCCGGGTGGGCGATCTCGTTATGTCATGGTCGGCCCTGACGGCACAGAGTATCCGGGTAAAGGCGTTTTTCGTGAGATTGTTCCTCCTGAACGCATCGTTACCACTGATGAATTTGGTGAAGGCTTCGATAAAGTGATGGACGCAGATCTGCCGCAGGGCATGGTGGTAACAGCACTGTTTGAAGAGTTAGACGGCAAGACGAAACTGACGCTCCAAATTGTGCATGAGTCTGCTGATGATCGGCGCAAGCACGAAGAAATGGGTGTTGTTGCTGGATGGAACTCCAGTTTCGATTGCTTGGACGAATACTTAGCAACGCTGTAGAAGGCGCTAGAAACAAAGAGTTCAGGATGAATTCAGGTTGGATAAATTGGAGCATCATCCAGTTCAGTTTGCCATGCGATCGCTTAAAACTAGTAAGGAGAAATACCATGCAAGTCGTTCAAAAAATCACTCCATGTTTGTGGTTTGATGATCAAGCCGAGGAAGCCGTTGAGTTCTATACCACTATCTTCAAGGACTCAAAAGTTGTGAACATTTCTCGGTACGGAGAAGCTGGATACGAAGTCCACGGAAAACCAGCGGGGACAGTCATGACAGTGGCATTTGAACTGAATGGGCAAGCATTTACTGCGCTCAACGGTGGTCCGACCTTCAAATTCAACGAAGCCATCTCGTTGCAAATTATGTGCGAGACCCAGGAAGAAGTGGACTATTACTGGGAAAAGCTAACTGAAGGTGGGGACGAAAAGGCACAGCAGTGTGGCTGGCTGAAGGACAAATACGGTGTTTCATGGCAAGTTGTTCCCACCATCTTGCCAGAAATGCTCAACGATTCCAATTCTGAAAAATCTCAGCAAGCCACGGAAGCAATGCTTCAGATGAAAAAGATTGACATTAATGAGCTAAAGCAATCGATCAACTTGTGAACGCACCGATCACTGATGTTGATGACCGTCATGATGCTTGGCAATCTTCACTGACCGAGATTCGCCATCTCCAAACTTCAAATCCTGTTGTGTGTCTTTTTCGCTAATTAGCAAAGCCGCACTCATGCATCCTCTAATACATCATTCATAGAACTGCTCAGACTTTGCGAGAGTGATGGTCGCCTGCGCGCGGCCGAACAAGCTTTAACTGGAATATCGAGCCGTCTAGGGATGACTCACAGCAATTTCAACGCGCTTTGTGGTCTTTCTCAAGATAGATTTTTCTAGTTAACAGATAAAATATAGTACTATTGTACTGACTCAAGGTTTTGAGCCTCAAGGTTCTGAATAGCCTCATTACGTCACGCGGTTCCTAGCTTCTTGGGCAGTTTTGTCCAGGGAGTAACAATCTGTACTGATCACGTTCCTTAGTCCTTCATTCAAGGAGTACACCATGAAATTGAACCCCTACTTGATGTTTAACGGTCAATGTGAGACAGCGTTTAAGTTCTATGAGCAATGCTTGGGTGGAAAAATCACAGCGATGATGACTTACGGAGAAGCACCGGAGCCAGCAGTGGTCGAACAGACACCACCAGAATGGCGCAGCAAAGTTATGCATACTAGCCTGACGGTTGGTGACCAAGAATTGATGGGTTCTGATAGCCCACCCGAATACTACGAAGAAGCAAAAGGATTTTCGGTATCGATTAACCTAAACGATTCGGCAGAAGCAGAGCGCATCTTTCGCACATTGGCAGAAAATGGAAAGGTGCAAATGTCGCTTCAGCAGACCTTTTGGGCTTACCGTTTTGGAATGCTAGTTGATCAATTTGGTACCCCGTGGATGATTAACTGCGATCAGTCCACCTAACCATCCAAATGCAACAGAAATCCAGGCACGCTGAACTATTTAAAGGAGGATGGAGAAGGTGGAAAGGATGATGTCAAAGGGCATCATCCTTTCCACCTTCTCATTTTTGTGACACAACCCATGTACATGAGATAGCTTGCCAGACCAGTAGAATTAGAGCCGGTTGATAAATGAACAGCAAAAATTAGAAGTTAAGTCTTTCCTCATCCCCTCTCTTTTCTAGGGCGAACGCATACGTTTCTTCATAATTTGCGGGAAGGTTTAGAAGGCTGAGACAAAACCTTAGTGAGGTAATGATCATCCCACCCTGCCTTCAGCCGCTTGGCACGAGTGCCCCCTTTTGCCG
>JAHHHP010000008.1 GCA_019359275.1 Myxacorys chilensis ATA2-1-KO14 | reverse complement strand
TTCTCTCCTGCTTTGAGGAGCTGAAACGACGTTGGACCAATATCCAAAACGTCTAAACTCCCCGATCGAAATTGAATCAAGGCTGTATCACTCGATTCAACGATTTGCGACACAACTCGCTCAATGTACGGCAGGGGGCGACCTTGCTGATCTTTGCGCCAGTAGTAAGGATTTCGCTCATACACAATGCGCTGATTCGGATTATAAGCAGCGATTCGGTACGGACCATTCACTACAATCTCACTCGGATTTGTTCCGGTTCCCCAGGTTGAAATAAATTTTGGGTTCCCCTTTGGGTCGTTCTCTACAACGGCTTTCCGTAGAGCGTGAGCCGGTAGAATAGCAGACTGAGAAATACTTCGCAGAAACGGAGAAAACGGCTCTGGTAGCGTGAATTCAACTTGACGATCGCTGACTTTCTTCACAGCAGGTAAAGCTCGTGATTCACCGATCGCAAAAATACTCCGTACATTTGTCGGAATTTTAGGATTAAAGTAAATATCTTTAAACGTAAAAATTACATCGTCTGCGGTTAATGGCTGCCCATCTGACCACTTCAGCCCCTCTCGCAGCGTAAAGACAAATTTGAGTTTATCGTCTGAAACCTTCCAGGACTCAGCCAAGCCAGGCTCTAGCACTCCCGCGCCTGTTGTATCAATCAGTCCTGTGTAGGTATAACCAAAAATATTGGGGGACGAATCGTTCATTGCATAGTTAAACGTTTTCGGTCCCGACCCCATCCGAGCAACAATTTGGGTGGTCTGTGCGGCTTGCGTTTTAAAGTCTTGGGGATTACACGCCGCTACCGCGATCGCAATCCAACCCGTCAAAAACGCAAAGATCCAAAACCGCCAAAACCCTCGACCGGAAGCAGCAATCATATGTCGGATGCAGAAACGTCAAATTGTTCTTGATCTGTTCTACACCCTAAAGTGAACTTCTGGAAAATTACTGATCAATCAATCGATTAATTCGTCCTTGAAGCAAAACGTGAATGAACGACTTGAGCAGCATCACCCCCGACACTGCCGCAATGATGAATGCTGCTACCGCCCCACCTGCATACGAAGCACTGGTTAAAAGTAGAACTCCAATTAGGGATGAGAACCCAGTCAGAGAGCCGTAAATCAGTGTTTTGAGCGTCAGCTTGAGAACTTTGATCGAGCGATCGCGCTCCACTAGCTGCGACTGCATCTGCAATTCTCCCTGCACTAGCCGTTCTTCTAACCGTCGAATAGCTTGCTGTGTCGAGTTGGGTTTTGTCAGTTGATACGTTACAAAACTTTTTGCTTGTCGCGCCAGTTCTCCCATTCCTCCCCCTTGAGACGCGGGAAGAGTGGCCAAACTTTTGACGAATGGCTTGGCGGCAGCGAGCAAGTTGTACTGCGGATCAAGATCTCGCGCCACACCATCTAAAGTCGTTAAGGCTTTGACAATAAAGGTCATTTTAGCAGGCAGGCGAAACGGCTGCTGCTCAAACACAGTGTATAACTCGTTTCTCAAGCTCTTAAATGCCTGCATCTCAATCGGCTTATCCGCAAATCGCTCGACTAAAACACTGACAATTCGCTTGATGGGAGTCATATCAGACGTCGGCTCGATCAAGCCCATATCAATCATCGTTTGGATCACCTGATCGGTGTCCTTCTTTAGCACAGCAAAAAAGGTCTGAACCATCTGATTCCGATTGATTGGCTGCACTTCCGCCATCATGCCGAAATCGTAGAAGATGAGCTTGCCATCATAGCTAACCGCCATATTTCCAGGATGGGGATCGGCTTGAAAGAAACCATCTTGAAGCAACTGTTTGAGATAGGCGCAAATTCCTAAATGGTTGATCTCTTTAGGATCAAGCCCGATCGCCATCAAGCTTTGCCGATCGTTGACTTTGATTCCCGGCACGTACTCCATCGTTAGCACACGCCGAGTCGTATAGCGAGGATAAATTTTCGGAACTACTATGCGGGGATGATTGACAAAGTTGTGACGAAAGCGATCGGCGTTCATCGCTTCCTGAACATAGTCAATCTCACGAGATAGAATCTCTGAAAACTCCTGGTGAATTGCTTTGAGATCGTAGTGCTTCGCCACAGGAAAGAAGCGCGTGATCAGGTTCACCAATCGCCCCAGCGCTTGAAAATCGGTTTCAAATAGTTGCTCTAACCCCGGACGCTGAACCTTGACAACAACTTCTTCCCCAGTATGAAGTCGAGCGCGATGCACCTGTCCTAAACTTGCCGCCGCGATTGGAGTCTTCTCAAATTCCTGGTATAACGTCTGAAGCGGATTGCCAAGCTCTGACTCAATGATCGCGATCGCATGATTTGGGTCAAATCCCGGTACGCCATCCTGGAGGTGCCCCAACGCTTTGACATACTCTAGCGGCAGCAGATCAGCGCGAGTCGAAAGCGCCTGTCCCAGTTTAATAAACGTTGGACCTAAATCAAGCAACGTACCAACTAGCCACTGAGCGCGGCGGTTTCGATGAGCTGAAGAAAGCGTTGTCGAGTTACGGTCGCACCACAAATAGTAGGCAAGCTTACCTGCCGACCTCGAAATATCCACCTGTCGAGCCAAGGTGGACGATTGATGCCGTTGCCAGCGTAACGATGGGGCCGTGGTTTGTAACATAACTTCAGGCATTATACCCAGCTAAGGCAGGTAATTTGTAGTCAACTTCGATCCACCTTGCCAAACTCATAGGAATAGAGGCTGGCAGAAGGACTGAATTTCTCAATCTTGCTGCATGCTAAACGATGAGATCCAAATCGACATCGCTTGATGAAAGAGCCAATGAATTAGCGATTGGCGTTGCCAAACTCCAAAGGATCACTCAACTAAATCATTCACCGCATTGCCACAGTATTGATCAGCTACAAATTACAAATTATTTTTACTCACCAAGGTCAACTACTCACCAAGGTCAAGGTTTTGCGGCAACAAAATGGTAAAACAGGTTTCGTAAGACTGAGACCCATCCATTGGCAGACTTGAGGCTGTGATTGTTCCGTTCAGGTGCTGGACTAAACTCTTCACTAGGGCAAGTCCCAAGCCGGTACCTGAAACCGCATTTTTTGTCATTCCTTGACAGCGACGGAACTTATCAAAAATATGAGGTAGCTCTTCTTCAGAAATACCAGAGCCAATATTTGACAACATCACTTGAATTTGTTGTCCAGGCATCTGTGATATTTTCAGGAAAATAGTGCTATTCGGATCAGCGTATTTTCCAGCGTTGGTCAGCAGTTCCAACAAAATTCGATTAAAGCTCGCTACATCTGTATTAAACTTCGGCGATCGCGGCGGCAAGTCCATGTCTAACTTCAAACCCTTGAGCGCCCAACGCTGATGGAACGATTGCACCAAATCTTGAATCGCTGGATTAAGATTGACCTGCTGAAACTGGAAAGCAACCTGTTTCGTTTCTAATTCTTGCAGCGCTAATAAATCATTGATCAGGCTTGTCTCTTGGGCACACTGCTGCTCCAGAATATTGAGATACTGCTGACGCCGCTCTGGCGATAAATTTGCTTCCCGCAGCATCCGAATTGCCAGCATCATGCTAGTCAGTGGTGTCCGCAGTTCATGACTTAGCGTACTGAGAAATTCATCCATTCGTTGATTCATTTCCCGTAGCTTCTCAATTTGCCGACGAGTGATCTCGTACAACTTGGCTTGAAGCTCTAAGCTCTGCTGAAGTTGAGATGTCCGTTCCTCAACGAGCGATTCAACTTGGCGCAGCGTCTCTTTTTGCAAAATCGCTGAACTCACTTGAGCCGCGACCAATTCAACGAGTTCGACTTCTTCTTGCAGCCAAGTCCGGGGTTGACGCTGCTGCAATGCAATAAACCCAAGTAGGCGATTTTTGCTCTCAAGCGGAACTAGCATCAAAGAAGCCATTGTTTCAGGATCGAAGATCGGAGCGATGCTAGTCGTCTCGGTCAGCGATGGAAAAGCAGACTTGTTTGAAAATGTGAGAAATTCCTCTGTGCTGTTGAGGGCGGTCTGGCAGATCACACACTCGGACGCCCAAAACGATTGGCTCAAGGGCAATACCGCCTCTAGGTCTTCCGAGCTAGACAGTTCTAACGAGCTGTGCTGCCAGTGGCAGTCGACGATTACTCTTGCTTTTGGAGGAACGCGATCGACAATCCGCAAGCTTTGCCTAGGATCCCAATACTTCAATCGCAATAAAAATGCACGTTCGGCTCCAAGCGCTTGTGCGGTTCCTCGAATGGCAAGTTCTGTAACTTGTGACAGTTCAGCAGAATTTTGAATCGCCAAAGTGACTTGTCGCAGTAGCGTTTGGTACTGAGCTTGCTTGTGAACTCGTTGCTGCAATAAAATCTGCGAAATTGCAACGGCCACTTGATCAGCAATTGTGTTGAACGTATTTACTTCAGCTTCTGTCCAGTAGTCAACCGGGCAATCAGAAACTGACATAAGCGATCCTTCAGAGCCTCGCAGCAAGCTAACTACTGCATTCGTCTGCCCTTGACACTGAGTGGCTAGACTGATTACTGTTCCTGAAACGCTGTCGCTATGCTGTAGCTCTAGAGTAAATACATCAGTAGATTCCTCAAATCTGGCTGCGGTTCTTTCAAGCTTGCCTTCCACACTAATCGCATTGTGGTGAGATACGATTTCTGGCAGTGTAGTGGCAATCTGCGAATTAGAAAACCAGTAGATCAACTGTTCAGACACGGTAGAACTGGCTTGCACCGAAATAACACACCCTGCTGCGCCGAAGGTTTGGCTTAACGTTTCTGCAAGGCTAAACAAGGCACACACAGGCGCAGCGGTCGCTACAACTTGCATCAGCCGTCGCGCTGCTATCACCTCTAATGAGCTATGGCTAGACGGACTCGATATTGAGTGCGATGCCGTAGGCTCGACGGGATAGCTAGATAGTAAAGGTACACAATTGGATTGAACGAGAAGAAGGTCTTCTCTAGGATTTAGGGAGTCCATGACTCGTCCCATCACTTCTTGCAATTCTGGCTGCGATCGCGAAATTCTTGCTTGCATCCTGTCATATGCCCGTGCTTACAGTACCTTCGAGTCAACTCACCTTAAAGTCAGGCTGGCAGAGTAGCTGTTAGCGACTAGAGAAAAGTTGGCATTGTTGTTAAAGTTGGTACCTTTTTACCTACGCCTCTTTAGTCATGCTCCTTGCTTTCAGGTTAGCGTGTGCAGACATGAAGAGTATCCGTAAATTCGCGTGATTGAAAACCTAAAAGACAAAATAAAGTCAAGAGGTGTAGGCGAAGGGGAGAGACAAGACATGAAGCTAAGTAGAATGCGAGAATAAAGCGGCGAAAATTGCTGGTTTTATTCGTTCTTTCGGCGTTGGCATAGTACACTTGAACGGACATTAGGTGAATCACAGCAGGCGGTTTTGCCCATGAGCAGAGAGCATTCCCCTTCTTCTGGCGTCGTTGGCACGGTCAAAGGTCCGGGTGAAAACGGCAATCAGTATGTATTCATTACATCGGACAATCGCTATGTCAAGATTGGCGAGTACGTATACTACCAAGTTTCTGAAGCTGGAGAGCCGCGCAAAATTTTGGGCAAAATTTCGGATAGGCGATTGATTGATCACTTACCTGACCGTATTTTTGCAGATACAGAAATTAGCCCAGAAGCGATCGCGGCGCTCGTTGGATTCACATACGCCAATCCTGAGATTTACGAAGTCAGCGTTGATGTGATTGGTTATTTTCACACCGCACTGGGCTTTATGAATCCTCGCAAGACGCCCGATCCAGGGGCGAAGGTGCATTTAGCAGACGATGATATGTTGCGGCACATTCTTAACCGCAAGCAGCCGCGGGAAGTAGGAGCCGCACACATTGGGTCATTGCTGCTAAGAGAAGGAGATGCTGTGCCGATCGCGCTTGATGTGAAAGAGCTAGTTAGCACGCACATGGCGATTTTGGCAGGTACAGGATCGGGAAAATCTTATACCGCAGGAGTCTTGGTCGAAGAACTGCTATTGCCGCACAACCGAGCGGCAGTTCTAATTTTTGATCCGCATGGTGAATATGGAACGCTAACGGACATGCGAGGGCATCCTAGCTTCCAAACACCCGATGGCTATGCGCCAAAGGTAAAAGTGATGACGCCAGATGATATTAGAATTCGGGTGTCGTCATTGGATTATTACGATGTCTTGACGCTGCTGCCCGAGATGAGCGATCGTCAACAATCGATTCTTAACAAAGCCTATCGGTTGTTGCAGCGACACAAGAAAGGGGACTATCGCTGGGGCATTCAGGACTTAATCGCGGCGGTGCGAGAAGCCGATATTCAAGTCGATGATGATGGTAATGAGAAATCTGGTTCGTCGGCTCCTGCGCTGGAGTGGAAATTGGAGCGACTGGAGCGATCGCAGTACTTCCACCCGCTAGAACACAGTATTGGACCCAAAGAACTATTTGAACCGGGGCAAGTCACTGTTCTACAGATGAATGAGATCAGCCAAGAGGAACAGCAGGTCATTTGTGCCGCCGTTCTCCGGCAGACGAATCAAGCCCGGATGAACACTCACAAGGAATTAATTGCCAAAACAGACGAACATTATTTGCCGTTCCCGGTTTTCATTCTATTAGAGGAGGCCCATCGATTTGCGCCTTCTAACGAGCCTTCGCGCTGTAAAGCAGTGATCCGTACCATTCTTAGTGAAGGTCGAAAGTTTGGGCTAGGCGTGGGACTCATCACCCAACGTCCTGGAAAACTAGATTCGGATGTGCTGTCTCAGTGCATGAGTCAGTTCATTATGCGAATTGTGAATCCAGTCGATCAAGATAGTTTGAAGTATGGAGTTGAAGCCGCAGGGCGCGATCTGCTGAAAGAACTGCCTGCTTTAACGAAGGGGCAAATCATTGTGGCGGGAGCCTGTGTCAATACTCCAGTACTATGTAAAGTGAGGCAGCGACTCACCAAACATGGCGGAGAAACGTTGGATGCCCCCGCCATGTGGCAAAGCCACTTCCAGGTTCATCACATTCAAGAACGCACCCTTGAAAGAGCGCCCGTTGCCGTTCCTAGTCGAGCAAAAACGGTTCGAGGGCGCAGTATCGATTAGAGAAGCATTTACTTCAGTCGTTCTAGAGTAGATTCTTTGTACTTGCGGTAGAGAACCGTACGATCTTGCGCGATCGCGCTCCGTTTGTCGGATTTAGGAACAGATGCCATCAACTCAGATGCCTGTTCCCACAGCTTCGCAACGTCCTGTTTCTGTGGAGCCGTCTGAGCCGTTGTACCCATTTTAGAGGCTTTCTCAGCTAGCCGGACAGCCACAGCAAACGGATCTTGCGCCAGATTAGACTTCTTCACTTCCTGACTGCTTGGGGCTGTATCCGATGCAGGAACCAACTTCTGCGCCGTAATTGCTAACGTAGATTGGAGCAATTGAGGAAAGCCTCCAGTTTGCCAAGAGTAGGCACCCCAGCCTGCGGCTAACACGGCAGCACTGATTCCTAAACCGCCAAAAACACCCTTAGCGAACAAACGCTTTTCACGGGCAGCTTGAACCGATAGCGGCTTCCGAAAATCGTCTTTATAAGCAAACGCTTCGCGCCACTCTTCAGCGCTTCGGCGAAGAATATTTTTGCACTTCAGCGATATTTCTTTTGACCACAGCACTTGTCCATCGGGATCGCGATGAATCTCATCCAGCCAAAGAAGCTGCTGCTCACGAACGAGCCGGGAATTGATATTGACTCGCCGAATGTTCTTTGGCGAAATCGATTCGAGGGTTTGGCGGATGCGATCGATCAAATAGGTTTGCTCTAGCTGTTCGGCGGTCGGAGCTTCGCACAGCAATTGCAACACGCCGTTTGCAAAAATAGCGCGAGTTCGTACTCCCGAATCCGCAAGTTTGTCGTTGAGAACTTGGATGATAGCTGCAACACTGCCCTGATGAGCCTGTCGAAGGATGTCGTTCGCTGGATTCGCAATCATGAATTTAGCAGTAAACGATGAAAAGACCCTGCATTTGAAACCAATACGATAATATATCGCTTGATTTGACTTTACTAGATAAAAAACAGGAACCGCGACACGAATGAAGTATGGATTAGCTAGCAAAAAGTGCAGAAATAGTTTTTTGTCTCGAAGTTAGAGGTTTATTTTCTAGTGCAAATGACGATTGTCGTTGAAGCGCCGAATCTGCCATAGGTCAGTATTAAAGCGGTTTTGGTTATCTAAATTCCAACGCGATCGATCGAGCCAAAATTCAAATAAGGCGGTATTTCCAGCACGCAGTCGCCACGAGCGATCGCTGCCCAGTAATTCTGCAATTAAATGCTGCAAAATCCAACTGTGGCTTACGATCCAGACTTGATCTCCATCTTTGTGAAGATTTAGTAAACGCTGTATAAATTTTCGAGCGCGATCGCGAGCGTCTTTCAGCGATTCTGCTTCAGGAATCTGAATCCAGTCTGAGGACGCTTCAAGTTTGCGACAGAACTCGGGATAGCGAGATTGTGCTTCTACCCAAGTCAGACCCTTGAAGACGCCATTTTGAAATTCTTTGAGTTCTTCCGCGTATTTCAGTACGATCGGGCGACGAATCGGTTTATCTTCTGGCGGAGCTTCGGTGGCGGAATCGATTAGATCGCTCACCGTTGAGGGCAAGATTGCCGATTGAAACCCTGATAACAAAATTTCGGTTGTCTGAGCGGCACGTTTGAGCGGACTGCTGTAAACGTGACTTGGACGCCAAGAATCAGCTAATAAGTGTTTTGATAACTTTTCGGCTTGCTGTCTGCCGAGATCCGATAACTCAAACTCTTCATGTCCCTGCATCCGTTTTTCAACGTTGCCTTGAGATTGGGCGTGGCGGATGAACAGGAGTTTTAAGACTTTAGGCATGGACGTGAAGGAGGGTTGAGGGACGGAGTTAAAAGATGGGTTGGGTGAATCTAAAGATGGGGAGTGAAAATTTTAAGTTCGCTCTTAGTAAGCTGACGTGATCGGTCATAAGTACAACTACAATTGCAAGAGAAGAGCCAAGAAAAGCTAGTTTGACCTATGACATTAGTGAAGTCCACGACGCGCCACATTCATATTTTCACAGCAGAAGTGCAAGATAACGAGTTAGTTCCTAGCAACAACGTTATGACGCTGGATGTTGATCCAGACAATGAGTTGAACTGGAACGATGATGCGTTGCAAAAGGTGTATCGCAAATTTGACGATCTCGTTGAGTCGTATGACGGACAAGATTTGACCGAGTATAACCTACGCAAAATTGGATCGGATCTCGAACATTTTGTACGATCGCTACTCAATAAGGGCGAGATTTCTTACAACCTGAATAGCCGCGTGCTGAACTACAGTATGGGAATGCCGCGTCTCAATGTGGATGATACGACTCCGTAGACCCAATGTTGAAGTCTACTGATCGCATTGCTGTCCTCTTAAGCGGAGGAATTCGGGGAACCCAAGGAAAGACAGGACTGGCACTGATTCGCTTTCGTTCTGATGCGATCGCAGTGGTGATTGATCGAGACTGTGCGACTGAATCGCTGCGATCGCTGACGAATACTGCTTGTGATGCGCCCATTGTCGCCTCAGTTTCCGAGGCTTTAGCCTATCAACCTAACGTTCTTGCGATCGGGATTGCGCCATCTGGTGGAGCATTGCCGGATGAATGGCTACCCGAACTGACGCAAGCCGTTGCATCGGGCTTATCGATTGTGAACGGTTTGCACACTCGTCTAGCCGACCTTCCCGAGCTTCAAGAACTGCTTCAACCCAGGCAGTGGATTTGGGATATTAGACAAGAACCTCCGGGCTTAAACGTGGGAAGCGGACAAGCGCGAGAGTTGCCCTGTCGAAGAGTTCTGACGGTGGGAACCGATATGAGCGTCGGCAAGATGTCTACCAGTTTGGCACTCGATCGCGTCGGGCAAAAGCGAGGACTGCGATCGCGCTTCCTGGGCACTGGGCAGGCAGGCATCATGATTGCAGGCGATGGGATTGCGCTAGATGCCGTCCGAGTCGATTTTGCGTCAGGAGCCGTGGAACAGTTGGTGATGCGCCACGGGAAAAATTACGAGATTTTGCACATTGAAGGACAGGGATCTCTGTTTAATCCTGCGTCAACTGCGACGCTGCCGTTACTGCGGGGAAGTCAACCTACTCATCTGATCTTGGTGCATCGGGCGGGGCAACTCCAAATCCGCAATTTTCCTCATGTACCAATTCCGCCGCTCAAGGACGTGGTGACGGTCTATGAAACAGTCGCGGCAGCCGGAGGATCGTTTGCGCCGACTAAGGTTGCGGGCATTGCTTTAAATACGGCACATCTGAATGAGGATGAGGCAGCGGGTGCGATCGTAATCACCCAAGAAGAAACAGGATTGCCTTGCACCGATCCGATTCGCTTTGGCGCAGAGGTACTACTCGATGCCATTCTCGATCGTGAAGCTGATTAGACAACAACTCCGAAATCTTGATCACTGCCGTTTGCGATGTCTGCTTCGGCTTGAGCAATCAGGCCATCCAATTTACCTGATGCCAAATCCGCTTCAATTTGCTGATCCCACATCTCATCAAGGTATTCCTGAAGCCATTTTGCAAGATTGCGGACTTCTTCTTCTGGTAGTTGCTTGATCGCCGATTCAACTTCTAGGCGAGTGGTCATAAGCACTCCACATTACAAGAGTGTACTTGTATGGCCACCAATTATAGCTTGGAGGTCAGCAGTATTGAAAACACTTGAATGAGGCAGCGGGTGCGATCGCACTAGAGAAAGCCGATCGTAAACGATGAACAGTAGACGAACGAATCGATCGTTCATCTGTGCAAATTGAACGCATAATCAATTAGCTCCTTAGCTATGTCAGTAGTTATGGAGTCAGGGCTAGTAGGGTATGACCAGTACTCTGCTAGTCCGTTCTATTGAACGCTAGTGTATCAACACGGGATCAAAAATACTACTGTTTGATTAGTCTTTTTATTATGAAGAAGTGCTTTTAGATGAGTCACTAGAATAATTGGTTTAGTGGATGAGTTCGCCACGGAATACAATTTACTAAAGCATAGATAAAAATAGATATATGACAGTTTGTTCCCCAATCCTTTCAATGCCTGAATTGAGGCTTATTGTCCTGCTTACACTTTCTGGTAAAAACATTAATTATTTAATTAATGTTTTTACCAGAAAGGAAGCATGAGGGAGAACTCATACTTCACAGATTCTATAGAGCACCCCTGAGTAGCTTTATATCTATACTGAAACACTTGAAGTACTGTCTTACAGATGACGAAAGCTTACTGAATTGCAGAAAGTAAAAGTTTCAATCATGTTGCAAGATTTTGAACAGGCAATGTTAGAAGTCCAAGTTGTTGGCGACGAATGGAATAAATCCAATCGTGCAGACCTTGATGCCTTTGAAGCAAGAACCGGATTGCTTCTACCTGAAGAATACAAGGAGTTTTGCCAAGTCTTTGGAGACGGATATTTTCGCTTTGGCATAATCTCTACGCCCTCAGAAGAAGGAAACAACTTTACCGAATATGCATCAGATAGTATGGAGAACTTGGAGATGCAAGATGTTGAAGATTTTGACCCTGAAACGGCAAAGCATTTAGTATCTCTACGTCAATTATTTGCTCATGCACTTGAGTTTGGGACTAATGGTGAGGCAATGTCTTTCTTTTGGGATAGCAGAACTTACAGCGAAACAGACAAAAGCTACGACATTTACATTGCATCCTTTGAAAACTATAGATGGTGCAAGTTTGGGCGAAGCTTTTTTCAGTTTATTCAAACACTATTTATCGAGAATGATTTTCGTCTCTTGCCCCCTGATCTGAGATTGGAGCCAGAAGAAGAACCGCGCACTTTTAATATCCGCGTTACTGTTGAAGACGAAGACACAGAAGATAGGAATGACTAGCTATGCTAAGAGCACGATAGATGAAGCATTAGAGCAGTATGAGTATGACGTAGCAGGCAATCAGACCGTGAACATTAGCAAACTAGTGCCTCTACCTAGGATTTGCGGCATAACTATTGATTAGGCTGACGCTTTCTCTATAGCTCCCCCAATCAAGGGTATTAGACCGAAAGGTGTCGATTGCCCTGCTTGCACACCCCAGAAAAACATTATGTTTTTCATTATGTTTTTGGTGTGGAGTAGGACAGGTGATCTAGCAGATTACCCTCTGACTATAGAGAAAGACTAGAAGGTTTGATGCAGGACTAGGGAATTTTGACATAAGACTGGAGATTTTCTGACATAACTTATGTCAATTCAAGGAATAGCCTAGTGCTACAAGGCTAGTAGACAAACTTCAAAGCTAGTAACTGGTTCAAAAGGTTATGTCAATTTTATGGCAATAGTGGAAAGTTTTTTGGCTAGTGAAGTAGAACTTTTGTATCAAAAACAAAAGGTTCTAGAGAGCTGATAAATCCCCAGAACCTGCTCATACAGACTAGTTGAGCAATTTCACTAACTCTGATGAAATAGGTGCGAAAAATGGGGGCGAAGGGACTTGAACCCTTACGACCTTGCGGTCAACGGATTTTCTTACTACTGTAGCTTTCGCCACCACGCTTTCAGTTGGTTTTCCTTTAAGCGTGTTTGTAGTCTGGACTATGCCTTTACCTTTTAGCGCACTGCACCAGTCAGGTAGGAGCCGTCTAGTCTCTACACTTTCTCTAGCAACACGTTAATCTGAGAGATAACGTATTGACCTAGAGCTTAGCTCGGCGTTGGCAGGTTAAAGCGTTCACCGAATTTGACTCCATTCACACAAAGCATTTCTGCTCAGGTGCTCAATTTATCTAAGTCCGTAGCGTCTACCATTCCGCCACGCCCCCAAGTTTGCTTCAGCTAAAGTGCCAGAACCTAACTTCAGACAAGCAAAGAGTCAGCACACGGCTTTCTTATTACTAGTCGTAAGTCCACTTCGGACAAAGGCTGAGCTTTTACCTTGTTTATTTCACCATTAATTGAGCAACTTATCAACTTTTTACGAGTATTCGTTACGAGCATCCACGTTGTTGAGCAATCCTTCGGAGCTTGGCTTTGTCGATCGCAGCACTCTCTAAGCCCTAAAGTTCAGCATTCTGCGGTTCAGTAAAGATTCCTTACCCCGAAAAACGGTACGATAGGAAAGTTGCTACAGCAGTACAGCTATGCTTGTTGCTCTCTTATACTTAGCGCTCGGTGGTACTTATCTATTAGTCGTGCCCCTGATTCTATTTTTCTACCTACAGAAGCGTTGGTACGTTGCAAGCTCATTTGAACGAGCATTTATGTACTTCATGGTCTTTTTCTTCTTTCCGGGGCTGTTTGCGCTCTCGCCGTTTCTCAATTTCAGACCAAAGCGCCGTCAGATTGAGGCATAAGGAACGTCAATGCGTCGAATTGATGCGATCGCAATCACAATCGGGGTATTCCTGGCGGGTGGAGTGCCCTATTTTCTGCTGAAAGGCGCGGGTATTGATAGTCTCAGCGCTGGAATCTGGAGCCAACTGCTGCTGGTCGGCGGATTGGTGGGCTGGCTAGCCAGTTACTTGTTCCGTGTGGTCAGCAAAGATATGACTTACAACCAGCAGCTAAAAGACTACGAGGACGCTGTACTTCAGAAGCGGCTAGAAGAATTGACGCCAGAAGAGCTAGAAAAGCTTCAGGCGGAGGTTGAGCAGGAACGCAAAGGAAAGCCGGGTTCATGAAGAATGGGTATGTCTAGGAGCAAATTTACAGTACCCTACTGATCTACGCTTTCTAGAGGATAGCCATGACTTCAGTTTCTCAATGCTTCGAGCAGCTTCGAGATCACGCTCGATGTGCCCTGATTCCCTTTATTACGGCTGGCGATCCAGATTTGGGGACGACGGCAGAAGCATTACGAGTGCTCGATCGCAGTGGAGCTGATCTGATCGAGTTGGGCGTGCCTTACTCTGATCCGTTGGCGGATGGCCCAGTGATTCAGGCAGCGGCAACGCGATCGCTGCAACGAGGAACACGTCTCGAAGATGTGCTTCAGTTGCTAAAAGACGTGACGCCAGAGTTGCGATCACCAATCATCCTATTCATGTACTACAACCCGATCCTCAATCGCGGCATCGAACGCTTTCTCAAAGAAATTTCGGAAGCGGGCGCAAAAGGATTAGTTGTGCCTGATCTGCCGCTAGAAGAAGCGGATGCGCTGCTAAAACCCGCCAAGGACTATGGGATTGAAGTAACTCTGCTGGTTGCGCCGACAAGTTCGGCAGAGCGAATTGCCGCGATCACACAGCAATCTCAAGGATTTATCTACCTCGTCAGCACGACGGGCGTAACGGGAATGCGTGCCCAAATGCAATCTCGCGTCAAAGATTTGATTCTAGAACTCCGACAAGCGACAGATAAACCGATTGGGGTCGGGTTTGGAATTTCTCAGCCTGATCAAGCGCATCAAGTGATGGAGTGGGGATCGGATGCGGTGATTGTGGGCAGTGCGGTTGTGAAGCGCTTATCGGAAGGAACACCGAAAGAAGGATTGGCTGCGATCGCAGAGTTTTGCCAAAGTCTGAGAAGCGCGATCGTGTCTGAGTAAACGCAATCAATCACATCACCGTGAACATCTTCAGCGATTGAAAAAGCGATCCAATTTCTTGGATCGCTTTTTCAATTTACGTCTTAGCACATCAATCTAATTAGACGGTCATGATGTCTTTTTCTTTATCCGCTAAAACCCGTTCAACTTCAGCCGTGTACTTATCCGTTAGCTTCTGAATTTTGTCCTGCAAATCTTTCGATTCGTCTTCAGAAATTTCTTTGGCTTTCTCCTGCTTCTTCACCGCGTCCACACCATCCCGGCGAATGTTGCGAACCGACACTTTCCCTTCTTCAGCGTACTTAGCAGCAAGCTTCACAAGTTCTTTTCTACGATCGCTCGTCAATGGCGGAATGTTCAGCCGAATGTTCGAGCCATCGTTGTTGGGCGTTAAACCGATATCTGACAACGAGATCGCTTTCTCGATCGTATTTAAACTGCTGCGATCGTAGGGTTGAATTTGAATCGTCGAAGCATCTGGCGTAGAAATGTTCGCCATTTGCTTGAGCGGGGTGGGCGCACCGTAATATTCAACCACAATTTTATCGAGCAAACTCGAATTCGCTCGACCTGTCCGAATGGTATTAAAAGACCGTTGCGTGGCTTCGACCGCCTTTTGCATATGGTCTTCGACATCAGCAAACTTCACAAGAACCTCCGACAATCGTTCCGATCGACTCGCCCATCACTGCCCGACGAACATTTCCTCTCACCGAAAGGTCAAATACAATGATGGGGATGTCGTTATCTTTGCATAAAGAGATGGCAGTGCTGTCCATAACCTTCAGGTCGTTCGTGAGAACGTGAGCGTAGGTTAGGCTTTGAAAGCGTTTTGCTGCCGGATTCTTCGTCGGGTCAGAATCGTAGACTCCATCTACCTTTGTAGCTTTAAATAAGACATCTGCTCCAATCTCAGCAGCACGCAGGGCGGCGGTGGTGTCGGTGGTAAAGAACGGATTGCCTGACCCTGCGCCAAACACCACGACGCGACCTTTTTCGAGATGACGCATGGCGCGGCGACGAATGTATGGTTCTGCCACTTCTTGCATGGCGATCGCAGTTTGTACCCGCGTCTGCACGTCAATTTGTTCGAGCGCATCTTGCAGGGCGATCGCGTTCATCACGGTCGCGATCATGCCGATGTAGTCTGCGGTGGCGCGATCCATCCCAGCGGCTGCACCCTTGACGCCTCGAAAAATATTTCCGCCGCCCACGACGATCGCAACCTGGACTCCACTTTGAACGATTTCAGCAACTTCTTCAGCAATGCCATTGACGACGGCAGGATCAATTCCGTATGAAAGCTCTCCCATTAGAGCTTCCCCGCTAAGCTTTAGCAGAATCCGCCGATACGTGACTCCCATTGTATTTATTTTTCGTGATAGTTGGTTCCCAACAAAGATAACAGCAGATGGTGGATTTGTGGAAATTTCATCAGGTAGGCTTTAGGTTTTGTCAAGCTGTTTCGTTTGTGAAGTTGCATGAGCTGTACGGCGAGTTATACGGCGTGTACGGTAAGTTGCACGAGCTGTACAGTAAGTTGCATGAGTTGTACGGTGAGTTGTACGGCGTGTACGGTAAGTTGCATAGCGTGAGAAGCAAGTTGCACAAGCTGTACGGTGAGTTGCATGAGTTGTACGGTGAGTTGTACGGCGTGTACAGTGAGTTGCACAGCATGTACGGTGAGTTGAACTTGGAGTGTTGCCACTCACGCAAGATTATTAAGATAAAGTCCGTCAGACTTGTAGAAGTGAATGCAGCGAACGATTAGGAGATGAGGCAATGAGTCGAATTGTGTTAGCGACGATCGGATCGCTCGGTGATCTTCATCCCATGATTGCGCTCGGTTTGGGCTTGAAAGAAAGAGGTCATGAGGTCGTCGTTGCCACTCATGCCGAATACCGTCCGACGATCGAAGCGTTAGGGCTTGAGTTTAGGGCGATGCGTCCTCATTATGCGGCGGAGAGTGAGCCTGAACTCATGGCACAACTGATGGACAGCCGAAGGGGAACTGAGTTTGTGGTGAAGGGGCTGATGAGCGTTGTGCGGGAAACCTATGCTGATTTGCTCGCTGCCGCACAGAATGCAGACTTGATCATTGCAGGCGAAGTCGTCTATGTCGGGCGATCGGTAGCGGAGACGTTAGGGATTCCTTGGGCGATCGCGGTGTTATCTCCCATTTCGTTTCTTTCGGCTTACGATCTGCCCGTTTTTCCAGGATTGCCAGGGCTAGCGGCGCTGCGATCGCTGCCTCCAGTCGTAACGCGCCGAGTCATTGATTCTGCAAATCTTGCCACTTGGGATTGGAGCAAACCGTTGCGGCAACTGCGACAAGAACTCGGCTTACCGCCTACAGGCAATCCGATTACGACAAGCAAATTCTCCCCTTATCTTGTTCTAGCATTATTCTCTGCGGCATTTGCGGCTCCGCAACCGGATTGGCCAGTAAGCACAGTCCAGCCGGGGTTTGTCTTCTACGATGGCAACTCAGAACTGACTCCAGAACTAAAAGCGTTTTTAGACGCGGGAGAGCCGCCGATCGTCTTTACGTTAGGTTCAGCAGCCGTTTTTGACCCCAGAAACTTCTATGACGAAAGCATCGAAGCGGCGAAGCGATTAAATCGTCGTGCCGTTCTGCTGATTGGCAAGAATCCTCAACCGAGCGGACTAACTTCAGATATTGTTGCGTTTGATTATGCGCCTTACTCTGCGATTTTTTCTCGTGCCTCTGTTGTGGTGCATCAAGGCGGCATTGGTACAACGGCGCAAGCACTCAGAGCAGGCTGTCCGACCGTTGTGATGCCTTATAGTCACGATCAGCCAGATAACGCCGCCCGCTTAGAACGCCTGGGAACATCGCGTACCATTCCACGTATCCGCTATCGGGCAGAGCGAGTAGTCAACGTACTGCGGGACGTGTTGAGTAATCCGCGCTATGCCAAAAATGCCGCCGCGATTCAACAGGTAATCAGCAGCGAAGACGGGGTAGGGGGAGCGTGTGCTGCGATCGCGCAAACGTTGAATGCTCATAGGCACAACACGACAGAGATGGGGATGAAGGATGAGGGATGAAGTTGTTCTTATTTCGTCCCGCTTTGCGAAGCGTTGCCGTAGGCGTCTCTTGATTGATACAGCATTAATGGACTGTCAATGAAATTTTGAGGGAGGGCTTCGCCCCGCTTCGCGATGAGGGATGAAATCAAGATGGCTTCTTCACTTCATCCCTCATCCCTTGCTTGACAAAGCACTAGCGTCCTCTCTTTCGGCGAATGAATTACGGTATAGTTGCCTACAACCAATTGGCACAACTCATCGATAGAGCGATTCTATGGCGGCGTTGAAACTTCCGGCTATTTTTGGATCTTTACTTAAACAGGATCGGCTTGGTGTGCAGCGAGCAGTGTTGCTTGCCACAATTTTCTTTTGCGGTCTCCTGCTAATCGGAATTCACCGTTACTTCACGTTCTACACATCCTATGACCAGGGGCTGTTTAATCAGTTGTTCTGGAATAACTTGCATGGGCGATGGTTTCAAAGCTCACTCACGTCGGCAAACTCAGTTGTAACGCTAGAAGATGGAGTCACGCCAACCGTTGCATTTGTCCATCTAGGACAGCATTTTGTTTTAGATTTTCTGCTGTGGCTGCCGTTGTACGCGCTGTTTCCCCATCCGGTCACGCTCATCGTGCTGCAAGTGGGACTGATGACCGCAGGCGGATTAGTCCTGTATGCCTTAGCCCGTCATTATCTCGTACCGCAACTATCGCTGTGGATTACCGGAAGTTATTACAGCGCGATCGCGGTCGTCAGTCCTACGCTCGCCAATTTCTACGAACACTGTCAGATTCCTCTATTCGCGTTTGGCGCATTGCTAGCAATGGAAAAGCAGCGCTGGATCTGGTTTTGGGTCTGTGCCGTGCTGCTTTTAGGGGTTCGAGAAGAAGCGGGAATCATTCTGTTTGGGATTGGCGTGTATCTGATGCTGAGTCGTCGCCACCTGTGGCTTGGCGCGGCGGTCTGCGTGGTGAGTTTTAGCTACATGATGATTGTCACTAATGCAATTTTGCCGAATCTTGCACCCGACAGTTCGCGGCTGTATTTAGCGAAGCGGTTTTCACAATATGTCGATTCGCCTAGTCCATCGACGCTGCAAGTGCTGTGGGGCATGATTACCCATCCGGTACAACTCTTATCGAGCGTGTTTTTACCCCTCGATCGCAGAATTGGCTATCTGTTGGGTCATTGGCTTCCGCTTGCCTTTGTCCCTGCCGTTTCGGGAGTGTCTTGGGTCGTGGCAGGCTTTCCGCTTCTGTCACTGATGTCGCAGAAGGGAGTATCGGCACTAGCGATTCAGTTGCGCTATGCGATCGCGGTGGTTCCGGGAATCTTTTACGGCGCAATCCTCTGGTGGTCACTTCACCCAGAGCGGTTTACACCCAAGTTTCAAAAATTTTGGAAAGCGTGCATTGCTCTGTCACTTGTAGTGATTTTGACCAGCAATCCGAATCGATCGCTTTCATTTATCATTCCAGATTCAATTCGTCCGTGGGTGTTTGTGCCCATCACACGGCAGTGGGAACACGCCAGACATATCAATACTCTGCTAAAACGAATCCCCAGCGATGTCAGCGTTTCTGCCACGACGTATATTATTCCGCAAGTCTCGACGCGGCGAGCAGTCGTGCGATTGCCACGAGTTGAGCTTTACGATGATCGGGGCGAGAAGATTTCGGTGGACTATGCGATCGCAGACATTTGGCAACTTGCTGAGTACAGCAAAGCCTTTCCTGACAGCCGAGCGGCGCTCAGCACGACAGTTCCACAAATCGAAAAACTTCTCGCTGAAGACAAGTACGGACTGCTTCAGGTTGAAGATGGCGTTGTTTTGCTTGCAAAGAGCCAGCCGTCTGATCCTCAAGCGCTGAACCAATGGGCGCTCTTACTGAATCAAATCCGTTCCTAAAAGATCGGGCGGTCAAACCAAATTACAGGCGTCTCTTTCATCTTTTCCTGTATCGTGATTTATGTGTTCTAGTCAACCTGCGGTATGATGGGCTGCCAACTTCAGCAGAAAGGACGGCAAATCAAGAAACCAATGTACCGTAGCATCTCTTGGTGAACCGACTGTGAGTAATTAACTGTGAGTAATTATCCGAAGGCAAGACAAACTCCTCCGATCGCGCGTCGCACCGGGAATCATTCACTGTCTACTCGCTTCAGCGTAACGGGGCAGGTCTCGGTCATTTTGCCCGTCTATAACGAACAAGCGTCTATTCAAAAGACGTTTGAAGCACTGCTGCACTACCTGCCGGATCATCCAAATTATAAGTTTATTTTCGTCAATGATGGATCATGCGATCGCACCAAAGAAATTTTGGCAGCCGGACTGTATGCCACCAAAGCTAGACGAATTGAACTGTTGTCCTATAGCCCTCGTGCAGGTAAAGGATATGCGGTGCGACGCGGCGTGGAATATACCGATAGCGATATTATTTGCTACTTAGATGGCGACCTGAGCTACTCGTTAGATCACTTGGATGAATTGGTTGAAAAGCTGCGATCGTGTGACGTTGTGATCGGCGCTCGAACCCTAGCAAGAGGCAATGGCAAGAAACTAAAGCTGAAGCGCAAACTTGCTGGAAAAGTTTCTAACTTTCTAGCGAGCCGCATTTTGAATCTTAACTACAGCGATATGCAGTCCGGCTTAGTCGGCTTTCGCGGGGAGGCTGCTAGAAATCTGTTTGGTGCTCAAGAGCTAACGGATGCTGCGTTTGATGTGGAGTTGATTTATTTGGCGAAAAAGTGGGGCTATACGATCGGCGAAATTCCAGCCAAAGTTTCTACTCGCCATCGGCTAAAACCATCAAACGTGAATCTGCTGCAAGATTCGATCCGAATGCTGATAGATTTGCTAAAGATTCGATTGAACGATTGTATGGGTTTGTACCGCTAATGTCTTGGTTAAATCTGCTGTCATTTGCTGGCATCTTTGCTCTGTGCGGCATTGCTTGGCTCGGGTCAGAAAATCGCCGAATTATTTCTTGGAAGGTGATTTTGTGGGGAATTGGGCTACAGCTAGTCCTGGGATTGTTAATTTTTACATTTCCGATCACTCGTACCCTCGTGAGTGCCGTTAGCACCAGCGTGAATGCCATTTTAGATGCCACAGAAGAGGGCGCACGATTTATCTTTGGCCCGTTGCTGGTTCCCAATCCCGCCACTCCATCGGGTCCAATTCTGGTAGGACGCTGGATCGCAAGAGCGGTGACGCCTCCCTATGTTCCGGTTCCGGGCGATCGCTTAAGTCCCGAAAACCTCAGCTTGGGCTATGTCTTCGCGTTTCGGGCATTGCCCTCAGTGATTTTCTTCTCTGCCTTGATGTCATTGCTTTATTATTTGAGGCTGATTCAGCCTGTTGTTCAAGCGTTTGCTAAGCTGTTTCGGCGAACCATGAATCTGAGCGGTGCAGAAGCGCTCAGCGGCGCAACGAATATCTTTGTCGGTATTGAATCGGCGCTTGTTGTTCGCCCGTTTTTAGCAGACATGACTCGTAGTGAACTCTGCGCGATTCTCACGGCCTGCTACGGTAGCATTGCTTCAACTGTGTTAGCGCTGTATGCTGGGCTGTTGCGTCCGACGTTTCCAAATATTACAGGACATTTGGTTTCCGCGTCGATAATGGCGATTCCTGCCTGTTTTGTGATGTCTAAATTGTTGGTTCCTGAGACAGAAGTACCAAAGACCTTAGGCAGTCTGCCCGAAGAGAACATTAACGAGAGCGATGATAAACCGGCTGAATCGATCAATGCGATGGAGAGTGTGATCGTTGGGGCAATGGAAGGGGTGAAGTTGGCCATTGCGATCGCGGCTCTACTCATTGCGATTCTCGGACTGATTGCCTTGGTCAATCTCTTCTTTGGGAATCTCGCGTCTCTCGCAAACAGCAACAGTTTAATTTTGCGGCGGATTGGCTTAATTTTCCAAGTGATCACCCTGCAAAACATTATGGGAGCGCTGTTTTTGCCGCTCACCTTTCTCACAGGCGTTTCGCAAAATTGGAATGAACTCTGGCAAGCTTCGGTGTTGATTGGTAGCCGATTAATTCTGACCGAAGTGCCGTCATATCAGCAGCTTGCGGTTCTAGGAAGTCAGGGCGTGATTAGCGATCGCGGTTTGCTGATTGTCAGCTACGCCCTGTGTGGATTTGCTCACTTGCCCTCAGTCGGAATTTTTGTCGGCGGATTTTCGGCTTTGATTCCGTCGCGTCGCAAAGATTTGAGCGAATTGGGCTGGAAGGCACTGTGGGCGGCGACGTTAGCAACGCTGATGATCGGCTGTGTCGCTGGCGTGTTTTATTTTGGTAATGCATCGGTACTAAGAGGGTAGGAGTCATGAAATCGAGACGCCGTTGGATGATTGGATGCACTATAGGTGCGATCGTTGCTATTGCGTTGCTGATGGGTCGCCCTGTTTCTGTGATTGCTCAGTCGCCCTCGCCGTCTCCGAGTGGTGGGATAGGCGTCCCTGTCGATCCAATTCCCGTTGATCCGAGTCTGCCCAATCCACGACCCCCGATTCCGACGGCTTCACCGTCTGCCTCTCCATCTCCAAGCGCTTCTATCACGCCGATTCCGACGATTACGCCAGTTCCCATTGCACCCGGAGGCATTCCCTCGACTCCGTTGCCTGCTGCTCCGACGGCTACTCCATTACCCCTAGGCGGAGAGTATCAAGATCCGAGTGGACAATTTAAGGTCGGCATTCTCAAGGATTTTAAGGTGAGTCCGTTGGCAGGTTCAGTGTTGATCGAGTCGCCTGATGGTAACTTGGCCTATACCGTGCAGATGCAGCCTCAGGCGCAGTTAGGCGTTGCGGGCGGACTACTGCCTAACGATGCCTTGGTTAGAGTCGTGCAGAACGCGTTTAAGCAGGGTGAAGGCTTTGCTACAGGAGAAGTGCGATCAATTGCGGGCGGACTGCAACTCGACTGGACAGGGAATCTAACGATCGCGGGGCAAACTCAGCCCGTGGGCGGTGTGATTCTATCGCGTCAGGTGCGGGATGGTGTGCTACTGCTGCTGATTGCGGCAACAGAATCAGGCGGCGATCGCGTGTTAGGCGCGGCATCTGCGTTAGTAGATGGTTTTCAATCGCTTCGGTAAACCTTATTGCGGCGCAGTCATAGGCTGCAATAGTCGCTTTCTTGATCGAGGAGTCGCAAATGCTAATGCGATCGCATAGGCCAACATTCCGTTACTGTTAGTAAATGGGGGTATAAACAGCGGTAGAAGCAGAATAAACTTACCTAGATGATTCGCTTTGCCAAACAAATAGACGAATAGCGGAATATACCAAACGATTCCTGTGATCCAGGGTTTGGGATTGAAAAGATTAATGCTATTGATCATGGCAAAAAACTGAAATTCGAGCGTGTCTCGCCGGAGATAATAGAGTAGGAGGGCAAATGCGATCGCGCCCACAATCATTGACGCTACTGGGCTATGGCGTAAAAACGGATTCATGTAACCGTTGACGAAATCGTGGGTCACTCGCAATCCTCGGCTATCGACCGACGTAACGACTCGATTGAGGGTGTTTTGTCCATGCGTGCTGATGGGCACTGAACTCGTAAGTCTGCCAAACACCTCAGGTAAGATTCGCTGCACGTAATGAACGTAAATAGACGAATTGAAATAGGTAAGCGGCGCTAAAAGAAACGCCATAATAAACCCCACTCCATAAGCAACTAGTTTGTACTCTCGCTTAATTAAAAAATAAACCAGCGCAATTCCGGGGAATAGTTTGATGCAAAACGATATCGCGATTAGAAAAGCGGGCAGAACTTTTTGTCTTGACTGCTGATAAATCAGAAAACTTAAGACCGTGAGATAACAAACAAGAATGTCGATTTGTCCACGTTCAAATGTAGCAAAAACAGGAAAACTAGTCATTGCAAAGAGTAAAGGTTCGCCCTGAATCACAAAATTACTCTGCTTGACTAATTCAAATAAAAGCAACCATAAAACAATTAAAATAACAACGCTGTAAACAATTTTTGCCGTCATGTAAGGCATTAGCGCAAGCGGCGCAAAGAAGAACGCTGCGATCGGTAGATAAATAAATCCTGAACCGGGCGAGTCATTTGCATTTACTGGCGTGTAGAACTCGGGATATTGATTGACATGGTTGAAGTAAGGATCTAATCCATACAAAATCGATTTGCCCGCAATGTAATAAGGACGAAGATCAATTTGATACGACTCTAAAACCAGATAAACAATCAGTGCAGATGGTAAGAGATAAATGAAGTATTCGCGAATGAAGCGAAGTAACGAAAATCGGGGTGCAGAAGCCATAAATTCAGTCGTCTTCTCAACAATCAATGACGCAGAACGAAGCTTACTCTACACCACAACTTTGTTCAAATTGTCGTTCAACGCGGGGATGATTTGCAAAGCGTTGCCGTAAGGGATTCTTCTTGCAAAGTGGGTCGAAGACGCTCCTTCTTACAAAGCCTTGCCCATGCCGTTTTCCATTAACAACTAATGACAATTCTTCATCCCGTCCCCCCCTTCTGATACCATTAGGGGTTCTGACATTACTTGACTCGCTGGAAGGAGACCCTATGGCTCGGATGTACTACGACGCTGATGCCAACTTAGATTTACTGGCTGGAAAAACGATCGCGATTATCGGTTACGGCTCTCAGGGGCACGCTCACGCCCTCAACCTCAAAGACAGCGGCATGAACGTCATTGTAGGACTGTATCCGGGCAGCAAGTCTGCTGTCAAAGCCAAAGACGCGGGCTTGACCGTTCACAGTGTTGCTGATGCAACCAAAGCGGCTGACTTCATCATGATTTTGCTGCCCGACGAAGTGCAGCGATCGGTTTACACGAATGAGATTGAACCGAATTTATCAGCAGGAAATGTGCTGGCATTTGCTCACGGCTTTAACATCAACTACGCTCAGATTGTTCCTCCGGCGGAAGTCGACGTAGTCATGGTGGCTCCCAAAGGGCCTGGACATTTGGTGCGCCGCACTTATGAGCAAGGGCAAGGTGTGCCAGCGCTGATTGCCGTGTATCAAGATGCGACGGGTCAAGCCCGCGATCGCGCAATGGCGTATGCAAAAGGAATCGGCGGCACACGAGGCGGCGTTCTCGAAACGACGTTCCGGGAAGAAACCGAAACCGATCTGTTTGGTGAACAGGTGGTGCTGTGCGGCGGTTTGAGCGCATTGATCAAAGCTGGATTTGAAACTCTCGTGGAAGCGGGCTATCAGCCAGAACTCGCGTACTTTGAGTGCTTGCATGAAGTAAAGCTGATTGTCGATCTGATTGTCGAAGGTGGTCTAGCCACGATGCGCGACAGTATTTCTAACACGGCTGAGTACGGCGATCTGACTCGCGGTCCTCGAATTGTCACGAACGACACTCGCGCAGAGATGCGGAAAATTCTAAGCGAAATTCAAACGGGACAGTTTGCTCGTGAGTTTGTGTTAGAAAATCAGTCGGGTAAAGCTGGGTTCCACGCGATGCGCCGCCGAGAAGCCGAACATCAGATTGAAGAAGTCGGCAAGGATCTGCGATCGATGTTTAGCTGGTTGAAGAAAGCCTAGTCAACCTCAGTTCAGGTCAAGCCACAAGCGCCAAAACCAAGAACCAACCGTCCTCGCCTCCCCACCCGTCGTTCTCATGTCCCTTAGCGAGGGGGTGTCGGGGGACGGCTCCCGTCTCCTGACAAGCGGGGGCGCGCGGGGAAGTCCCCCGAATCGTGGCGAAGCCACCCAGCCCGCTCCCGTCACATCACGTCTTATTTCAAATTCACGTTAGCTAGGTTGGCAGCGGATTGGGTAGCAGATGTAACGGATAAGATCGTCTGTTAATCTGCTGCCACGTTACAACATTCGCTGCCAACATACTGTGGATTAGCAGACTATGGATTAGCAGATTTGCCTTGTTTTTCGATGCGATCGATCGCATCATTCGTTCGCTTATGCGGATTCGTTTTCGGTCGCCAAGAGGGAAACAACCCAACCAATGCGGTGTCGATCGCGCTTCGCGTCTGCAAACTGTAGCGCCCGACCTCAGATGGTAAAAACTGATCGCCAAACCCCACGTAAATTAAACCGAGAAGTAGTATCAACGCAAACGGGAACTTGGAACGCATAGCTCAATGACAGACGATATTGGGAGTTTACCCATCCACCAATTTTTAGAACGCGCTGAAGAAAGTTGCTGCACTTTCAGGATTTCGTGACACGATCGGCGGATGACGTGATTGATTACACAATTGATTACCCATCCCGTTATTCATTACCTGTAGGTGCGTTCTATGACGATGCGTTTTCTCGGATTGCTGCTCATTTTGGCAGGAGTAGTTACTCCACTTCACGATTTGGCGTTGGCTCAAACTTCTCAAAGCGAGTATCGAGTTCGTCCTAAAAAGCGACATTCCTCTAAAAATACAAGCAGCGCTCTATTGCCGTTTTTCGATCAAACCAGTAATCCGGTTTCAGTCGGCGTTCCTAAAAATCGCAAGGTCGATATCACGCCATCTGCACCGCCACTCAATGCGTTTGATCAGAAAGTGTTGGCAACGTGCGGAGCATTTGGCAGTCAGGTTGGTACGATCGCGCTTCGTCGTTTGTTTACAGAATCGCCAGAAGTGGTTCAGAAAATCAAGGCGGCAGTGGGCGGAGAACTGTTTGCTGGACGCCGGAGTAATAGTCAGTTTCAGGATGACCTGATTACGATTTGGTCCGATCGCAAGGGGTTTGAACACATTTTTTGTGGTGAGATTCGCGGCTCACAAAAGATTGGCGGCTTGCATTTCAGGGGTCGCTATCTGCAGCTGCAAACCGAAGGCATTGGCGGACGCTTAGCAAACAATTCGGGAGCAGAAGAAGTGTTAGATGGAGAAATTTATACGCTAGGCGTTGAAGTTCAGCAAGGCAATCGGAGAATTCGAGATTCTAAGAAGGGGTATTCCTACGTCAGCGATGCTCAAGATATTTTGGTTGAAGCAAGTCAAGCGTTTAAAGGATTTGCTGGAAAGTCTACTGGTAACGCCGCCTGCTTGTATACCGTTCAAGATCCTGATGCAAAGCAACCGTTTAAGGCAGTATTTGTAAAAACCAGTCGGGCGATCGTGACCTACTATCCCGACGCCACACCCAACGCTGGCGACCCCGACTGTGGCGTTTAGCAAGGGCTGACAACCTCTAGGGGATCGAACGGGTTGCAAAGGCGGGGCGGTCGCTGGCCCACGGTTGCGCCTGTTCGATCTGTGCCGCTAACGATAGAAGTGTTCCATCCCCTGCCGGACGCCCGACCAGTTGCACGCCAATCGGTAGCCCGCGCGCATCAAATCCGGCGGGGATGCTGATCGCAGGTTGACCGCTCATATTAAAGGGCGGCAATGGCGCAATCCATCGAATGATGTGGTCGAGCGTCTGCACGGGGCTTAGCTGTTTCCATTCGCCGACGCGGATCACCGGAGCCATAAACGTTGGAGTTAGCAGCACGTCAAACGGCTCACACAGTTGCACCAAGCGACGGGCAGAGGCTTGGACTTGTTGCGTTGCCCTAACATAACGAGCGGCAGTCGTAAATTTTGCTCTCCACCAGAGCCAACGATTTACTTTCTCTAAGAAAAATGGTGGGACGCCGACATCGGTTTGAGTTCGCCACAGAATGACGAATGGCTCTACCATATCGCCTAAGCTAACGATCGCAGGCTCAACCTTATGCCCCAAACCCTCCAACAGCCGACCCATCTTTTCCACAGCGGCCACACATTCTGGCTCCGCTTTTCCCACTGGCTCAATTCCTGTCACTACTCCAATCTTTAGCGGTTTCGGCGATCGCTGCGTCATTGCTAAAAACGATGGCTCAGGATTGGGCAACCAGTATGGATCGCCTGTAACGTACCCGGCGGTGATGTCCATGAACGCTGCTAAATCTGCAACCGTATGGGCGATTGGTCCATTTGTCGCGCAGCCCGCTAAATGGTCGCCAATTGGGGCTTGAGAAATGCGTCCTCGGGAGGGCTTTAAACCCACCAATCCACAGCAAGACGCCGGACCTCGCACCGATCCGCCGCCGTCAGACCCTTGAGCGATCGCGCACAATCCTGCCGCCACTGCTGCTGCCGACCCGCCGCTAGAACCACCCGGCGTGTAGTCAAGATTCCAGGGATTGCGGGCGGGCGGAAAACCCGGAGGCTCTGTGTAGGGGAACGAACCCAGCTGGGATGTTGCAGTTTTGCCAAGTAAAATTCCACCCGCCGCTTTCAGTTTGGTGTAGGTCAAGTCATCCAGTTCGGCTACCCGCTTTTTAATAATGCTGAGACCGTAGGAACACGGAATGCCTTTCACCGGATTGAGATCTTTGATGGCGATCGGCACCCCAAATAGAGGCGGCAATTCTGAATCCTGCATCATCTGTTCGGTTTTTGCTGCGGCATCTTGCAGGGCAAGCTCTGCCGTCACCGTGTAAAAACTGCCTAAATGCGGATTGAGTTGCTCAATGCGATCAAGGTAAAGCTGCGTTAGCTCTAGGGGAGAAATTTGTTTTTCTCGAATCAGTCGTGCTTGTTCTAGAGCTGAAGAAAATGCTAAGTCCAAATCCATGAATGCTATCCCAGAGGCAGAAGGTTTCTATTATGTAAAGCAAATAATATATTTACGTTTATATTTAAGTCGTCTATTGGATCTTGACACGAGTTTCTTAGCGTAAATCGCAGACTTTGCAAAACGGTCTCTGATTCGCGGGATAAAGCTTCGTGAAATCACAATGGATTTTTTGCAGCGAATGCATTTTGTAGCCAACGATCGCAGAGGGGTTACCTGTGGATTTAGGAACGAGCGAAACGATTACCCACCTTTCACAAACATCGCCGGAGCCGATCACGGGAACCGAATCTGTTATTTCATTTGGCAAAGAACCTGAATCCCGATTGTCTAAACCTGAAATTCGTCAGAGCCTACGCGCCTCTACGCTAGACGGAATTTTTGCAACTGTGTTCTCAAACGTGGCGGGGGGCGTTCTGCTTAGCAATTTTTTGGTCGAGCTACACGCGAATCCAACGGAGGTTGGTATGTTAGCCTCGATTCCGATGCTGGCAAATTTGATGCAGCCCATCGGCGCTCATTTTGGCGATCGCACTACGAGTCGTCACAACTATTGCTTATGGATTTATGCTCCAGCGCGTCTGGTCTGGTTGCTGCTGGTCGTTGGCATCGCCTTATTTAGCTGCGGTACGATTGATTCCCATATCCTGATTATTTGGACGCTGGCGATCGTATTTATTACCCATGTGATGGGCGCATTTGGCAGCGCGTCTTGGCTGAGTTGGATGGCAGCGTTAGTGCCCCGCCGCCTTAGAGGACGCTATTTTAGTATTCGCAACAGTGCGGCTAATCTCACGTGTCTAATTTCGATTCCGCTCGCTGGATTGATGGTGTCGTTGTTTCCAGACGGATCAATCGAAGGGTACGGGATAATCCTGTTTCTTGGAGTTCTGATAGGGCTACTGAGTCTAGCGTTTCAGTGGGGGATGGTGGATGTAAATCCTCGCCAACAGCATGAATTGCACCACGCGGAGGAGTTGGCTGCTTCTTCCAGCCTTGCTTCTGGCGAGGAAGAGAACTCTGGTAACGAGGCAGAAAACTCTAATGAATTTTCAGTAGATCAGTCTCCAATTCAAGCCATTCTGAAGGACAAAAACTTCTTACGCTTTCTCATCTACTTTGGCGTATGGATGTTTTCGGTCAATTTAAGTGCGCCCTTTTTTAATCTGTATATGCTAGATAATTTGGCGCTCGATATTTGTTGGGTGACACTCTATAACAGTCTGGCAGCAGGAGCAAACTTGGTAATGCTGATCTTCTGGGGCAAGTTGGCAGATCGAGTTGGAAATCGTTTTTTGTTATTGACGGTTGGTGTATTGGTTGCTGCTACTCCGGTTCTCTGGATAGGAACGGGAACAGATGCGCTGTCGATCTGGCTGTGGCTACCGTTGCTGCATATTGTGGCAGGAGGAACATGGGCAGCGATCGATCTGTGCAACAACAATATTCAATTGGAAGTTGCGCCGCTCAGAAATCAGTCTAGTTATTTTGCGATCGCCGCGGCGATCGCGGGGGTCAGTGGCGCATTAGGCACAACGGTTGGTGGAGTTCTGGCTCAGTTTGCTGACTATGGTGGCTTGCCGGGATTGTTTGCCCTCTCAAGCGGCACGCGATTGCTCGCGCTGCTGCCGTTGATTTTTGTGCAGGAAAATCGGCAAACTTCAGTGAGACAGATGCTTTGGGCACTGTTGCCAATGAAGTCTCAAACGGCATCAACGGAACCTGTTGAGGCTATTGATCCGATGTAAGGGCTACGCGCCCTATTACAGAACCAATTCCTGTTTGTTAATTAGATACTGAAGCCATCTCTAAAGCCTTCTAGAAGCTACTTTCTACTTAAGATGAGTGAGCAGGTTACTCGGTCGTGATGTTTATAGGTCAGCCTAAGATGTCAAACTTCATTGCTTTGCTCAATTAGCCGTTCTGCAAACTCGTACAGTTCCATCTCTGCTCGATCTTCTAACTGCAAATCTTTCAAGTCGATCAATCCTTTGGCTAAATCGCTTGCCCGTTTTTTATAAGTATTATTTGCCGCTAACAAATCGGTAAAGACTTCTTGCTCGATCTGGACTCGACTCGCATCTTCAGCTAAAGGTGTGGCGTACTCAAGTAAATCCACATCATATTTCAGCAAGAAAATCAGCGCTCCACTCAGTTTTTTGAGTTCTTGCTGAAGCTTTTTGATGTCTAACTCAAAGCGATCGAAGCCGACCGATCCTTCAATTCGCAATTCCACCATCGGTTCAACAGCAGGATTAAGTTTCCCAGATTGAATTGCTGACTGAATGATCGCGATCGCGCCCTCCTCGATCTGCTGCGAACTCTCCTGTCCCGTCGCTTTGAGTTTTAGCCGAACGAGCGATCGCTGAAGATAATCTGTTTTGAGTTCTGCCTGAATGCCATTGGGCGTCAACTCAATCAGAAATGCCCCGCGATCGTAGTTCGCTTCTTCAACGCTGTTTGCCTCCAGCGAGCCAGGATTGAACACCCAATTCTGCTCAACATAGCTCTTGTGAATGTGTCCCAATCCCAAATAATCAACGCCCGCCTCTTTGAGCGGTAACAAATCGCTATATTTCAACGCTCCTTGATATCGCGCAATTTGTCCTTCTAACCCATGATGAAACAGCATTACCGTATGTCCTGGACTTGGCGGTAATTTGTAAATCGCTTCAGCCAACGACCCGATCGCGCGAGGGGCAGACGCCCCATACCACTGAGATCCCAACACGCGAACGCCACAATCTAGATCGATATATCCCCCCGCTTCACCGTCCCACATCTCATAAACGATGTCGCCGTCGGGCGATCGCTCTGGTTCCAGCAAAATTAGCAAATCATCATCTGCTAAATATTTGATCCAATTTGTCTGCGTGCCATAGGGTCGATTATCGTGATTTCCCTCAATTGCGATCGCTGGAATGTGATGCTCTTTCAGCATCTGCAAACAGAGTTTGGCTTGGTTCAGAATGTTGGGTTGAATGGTGCGATGCTCAAACAGATCGCCCGCAATCACGACAAAATCAACCGGAGGCACACCTTCAGTGTTGTTACCAACAGCGTATTTGTCCAACACATTTTCAAACGCTCGGTAGAAATCCTTCGTTCGTTCTTTGCTGTCGTAGCGATCGAACCCTAGATGAACGTCCGCTAAATGAAGAAAACGAGGCATAGCTGTTAAAGCAATGAGTACATTAGCATTAGTCTACCAATAGCTCCGCCCTCATCTTCCACATCCAACTCTTACTCCCTCGCCTGTGGGAGAAGGTCGGGGTGAATCTACTCACACCCTTTACTTAAGGTGTGGGAGATAAAGCTTTGAGTGGTATTCCAAGTCGTCGTTCTAGCTCTGTCTGGGGTTGAACCTCCGAAGTCTCAGGAACTTCAAGTTCTGTAGGCGAAGCAACAGGTGTTTCTACTTTAGGTATGGCAGGAGTGGATACATCTTTAGAAGATGGCTCAGTAGGTGCAGGAGTTTTAGCCGTAGGTTCAACGCTAGGCGCAGACGATGCTGTTGGCTTCGGACTGCTGAGTGTCGAATTGTTGGGTTTGCTCTCAGCAGGCTTCGCGATCGCGGGGGCTGGCTGAGTCGGTTCTGGCGACTTTAAAAGACGATCGACTAAGCTATCGCGTCGCTCATCGGCACTCGGTTCACTCGGCTTATTATCCGCCGTTTCTTTCTTCTCTAAAATCTGTAATGGATCTTGAGAGTTAGGCGTTGGGCTTGGAGTTGCTTTTGGAACCTCAAAGCTAGGTGTTGGAGTTGCTTGCGGAGCTTTAGTAGAACGGAAGCGATTAAAGAACCCTGCTTTTGGAGTGGGTTCGGGTGTGGGTGGTGCGGCAAGCTCAGGTAAGGTTGTCTCTGTAGCTTCAAGATCTTCCACAGGCGATGGATTGATTGGAGCAGGCGCACTAGTCGGAGCTTTAACTGGAGCTTTTGTTGCTGACGGTTTAGGAACAGCTTTCTCGATCGCTTTTAACGGCTCAGAAGCTTCAGGCTTTGCGGCAGGCTTCGATAGCTTAGCAGGACCGTCTTCTAGTTCTTTGAGCTTGTCATCGTAACGCTCCACTACTGAATCCTTATCGCTTGGTTCCGCTTTAGGTTCTACTGCTTTTTCAATTGCTTCAGCAGGCGACTCAGGCAAGGTAGGTGCTGGAGAAGATTTTGCACCGGGGCGGAACCGATTGAAAAACCCACCTTTTGGTGTTTCTTTTACCGGAGGAACTACAGGTGTTGGTTCCTTCACTTCAGGTGCTTCAACAGCAGAGCTGTCTTCTGGCTCTCTAAGGCTGCGATTCTCTTCGCGAAACTGAGAATCGTAACGCTCAACCACTGAGTCTTTAGAATCGCTTGGTTCCACTTCAGGTTCTATTGCTTTTTTAATTGTCTCAACAGGTGCTGGGGAGGATTTTTCCCTGGGGCGGAACCGATCGAAAAATCCACCTTTTGGAGACTGTTTTGCTGGCGGAATTATAGGTTCAGAATTAAGTTGAGAAGCATCGGGTTCTGAACCTTTGACTTCAGGCACTTCAACAGCAGGAACGGCTTCTGGTTCCTTGACCTCTACCTTTTTAGGTTCTAACTCCTTCGCTTTTATAACTTTTGGTATTTCAGGAGTTTTGCTTTCTGTCGTCTCTGAAGGTTCAGATGTCTCTTCAGGGTTTATAAGCTTCGGTGCTTCACTCGGAGCAGGAGCTACCTTTGAGCCTGATTTCTCAGCACCAGAACGGAAGCGATTGAAGAATCCGCCTTTAGGTTTCTTACTAGATTGACTTTCCGGTGCTGGCGCAAGCGGAGTTTCTTTCTCCTCAGAAACGGTTTGAGGTTCAGCAGGCAGCTTTTCAGTTTCTTCTGGCAGAGGAACCACTGGAACAAGCGGAGTTTTGTTGTTTACCTGCGGCAGAGGAACTACTGGAGCAATATCAGGAGCAGGCGTTACCTCAAGGCGAGGAGCAGGTTTTAGAGTTGGAACCTCTGGTGTTTTTGGCTCGGACGGTGTGTAATTTGGGTCAACAATACTCCGGGCAGCACCAAATGATAAATCGCCTCGCACGAGTTTAGAGAGGGCATCGTTGCCACCCGACTCGTAAGTGAAGATTCGCGCCGTATTGTTGTAAACGTTTTGAATTGCGTTGCCGTTCTCATCGATGTATTCTAGCTGAACCCAATTTTTGCCAGGTTCAAAGCCCTTTAGATAGATCGGTTGCCAGCGATCAAGGATAAAACTACTGCCATTTACGGTTGCTTTGATGCGCCAGTCGGCAATCTCATCTTTCTTGTCTTCTTGAGCGACAAAGTGAAGCGGTGCATTCGTGAGATAGAAATCTAGCATGATTGGCTCTGCGCCATAGCTTCCTTGGGGACGGCTATAGGTTAGAAGCGGCTGAGCAGCACTAGGATTGTTGTCCGGCGTCTTGGTAAAAACGTGAAAAGTTGTTTGGGCGTAAGCGCCTTCGTTTTTAAAGCTTTCGTGCCAAGGACGACTTGCAAAAGCACGAACTGTGTGCGTTCCTGCGGCAAGATCTTTTAGAACAACAGGTTTGCTGATATCGTAAATCGCTTGGTAAGGCTGATCATCTAAGAAAAGATGAATATGAGGACCTAAGCCTAGTTTTTCATCTTTAAATACAGGTAGATCCTGGACTTGAAACTTGATCGACACAGTATTGTCGTTTAAGACTTCATCGGAGCGGGGACTTGCGATCGTAAGCTGCGGCTGGTACTGATCCAACACGTCCTTTAGCTGCCCAATCACCTCTGGAGGCGACACTTCCGAAATCTTTCCAGCAATCTTTGTGGGTGCGGGCTTTAGTTTCGACGCACCTGTGCGCCCTACGCTAATTGCTTCTGGCGGAATCGCTGCCGGAGCAGACCCTCCACAGCCCCACAAATTTACTGTCATTGCCAACACTAAAGAGAGTGAAAGCATCCGAGTTTTGCGCCAGCGCGTGATCCCAAACACCAAACCGTACTCCTAATAACAGTCAACACTCCGAGAAGACCCAAGTCATTCAACAGGAACAGCTTGTGATGTCTCGATTTTCTAGCCATCCATACGGAACTATAGCGGAAAAACTCGGTCTGCCTGTGGGAAATTCAGAGAACGTAAAGCGGCGTTGCGCGTCTATAAATCATTTCACAACGTTTTATTAACAATTAAATAAAAGAAATATCAATTTCAGTTATGGGGCTGAACTTCAACATCCAACCTTTAAGGAATATTAACTTCAGTAAAAACCTCTTGACTTTGTTACCGTTTGTCCAAGCGTAAATCTTGAAATAGAGGGCGATCGCTTCCCAAGCCCCGTAAGGATCCCGGAACTTTGAATTATTGTTAAATCCGTCAGAAAAGGCTTAACAGACCACCCTATAATGACCGAGTGAGAACCCACAAAAGCGGCATCCACCATAATTTCAGCTTCTGAAAATATTTTGGATGTTTCTTGTATCTCAAACTGAACCTGAATCCTGTATGCCATCCCTAGCTGGATCGATCTGCTGGGCGGCGTTTAAGCATCAGGTTGCTCACTAACGAGTGGTAAACGGTTTGAGATACGTGCCCAAGTGTGCGGATTCCTCGTTCCTTGTCTAGAGAGAGGAGAGTCTCAATGACAATTAGCCCACCGGAGCGTGAGGCAAAGGTACGGGTTGTCGTCGATAAAGATCCCACTCCAACTTCTTTTGAGAAGTGGGGGCAACCGGGTCATTTCGATCGCGCCCTATCCAAAGGTCCTAAAACCACCACCTGGATTTGGAACCTACACGCCAACGCTCATGATTTCGATAGTCACACAAGCGACTTAGAAGACGTTTCACGTAAGATCTTTAGCGCTCACTTCGGTCATTTGGCAGTCGTGTTCATCTGGCTCAGTGGCATGTATTTCCATGGCGCTAAGTTTTCAAACTATGAAGCATGGCTCGCCGACCCGCTTGGAGTCAAACCCAGCGCCCAGGTTGTGTGGGACATCTTCGGTCAAGAAATTCTCAACGCGGATGTCGGCGGCGGCTTCCGTGGCATTCAAATTACTTCTGGATTCTTCCAACTGTGGCGTGCAGCTGGCTTTACAAACACCTTCCAGCTTTATGTGACGGCTATCGGCGGTCTGGTGATGGCTGGTCTCATGCTGTTTGCAGGCTGGTTCCATTATCACAAGCGCGCTCCTAAGCTGGAGTGGTTCCAGAATGTGGAGTCGATGCTGAACCACCACCTATCCGGTCTGTTTGGACTGGGTTCGCTGGCTTGGGCAGGGCACCAAATTCACGTTTCGTTGCCCATCAACGAATTGCTGGATCGTGGCGTTCCTGCGGATCGGATCCCTCTGCCTCATGAGTTCATTCTGAATCCTCAACTGATGGCAGATATCTATCCCAGCTTCGCAAAAGGGTTGGTTCCGTTCTTTACCCTGAACTGGGGTGAGTACGCTGACTTCCTCACCTTCAAAGGTGGTCTGAATCCTGTGACTGGTGGCTTATGGCTGACGGATACCGCGCATCACCACTTAGCGATCGCGGTGCTGTTCATCATTGCAGGTCACATGTACCGCACCAACTGGGGTATCGGACACAGCATCAAGGAAATTCATGAGGCTCACAAAGGTCCTTTCACTGGCGAAGGCCACAAAGGCATTTATGAGAACCTAACCACTTCCTGGCATGCTCAGTTGTCAATCAACTTGGCAGCAGTCGGCTCTCTGAGCATCATTGTTGCCCAGCACATGTACTCGATGCCGCCTTATCCCTACTTGGCAACTGACTACGCTACCCAGTTGTCGATCTTCACCCATCACATGTGGATCGGTGGATTCTTTATCGTCGGTGGAGCCGCACACGCTGCCATCTATATGGTGCGTGACTACGATCCGGTTGTGAATCAAAACAACATCGTCGATCGCGTCCTGCGTCACCGCGATGCCATCATCTCTCACTTAAATTGGGTCTGTATTTTCTTGGGCTTCCATAGCTTTGGACTGTACGTCCATAACGACACCATGCGTGCCTTGGGTCGTCCCCAAGATATGTTCTCAGATACCGCAATTCAACTCCAGCCAGTGTTCGCGCAGTGGATTCAAAACATTCACACGTTGGCTCCTGGTGCCACCGCTCCCAATGCTTTAGGACCTGCTTCTGTAGTGTTTGGTGGTGATGTGGTTGCTGTCGGTGGCAAAGTTGCCATGATGCCGATGGCCTTGGGTACGGCAGACTTCATGATTCACCATATCCACGCCTTCACGATTCACGTGACGGTGCTGATTCTGCTCAAGGGCGTGCTGTTTGCACGTAGCTCTCGTCTGATTCCAGACAAGGCGAACTTGGGCTTCCGCTTCCCTTGCGACGGTCCGGGACGGGGCGGTACTTGCCAGGTTTCTGGTTGGGATCACGTCTTCCTCGGTCTGTTCTGGATGTACAACTCCCTGTCGATCGCAATTTTCCACTTTAGCTGGAAGATGCAGTCGGATGTCTGGGGAACAGTTGCTCCCGATGGCACGGTTACTCATGTCACCTACGGCAACTTTGCTCAAAGCGCAATCACGATCAATGGTTGGCTGCGTGACTTCCTGTGGGCACAAGCCTCTCAGGTGATTAACTCCTACGGTTCTGCTCTATCTGCTTACGGACTCTTGTTCTTGGGCGCTCACTTTGTTTGGGCATTCAGCTTGATGTTCTTGTTTAGCGGTCGTGGCTACTGGCAAGAGTTGATCGAATCCATTGTATGGGCACACAATAAGCTCAAGTTTGCACCGGCGATTCAGCCTCGTGCCTTGAGTATTATTCAAGGACGGGCAGTGGGTGTAGCTCACTACCTGTTGGGAGGAATTGTCACCACGTGGGCGTTCTTCCTTGCTCGGTCACTGTCAATTGGATGAGCCGGGAGGATTAATAAACAGTTATGGCGACTAAATTTCCAAAATTTAGCCAAGACCTTGCCCAAGATCCCACGACTCGTCGGATTTGGTACGGGATTGCTACGGCACACGACTTTGAAAGCCACGATGGCATGACTGAGGAGAAGTTGCATCAAAAGATTTTTGCAACTCACTTTGGTCATCTGGCAATTATCTTCTTGTGGACATCAGGCAGCTTGTTCCACGTTGCTTGGCAAGGCAACTTTCCGCAGTGGATCAAAGATCCGCTGAATGTGCGACCGATCGCACACGCAATTTGGGATCCTCAGTTTGGTAAGCCCGCGGTTGATGCGTTTACGCAAGGCGGCGCTACCTATCCTGTAGACATCTCCTACTCTGGTCTGTATCACTGGTGGTACACGATTGGCATGAGAACCAATGGCGATTTGTACCAAGGTTCAATCTTCTTGCTGATCTTGTCTGCGATCTTCTTATTCGCAGGCTGGTTGCACCTCCAGCCCAAGTTCCGTCCGAGCTTGGCGTGGTTTAAGAACGCTGAGTCTCGCCTAAATCACCACTTGGCTGGTTTGATTGGCGTTAGCTCTTTGGCTTGGACAGGACACTTGGTTCACGTTGCGATTCCCGAATCTCGCGGTCAGCACGTGGGCTGGGGTAACTTCTTGTCTACGCTGCCTCACCCCGCAGGCCTACAGCCATTCTTTACGGGCAACTGGGGAGCGTATGCTCAAAATCCGGATACTGCAAATCATGTGTTCGGCACAGCGCAAGGATCAGGTACAGCAATTCTGACGTTCTTGGGTGGGTTCAATCCGCAAACCGAATCGCTTTGGTTGACGGATATGGCGCACCACCATCTGGCGATCGCAGTGATCTTTATCATTGCGGGTCACATGTACAAGACCAACTTCGGAATTGGTCACAGCATTAAGGACATCCTCAATGCTCACATTCCTCCGGCTGGTGGACTGGGCGAAGGTCACAGAGGTCTTTATGACACGGTAAACAACTCCCTGCACTTCCAGTTAGGCTTGGCACTCGCTGCTTTGGGCACGATCACCTCCTTGGTGGCACAGCACATGTATGCGATGCCTCCCTATGCGTTCATGTCGAAAGACTTCACTACGCAAGCGGCACTCTACACGCACCACCAGTACATTGCTGGGTTCCTTTTAGTCGGCGCATTCGCCCACGGAGCTATCTTCTGGGTACGTGACTACGATCCGGATCAGAACAAGGGTAATGTGTTGGCGCGGGTGTTGTCGCACAAAGAAGCGATTATCTCTCACCTCAGCTGGGTCTCCCTGTTCTTGGGTTTCCACACACTCGGTCTCTATGTTCATAACGACGTAGTTACCGCGTTCGGTACGCCTGATAAGCAGATCCTGATCGAGCCGGTGTTTGCTCAATTTGTTCAGGCTTCCTCTGGTAAGGCGCTGTATGGCTTGAACGTACTGTTGGCTAACCCTGATAGCTTGGCATCAAATACCGGTGCGCTTTATCTGCCCGGTTGGTTAGACGCCATTAATAATGGAACAAACTCTTTGTTCCTGACCATTGGCCCCGGCGATTTCTTGGTTCACCATGCGATCGCGCTCGGTCTGCACACCACCACCTTGATCTTGGTCAAAGGTGCGTTGGATGCTCGCGGTTCCAAGCTCATGCCAGATAAGAAAGACTTCGGATATGCCTTCCCTTGTGATGGTCCGGGTCGTGGCGGTACATGCGATACCTCTGCATGGGACTCCTTCTTCCTGGCAATGTTCTGGATGCTGAATACGATTGGTTGGGTTACGTTCTACTGGCACTGGAAGCACCTCGCCATCTGGTCGGGTAACGTCGCTCAATTCAACGAAAGCTCCACCTACCTCATGGGTTGGCTGCGTGACTACCTCTGGCAGTACTCTGCTCCATTGATTAACGGGTATAACCCGTATGGAATGAATAATTTGGCGGTTTGGGCTTGGATGTTCCTATTTGGACACCTGGTGTGGGCAACCGGATTCATGTTCTTGATCTCCTGGAGAGGCTACTGGCAAGAACTGATCGAAACTCTGGTTTGGGCACATGAGCGGACTCCTCTAGCGAACCTAATTCGCTGGAAGGACAAGCCAGTTGCTCTCTCTATTGTTCAAGGTCGGTTGGTGGGTCTAGTTCACTTTACGGCGGGCTATATCTTGACCTACGCTGCCTTCTTGATTGCGGCTACAGCAGGTAAGTTTAATTAATCCTTGAGATTGGTTAACGCTGTAGAGTAAAAAAATCCCCTGCCTTTTAGGTGGGGGATTTTTGCATATTTCGGTTGAACTCGAATTGAGACAAGGAACACAGAAGGGATTTAGTGTTGATGAATGAAGCTCAAACCTTCGCAGTGGCAGAGTTAAAATGCATTAACCAAGATGGGCATTGGGTAAACGGTGAGAGATGGCTTAGGATTCACCTTGTACGGCGTCAAACAAAAAATTCGAGAAGTTTTCTCAGTATCGATTCCCTTGGGATGAGGTCGAAAGCTTTGCGCTAATCAATGCAGGATTCTATTACGAAAGAAGAAAAAGATACTTTGACGCTTAAAGCAATTTCTGCTGAGGTGAAAGGGGATAGCAGCATGCGATCGCGTGAAATGGCAGTTTTCAAGCTGATGTGGAAGTAATTCGGTGAGGAATTAATGATTCAAGAGGGATTAGCAATTCAGCGAATTTCGCGCCGCCTTTCTTTCAGAGTTGCGCTTTGCATTAATCACGCTTTAATCATCGAGGTAGTTCAACTCAAGAACTTCTTCAACCACAGAAGGAGATTCACTCGGAAATGTGTCGATTGATAGTCCTGTTTCAACAGCCACCAGTTCTCGTGATCTTGCTAGAATTCGTTGAACACTTCAGCAAAATAGAGCTTTAGACTTGAACTTTCTTAAGCGCTTTTTGTAACCTTTGCCAATGCTCTAGAAAAGTTGTCTTCCAGCTATTCGAGCGTCTTTCGGGTTAGTAACTGTACTTTAGAAGATGTACTGCTACGCTTTCTACCTAAGCAGTCTTTTGAATCTATTGTCATAAAAAATGTGGAGACTGTAATACTATCTCCACATTTCTTCTATAAAATTTTTTAGAGTGCGGCTCTAAGTCATTAGGATAATGCTAAGCGCTGAGCATAAATTCCGGGTGCATACGCTTCAATAACCTTTCCTGTTTTGGAACAGGTAATCATTAGATAATCGCAGCTATGACATTGAGTGCGAGTAAGTTGCCCCACCGGAACATGAATGCGTTCAGCATAACTACCGCAGTTTGGGCAGCGAACCGTTTGAACTGTTTTCATCTTCGTCTTCCTTAATGTTTAGCTAATTTTGATCGATAAAAAAAGAGGTCTACCTGAAGTTTCAGATATTAACTTTCAAAGCTCGGTATTGCTAGATACCAAATCTCGAAAATTACTACTGACAGAAAACACTGCCTGTCTGTCTATTATTGCCAGAGTCTTTAATTTGATCTCTAAAATCCATTTTTATTTTAATTTTTTCCAAACTCGGGATCACCTATCGGGAGTGTGATCCCGGGTTTGAGAAAGCTGTAGTTTAAAGTACGAAATGCAAAAATACTCGATTAGGAACTAAAGTAATTCTGCTCTATGAAAGGACTTTAGCCCAGAAAGCTAACCGCTAAAACTTGCGTAATATCCCTTATAAAAGTTCATACAAGGACATTACTGACGTTTGATTTTTAGAAAACGGCTCGTTAAGAAATCTAACGATTCAGGATACAAAAACTACAAAAGCAAAAGATGATTCCCTGAGATCAATCTACGAAGAAGGACAGGCATGAGGAGCAGGCGCTTGAGTTTCTACTAAAACAGATTTGACACCTGACACGCGAATCAATTGAGTGACGACCAGTTTTGCACGATCGCTGGCCTTCTCCAGCACTCCATCCGCACACGCGGCGGCCTGAATCTTCTTCAATGCTTCTTCTTGTGCCAATCGCTGCAATTCTGGAGCCGTATCGGGTCCTAAACCTAAAAATCCGCGATTGTAATCATAAACGCTTGATTTCGTGACATCAATTTTTTTATCTAATAACTGCGGCGGTGGTAAACGTAGCCGCAGCGTATCTCCTGTTACTTGCACATCGGAAGGGTTAAGCGCGCTCAGATCAACCCCTGCCCGAACCTCACCACGAGCAATGTAGAGCAGCTTCGTGGTTCCCACAACCATACCCGCGATCGCGGCGTCTTGCTGCGTCGGCACGACCGCTTCCATTGTATAAACGGCGGTGGTTAGTTCGCTCGCCTCCCGAACCTGCTGAATCACGACGGAACGAGTATCCACCTTTGGCGCAGGCGGCTGACTATTAAACAGCGAGGTTAACCGTTCTAATACGTTGTTACCGGAGCGTCCTAAGTTAACCAGCGTCACGATGCCAACCAACGCCAAGCTTAGTGTTAGCATTCCACCTAAATCTTTAAACAATAGAGGAGTTCCCCGATTTGGACACTTTTTACCGCGCATGTGCCTCACCTTAACGCCTATCCCCGTCCTCAGTTAAGCAGAAAAGAAATTCCTGTAAGGGGAATTTTAATTGAGTACGTCCTGATTAAATCAGCTTCAAAGCGTTGACAACAGGATTTCTAACGATGTTGGTTAGAAATCCCTTGTACTTTGAGTCAGGTACTCTACAATTTTTGGTATGAAATTTTGATTGTTTCAATTCTAAGTAAGCCATGACTAGACACTTCCAGGATGCAACAATTGTGATGATGGCTGGGGCCGTCACAACGCCCGAAAAAACTAGTCAAACGACGCGGCAAACTTATCCAAACTATAAGATCATTGTGTTGAATGACGATTTCAACACGTTTGAGCACGTCGCCGAGTGTTTGATGAAGTACATCCCAAACATGAACGGCGATTTGGCGTGGAAACTGACTAATCAAGTCCATTTTGATGGACAAGCGATCGTATGGTCAGGACCGCTAGAACAAGCGGAACTTTACCACATGCAGCTTGGTATGGAAGGATTGACACTGGCTCCGCTAGAAGCGGGTTAACTGAGGAGACAACCATTATGGGGGACGAGGAAAAGCAGGGGCGACTCGTGTGGAATCATTCGACTCACATTCCGGGGCTAATTCCCATTCTAAAGCGGCTCACTCAATGCCCTGGAATTCAGACGATTACTCCTGGCGTGATTGGCTCCGTCCGCTCTCACGCGCCTCAGTTAAAGCTAAAAATCTCTGTGCCAATTCGCGGAGGCTATAAAGTAATTGCGCGTCAAGGAAAGACTGTGCAAGAAGTGTTTGTGCTGACGACTCTTGATCAAACTCAGCTCGAAACGGCGATCTTGCAGAGCTTGGCCTAAGCCGAGCGCTCACATTTTCAACTCCAAATAACTAAAACTACTCCGTTTGCCGTTGAGAGGCGGAGAAGCGGTGCATGGGCAAACTCAGGGCACATGAGAAGGTTAACAAGTAGGAAATCACCGCTGTCCACTTAAGACTGAGCATGAAGATGTCCCAATCAGGAGAAATCCACTTCTGGGCACCCACCGCCACAAGATGCACAATCCAGTAGGCAAAACTCATGGCGAATAGCGTTAGATCTGCCGCATCAGCATCATCTGCCTGAGCCGATTTTCGATTCACTACAATGTATAGACCAATGACACTTGCAAAGAATGAAAGAAGCTTTAGATATTCGTGCCAAACAGGATGAGACATGAGCGTTTCAGATAAAAAATTTCGGACTGGCAATCAGTCTAAAGGATGAGGCTGAAGATCTTCTAGAAACTCTTACAAACAGCAATATTTGACGGGATTAATTTACAAAAGTAAAGACAGATATCAGTCGAATTACTAAATGGATTTACCGCTGATTTATCACCCTGATTACGTTGTGCCTTGGTCATTGGATCATCGGTTCCCAATGTCAAAATTTAAGAAACTTTACGAGTTGCTATTAGTAGATGATGTCGCAACGGCATCACAATTCCATTGTCCACAGCGATCGCCTCAAGAGTGGCTTGAACTCGTTCACACGTCTGAGTATGTGAAGGATTATTGTGAAGGCACACTAGATCCGAAAGCTCAACGGCGCATCGGATTACCGTGGAGTCTAGCTCTTGTAAATCGCACCTGCGTTGCTGTTGGAGGAACGGTTCTCACCGCTAAATTGGCCTTAGAGAGCGGACTGGCGTGTAACACTGCAGGCGGCACTCATCATGCGTTTCCCAGTTACGGATCGGGGTTTTGCATTTTTAATGATCTAGCGATCGCGCCTCGAGTTGTGCAAACCCTCGGACTTGCTCAAAAAATTCTCATCGTCGATCTCGATGTGCATCAAGGCGACGGAACCGCTTTCATCTTTCAAGATGATTCCAGCGTCTTTACCTTCTCCATGCATTGTGAAATTAATTTTCCGGGTACAAAGCAGCAGAGCGATCTAGATGTGCCCTTACGTGAAGGCCTGGAAGATGACGAATATTTGCAGACATTGGCAGAATATTTGCCAGATCTACTGACTCAGGAGAAGCCGGATCTCGTATTTTATGACGCTGGCGTTGATCCGCATTCGTGCGATCGCTTAGGTAAACTCGCCCTCACTGATTCAGGATTATTTCGTCGCGATATGCAAGTCCTCACAACTTGTCTTTCGCAAGGCTACCCGGTAGCGTGTGTCATTGGAGGTGGCTACGCAGATGATATGGATGCTTTGGTCTATCGTCATTCTCTCGTGCATCGCGCTGCCAGTGACGTCTACCGCCAATATCGCTTGTAGATGGTTATTCTCCTCCCCTAAGCACCTGCTCTGCATTTAACTTCAATGCTGGAAATGTGAGAGAAGAGAGCGTTTGATTTGCTGTAAAAACGGTTTCCTCATAAAGCCCATCCACTAGCAGCAATACCAGAATCTGTTCTTTTTCAGAATCAACAATCCAGTACTCCAGAATTCCTCTTGCTGCATACTCAGAACGCTTGTAGCGATAGTCCCGATTCTGGTTCTCCTTGCCAGGTGAGACAACCTCTACAACTAGCGCGTGAAGGCATTTCTCGTGTAATCGTGCTACGTTTCTGACCATGTAGAGCGCTTTCTAACTCTTCTGTCAGAATAGCGAGTTGTTGCCCGTCGTCCCATCACTTCGATTTCAGTATCTTTCATGCAAATGCGATTGAAAGGTACAAGCTGACCAAACTGTATAAATAGAAATCGAGCAATGTTACAGTTCAACGGGCTTTCTGGCGGCATCTCGACTAGCTCTCCATCGACCAGTTCATAGCGAGTGTCAGTACCGTCGTCATAAGCAAAATATTCCTCAAAGGTCAGTAATCGTTTCGTATTTGTAACCATAAGACACGCCTCCTGATATCACTATAGGGCTGAAACCGAGAGGGCTAAAGCAACACTTACAAGCAGCAACACCTACAAACAACAATTCCGCCGCCAAGCTTGGCGGCGGATTGAGAACTGCAACGGTTCATAGGGCTAACTCACGGCGGTAGGTGACTCGAACTTATAGCCAACCCCACGGACAGTTTGAATAAGAGCAGGCTGACTCGTATCGATTTCAATCTTTTTGCGGATCTGACCAATATGAACATCAACTACACGCTGATCGCCCACATATTCGTAATCCCAAACTTCCTGAATTAGTTCAGCTCGACGCCAAACTCGGCCCGGATGACTTGCTAAGAAATGTAACAAATCAAATTCTAATGCCGTCAGGGGCACAATATCTTCATTCAGCTTGACTTCGCGCCGGACTGGATCGATCAGCAGCTTGTCAAACACCAAGCACTGCTGCTCGGCTGTTGTCACAATGCGCTGACGCTTAAGAATTGCACCAACCCGCCCGCCAAGTTCGCCTAAGCTAAACGGCTTTGTAATGTAATCATCTGCACCTTGAGCGAAGCCCCGGAGCTTATCGGCTTCATCCGTTCGGCTGGTTAGCATCAGCACAAAAACGTTTGTGCGGCTCTGCATCTCTTGACACAGGCTGTAACCATTAGCATCAGGCAAATTCACATCCAAAATGACTAAATCAGGATTGAACTGCTCAAACATGGCCATTGCCGTTTTTCCGTCCTCCGCAGATTCCATTTGGTAACTCTGTTTAGAAAGAAAACGGTGAATGAGATTCCGGATAGCCGGGTCATCGTCAACTACGAGTATCTTGGCTGGAGCCATGACCATAACTTTGCGCTGCGATCGTGAATTGAGAAGGACAGTCGGACTTGCGGAGCTTCGGGTATCCAGGTCTATCTGTATGACACAGGATATTCTGTATTACACGAGATATATTGAGCATCAGCATTAGTATGCCTTAGCTTTTGACGAAAATATCGAGTCTTACCCTGGTTTTCGTAAAAAAAGCTGGCAAAGTAGAATAGAAATACGAGAGAATAAACAATTTTGTTTAAGGCCCTCAAATCTTTCTAAAGCCAAAGATTCATCGTCTAAACTCTAATGGTCTAGACTCTAAGTGTAATCACATGTGCGATGACCTGTGAGGCGACATAACCTTCAGGAAAAGGTGGAGTAACAGCGAATGAGCGACAGTCCCTACGAAAAACTTGGTGTTCCCGAAGGTTCTTCGTTTGAAGAAATCCAAACCGCCCGGACTCGGCTAGTAGCAGAGCTAGCTGGGGATCAGCGTAAGATTTCTGAGATTGAAGCTGCCTACGATGCCGTCTTAATGGATCGCCTGCGTCTACGACAAGAAGGCAAGATAAAAGTTCCAGAAGGAATTCGATTTCCAGAAAAGGCCGCACCAACCGCGCCGCCGCAGGCCCCTGCGCCTACCAAATCGTCTCAGTGGCTACAGAATTTCATTGATACACCCAGTTCTGTTGATATTGCCCTACCGGGTGGTATCTTGGCAGCCATGGGGACTGCTATTTATTTCTACCCTGTAGATTCTGTGCTACAAGTGGCGATGGCGATCGCTACGGGTTCGACGCTCTACCTCATCTATCGAAAAGAGCAAAAGCTGGGGCGGGCCGTGCTGCTAGGGGTTGGAGGATTGGTGCTGGGGTTTGCGATCGGGGGTCTGATATACGGGCTGATTCTCCCGCATGTACCCGGTCTACCGCGAGATGATGTCTTCATCAGCTTGGTGACGTTCCTCATTCTGTGGCTCGTTAGCAGCTTCACAAAATAGCTTCACCTCACGAAGAGCAAAGCGATGGCGGCGGGGACATTCCAGAAAGATAGTTTAGATTGGCAGTTTCAGCAGTTTTGGTGGCGAGTGGGCGAATGGATTGAGCTGCATTTTCCCAAATTTGACGCCCCTAACGTTCCGAGTGCGCCCCAGTGGAGCTTCCCGATGTGGTTGTTTCAAGGAGCGTTTTGGGCGATTGTAGCTGCCTTGGTCTTGTGGCTGGGTTGGCAACTGTATCAATGGCTCAACCCGTACTTTGATCCAAACCGTCTGAGGCTTTCTAAGCGGCTAGATCGCAAAGCAGAGTCTCATGATCGCGATCGCACGATCGCCTTTTGGATGCATGAGGTTCAACGGTTTCAGCAGCAGGGAAACTACCGAGAAGCCTGTCGTGCCCTTTATATGGCCACGCTACAGCGACTCAACGATACAAAACTTGCTCCTCATCAAGCCAGTCGCACCGATCGCGAATACTGGAATCTGGTGCAACTGTTGCCGCGATCGCACGCGTATCAAACGCTGCTCAGAACTCATGAACAGCTTTGCTTTAGCAATGCCACCATTTCAGCCGAAGTCTTTCATCAGTGTCAGCAAGCTTATAGCGACCTTGAGCGCAATTCTTTAGATGAGGAAGGAAAGCGTGCTGAAGCGTATTGATCGAAGAATTCTGGCGGGAGGCCTTGCGATCGCAACCCTCATTCTTTTAACGCTATTTATCGCTCCTAAAAGCAATCCTCAAATCAGTGGCTCTACGTTCAGTCGTGCGCCCGATGGCTATGGAGCGTGGTCTGTCTATATGGAGCGCCAAGGAACACCCATTAGTCGCTGGCAAAAGCCCTCTGAAGCCTTTGTCAGTTCTCGCAAGGGTACGAAAACAACCTTTTTGCAAGTTAATAGTGGCTGGTTGCCCTTCAGTTTGTCCGATGCTGAACGAGAATGGGTGCAGCGGGGAAACACGCTGGTTGTTCTAGGAGCAGGCACTCCATCCGCAACGGAGGCTTCCTTCACCACAATTCAAGAGGGCAACGTCAGGATTGATACGGGGCGACGGGAGAAATGGACCGATCACAAGTCACCGATCGCAGATGATAGTGAGACGTTGCTCTATAAAGGCAAACCGCTGTTGCGCGATCGCTATGGCACGATCGTTTGGGAAACAGCGATCGGCAAAGGTCGCGTAATTTATTCAATCACTCCCTTTCTGGCTGCTAACGCCTATCAAGGTGAACCGGGAAATTTTGCGTTTTTAGAAAAATTAGTCAAACAGAACGGTAACACCGTTTGGGTAGATGAGTATCTGCACGGATACAAAGAAGCAGAAGTTGCAAAACGAGAAGATGCTCAGAACTGGTTCATCTACCTGCTCAAAACACCGTTGCTTCCGGTTACAGTGCAAGCTAGCGTTTTGCTGCTAGTTCTAATCTGGGCGAGTAATCGTCGATTTGGGCAACCTGTGCCTCTAGCCGAGTTGGCAACTGAGAATAGCAGTGCTTACATCAAGGCATTAGCAGGAGTATTGCATCAAGCGAATCGTAGCGAGTTCGTTGTTGATGTGGTTGGGCGCGAAGAACAGCTTGGAATCCAGCAAGCGTTAGGGTTGAGCGATTCTCAGCTAGTCGATACCGCAACGCTGAAATCGGCGTGGATGCAGCAAACCGGACGCTCTGAAGAAGAGTTAGAGCAAATTTTGCCGCGGGGTTTGCACTTTAGTGCCCAAGATCTGTTGGCTTGGCTCAGTCGAGTTCAAGAGATAAAAAAGCATCTCCCTCGCTTCTAACGTTGCCCATCACCCGCCGCCGATAATCTTTGCGTCATAACCAGTAGACTTTCAACGGTCGGTGTGCCTGGGCATTGTTATGCAGCGATCGCCACCGATTAGTTCATTGCGTCCCAGATTACCTTAATATCCGTAAACTGTCGAAATCGAGAGACTTTTCCATCACAAAGATTATACACATGGGCTGCCGAAGAGCAGAACGATTTACCCGTTGAACGATTACGACCCGCATAACTGCCAATAACGATGACAGTTTTCCCTGCATCTAGATACTGTTCAATATCAAACGACCACGATTCCCAGTTGTCATCAAATGCTTTGAAAACCCCCTCGACGACTGCTTCGGCTCCTCGATGGGTTGCCCCTCGCGGGAATCCTTCATTTTGAATCCATTCAAGATCAGGTGTGCAAATTCGTAGAAAGGCATCATAATCCTTCTCACGGAAAGCTTGATACAACTCCTGAATAATTTCGAGGTTTGTCATAGCCTGCCTCAAAACTTTGACCGTTTGGTATAAGTAGTGCTACTATACCACCATGAGCAGAGGACCTGAAAAACAATTCGATCCTGAAGTTGCCCTAGCAAAGGCAATGAAAGTGTTTTGGGCACGAGGATATGAGGCAGCCAGCCTTGCTGAACTGCTTGAACACATGGGAATCGGTAAAAAGAGTCTCTATGACACGTTTGGCAACAAGCGATCGCTCTTCCTTAAGGCGTTAGACCACTATGCTCAGACAGAGGTGAAAGCCATCCGAGATCAGCTTCTAGCCCCAGGTTCGCCGTTGGAAAACCTGGAACAAGTCCTCCAACACTTGCAGCAACAACATTCGTTACCCGGAAGTCAAGGCTGCATGTTGGGCACTAATATTGCTGACTTTGATACAGATGAGGTGGAAATTGCATCCATTTTGCGTTACCACCTTCAAGCAACGGAAGATGCTTTTTGTATTGCGATCGACCGTGCTCAAAAAGCAGGCGAAATCAATACGGCTGCTAGTTCCCGCAACCTCGCGCGCCTACTGCTGTGTACAACACAAGGCATGGCATTAATTGGTCGAGTCTTGGAAGATGAAGTACTTTTACGCAGCACTGTAGAGGCAACACTGGCACTGCTCAAAACTGTCTAATTTTTTTGCTTTAACTTAGACCAATCGGTATAGGTTATCGTCACTAACAAGCGAGGAATCACAATGGCACGATTAGCAAATAAAACAGCCGTTATCACCGGAGGCACAACTGGAATTGGATTTGAAACTGCCAAACAGTTTGTTGCAGAAGGAGCGCGAGTCATCATTACTGGGCAGAATGAGGAGCGTTTGCAAGCTGCTGCAAAAGAGCTGGGTGAAGCGGCGATTCCAGTTCGAGCTGATGTTCGCTCCCTACCTGACCTGGAATCGTTGGCAGCACGAGTAAAAGCAGAATTTGATGGACTGGATATTCTGTTTGCGAATGCTGGTATCGGATTGTTTGCACCCCTAAATGCCATTGATGAAGCATTCTACGATAACCAGTTTGATGTCAATGTCAAAGGTGTATTTTTCACGGTGCAGAAGCTTGCTGAATCCCTAAATGAAGGAGCAAGCGTTATCTTGAATGCATCAGCCGTCCATGAGAAGGGTGCAGCAATGGGAAGTGTGTACTTTGCCACAAAAGTAGCGGTGCGATCGTTGGCTCGATCGTTGGCTGCTGAATTAGCATCTCGCCAGATCCGAGTTAATGCGATTAGCCCTGGTTTTGTGCCTACGAATTTTCAAAGCAAAATGGGACTACCACCAGAAGCACTCAACAGTTTTGGTGATTATATTAAGCAATCTGCCCCATTAGGGCGATTTGGAAACCCAGTCGAGATTGCTGCTGGTGTCGTTTTTCTCGCCAGTGATGAGTCATCTTACATGACAGCAGCAGATCTCGTGATTGATGGCGGATTTATGAACGTTTGAGGCTAAGCTGCACGATTACTTAATTAAAGTGCGATCGTTTTGTTCCGTATACGCTCAAAGCGATCGCCGCACCTCGGTAACTTCGGCATCATTACCAAGATCTCTCGGCAGTTCGCTCCAACCGAAACGTTAGCTGGTTGGCATCAGACGCAATTTAAAGTGAGCAATTGCATAAGGATGGCTTCTAGTTGGCGACTATAGCTAGTCCGCTGCAAAAGCTCACTACCCCTGACTGGATAGTGCCTTGCGGAAAACAATCTTGTCCGCCCCTTCTGCATAAAACTCGCGTATAAGTGCTTCCTCGTCGTAACCGTTCTTTCGATAGAACGCTCGCACATGCTCAAAGTCTGGCGTACCCATCGTCTCAACTAGTAAGATCCGTGCACCCCGGTCTGCCAAAATCTGCTCCACAAACAGTAGCAGTTTCGCACCGCGTCCTTGTCTTTGCTGAGTCGGGTGGACGGCAATCAATTGCAGGTTCCATGTCCCGCTGGTCATTCGTTCCGGTTCGCAGTAGGCTAATCCTACAAGTCCGTCATCATCGTCCGTAATCCAGAAGGGATGAGTGTCGCCATCTTTGCTCAACGAGTCAGTCAACATTTGACGCAACTCCTCTAGTTCGTCGGACGAAAAGAGTTCGGTAGAGTCGGCTAAGACAATCAGCGTATCTGTGTCATCGGGCGTGATTGAGCGAATCATAGCGACTCCATGGATGTAAAAGAGGAAATATTACAACAGTTGTTATGTAGTAATGAAAATATAACAACTGTTATGATGAGATGTCAAGATGACTGTTCTATGTGGCTGCAAACTAGGGAGAGCTATGAGTTATGAGGAGCGACGTATTGAAGTTGCTAATGCGGCATGGCGGGTGATTGTCCGTGAGGGATTGGATCGTACCAGTATGCGGGCGATCGCGCAGGAACTTGGCTCCTCGACCGGAGTTGTTACCCACTACTTTCGAGATAAAGAAGAACTCATCTTATTTGCTTTAGAACAAGTGTTTGAAAACGTCCTAAAGGATATGAAAGCTTGTACCAAGAGAGGGCAAGGAATTGACAGGCTAGAACAGATGATTTTTATGGCTCTCCCTCTGGAGGTCAGTGATAAAGCTGATTGGAAAGTTTGGGTAGCGTTTTTGGGCTACTCGATCGGGCGCGAACACCTAGTTCAGGAGCACCGAAAACGCTATGACTTTTTACGGCAAATTATTTCTCAAGAGTTAGCTGATTTGCAAACAGCTAATCTAATTCGAGCTGATCTTGATTTAACCCTCGAAGCCAATGCACTCGTTGCCCTAGTAGATGGCATTGGCACTGGAATTATCATCTGCCCTGAGCAATTCTCGGCAGAGCAACAACAATACCTTGTGCGGCGACATATCAATGCTTTACTGGCATCATCCTGAACATCGACGAGTAAGCTTTAAACTACTGCCACCACCCGTAGACGAAGACAGCTAACGACTAAATTAACCGCTCATGCGGCTTAGACTCGACGAGCGAATTCGTTCTGCTGATAGATCGGAATCAGCTTTTTCTTAAGCCAAATGGATTCTCTAGCGTGTAGGTAACACGGATCAGGATAAAGGTCGATGGCTCGATCGAAGCACTCCAGCGCATTGCCATACGCCTGCATCTCGGTAAGCAGCAATCCTCGGTTAAACCAGGCCTGATGGTGATCAGGCTGCATCAGCACCGCGCGATCGTACGACCCCAGCGCCTCAGCAAACCGCTTTAGACCCGATAGCGCATTTCCTCGGTTGTTCCAGGCTTCCGCAAAACTTGGAGCAAGCGCGATCGCCTGATCAAATGCCGCGATCGCCTCACCGTACTGTTCTTGCTCACAAAGCTGACACCCCTGCTGATTCCAAGACGCCGCACTCATATCATTACCTCTAAACCCTATAGCTTTTAGTTTGAGAGAAACTGGTTGCCTCGTCTGGGGGAGATTCCTCTACTCGATATGATTCGGTTGGCCTGTAGTAGAGATTAGTCTTGTCTCTTACACTGAAAGTGAAGTTTGCCTAAACGTCTTGTGTCTCAACTGCTTGATCCGCACGTTCTGATCGAACTGATGTTAGCAATCAGCCTCAGCGCTGCCTCTGGCTTTCGGGTATTTGTGCCCTTACTTGCTCTGAGCGCCGTATCGGTATTAGGGCACTACGATTTGCCGCCAAACTTTGACTGGATTGAGAATCCTCAAGCCTTGACGCTATTTGCGATCGCTTCGGTTTTAGAAGTGGTGGGCTACTCGATTCCCTGGTTTGATCACGCCTTGGACGTTCTTGCAACTCCAGCGGCAGTTATTGCAGGCACAGTGGTTGCTGCCTCGGTTGCACCTGACATGAACCCGCTGATCCAGTGGACGCTTGCGCTTGTTGCAGGCGGCGGAACTGCTGGACTGACGAAAGGTTTGCTAAATCTATTGCGAGGCACATCAACGACCGCTTCAGGCGGACTGGCTAATCCGATTTTTGCTGCGTTAGAGCTAGTAATGTCTATTTCGCTATCGGTATTAGCCTTTACTGTGCCTGTCTTAGCTGGCGTTCTAGTGATTGCGCTGTTAGGGTTTGCGCTCTACAAACTTGTGCAGCTAATCGCTCGATTTCGTCGCGCCAAGCCAACGGATTTACCCTCCTAACAGATATTTCAACTGAATTTGAACCTTGGTTGATCCGCCTGCCACTCGAAACGCCGTTTCCGAAAAGCTCGGAGCGCTTAAGCGAATCGCTGGATTTTTAGAGAACCCAAAGCCTTCTGTAGGAATGCCAAGTCCGTTTCGATTCGCTTGTTTGTCACCATTGGCATCGTGCAATACCGCGATCGCATAATTCCCAGGTTTAAGGTTCTGAATCTCGACTTCAAACGAACGGTTCGTGATTTTAACGCACTGATTTCGCACCGCATTTGTCGTTTCGGTGGGAAATCCTTGCTTGCTTGCGAAAATGCTGTAGCAGATATTTCCCCGCTGACTCCGCAACCCATCGACTTCGACCTTCAGTTTGGTTGACTCTGCTGTCGCGTGCGAGGCAGACATCAAGCTACTCAATACAGTTAGCAAAACAGCACCAATTTGAACTGACCTCGCCATACCGCTCCTTGCAAAAGATGTGACTTCTACTAGGGTTGCACAGAAACTGGTGTTCCGACCTCAACCTGCTCAAATAGCTGGGTCACATCTTTATTCCACATGCGAAGGCAACCATGTGACACCGCTTGCCCGATCGACTCGGGTTGATTTGTGCCGTGAAACCCAATCTGAGTTTTACCGTCTGTCCAAATACCAATCCAGCGTACCCCAAGCGGATTGTCATAGCCGGGTTGAATTTTACTACCCGTCTTGAAACTAGTGAAAATAGGATTCACTTCTTTATTAAGCACCTGATGTTCGCCGACGGGAGTTTCCCAACCCGATCTACCGATCGCAACCGGGTAGCTGGCAATTACGGTTTCACCGTCATACACATAGACCCGCCGCTTTTTCAACTTCACCACGAGCCGAACCGTTCGATTTTGATCATTTGTTAGACCCGCAGGCGAAGCATCTTTTGGAGCCGCAGGCGAAGCATCAACGGGTGAATCGGGCAAGGACTGAGCCACTGCTGCCCAAGGTGTTAGCCCTAAAACAAGAATGCTGAGAATCAGAAGCGACTGGCTTTGCCAAGCTCCGAAGGATCGCTGAACCATAACCAAACATCATGAATTTAGCCTTCTACAGATCGTTGGAACACACCTGTTCGAGCAAGGCAAAGATCTTTTCTCTTCCGCCTTTTCCTTAGATATAGAATGTCCCATTTCTGCGCTTCGCTATCACAAGCTGCGAAGAATCATTCTTCTGGTGTAGAGCAACGTATTTATTGATGTGACCCGCTGACTAAACCACCGCGACGACAGATTCAATCGCTATAGAAAATAGACTAAAAGATAAGTCAAACTAAAAAATCTGCATCAAGAACCTGCTCAACCGGGTAGGGGCACTCAGTTGGAAATGTTGCCACTGGCTTTTGCGTTTCTCTCGCTGCATCTCGGCGAGCGCGTCGGTAATACTTCTCCACCCACTCTGAGTCTTGAAGAAAACGTTGCAAGCTAGGAGTATCTTCCAAGCAATCTTGAATCTTGTCCCGGCAGTTAGAGAGGGTATCATCCCAACTTTTGGTTCTTCGCTCAGGCTGATACTGGCATTTAAGTAGGTGCATCAAAAGGATCTGTAAGTAGCTGCCAAGTTCTCTCTGTTCACTACGCCCCAACGCTTCTAATTCCTCTGCCAAATTTTCAACGTCCAACCCCGCCCAGCATCCATTCCGCAGGTACTCCGCTTGTTGTTGCGTCCATTGCAGGAAATCTTGATCATAAAGTGTTGCTTTACTCATTAGTCGTTGCTCCCCTGCCCGATAATGGGTCAAGCTTTTTGTCTAATGCTTGTTTAATGTAAGACTGTGCGACAATTTTACCTTGAGATTTTTAGCTTGACAGAATGATCAGCCTGACAATGTATTGCTCTACCAAGCTGTACAGAGAAACTTAGAGTGAGAAGGCTAAGGCAACCGTGTAAGACTTTATGCTTCAGGCGTCTACATTTATCATCTTCTAGTGAACAATTTCTTTGCAAAAGTGATGCTCCGACACTCCGTTCCCTCTACTTGTAAAGCATAATCGGAGGCATCCCTCATTCCTTTTCTTATCCCCTCTTGCCCTAGCAAGATAGAATGAATCCAGCAATTCTCAACATTAGCTTCAGCAAAGAACATGGGCAGAGTCGTTGGTATTGACCTGGGAACTACAAACTCGGTGGTGGCGGTCATGGAGGGCGGGAAGCCAGTGGTCATCGCCAACGCAGAAGGCACGCGGACAACTCCTTCCGTGGTTGCTGTCAGCAAAGACGAAGAACGGATGGTGGGGCAACTCGCTAGACGGCAAGCCGTCCTTGATCCGCAAAATACATTTTTTGCAGTGAAGCGCTTTGTGGGGCGCAAATACGCCGAACTTTCGCCCGAATCGAAGCGAGTTCCTTATACGATCCGCAAAGACGAGGCGGGCAACATCCGAATCAAATGCCCTCGCCTCAATCGCGACTTTTCGCCTGAAGAGATCTCGGCTCTGGTTCTCAAGAAGTTAGCCGATGAAGCTACTCGCTATTTGGGAGAACCCGTGACCGGGGCAGTAATCACTGTGCCCGCCTACTTTAATGATTCTCAGCGCCAAGCGACCCGCGATGCTGGACGGATTGCCGGACTCGATGTGAAGCGGATTTTGAATGAACCGACAGCTGCCTCGTTAGCTTACGGTCTCGATCGCGTCAGTCAAGAAACAATTCTTGTGTTTGATCTAGGTGGCGGTACGTTTGATGTCTCGATTCTAGATGTGGGCGATGGTGTCTTTGAAGTCAGAGGCACGAGCGGTGACACACAGCTGGGCGGCAATGACTTTGATAATAAAATTGTCGATTGGCTGGCAGAGCAGTTCTTAGAGCAAGAAGGCATTGATTTACGCAAAGATCGTCAAGCGCTGCAGCGTCTCACCGAAGCTGCAGAGAAAGCGAAGATTGAGCTTTCCGGAGTTAGTGTAACTGCCATTAATTTGCCGTTTATTACCGCAACAGAAGACGGTCCCAAGCATTTAGAAACCCGGATGACGCGATCGCAGTTTGAGGGATTGTGTGGTGATCTCTTGAGCCGTTTGCGGGGTCCTCTGCGTCAAGCGTTTCGCGATGCCGAAATGATGCCCGATGATATTGATGAAGTGGTGCTAGTCGGCGGTTCGACCCGAATTCCGATGGTGCAAGAAGTCGTGCGATCGCTGATCAATCTCGAACCAAATCAGAATGTCAATCCTGATGAAGTCGTTGCTGTCGGAGCCGCAATTCAAGCTGGGATTTTAGCGGGCGATTTAAAGGACATTTTGTTGCTCGATGTGACCCCAATTTCGGTTGGCTTAGAAACGATCGGCGGCGTGATGAAAAAGCTGATTCCACGCGGCACAACGATTCCTACTCGCCGATCCGACACCTTCTCAACATCAGAAGATAACCAAACGATGGTCGAAGTCCACGTTCTGCAAGGCGAACGGGAGATGGCATCGGGTAACAAATCGCTGGGGCGCTTCAAGCTGATGGGCATTCCACCGGCACCGCGTGGAATTCCGCAAATTCAAGTGTCATTTGATGTAGACGCTAACGGCATTCTGCAAGTTACCGCGATGGATCGCACCACCGGGCGCGAGCAGAGTATTACCATTCAAGGTGCATCGAATCTGAGCGAAGATGAAATCCGGCAAATGATTCGCAGCGCTGAAGAATATGCCGAAATCGATCGGCTCCGTAAAGAAAAAGTTGAGAAGCGAAATCGAGCAGAAGCGCTGACCTTTCAAGCTGAGCGTCAACTGCGAGAAGCAACGCTTGACTTCGGCATGACGTTTGTGAGCCCCTATCGCAATCGTATTGAACCGCAAGTGCAGCGCCTCCGAGAAGCATTGGCAAACAACGACGATCGCGGCGTAGACATTGCTGAGGCAGATCTCAAAGATGCTCTGTACGATCTCAATCGTGAGGTCTATCAACAGACCAAACTTGATGAAGGCGAAGGCGGCTTCTTCGAGTCGATCAAAAACTTTTTCCTCGAAGACGACGAAGATTACTACTACCCCGAACCTCGTGATCCTTATGGGTCATCTCGTGATTACTGGAATGCCGGACAAAGTAGCTATGGGCAAGGTAGCTATGGGCAAGGTAACTACGGACGTGATAACAATAGTTACGGACGTGATAACTATACCTACGGGCGCGACAACTACACCTATGGACGGGATAGCAGTAGCCGCGATCGCGATAATGCTGCTGCTAGTCGAGATAGCTATGGTCGGGATAGCTATAGCCAGAATGATAGTAGGCGTGATTCCTTCGATGGTGTACCCAACGATCGCTATGATTCTTCAGAGCTTGGCGGAGCTAGTCGCGATCCTTACAGCGGTCAAACTTCGCCGAATCGAGATCCATATCAAGATCCATACAATGATCCTGCGGAGTTTGGCAGAACCAATCGTCCTCCAGCCAGTCGTGACCCGTATGCCAATTCAGACTCCTCTAGAGGCCGCGATTCTTCATTGGGCAGAGCCAATCGTGATATAAACCGCGACTCCTACGATTCGACGGAGTTGGGCAGAGCTAATCGCCCCTCAACTAGCCGCGATCCATACGCGAATCCAGACCGCTCTAGAAGCCGAGACCCCTACAGCGCTCCGTCTTATGGCGATGATCCTGCGGAGTTTGGCGGAGCCAATCGCACCCCTTCACAAGATCCTTACGGCAGTCGAGATACTTCTAGAAACCGAGGTAACGGGACTCGGCGCGATTCTGATTTCTATGATCCGGCGGAGTTTGGCGGAGCCAGTCGTGGTTCTCAGCAGAACTACGGCTCACCGAGACAAGATCCTCCCCGCCGAAATCCAGATCTAGATGCTCCTCGACGCGATAATGGTTCTGGTTACTCGTCCAGTCGACCTGAAATTGGCAGCCGCCGCTCACCTGATGCTCCAGACTTTGGCAGAGCCAATCGTAGCGATTCCTCTAAAAAACGTCCCGCTCGTCCCAACTACGCTCAAGATAACTGGGATGACGAAGACGATTGGCTGTAAAAAAAAGTGAGTGCAGAGCGAAGAAGTGAGGTATTCTTTCAGTCTTCGCTCTGCACTCATGCTCTATTTCTAACCACGCTCTATGCAAAATTTCCGTAACTATTATGAAATCTTAGAAGTTGCTAGAGATGCGTCAATGGACGAGATCAAGCGCTCCTACCGTCGGCTTGCGAGACAATATCATCCCGATGTCAATCAAGGTGACAAAGCGGCTGAGGAAAAATTTAAAGACCTCAGTGAGGCGTATGCCGTGCTATCGGATGTAGCAAAGCGATCGCAGTATGACCAATATGGAAATTTTTGGCAGCAGCGCGGGTTTCAGAAGAATGGACGGAACGGACGAGGGGGAGAGGTCGATTTTGGCGCGTTTCGCAACTTCAATGACTTCTTCGATCAGTTTTTAAGCCGGACTTCTGCCAGTTCTACCGCATCCCCACGAACTACAACTACAACTACAACCAGAACTGCCCCTCGCCGTGAACCGCCCCGCGCGCCAGTGGAAGATGTTTTTCGTCCGGGCACGAGCAAAACGAGTTATACCGTCAGCACCCCTCGTCCGCCTGCTCGTCGGGATGCGGAAGCCAGGTTAACGGTTCCCCTAGAAAAAGCCTACGCAGGTGGGCGAGAGCGAATTCGCCTAGAAGACGGGCGATCGCTAGAAGTTAATATGCCGTCCGGAATGGTGTCAGGTCAACGCGTTCGGCTGAAAGGACAGGGGGTAAACGGCGGCGATCTGTATCTAAAAATTGAAGTTTCTCCCCATTCTTTTTTCAAAGTTGAGGATGCCGACATCGTGTGTCAACTGCCGATCACGCCCAGTGAAGCGGTGCTAGGTGGCGCAATCGAGGTGCCAACATTGGATGGCATGGTGAAAATGAATATTCCGGCGGGGGTACGATCGGGGCAACGGCTGCGATTAGCGAATAAAGGCTACCCAGTCGCAAGTACTTCAGAAGATGGAATCACTCGAGGCGACCAGATTGTTGAAATTCAGATTGCGTTTCCGAAAGAACTAACCGAGCAAGAGCGTGAGTTATACGAAAAATTACGCCAGTTTGAAACCTTCAATCCCCGTCAGAATTTGATTCAATAATTTCTGATAGAAGAGTCACAGTTGATAAGAACACCAATCACTCCAGCTCCCGCCGTACAGCTTACCGTCTCGATTGATCGCGGCAAGAGAAAGCAAATTAACGCAGGCTGAAACACCCGAACCGCAGTAGACTAAAATTTCTTCTGCGGACTGAAGATCTGACCAGCGATCGCGCAATTGATCATCTGACTTCAAATACCCTTGCTCGGTCGTTACCTCTTGCCAAGGATAATTGACTGCACCCGGAATGTGACCTGCGATCGGGTCGATTGGCTCTCGCTCTCCTCGATAACGTTCTGGTTCGCGAGAATCGACTAATGCAACAACAGGGGAGTCCTTTTTGGCTTTCACTGCTTCTATGTCTACAACCCAGTCAGGACGGGGACTTGGGATGAATCTTCCTGATGTCTGGGGTGGAATGTCAAGAGTGACTGCGCCTCCTGCTGCTTTCCAAGCTTGGAATCCGCCATCTAAAACGGCAGCGCGGTCATGACCTAAATATCGCAATAGCCACCACAACCGAGCTGCGAATGCAAACCGAGAATCATCGTAGGCAACGACCAAGTTAGAGTCGGTAATGCCCATTGCAGAAAGTTTGGCACTTAGCTTTTTCGGATCTGGTAACGGATGCCGTCCGCCATGTTTTTGAACTGCGCTCGATAAATCCTGATCGAGATCTAAATAGTAGGCTCCTGGAATATGCTCCGCTTCGTACTGTTGCCCTCCGAGTGTCGGCTCCATCAAAGCAAAGCGACAGTCGATTACAACGACTTGAGCTAAGTTTTCTTGGAGCCATTTGGCAGAAACAATTGGAGACTGGCTGATCATGATCTCTATCTTTCAGTTTTAAGGTGCTTGGCAAAGCCAATGGCACAGCCTCTACTCTATCTCACGGGCGAGTCAGCCTTGAAGCTTTCACTCCTGATCAAACCTGCAAATGAAGTTTGATCCTGTCTAAAGAGAGAAGCTATGCGATCGTAGATTGATGAGAATTGAAGCATGTTGTATAAAACGAATGCGTTAGAGAAATCCTATGAAATTTTTACGTCTTGTATCGGCTATTTTGCTTCCGCCCCTGGCTGTGTTTCTGACTACAGGCATTAGCACAGGCTTAATTGTTAGTGTTCTTCTAACTGCTCTAGGCTGGGTTCCGGGTATTATTCACGCCCTTTGGCTAATTCAAAAAACAGAAGAGCGACGGGAAGGCGTTTACTAAGGTTTTACTAAATTAGAAAAGCCTCTCGATCCTTGGATCGAGAGGCTTTTTTGGTAATGCACACCTACCTTCAATCAAAGAAGAACTAGGTTGAAGGCTTTACATTCTTTGCCATTTCAAGGAAAGAATTCATATTTGCACCAGGCCGACGACGAGTGCTGGTTGGTTTGGGCGCTAGGTACTCGCTTGCAAAGCTAACTGTTGGCTTCGGCATGTTGAGAGCAACATTGGCAGGAGCCGGAGGCTGTGAACCGTTGGTGGATGCAGCATCTTGTTTGGCAGATTCTGCCTTGGCGGGTGCTGCTTTCTCCTTATCTGCACCTGTAGCCGACTTGAGTGAAGCTTGAACCGCTTTTGCTGAATCCCCTACAGAGTTTTTAACTGCTTTGACAGGTTCTGCATTTGATAACTCCGCCACGGAAGCTTTGGCCGCCTTGACTGGCTCTGCTTTTGCTCCGCTAGAGGTAGCCTCGACTTTAGCGGGTTCTGGTTTAGCGGAATTTTCTGCGTCTGACTTGCTAGGAAGCGGCGCAAACTTAGATTCGTCTGCCTCCATGTAATAACCGCCGTTTTTTTTGCCGCCTAGCAGCCCACCAACAAATGAAAAAATGCCGCTAAATAGTTTTTTGATGAGATTAATTAAACCGCCCATGTATCAATGCTCCTGGGATGAGTGCTGAATCCTGAAGTTTCTGCCAAATGAAAGCAAATTTAGATAAGACTTCCTTAATTTCATTATCAGTCTCTCCTGGATCTCCTTGCAATACTTCATCCCAGTTTTTTAGATAATTTAGTAGGTTTTTTCTGCCTCACTGCTGTCCGAGAAGAGTCCTAGCAGAGGGCCAAGAACCGCTCCAAATAGGAATCCACCAGCGTGTGCCCAATAGGCGACGCCGCCCCGCTCCATTCCAATATTTGCTGGAACGCCAAGACTAGCAATGCCATAGAGCGCTTGTTGCAGAAACCAGATGCCAAGGTAAGCGTAGGCAGGCAACCGAACTGGAATGAGAATACCTAGCGGAATGAGCGTTAGAACACTAGCTTTTGGAAATCGCAGAATGTATGCGCCCATCACGCCCGCGATCGCGCCACTCGCACCCAGCGATGGAATCGTCGAGTTGGATGAGAAATACCATTGCGAAAGCGCCGCTAGCGCTCCACAGGTCAAGTAGAAAATCAAGAATTTGACGTGCCCTAATCGATCTTCTACGTTGTTGCCAAAAATCCACAGAAACAGCATGTTTCCAGCGACATGGAGAAAACCACCATGTAGAAACTGCGAGGTGAATAGTGTAATCCATTCGGGAAAGGGCTGATACCCCAGTTCTCCACCGCTAAAGTGCCGCGATAGCTCTTGAGGGATGACGGCCCACGTGTAGAAGAAATTTTCGAGTTGCGGTGGCGTTAAGCTGAGTTCGTATGCAAAAACTAAGATGTTGACTGCAATCAACCCATACGTCACATAGGGTTTAATGCGAGTTGGATTGTCGTCGCTAATCGGAAACACGAATTTTGCCCCATAGTAATCCTTTAGCTGGAAGAATAGCGAACTTATAGCGATCGCGTCTGTTGATCTGAAGACAGATTCCGACTACAGGTAGCTTGAGGAAGTGGGTAGATCTTACGATCCCATGCGTTTAATGATGTTCTGCACAATGGTGATGCCGGTAATTGCTTGGTACCCAAATAAACCCATGATGGCGACGTTGATTGCAATGTGGCTATACCGCGCCCAGTCTTGTCCCTTCTGCATAAAGGGCGAGAGCGATGCGGAAACGGCAATCATTCCAGTCATGCCTAGTCCAATGAGCAAGTGTGGAGCGACGAATAACTTACCGCTGTTAATGTACGTTGCTCCCATTGCGCCGATTGAACCAATGACCATAATGGCAAGCACTACTGAACCAATTTGGTAATGTTTGACATTAAATTTTTCTTTGAGGAGGTTCTTCTTCAGGTCTCCAGTGGCAGTGCGGGTACGACGCCATTGCAGTCCCGAATACAAAGCGTAGATGGTTAATGCTAGTAGCACCCACATCAAAACGGGATGGACAAACTGACTATAAACTTTGAGGAACTGAAGTAGCTCAGAAGACATAGAGGTTCTTTGTCTAAGCGAGGAGGTTAATAAAACTTAGCATATCGTACCTCCTCTCAGTTTCTGGCGCTCTGCGAACCTCTGCTCTAGATTTTTGCTCTTGGTTTTAGTGCAAGAAATGGCGAATTCCGGTGAATGCCATGACGATTCCAAGTTCGTTCGCCGCATCGATGGACTCTTGATCACGCAAACTGCCACCCGGTTGAACGATCGCACTAATTCCGGCAGCCGCAGCCGTGCGAACCGAGTCATCAAATGGAAAAAATCCATCACTGGCGAGGATGGCTCCTTGAACCTGTTCACCGGCCTGTTCAAGCGCAATTTTGACAGAGCCAACGCGATTCATCTGTCCTGCTCCGACGCCGATCGTTGTACGATCGCGGCTCACAACGATCGCATTCGATTTCACATGCTTACAGATCTTCCACGCAAACAGTAGTTCGGCGAGTTGTTCGGGCGTCGGTTTCTTCTCGGTAACGAGGTTCCACTGGGTCACATCTGCAACGATGTCATCGGCGGCTTGAACCAGAAAGCCACCTGCGATCGCTTTGATCTGTTCGAGTGCGCCTGTCGTCAGATCTGATAGAGTCAGCACCCGAACTTTTGACTTTCCCTGCAAAATCTCTTGCGCGTCGGGGTCGCAGGCCGGGGCGACAACGCATTCTAGAAAGGTTTTCATCATGGCGGTAGCAGTGGGGGCATCAATCGGACGATTCAGCGCCACAATTCCACCAAACGCCGAGATTGAATCTGCATTAAAGGCTTTTTCGTAGGCTTCGAGCAAGGTTGCTGCCATTGCCGAGCCACAAGGATTGTTGTGCTTGATGATAGTAACGGCGGGGTCGCTATCTGGATCGGCGAACTCAGCGATAATTGATCGCGCTGCTTCTAGATCAACCAAATTGTTGTAGCTCAGTTCTTTGCCTTGTAACTTGGTAGCGGCAGCCCAGCCAGTCGGAGTAGCGCCCATTTGATACCAAGATGCCTCTTGGTGCGGATTTTCTCCGTAGCGCAAGGGTTGAACTTGCTGACCGGTGAGGGTAAAAGCGTCAGGAAGCACGCCTGCTTGTGCTCCTTGATGTTCAAGATAAGCAGAGATGGCGCGATCGTAGCTTGCGGTGTGTTTGAATGCTTGCAATGCACACGTTTGCCGGAAGGCCAAGGATGCGACTCCATCATGCTGACGCAACTCTTCTAAATAGGAGCCGTATTGATCGGGACTGCAAAGAATAGTGAGATGAGCGAAGTTCTTAGCGGAGGCGCGGATCATTGCAGGCCCGCCAATGTCGATCTGCTCGATCGCTTCGGGTAACGTAACTCCCGTTTTAGCGATCGTGGCTTCAAAGGGATAGAGATTCACTACAACGAGATCGATCGGACGAATCTGCTGAGCTTCTAAATCTGCAATATCCTGCGGTTCATCTCGCCGCGCCAAGATTCCACCATGAATTCGGGGATGGAGGGTCTTCACCCGTCCTCCCAAAATCTCCGGCGACCCTGTGTAATCTGAAACCTTAGTGACAGGTAAGCCTGCCTCCTTCAAAGCTTGTGCAGTTCCTCCACTGCTGATCAGGTCAAACCCAAATTCTTCTACCAAACTCCGAGCTAAATCAATCAGCCCAGTTTTATTTGAGACGCTCAGTAGAGCTAAACGTGCCATGAGTTTAATCCTGTCGGTTGAGTAGGTAGGCATCTCTCAGGATAAAGGATGATGGTGAAACAGAAAGGAATGATGAGATTAAGGCTCAGGTTATGAGGATCTATCTAGATATGTGCAGTCTTCAACGCCCGCTTGATACAAAGACACAAGTTCGAGTAGCGGTTGAGGCAGAGGCAATTCTGAGTATCATCACGCTTTGGGAATCTGGGCAGCTTGAGCTTGTTTCGTCGTCAGTGTTGGTATTTGAAGCAGAGCAGATTCCGCTTTCCCAAAGAAGAACGTATATTCTAGAGACGTTACTCAAAGCGAATTTATTTGTCTCAAGTAGTGCGTTGGTTGAGGAACGAGCGCAAAGATTTGTGGATTTGGGAATTAAACCGTTGGATGCGCTGCACTTAGCCTCTTCAATAGAAGCAAAGGCAGATTATTTTTGTACGTGTGACGACCGCTTCTTGAGACGAGCAAAGGAAGCAGACACCGAATCGACGAAAGTTGTGTCACCTTTGGAACTGATTACGGAGATAACAGAATGAGTGTCCAACCAAAATCTCTTAATGAAATTACTCAAGAAGCGATCGCAATCCTCTCTAGAGAAATTGGGACTGCCAATACGCTTCGGTTTCTGAATCAGTTTTCATCTGGATATGGAAACTACACAGAAGAACGCAAGGAGCTTTTCAAAGATCTGACGTTGGATCAGATTTTGCAGCAAATCAAAGAGCGTTGAGATGCGATCGCTGCAATTTTGAAGTCAATCAGCCAGTTTTATTTGAAACGCTCAGTAGAGCTAAATGTGCCGCGAGTTCAATCCTGTCAGTTAAGTCTGTTTTTCAGGATAATGGATGATGGCAATGTCGAAGAGGTCGAGGAGATTAGAAAGACGCGAGGAGCAAAAACGATATAGAAGAGTAGTCTGAAGTTCTAGCGTAAGCCTTTGAGCTTCATCGTGGATGCTTAAAGGTTCATCGTTGATAGTACAAAGCATCAAGCGTGAATGTTTGAGCTTCATCGTTGATGGTCTGAGCTTCGAGCGTGAATGTCTGAACATCAAGCGTGAATGTTTGAGCTTCGTCGCTGATGGTGTGAGCATCAAGCGTGAATGTTTGAAGTTCATCACTGATACTCAGAGCTTCGTCGTTGATAGTTTGAGCTTCGAGCGTGAATGTTTGAACATCAAGCGTGAAAGTTTGAGCTTCGTCGCTGATGGTGTGAGCATCAAGCGTGAATGTTTGAGGTTCAAGCGCGATCGTTTGAGGTTCAAACAAGAACGATTTAGAGAAATCATCCCCCTCATTTATCTTCTCTGCCGAACTCCCACCATCCCCTCTATGATCGAAGACACAGAGTTACCCGCTAAATCAGTGTCTTTGCAAGCTATCACCATTCCACCCCAATCTGGTCAGTCGCCTACAGGCTTAATTGTCATCCTCCACGGTTGGGGCGCAAGTGCTCAAGATGTCGCCTTCTTGTGTTCCTTACTAAAACTACCCAACATTCAATTCATGGTGCCTGACGCACCTTTCTCGCATCCCTACAGCACCACTGGAAGAATGTGGTACGACCTCTCGAACATCGTGAACTTTCGGAGCGACATGAGCCAGCAACCCGATTTGAAGAAGAGCCGTCAACTCCTAATTGATTGGCTTAAATCTTTAGAAGCCAGCACCGGAGTTCCTTTGTCGCGAACCATTTTGGGTGGCTTCTCCCAAGGTGGCGCGATGACGCTTGACATTGGAACCCAGCTTCCATTAGCCGGACTGATGGTGATGAGCGGTTATCTGCACAGCGCAATTTCTCCCCAGTCCAGCTACCCACCTATTTTGCTGGTGCATGGTCGTCAAGACTCCGTTGTGCCACTATCTGCCGCCCAGCTTGCAAAACAACAGCTAAACGCGATCGGGGCAAAGGTAGACTACAAAGAATTTGATATGGGGCACGAAGTTTCTCCCCTAGTCCTGAATGAAGCGCAGCAATTCGTTGAAAAGATTTTGCTCTAAGTTTGAAGGATTGCGAACCGAGATTAACGAAACCTTTACTCTAGGTTCCAACGGAGGAAGCTGAAGTAAACTTTAGTTAGGGGTCAGCCATCTGTTTCATTAGTTCAGTACAGTAGTCAATACAGCAACGGATGGATTTAGAGGGAGGTGAAAGCCGTGCAGACATTCAAATATACAGAACTCGATGTGGCCAAGCTCACAGAGTTAGACATTCAAACGTTGGCAATTCGGTTAGAGCAAGATGACTACAGCAGTGTCTTCGATGGCTTAAACGATTGGCATTTGCTCAGAGCGATCGCATTCCAGCGCCCTGAACTGGTCGAACCTTACCTCTATCTTCTAGACTTAGAAGCCTACGATGAAGCATGACCGCCTAATGTTGAAGTACAAATTTAAGCCGACGCCGCTCGCTATTCGGGCGGTTTTTCATTTTAATCGCACCTCAATCTATTAATTGCGCTTCAAGTCATGCAGGGTAAACGAATTCTCTTTGGCATTGGCGGCGGCATTGCTGCTTACAAAGTCTGTCATCTTGTCTCAGCGCTGGCAAAATCTGGGGCAGAGGTACGGGTCGTGCTCACAAAGTCTGCCCAATTCTTTATCACACCCCTAACGTTCGCTACCCTCAGTCGTCATGCTGCATACACCGACGATGATTTTTGGAGTCCGGCTCATCATCGCCCCCTCCACATCGAGCTTGGTGAATGGGCAGAACTCTTTGTTATTGCACCGTTAACCGCGAATACTCTCGCCAAACTGAGTTACGGTATGGCGGATAATCTACTAACCAATACGGTATTAGCATCCACCTGCCCAGTGTTATTAGCTCCGGCAATGAATACAGACATGTGGGAGCAACAGAGTGTTCAACGCAATTGGAATCAGCTTTTACTTGACTCGCGCTATCATGCTGCGAATCCAGGAGCCGGAATTTTAGCGTGCGATCGCGTCGGTACAGGACGCATAGCAGAACCCGAAGAACTCTTGCCTCATATTCAATCGCTGCTCTACACCGGAGGAACTCGCGACCTCAGTGGCAAACACATTCTCATTAGCGCAGGTGGAACCCGCGAGCATTTTGATCCAGTGCGCTTCATTGGCAATCCCTCGACTGGAAAGATGGGAATTGCGATTGCGCAAGCAGCCCTACATCGCGGCGCACACGTCACCCTAGTTCATGCCCCAATCGACGCGCACTTGCTGGCTCCCCTCAAATCGATTCGTCTTGTTCCGGTCACTAGTTCTGCCGACATGAGGCACGTGATGAAAAAACACTTACTAGACGCCGATTGGATTGTTATGTCTGCGGCGGTTGGAGATGTACAACCCACCCTCTACAGCACAGAAAAACTACCCAAAAAAGATTTGCCCACTGCTCTACCGCTCGAACCGATTCCCGACATTGTGGCGGAGTTAGCCACCCTAAAACGTCCTGATCAGCGATTAATCGGATTTGCCGCCCAAACCGGAGATTTTGTCACCCCTGCGATCGCGAAGCTAGAGCGAAAAGGACTAGATGCGATCGCCGCCAATCCGATCGATCAACTTAATAGCGGGTTTGGCAGCGATACCAATCACGCTGTTTTCATCGATTGCACAGGTCGCCATGTTGAAATCCCGTCGTGCAGCAAATTAGAAATGGCGCATCGTCTGCTCAGCTTTGTTGACGCGATCGACAACATTAATCGCTAGTGAACTTCGCCTAAGACGAATTGGTTGGGCAGATTGTATCGGTAGTTAAACTTTGCGAGCAGGAGAGCGTAGACTACGATCGCACGTTATTTTCGCTGGTAGCGGTCAAAACGACCTCACGCTTTATCACAGCCGCGTAATTCATCTGTTCTCCTCGATCTTCAGAGCGGAAGTAGTCGCCCTCAAATCTATTTACCGTCCCACCTAAAAAACTTGAAAATGTGTAGACAATACTGACTTTATTAATCTATAGTGTTTAATTGTCGCTAAAATTTCAGTTATACGATTTCCTGACAAAGTTTATCAGATTGGCTTTTTGCAGAGAGAATCTGAGCGGTGCTTTGAAACGCTGTTTAATCAGGAAATTTTTAGAGCGATCGCATCTTCAGGCGAGAAAGCTGAGAATTCCGTCAAGGTTTCCATTTAGCTTCGCGTTTGATCCCAGCAACCGTTGGATACTGACTAGTGCGCTAGCCAAGTCCATCGCTGGTGAAAGCATCCTAGAGTCTAGCTCCAAAACAGCTTTGAGTCGGTTGCCTGAAGTTCAACTCAAAAAAGCGGAATCCGCTACCTCTTGATCTCCTAGAGGCAAGATTCTTTCGGTCTCTAGACCGTAGAGTCCATTGGAGTGACTCAAATCTGCGATATCCAAAATCGCAAGTTTGACATGTTTACATGTAAGAAAAAGGAGACCCGTTACCGTGACAGTCGGTATTCTCGGAACAAAACTTGGCATGACTCAAGTGTTTGACCCAACAGGAAAATCTATTCCTGTCACCGTCATTCAAGCTGGTCCATGCCCGATTACCCAAGTCAAAACCAAATCAACAGACGGCTACTCCGCCATTCAAATTGGGTTTGGTGAAGCGAGAACAAAAGTTCTTAACAAGCCGTTGCTGGGACACTTGGCCAAGACCAACACCGATCCTGTGCGTCACCTGATTGAGTGCCGCGTTGAGGATGCCAGCCAGTACGAACCTGGTCAGCACCTCAAAGCTGACTTGTTTGAAGCAGGTCAATTAGTTGATGTCGTCGGTACGAGTATCGGTCGCGGCTTTGCAGGCTACCAAAAGCGCCATAACTTCAAACGCGGTCCGATGGCCCACGGTTCTAAAAACCACCGCGCCCCCGGTTCTACTGGAGCTGGAACGACCCCCGGACGGGTCTACCCCGGTAAGCGGATGGCAGGTCGCCTCGGTGGAACCCGCACCACGATTCGGAAATTGACCGTCGTCCGTATTGATGCTGAGCGCAACCTCATCCTAATTAAAGGGGCAGTTCCTGGTAAGCCCGGTGCTTTAGTGCAAATTATGCCTGCAAACATTCGTGGCAAGAAGGGCTAAGGAGAGAGACATGGTGGATTGTGTAGTCAAAGATTGGCAGGGAGCCGAGAACGGTACGGCGTCGTTTGAACTCAAAGTGGCGAGAGAAGAAACCGCGAAAAGTGTGGTTCATCGCGCCTTGGTTCGTCAGTTAGCTAATGCTCGTCAAGGAACCGTTTCGACCAAGACTCGCGCTGAAGTGCGCGGAGGCGGACGGAAGCCTTGGCGTCAGAAGGGGACAGGTCGCGCTCGTGCTGGATCGAATCGTTCTCCGCTATGGCGGGGCGGCGGCGTTATCTTTGGACCAAAACCCAGAGACTACTCGCTGAAGATGAACCGCAAAGAGCGGAGACTGGCGTTGAGAACTGCCTTTCAGAGCCGAGTCGAGCAGTTGATTGTGGTAGAGGATTTCGCCTCCAACCTAGCGCGTCCCAAAACAAAAGAACTGGTTGGAGCATTGTCTCGCTGGGGCATTGAGCCAGAATCGAAAGTGCTAATGATTGTCGCAGAGCGCAACGAGAATGTGTATCTCTCGGCTCGAAACGTCGCCAATCTCAGACTAATTTCAGCAGACAACCTCAACATTTTTGATTTGCTCCACGCAGATCATATTGTGGCAACAGCGTCTGCGATCGCGAAAATTCAGGAGGTTTATGGTGACTGAACTCGACCCCCGCAACCTAGCGGATATTATTCGTCGCCCCATTATTACGGAGAAGGCCACCCGCTTGCTGGAACTCAACCAATACACGTTTGAAGTTCCTCCTAAAGCGAAAAAGCCTGAAATCAAAGCGGCAGTCGAATATCTATTTGATGTGAAAGTGACGGGCGTAAGTACGATGCTTCCTCCTCGCAAAAAGCGTAGAGTCGGTAAGTACCAAGGGTTTAAGCCTCAGTACAAGAAAGCGATCGTCACGCTTGCCGAAGGCAACTCAATTACACTATTCCCCGAAGTATAAATTCTCAGAGAGTAACCAGTTATGGGTATCCGAAGTTATCGACCCTACACCGCTGGCACACGAGAGCGCAGCGTTTCTGACTTTGCGGAAATTACAAAGTCAACCCCTGAAAAGTCTTTGACCATCTCTAAACATAGACATAAAGGGCGTAACAATCGCGGTGTTATCACCTGTCGCCATCATGGGGGCGGACACAAACAGCTTTATCGCATCATTGATTTCAAGCGAGACAAGCGCAATATGCCCGCAAAGGTTGCTGCTGTTGAGTATGATCCCAACCGTAACGCTCGTCTCGCGCTGCTGTTTTACCAAGATGGTGAGAAGCGCTATATCATTCATCCCGCCGGATTGAAGGTGGGTACAACGATTCAGGCGGGTGCGGATGCGCCCATCGAAGTGGGTAACGCGCTACCGTTGGAAAAGATTCCTCTCGGCACAATCGTTCATAATGTCGAGCTTCAGCCCGGCAAAGGCGCTCAGATGGTGCGCGCGGCTGGGGCACAGGCTCAAGTGGCGGCGAAAGAAGGCGACTATGTGACGCTGAAACTACCTTCAACTGAAGTTCGGATGGTGCGTAAAGAGTGTTACGCCACGATCGGACAAGTCGGAAATTCAGAACATCGCAACATTAGCTTGGGTAAAGCGGGTCGAACTCGTCATAGAGGTCGCCGTCCTCAAGTTCGCGGAAGTGTGATGAACCCTGTGGATCACCCACATGGTGGTGGTGAGGGACGCGCTCCAATCGGTCGTCCGGGTCCTGTAACTCCTTGGGGTAAACCGACCTTGGGTGCGAAGACTCGCAACAAGAAAAAGCTTAGTAGTGCGCTGATTGTGCGTCGTCGTCGGAAGACCTCGAAGCGTGGACGTGGCGGACGGGAATCGTAATTTAGGGAGACTGTAAATATGGCACGTTCACTAAAGAAGGGTCCGTTCGTTGCAGACCACTTGATGAAAAAGGTTGAGGCAGCCAGAGCAAAGGGCGATAACCAGGTGATCAAAACTTGGTCTCGTGCTTCAACAATTCTGCCTCAGATGATTGGATTGACGATCGCGGTCCACAACGGTCGTCAGCATGTTCCGGTATTTGTATCCGAACAGATGGTTGGGCACAAATTAGGTGAATTCGCGCCGACTCGGACATTCCGGGGTCATGCAGGCGGCGATCGCAAGGCGCGTCGATAGGAGATAAATTATGGCAACTCAAACAGCAGGAGAAGTAAAAGCGATCGCACGATACATCCGCATGTCACCGTTCAAGGTGCGGCGGGTACTCGATCAAATTCGAGGGCTATCGTACCGTGAAGCGCTAATCATTCTCGAATTTATGCCTTATCGCGCCTGCGAGCCGGTTCTCAAGGTGCTGCGATCGGCGGCAGCAAACGCTGAACACAATGAAGGCTACAACCGTGCCGATCTGATCGTCAGCCAAGCCTTTGCTGATCAAGGACCTGTCCTCAAGCGATTTCGACCGAGAGCGCAAGGACGCGCCTACCAAATTCGCAAGCCGACTTGTCACATCACAGTGGCAGTGATGCCTGGTGCTTCCGATTCATAACCGTTCTTTACTGCGTTTCTGAGGACATATTTGTGGGACAAAAGATTCATCCAAATGGTTTTCGGCTTGGGATCATTAAAGATCACCAGTCCCGTTGGTTCGCGGATGCAGAGCGCTACCCTGATCTATTGCAAGAGGATTACAAGATTCGCGAGTTCTTCACCAAGAATCCGAAAAATCTTGACAACTTGAAGAAGCCGGGAATCTCTGAGATTCGGGTTGAGCGTAAAGCCGATCAAATCGATCTCGAAATTCGCACCTCGCGTCCTGGCGTTGTTGTCGGTCGTGGCGGTGCTGGGATTGAAGTGTTGCGCACCAACTTGCAAAACGCATTAGGCGACAGCGATCGCGCCATCCGAATCAACGTCGTTGAAGTCGCTCGCGTTGATGCTGATGCTGCCCTAATCGGGGAGTACATTGCTGAGCAGCTAGAGCGGCGGGTTTCCTTTCGACGTGTGGTTCGCCAAGCGATTCAACGCGCTCAGCGGGCTGGCATTGAAGGGATCAAGATTCAGGTTAGTGGTCGTTTGAATGGGGCTGAGATTGCGCGTCCTGAATGGACTCGTGAGGGCCGCGTTCCGCTACACACCCTGCGGGCTGATATCGATTACGCGTACTGCACTGCCGCCACAATCTATGGCACGCTTGGCATTAAGGTGTGGGTCTTTAAGGGTGAAATTATTCCTGGACAAGAGCGAGTTGAAGAAGCGCCGACCAACCAACAGCCGCGTCGTCGCCAACAGCGTCGTCGTCAGCAATTTGAAGACCGATCAAACGAGGGATGAGGGATGAAGGATGAGGGATGAGAGATAAATTCTTTCGACCTTCTATTCTGCATCTCGCCTCCTGACTCTTATTCATTGGTATCGAGTCATGTTAAGCCCAAGAAGAACAAAATTCCGCAAACAACAGCGCGGTCGGATGGCAGGATTGGCAACACGCGGCAGTGATCTGAACTTTGGAGATTTCGGATTGCAGGCGCTAGAGCCATCCTGGATTACCGCTCGTCAGATTGAAGCGGGTCGTCGTGCGATGACTCGTTACATCCGTCGCGGCGGAAAAATCTGGATTCGCGTCTTTCCCGACAAACCTGTAACCGCACGCCCTGCTGAAACCCGGATGGGTTCTGGTAAAGGTGCGCCCGAGTTCTGGGTTGCCGTCGTCAAGCCCGGTCGGATCTTATTTGAAATTGCAGGCGTGCCCGAAGCAACCGCTCGGGAAGCGATGCGCCTTGCCTCGTTCAAAATGCCGATCAAAACTAAATTTATTGTTCGTCAACAAATTGAAGCCACGGAGGAGTCCTAACTTATGTCTCTTCCCAACGTTGAAGATGCAAGAAAACTAAACGACGAAGAACTTTCTGAGCAAATTTTGGCCTCGAAGCGAGAGCTATTTGAGCTGCGGATGCAGAAAGGGACTCGTCAGCTCGAAAAGCCGCACCTGTTCAAACACGCCAAGCACCGCTTAGCTCAGTTGTTGACAGTTGAACGCGAACGACAGTTGAAACAAGGCGAGAGCTAAACGGAGTCGAAACCCAATGGCAGTGAAAGAAAGAGTTGGCTTAGTTGTCAGCGACAAAATGGATAAAACCGTAGTGGTTGCCGTGGAAAACCGCGCTCAACACCCTAAATACGGAAAAATCATGGTTCGGACAAAGCGCTATAAAGTGCACGACGAAGAAAACAAATGCAAAATGGGCGATCGCGTCCGTATTCTGGAAACTCGCCCTCTGAGCCGTACTAAGCGCTGGGCTGTTGCCGAAATTCTAAGCAGTTCCAAGATCTAAGGTCGCCGGAGGCGGACATGATTCAACAAGAAAGTTACTTAAATGTGGCAGACAACAGTGGCGCACGCAAACTGATGTGTATCCGCGTGGTGGGCGGCGGTAATCGCCGTTACGCTGCCGTGGGAGATGTCATCGTCGCCGTTGTCAAAGATGCCCTACCCAATATGGCCGTCAAAAAATCGGATGTGGTCAAAGCCGTGGTCGTGCGAACGAAAAAAACCATTCGTCGCGACAGCGGCATGAGCATTCGGTTTGATGACAATGCTGCCGTGATTATCAACCAAGACGGCAACCCCAGAGGCACCCGTGTCTTTGGTCCGGTTGCGCGTGAATTGCGCGATAAGAACTACACCAAAATCGTTTCCTTGGCTCCGGAGGTGCTGTAATGGCGACGAAAAAGAAGACCGTCACCCGTCACAGAATGCATGTGAAAAAGGGCGACACGGTGCAAGTGATTGCAGGTAACGATAAAGGCAAAGTCGGTGCGATCGAAGAAGTGTTTCCCAAAACCAGCAAAGTGCTGATCAAAGGGGTAAACGTCAAAACAAAGCACATTAAGCCTCAAGGCGAAGGTGAATCCGGGCGGATTGAGACCCTAGAGTTTCCGATTCATAGTTCCAATGTGATGCTGTATTCCGAGAAGCAAAAGGTCAGAAGTCGCGTCTGCTACACCTTTACTGAAGACGGCCGTAAGGTGCGAATGCTGAAGAAAACCGGCGAGATCATTGACTAACTTCAGCCCCGATACTCTCTATAGCTCCCTGACCAAGCCCAGGGAAAGGATTAAATCAGTATGGCGACAGGACTAAAAGCGATCTACCAAGATAAGGTCGTTCCAACGATGATGGAACAGTTCAATTATGCGAACATCCATCAGGTTCCGAAGCTCGTGAAAATCACGGTGAACCGGGGTTTGGGAGAAGCCTCCCAAAATGCCAAGGCGCTAGAAGCTTCGGTAGCAGAAATTGCAACCATTACAGGGCAAAAGCCAGTCGTAACCAGAGCCAAAAAAGCGATCGCTGCGTTTAAACTCCGCGAGGGAATGCCCGTCGGAGTCATGGTGACATTGAGAAGCGATCGTATGTATGCCTTTATGGATCGCCTGGTGAATCTTGCCTTACCTCGCATTCGCGACTTTCGCGGCATCAGTCCGAAAAGTTTTGACGGTCGAGGAAACTATACGCTCGGTCTGAGAGAACAGTTGATTTTCCCAGAAATCGAATACGACAGTATTGATCAGATTCGCGGCATGGACATTTCAATCATCACCACTGCAAATACTGACGAAGAAGGTCGTGCCCTGCTCAAGGAATTGGGTATGCCTTTCCGGGACAACTGATGCAGCATCACAGAGGAAACTATGGCAGTTAACGACACAATTTCAGACATGCTGACGCGCATCCGCAACGCGAGCTTGGCGCGGCATCAAACGACGGAGATTCCGGCAACTCGCATGACTCGCAGCATTGCCCAAGTGCTAAAAGCAGAAGGATTTATTGGCGACGTTGAGGAAGTTGGCGAAGGCGTCAAGCGCAACATCGTCCTCACCCTCAAGTACAAAGGCAAAACCCGCAAGCCGATCATCACTGCCTTGAAGCGTGTTTCCACTCCAGGACTGCGAGTGTACTCCAACACCAAGGATTTGCCGCGCGTGTTAGGCGGCATTGGCATTGCGATCGTCTCTACGTCAAGCGGCGTGATGACTGATCGCGACGCTCGACGGTCGGGTGTGGGTGGCGAAGTCCTCTGCTATGTCTGGTAAAGCAGGTTGTTGTCGCAGTTTACTAGAGCAACCATAAAAGAAGTCAGCAGAAACAGTCAAAAGAGGAATCAGCTATGTCTCGGATTGGAAAACGTCCTATCCCCATTCCCGCCAAAGTAACGGTCACGATCGACGGGCAACACGTTACGGTCAAAGGACCGAAAGGTGAACTCTCACGGGTTTTGCCTCCTGAAGCCATTGTTGCGATGGAAGGAGAAACGGTTACGGTGACTCGCCGTGATGAATCTCGCGCCGCTCGTCAGCGTCACGGATTGTGTCGCACCTTAGTTGCCAATATGGTAGATGGCGTATCTCAAGGCTTTCAGCGCAAGCTTGAAATTCAAGGGGTTGGCTATCGTGCGGCCGTTCAAGGAAAAAACTTGAATCTCAATATGGGGTACAGCCATCCTGTGTTGATCGAGCCACCAGACGGCATTCAATTTGTAGTTGAAAACAACGTCAACGTCACGGTGACCGGAATCGACAAGGAAATTGTTGGTAACACTGCCGCTAAGATTCGTGCCGTTCGTCCGCCTGAACCGTATAAAGGCAAAGGCATTCGCTATGCGGGTGAAGCGGTCAGACGCAAGGTTGGTAAGGCTAGTGGTAAAGGGAAGAAGTAAACTATGAAATTAAGTCGTCGAGATTCTGTTCGTCGTCGTCACAGCCGCATTCGCCGTTCCCTCTCTGGCACACCGGAGCGTCCCCGGATGGCTGTATTTCGGTCTAATCAGCACATTTATGTGCAGGTGATTGACGATGTAGCTCAAAGTACATTGGTTTCTGCTTCTACAGTCGATAAAGACCTTAAGGAGAAGCTGGAATCGGGTTCAAACTGCGATGCTTCAGTAGCAGTAGGCAAACTAATTGCTGAGCGAGCGAAGGCAAAGGGGATTGATCAAGTCGTGTTTGATCGGGGCGGAAACCTGTATCACGGTCGTGTGAAAGCGTTAGCAGACGCCGCTCGTGAAGCGGGCTTAAATTTCTAGGAGAACTTGAATCATGGCAAAGGCTAGAAAAGAAAAGCGCACCCGTGAAAAGGAAAGCGACTGGCAAGAGCGCGTTGTGCAGATCCGTCGGGTGACTAAAGTGGTCAAGGGTGGTAAAAAGCTCAGCTTCCGTGCGATCGTCGTGGTCGGAAACGAGCGCGGTCAAGTCGGCGTTGGCGTTGGCAAAGCGGCAGACGTGATCGGCGCAGTGAAGAAAGGCGTGGCTGACGGCAAGAAGCACTTGGTTGAAGTGCCGCTCACCAGAGCCAATTCGATTCCTCACCCTGCGACTGGTGCAGGCGGCGGTGCGAAAGTGATGATGCGCCCAGCGGCTCCAGGTACAGGGGTAATTGCTGGGGGTGCGGTACGCACAGTGCTTGAGTTGGCTGGTGTAAAGAACATTCTCGCAAAACAACTCGGTTCTGATAATCCGCTCAACAACGCTCGTGCAACGGTCACGGCGTTGGATAATCTGCGTACCCTCCAGGATGTGGCTGAAGAGCGCGGCATTCCGGTTGAGAATCTCTATGGCTAGAGCGCATCAGCAAAGGCGTTAACCCATCCGTTTATAAACACTTACCCGAAGCGAACATCATGAGAATAGAAGATGCTCAACCCCAAGAGGGGTCAACAAAGCGCGGTCGTCGGGTCGGTCGAGGAATCGCAGCAGGACAAGGGGCAAGCTGCGGTTTTGGTATGAGAGGTCAGAAATCCCGTTCTGGTCGCCCGACTCGCCCTGGATTTGAAGGTGGACAAACGCCGCTCTATCGTCGTTTGCCCAAGATGAAGTATTTCACCGTCGTTAACCCGAAGGTGTACTCGATCGTCAATGTTGAAGATTTGGCTGAGTTACCTGCTAATGCTGAAGTCACCCTAGAATCATTGCTTGAAGCGGGAATTTTGACGAGCGATCGCGCTCCGCTTAAAGTTTTGGGGAACGGCGATCTGTCTGTAGCGCTGAAGGTGAGAGCGGCAGCATTTACATCTGGTGCTCGCGCTAAAATTGAAGCAGCAGGCGGAAGCTGTGAAGTTGTGACTGGAGCATAATTTCACCTAACTCTAAGACACCCCTTAAAATGTGCGTGGTGAAGTCGTCCTTCTGTGCCGTTCTGGTTGAGGGACGTTTTGCCGTTCTAAGATTATTTCATCTGCAATTCTGTTAATCGTACTGTCATTAAGAACATTCAAATTAATGTAAGAGGTACACCCTTCATGGTCGTTAGTCGAGATAAAACGCCCAGTGCACAGGAAACCTTTGCTCAAATGGCACAAGCCTCTGGGCTAAGAGGTCGTCTCCTGTTGACGATCGGGGCACTCATCCTGGTTCGTTTAGGAATCTTCATTCCGATTCCGGGCATCGATCGCGCGGCATTTTCTGCCAGCATTGCCAGTAATAGCGCTTTGGGCTTCTTGGACTTGTTTGCAGGCGGCGGTCTGAAAACCCTCGGTATTTTTGCCCTCGGTATTCTGCCGTTTATTAACGCATCGATTATTCTACAATTGCTCACGGCTGCCATTCCTGCTCTCGAGGACTTGCAGAAGAATGAAGGTGAGGCCGGACGCCGCAAGATTTCCCAAATTACACGTTATGTCGCCGCCGCTTGGGCTGTTATTCAAAGCACGCTGCTGACCGTCGGCTTGCTCAAGCCATTTGCAGAACAGTGGGGACCTGCTTTCGTTGTTGAAACGGTTCTGGCACTTTCCGCTGGCTCCATGTTTGTCATGTGGATTGGCGAACTGATTACAGAACGCGGGATTGGCAACGGGGCGTCACTGCTGATTTTCTTAAACATTGTCTCGTCGTTGCCGCAGTCGCTAGGAAGGACCTTCGACTTGGCGCAGACGGGCGATCGCACCATTGTTGGGGGTATCGTCGTTCTGTTGCTCGTCTTCCTGGCAATGGTTGTTGGCATCGTTTTTGTTCAAGAAGGCACTCGCCGGATTCCGATTATCTCGGCTCGTCGTCAGGTTGGGCGTCGCCAATATATGGAAAGAAGCAGCTATTTACCATTGCGCCTCAACCAAGGCGGCGTGATGCCAATTATTTTTGCCTCTACCGTTCTGACGCTACCTGCGTTGATCGCCAACTCATTTAGAAATAACGTCACGGTTGCCCAGTTTGCTAATTTCTTCAGCCCAACATCTTGGTTCTACAACATTCTGTATCTTGTAATGATCTTGTTCTTCAGTTATTTCTATGCGTCGCTGGTCGTTCAACCAGAGGACATGTCGAAGAACTTAAAGAAAATGGGGTCAAGCATTCCGGGGATTCGTCCTGGAAAGGCGACAACAGAATATATTGAGCGTGTTTTAAACCGTTTGACCTTCTTGGGTGCTATCTTCTTAGGGGTCGTCGCGATCGTTCCAACGGTGATTGAAACTGCAACGAAAGTCCCTACATTTCAGGGCTTTGGAGCAACCTCACTGTTGATCTTGGTAGGGGTGGCGATCGATACGGCGAAACAGATTCAAACCTATGTGATTTCTCAGCGATATGAAGGAATGGTGAAACAATAGTGGCGCGACTGATTTTTCTAGGACCACCGGGAGCCGGAAAAGGCACACAATCGAAAGTCTTGGCAGACTCTCATTTGATTCCGCACATCTCGACCGGAGAAATTTTGCGGGAGGCGGTGACGGGCCAAACGCCGCTAGGCATGAAGGCTCAACGCTATATGGAACGGGGTGAACTTGTGCCTGACCAACTAGTTGTTGACCTGATTCAAGAGCGGCTAGATAAGCCCGATACTCAGTCTGGTTGGATTCTCGATGGTTTTCCTCGAAATGTCATTCAAGCTCAGATCCTAGACTTTATTCTGAGTAAGCTCAGTCATGACTACGATCGCGTGATCAATCTCGACGTTCCGGATGAGACGCTGGTAGCTCGGTTGCTCAGCCGTGGTCGCAAGGACGATAACGAAGAGGTGATTCGGCGGCGTCTGGAGGTCTATCGCGATCAAACGGCTCCTCTAATCAGCTATTACGAGTCTCGTGAAAAGCTCGTGACAGTCGACGGTAATCAGTCGATGGAGGCTGTTTCCTCGGCACTGAACAATCTCGCTTAAAGTCTCGCTTAGAGTTGAAATAGAAATCAAACTGGCTAGGAAGCAACATTCTTAGCCAGTTTTTGATTGAGCATCGCATCATTTTTGAGTACGGACATCCCGAATGTTGAATCACTGCTGAAAATCAATTTAATGATCTACACTCAAATAGGGTATGATTTGACCCCAACTGTCTTTGGAGGAATTTCCGTTTGTCTAAACAAGATTTAATTGAGATGGAAGGTACGGTTGTTGATTCCTTGCCCAACGCGATGTTCCGCGTTGATTTGGACAATGGATTCAATGTCCTTGCTCACATCTCAGGTAAAATTCGTCGTAACTACATCAAGATTCTTCCTGGTGATCGCGTCAAAGTCGAACTGACGCCCTACGACCTCACAAAAGGTAGAATTACTTATCGCCTCAAGAATAAAGGCAGATAAACGCTCCATCATCACAAAATATGCTAGATAGCAAGATATCTTTGACAAATGCTATAAAAAATTGTTAGGATGCTGTGTTTGTAGTGTTGCCGGAATTAGGCATGAAAGTTCGAGCATCAGTCAAACCAATTTGTGAAAAATGCCGCGTCATTCGTCGTCGCGGTCGCGTCATGGTGATTTGCTCTAATCCTAAGCACAAACAGCGTCAAGGTTAGGCAGTCAAAGATTAGTCGCCTGTTGCAAGAAGGAGTTGCTCTTGCAGCAGGCGCTTCGAGTTGTTCACAGAGTGTTGTTCACACAATTTTAAGTGTTGTTCACACGATTTAAGTCATCACACGTTAGGGAGATACGAGCGTGGCACGGATTGCCGGGGTAGACCTGCCTCGCGATAAGCGGGTTGAAATTGGTCTGACATATATTTTTGGAATTGGACTTACACGCGCCCACGAAGTAATCGCAAAAACAGGCGTTAACCCAGATACTCGCGTGAAGGATCTGAGTGATGCTGACGTTGCGGCGCTTCGGGAAGCGGTTGAAGGCGGCTATCAGATTGAAGGGGATTTGCGACGATTTGAATCGTTGAACGTCAAGCGATTGATGGACATTGGATGCTATCGCGGTCGTCGTCATCGAATGGGTTTACCAGTACGAGGTCAAAGAACCCGGACAAATGCCCGGACTCGTCGCGGCGGTCGTCGCACCGTTGCCGGTAAGAAGAAAGCACCAGGTAAGAAATAACGGATGGCTGCCACAGGACGCCTTTTATGAGTCTGGCTTGTGGCAGCTTTCCCTGAGTTTATAGAGAAACAATTCAACATTTTCCTCGATCGACGTACTTGAGAATTTGACATGGCAAGACAACCAGCACGGAAAACGGGACCGCGTAAGGCAAAGAAAAATGTGCCGAGCGGTGTAGCGCATATTCAGTCCACCTTCAACAATACGATCGTGACCATTTCGGATGTTCAAGGAGAAGTGATCTCTTGGGCATCCGCTGGGTCAAGTGGTTTCAAAGGAGCGAAAAAAGGGACGCCATTCGCGGCTCAAACCGCCGCTGAAGCTGCCGCTCGTCGAGCGATGGATCAGGGAATGCGCCAACTTGAAGTCATGGTGAGCGGACCTGGTGCAGGACGAGAAACTGCGATCCGGGCATTGCAGGGATCTGGGCTAGAAATCACTCTGATTCGCGATGTTACCCCCATTCCGCATAACGGTTGCCGTCCGCCCAAACGTCGTCGAGTCTAAGGATCGCCCGTTGCAAAAGGGCTGACCGTGTTTGTTTTATTTTGCTGATATTGAGCAGCGAAACTCAGTTTCGGAGTCATAACAGAGGGCGTTGACCCTCGCAACGAAGGAAAAGGGAGGTTACTCCGTGGCACAGTTTCAGGTTGAATGTGTAGAGTCTAGTTCAGAGAACGACCAGAGCCAATATAGCCGATTTGTGTTAGAACCCCTCGATCGGGGTCAAGGAATGACCGTTGGTAATGCGCTGCGTCGAGTGCTGCTTTCTAATTTAGAAGGCGCTTCGGTGACCGCCATTAGAATTGCAGGCGTCACTCACGAATTTGCGACCGTTCCAGGCGTTCGAGAAGATGTGTTAGACATCATGCTGAACATGAAGAAGTTGGTGTTTAAAACCTTTTCTTCCCAGCCTCATATTGGTCGCTTATTGGTGCAGGGTCCGGCGACAGTGACCGCCGAGCAGTTCGATGTGCCCTCGGAAATTGAGATTGTTGATCCTGATCAATACATCGCCACTCTTTCCGCTGGGGCAACCCTGGAAATGGAGTTTCGGATTGAGAAAGGAAAAGGCTATCGCGGCGTCGAGAAAATTCGCGATGAAACGGCGATGGACTTTCTGCAAATCGACTCTGTATTTATGCCAGTGCGGAAAGTAAACTACAGTGTTGAAGATGGTCGGATCGGCGGAACGCTTGAAAAAGACCGCTTGATCATGGAAATCTGGACAAATGGCAGCATGACTCCGCAAGAAGCGCTAAGTCAAGCCGCTAATATTCTGGTCGACCTATTTAATCCTCTTAAGGATATTACCTTTGAGCCATCAGATGATGACTCGGCTTCAGACGACCATCCTGAAAGCCAAATTCCGATCGAAGAGTTGCAGCTTTCAGTTCGAGCTTACAACTGTCTCAAGCGGGCTCAGATCAACTCGGTTGCTGATTTACTTGACTACAGCCAAGAAGACTTACTGGAGATTAAGAACTTCGGTGCAAAGTCAGCTGAGGAAGTCGTCGAAGCGCTCCAACAACGGTTGGGCATTACCCTTCCTCACTCGAAGTCGGCAAGCTAGGACTGAGGGATCAAGAAGCTTTCTCCGTCCCAATTTTTCACATCCTGTTCACATTCATCACACCAAATCTCATGCGTCACCGTTGCCGAGTCCCCATGTTGGGCAGACCTGCGGATCAGCGCAAAGCACTCCTACGAGCGCTTACAACTGAGCTGATTCGCAATGGTCGAATTACTACGACCAAAGTTCGTGCTAAAGCTGTCCGCTCTGAAGCGGAAAAAATGATTACGTTGGCGAAAGACGGTTCTTTGTCAGCTCGTCGTCAGGCGATGGGCTATATCTATGACAAGCAGCTTGTTCATGCTCTGTTTGAGCAAGCACCGGAACGTTACGGTACTCGCGAGGGCGGCTACACTCGAATTTTAAGAACGGTGAGTCGTCGCGGTGACAACGCGGACATGGCAATCATTGAATTGACCTAACTGCACTATGAAATCGATGCCTCAGCCAACGACTCAGAGAGTTGCCTTAGTAATTCAATACTTGGGCACTCGATTTCATGGTTGGCAACGGCAACCGAATCAGCGCACGGTGCAAGAGGAGATTGAGCAGGCGATCGCATCAATGGTTAACTACCCAGTTGTCATCCATGCCGCTGGTCGAACTGATACAGGCGTTCATGCAGCAGCACAAGTGGCTCACTTTGATGTCGTATCTCAAATCCCGGCGCATCGTTGGGCGAGTGTGATCAATGCTCGACTGCCAGACGATATCTTGATCCGGGCTTCTGTCGAGGTAGAGTCTACCTGGCACGCTCGATTTTCCGCCTCTTGGCGGCGGTATCGATATACTCTCTATACCGATCCGCGTCCGAATTTATTTGTGCGATCACAGGCGTGGCATTACTACTATGAGCCGATCAATGAGACGATCATTCAAAAGGCTCTTGATCCGCTAATCGGTCGGCATCATCTGGCGGCATTTCACCGCGCCGGGTCGAGTCGCCCCCACTCGTGGGTCGATGTGCAAGAAGCAATCTGTCAGCGCGACGGCTCATTTGTGTATATCGAAGTGCAAGCTAGTGGATTCTTGTACGGCATGATGCGGCTTTTGATTGGTCTGCTAGTGCAAGTCGGACGAGGAGCGCTGTCACTGAGTGAGTTTACTCGGCTGTGGACAGAGCAATGTCGAGAAGAGGTCAAATATGCGGCTCCCGCTCAAGGATTATGTCTTTTACGAGTGGGATATCCTGACACGCCATTCTCGCCAGACATCTGGTTTGACACGCAGCCAAAGCTTACCTTACCGTCTGTCACCTCGCCCAAATATTGCCTCACCTAATTCAACTTCAACCTGAAACACTCTCATGGACAACAAAACTTATCTTCCCTCTGTTGCCACGATGGAGCGCAATTGGTACGTCGTAGACGCTACCGATAAACGCCTCGGTCGTTTGGCTACCGAAGTCGCCAGTGTATTGCGCGGCAAAAATAAACCCCACTTTACTCCCCATTTAGATACGGGCGATTTCGTCATTATCGTCAACGCTGAGAAAGTGGTTGTGACGGGCAAAAAGAGTACTCAAAAGCTCTATCGTCGCCACTCGGGTCGCCCCGGCGGTATGAAGACCGAAACGTTCGATAAGTTGCAAGCTCGCTTGCCCGAACGGATTGTTGAAAAAGCGATCAAGGGAATGCTGCCCAAAAACTCGTTGGGTCGTCAGCTATTCACTAAGCTGAGCGTGTATGCAGGACCGAGTCATCCCCACGCGGCTCAAAAGCCTCAAGTTCTAGAAATTAACACCATTCCTGGAGGAGAAGGGTAATGCAAGCGACTGAAGGACGGGTAATGTATCAAGGAACGGGTCGCCGAAAGACCTCGATCGCGCGGGTTCGTCTCGTTCCGGGTGACGGTCAAATCGTCGTGAACGGCAAGCCTGGCGATTTGTATCTCCAATTCAATGCGGGTTATCTAGCGGCAGCTAAAGCTCCTTTAGAAACATTAGGTCTTGAAGGGGAATATGACATTCTTGTGAATGCGCACGGTGGTGGCTTGACTGGCCAAGCGGATGCCATTCGGATGGGCGTAGCTCGCGCCTTGTGCCAGCTTGACCCTGAGAATCGTAAGCCGCTCAAGGTTGAAGGGTACTTAACTCGTGATCCGAGAGCGAAAGAGCGTCGCAAATACGGTTTGAGAAAGGCGCGTAAGGCTCCTCAGTTCTCGAAGCGCTAAGTTTTGGCGTTGGGTCAATTGTTAGAATAGATCAAGCGATTAACGCGGCTTAAACCAGGAGACAGAAAATGGCAAAAGACGGAATTCACCCGAAGTGGTATCCCGAAGCAAAAGTAATTTGCAATGGCGAAGTGGTAGCAACCGTTGGGTCTACCAAGCCTGAACTACATGTGGATGTGTGGTCTGGAAATCATCCGTTCTACACCGGCACTCAGAAGATTATTGACACTGAGGGACGAGTTGAGCGCTTCTTACGCAAATATGGCATGAGCGACGATCGCGCTAACGGCTAGGGCAGCTAGGTTGTGTTGACGGTCGATCCCCGTTCCGATCGTCCTCTCCTAGCGGTAAACCCTATTTTGGCGGTAACTCATGGCTGAAGCATATCTTATAAGCAAGCTCAACTCGGTTGAGCAGACATTTAACGAATTGACAAGACGATTGGCTGACCCAGATGTTGCAAAAGATCCGGGTGAGTTTCAGCGTGTTGCAAAGATGCGATCGTCTCTAGAAGAGGTGGTAAACACCTACGAAGAATGGCGCAAGGCGGAAGAGGATTTAGCAGGCGCACGCCAGGTTGTTAAAGAGTCGGGAAACGATCTCGAATTGCAAGAAATGGCGGCGATGGAGGCGGAAGAACTCCAGCAAAAAATTAAAGATCTCGAAGTTCGGCTCAAGATTCTGCTGTTGCCTAGCGATCCGAATGATGACCGAAATATCATGCTGGAAATTCGCGCTGGTACAGGTGGTGACGAAGCCAGCATTTGGGCGAGCGACTTAGTGAGAATGTATTCTCGCTATGCAGAGCAAGAAGGCTGGCGCATTAAAATGGCGAGTGAATCTCTGGCAGATTTGGGTGGTTTTCGAGAAGCCATTATGGAGATTCAAGGCGATCGCGTCTACAGCAAACTCAAGTTTGAAGCAGGAGTGCATCGGGTTCAGCGGGTTCCGGTGACGGAAACTCAAGGCCGAGTTCATACCTCAACCGCAACAGTGGCTGTGATGCCAGAGGTAGATGAGGTCGAAATCAAAATCGATCCAAAAGATATCGAATTGACGACTGCAAGATCTGGCGGTGCGGGTGGTCAGAACGTTAACAAGGTAGAAACAGCGGTTGACCTGATGCACAAGCCAACCGGAATTCGGATCTTTTGCACCGAGGAGCGATCGCAGCTTCAAAACCGAGAGCGGGCAATGCAAATTCTGCGGGCGAAGCTATACGAGATCAAACTGCGGGAGCAGCAGGAAGAGGTCACGTCGCGGCGAAAATTGCAGGTCGGTACAGGCTCTCGCTCAGAAAAGATTCGCACCTACAATTACAAAGATAATCGCGTGACGGATCATCGGCTGGGTCAAAACTTCGCGCTTGCCCCTGTGCTAGAAGGCAACTTGGAAGAAGTAATCCAGACCTGCATTTCGCAAGATCAGCAGGATCGCTTAGAACAGTTGGCAGCCGAGACGGGTGAAGAAGCGATTGCTTCGCAAGCTCCGTAGGATCGCGAAATAAGCACAATGAGGGTGTCTGTCTCCTAAAGATTGTCAAAATCAGCTAAATTACTTCGTCTAATGTTTAACCTACAAGAGGTTAGGCGGAGTGGTTTGAGCAGATGCGATCGCGCTTTGTAAAGCAGTATCTTGGTTAGCAGGTTCTTCTTGAAAAGGCTTACGTAGAGGCGCTTGGGAATGGGGGCAAGGAGCGATCGCAAAATAGCAAAATGCCTAGCGGTGTGCTGGAATAAAAACCATGTCGAAGCCGTCTTCGGTTTCTTGATCAAGGTTGTATTCAACCAAATCTTGCACAGTTATATCCCATCGAAACCCCTCATAACCCCATGACTGAAACCGTTTGAAGATACTGGTAGGTTTTAGTCCTGACTGACTCAGCTTAGGTGGATTGATCTCGCAACACACAATCGGCTGTACGTTGCTAAAAAACTTTTCTCCCCCTTCAAGGGCAAAGGGTTCGTATCCTTCAATATCTATCTTGACAAACCCAATCTGAGGGCAACCTTGACTTTCCCAAATTCGATCTAAACGTTGAATCTTGATTTGTTCAGCGGCATCGTTAGGGGTTCCCGGTGCGATCGAAGAGCTTCCTGGATCATGAGAAGGGGTATAGAGGGTAACTTCTCCCTCATGAGCGCCGATCGCAGTAGGAACAATTTCAGTATTGCTTACCTGAGAAAGCTCGAGATTTGATTTGAGCACCGCTAAGTTTTTGGACAGTGGCTCAAACGCGTACACTTTTCCTGACTGTTCTACTATTTCCTGGAGGCGCAGCGTCCAAAGACCAATATTTGCTCCAATGTCGTAGCACTTCATGCCCGGTGAAACATAGCGATCGATGGCACAACGAACAGCAGGCTCAAATCCATCTCGGAAAATATAAATGTATCCATGAATTCCAATTCTTTTGCCAGGAAACAACTTCATTCTTGAAGCCCGGTGAATTTGGATTGTAGGATTCCAACGCACAATCTTCAGAGCTTGCCACAGAAGTATTCGAGCTATGACTGTAATGGGATGATCTCGAAACGCTTGGTGTGTTGTCAGAAAACTAAACTTCGCTGAGGCATTTTGGTAGAGATTCTGATATGGATTTGCATTCATTTCTAGCTTTTCAGGAGGGCGATTTTCAGGATTTCCAAAAGTTACCAAATTGAGCATGAATTCTACATTGCACCCTAATCCTGAGTACCTGTCCTTTGGTTGAAACTAGAAAGTTTCCGTGACTTATGGCATATGTTTTTTGATTCCTAAGAATAGGCGGAGCGGTCATGCTTTTCAGTAGAAAGCTGAAAAGCATGACCGCTACAAAGAATTTCAGGGTAGTAGGTTTGCTTTTGGTTAGAAGAATGTCTTAGTAGATACTTAAATACTTGTTGCTGTTACTACACCTCAGCGTCAGGAGATGATTATGTCATTCCTAAGAATTCATAAAAAGTAATGCAAACGCCATTTGGATCAAGAATTGAGAACTCTTGGCTACCCCAAGCTTTATGTTCTAATGCGCCATTAGGGTGAATCAGGACGCGATTAGCTCTGCCCTCTACTGGATCGCGACTCAAATATTCCTGATACAGTGCCTCAATGTTTTTTACTTCGATTCTTAACAGCGTCCATTCTGCGATCGACGAATCTGGATTTTTTTGAAGAAAGATTTCAATTCCGTCTCTTGCAACAAGTGCTAATTCTGGAACATCACTATCTTGCCATTGTTTTTTGAAGCCTAACTTTTGTTCGTAGAATGCGATTGCAACCAACACATCCTCACCGGCTGGAATAAATGGACAAACTTTCTTTAAGACAGGTGCAGAAGGCATGTCAAAACTTAGTGCAAAAGTACTAAATTTTAGAAGGTTCACCCAGCGATTGCAATACTTCTTCAAGAGCAAATACGCAGATTTGCGATCAAGTCTGGTCGCGCAACAAAAGGCAAGAGTTCGTAGACTATCGCAGCACTTATTGACATTTGTTCATCACCCACTCCAGCTTCTGCTCAAGGTGCTAAGCTTATCGATCAGCTAGGGGTGTCCAAATGGGCTGAGAACAAACCCTTAGAACCTGAGACTGGGTAATGCCAGCGAAGGGAAGCTGTTTATTTGAGGAACCGAATATGCGGACAGACTGGATCGCAAAGCGTCGCGGGCAAGCTAACGTCAGCCAAATGTATTATGCACGGCAGGGCGTTATCACCGAAGAGATGCACTATGTGGCTAAACGGGAGAACCTCCCGGTCGAGCTAATTCGCGATGAAGTAGCGCGGGGGCGGATGATCATTCCGGCGAATATCAATCATCCTAATTTAGAACCAATGGCGATCGGCATCGCCTCTAAATGTAAGGTCAATGCCAACATCGGTGCATCTCCCAATTCCTCAGACATCTCCGAGGAAATTGCGAAGCTGAATCTAGCCGTCAAATATGGCGCAGATACGCTGATGGATTTGTCGACAGGCGGCGGCAACTTAGACGAGATTCGGACTGCTATTATCAACGCGTCTCCCATTCCGATCGGTACGGTTCCGATTTACCAAGTACTAGAGAGCGTTCATGGCAATTTAGAAAATCTCACGCCTGATGACTTTCTGCATGTGATCGAAAAGCACGCTCAACAAGGCGTGGATTATATGACGATTCATGCCGGGTTATTGATTGAGTATTTGCCGCTCGTCAAATCTCGAATTACTGGAATTGTGTCTCGGGGTGGTGGCATCATTGCTCGGTGGATGCTGCAACACCACAAGCAAAATCCGCTCTACACTCACTTTGATGACATTATCGAAATCTTCAAGAAGTACGATGTGTCGTTTAGCTTAGGCGATTCGCTGCGCCCTGGCTGTCAACACGATGCCTCCGATGATGCACAGCTTTCCGAACTCAAAACCCTTGGACAACTCACCCGCAAAGCGTGGGAACACGATGTCCAGGTGATGGTGGAAGGTCCGGGACATGTGCCAATGGATCAGATCGAGTTCAACGTCCGCAAGCAGATGGAAGAGTGTTCGGAAGCCCCGTTCTATGTATTAGGTCCGTTGGTGACTGACATTGCACCGGGATACGATCATATTACCTCGGCGATCGGGGCAGCAATGGCGGGCTGGTATGGCACAGCTATGCTCTGTTATGTCACACCGAAAGAGCATCTCGGCTTACCCAATGCTGAAGATGTGCGGAACGGACTGATTGCCTACAAGATTGCGGCACATGCGGCGGATATTGCGCGGCATCGTCCGGGAGCACGCGATCGCGATGATCAACTCTCCCACGCTCGCTACAACTTCGACTGGAGTAAGCAGTTTGAGTTGTCGCTTGACCCCGATCGCGCCAAAGAATATCACGACGAAACGCTTCCGGCAGATATCTACAAGACTGCAGAATTCTGCTCGATGTGTGGTCCTAAGTTCTGCCCGATGCAAACCAAAATGGATGCAGATGCCATCACTGAGCTAGAGAAATTTCTGGCGAAGGAGAAAGATACGGCGACGGCTCAAAGCTAAACAATTGGCTCTCCGTTAAATCTGATCAAAATCGTTGTAGTAGGGTGGTTATTTGCTCGCCCTACTACAACGATTTTAAGTTTAGATCCCATGCGCTGTTTTTATGGTTCAAGCTAACCTTGCTGAAGTAGTTAAACTAGCAGGCCTCTATCCTCAATTCGGGTTTAACAACAAGGATGAAACGTTCTTCTATAAATGCTAGAAGATTTGCCAGAGCTAACCAAACTAGAACAGCAAAGGCTAGATGCTGTCCGTAGGAGAAATCATTCAAGGCAATATTGACATGTTGCTATTGCAGCATCAAATTTGGATTACTGTTATCGAATCCAAAACTTCGGAACTAGCGTTGACTAAGGCAATTCTTTAAGCGTTGATTTATAGGTTGACAGATTTGAAACAAGAAAATTCTATCTTTGGTGTTGTTCTGAATGGCCATGAATTTCTGTTTCTCAAATTAGCATTGTTGCCGGAACCGCGCTATGCGTTGTCAAACGTGTCTTCTCTACAAAACTGAAGTAATGACTTGTACAGAGTTTTACAGATTTTTAAGAAGTTGGGCAGATTGATACTAAATTAGATTGCTGTAAAACATTCCTCATTCCTTTAAATACTTTTGTATTTCCCCCAGCATATTTGTTAGCTGTGTTAATAGCGTTGTAATTTCTGTCAACTTATTATCTTCAATATATTGCTCAAGCTGTAGCGCAACCTTCTGCATTTGATGGAGTCCGACGTTGGCACTAGAGCCTTTAACATGATGTGCTACTTGTGCCAATTGCGCTTTATTTTGCTGTGCAGTTGCTTGAGCATCCTGCCAGGCGATTACTGCAACCTTCGCTGTGGCTAGATGCTGCTCGGTATCTTCTACAAAAATTTCTAGCAACTCCCGCTCAAATGCAGCATTTCCATCTGAAATTGCGTGCAGATGCTCCCAATCGATCGCTAAATTCATGGGTCTTGATCAAGTGAAAACTTCCTAAGATATCGCTCCAATACCCTAGTTTCTCCCTCAGCTTCTACTTAGAACAGGGTGTGCAGAGGTGTTTGCAATAATTGTTACACAGTATCGGTGGCTATGGATCTCCTAAGCACCAGGTCAGCAGTGCGACGATGCTGATTCCTAGGAGCCACATGGGAACATGTAGTCCGTGAAGGAGGTCTAAAGGAACTAGGATGATCCGGGTGAGCAGCACTCCAACGAATAAAACTAAGAGTGAGAGAACGACTAGCAGCATGATGACTCTTCAGGTGCGTTTTTAGACTTTGATTGCGTGTGGCACTCTCAGAAACTGGATCAAGCTGGAGAGTGCATCTACAAGACAACGTATAAATTTTGAATGGAAGAAATTGGTCCGAAATTTCGCGATCGCCCCCAGAACAATATTTCGTTGCTTATACCAAGTTCTTAAGCCAAAAACTTACATGAAACTAGTCGGCTTGCAAACCCCTTGATCAACAACTTTAACCAGGAGTGGAAAGTGAAATTTTGGCAGAAATGGTTTATTAAACGGCAATATATCAGCAGCGGATGTATTGGTTTTATTCTTCTAGGAACAGTTCCTACGTTAGCGCAACCTGCAACTTTTGGATCGCTCACGTTGGGATTAAAATCAATGTCTGGAGTGCTGGCTGGATCAACGGGGGGAAATACGTCCCTCCCTGCGGTCGTCAGTAATCGCGATCGCCACGGTCGAAATTGCCTCGGCTATGGTGACCCCACACCCGATCACACTTTAATTTTGCAGAAGCCCGCTTCAACCCTGCGATTTGCGATCGCAGCGGGAGGCAGTGATCTAACCCTAGCGGTTGTGGGACCGAATGGAGTACTTCGATGCAGCGATGGTGCTTTAGAAGATACCGACTGGCAAGTAGGCACGTATCAGGTGTGGGTCGGTACAGTTGAGCCAAATAAAAGCCGAAATTATCGCTTGGCGGTGCAGGGAAAGTGATTAATTTCTAATAGCAAAAAAGATAGAGGAAACGCAAATCTCCTCTATCCCCAAATGCTATTGACGAAAGAACTATCCTTTCTTCTCAGGCAACATGCATTTATCGCTGTCGCATCCTGCTGGGCCTTCTGCAATCTCTTCGCCCGAATCGTATCGGCTCAAAGCGCTATAAAAATCGTTAGTGCGCTGACGAGTTAACACTTCCGCTTGTAGCTGCTCGTAGGTGGCTTGGTCAATCTTCTCAAACGGCAACCGAGGGAACGGTGCGTCAAATCGGGCTAACAAAGCAGCACTGATGTAACCTTCATTCTGTGCGATCGCTTGATGAATTCGAGCGGCTAAAGCATCAATTTCATCCTCGCGCAGTTCGATCGTGGCGCTAGTGTTGTGAGCGGTGTAGTACTTCTGGACTTGCAGATAGAAATCCATTTGCGCCACGGCTGAAAACTTCTCGATCTCGATCTGGTCGGCTCCGGGCAGCGTCGCCCACGGCACTTCGACCGGAATTTCGACCAGCCACTCTGTACACCGGGGATCAAACGGGTCAGTTAACAGATTGCCGTTTTCATCTTTGTCAGACTGAGATGGCACGATGCTGTATCCGTAATCTAAACATGCCTTGGCGACCGGATCGTTTTTACGGAAGGTGATTCGGCGAATAAAGCGCTGGGCTTTAGGAGGATGCCATCCAGGGCTAGCGCCTGTGAGCAGCGATTTTGTTCCCGCAGGCTGAACGGTGGTGCAGCGATTGGGGCGGCGCAGTCCGTGGCGATCGCAGTAGTCCCACACGACGCGATGCACGATCGCGTTCCAACGGGTGAGATACTCTTTCTCACGCTCCTTGAACTGCAAGCCTGTCACCGTATCGGGTCTGCCTGCTTCCCACCACCGCAGCCACTCCACTCCGAAGGCATGAACAAAGAAGTCAAATAAGCCAGTGAAAGAGACGCCAACGATCGGATCGAGTTCGCGAGAGTACTGATAGCGAGGCTCGGTGAATTGGTGATTCAGTAAAGCCGCGACGGAGAGCGCTCCGGCTGTAAACGCTTGCTCTTGCGCATCGTAATCTAGCGGATCAATCTGATTGAGGTGAACTTCGGATAAGTTGCAGTGGAAATTTTCACCAATTATTTCTCCGCACGGATTTAATCCGTAGCGTCCCAAGCGGTGTTCAATTTCTGCGTCTGACATTTGAGCGTTAGTATTCTGAAGCCACTGCTGTCCTTGACCCGCTTCATACGCTTCAATAAATGCCGCTTTCTGCTGGGGTGTGGTTAGAAGATCAGCATTGGAACGTGCGATCGCTTCCGGTGCATACTGAATTGCGCCCTCACCTGAGTAAAACTGTTTGCGAACCGCATCAATCGATTCTTGCAAGCTTGGCTTGTGGTGATAGACGCGCGTATGATTTGCCATCCGCAACACATCGCGATCGGGGTCAATTCTCCAGTTGCCGTTCGCATCTTGCTGCCACAGATTGTCTTTCGCTGATGCAAACCCAGCATCGTCACTGCTGCCTTGACGCATCCCTGCCGATCGCCGGATATTACCAGCAACCACGCAGGCCGCCGCTTCATCAATTAGCAAGCAGCACTCAACGGGCGATAATTTTCGACCGATTGCACGATTGAGAACCTTTGCACAGCGATCGTACAATTCCGGGAGCTTCACCGGATTGGCAACGCCACCAAAGCCTTTGAGCCGCTCTCCTGCGGGGCGCACGTGGCTAAGGTTAACCGAAACTTCGATCTCTTCCGCCGCAAACCGAGTGTCGCTCGATAGCTCTAGTAATTTTTGATAGGACTCTACCCAACCCTGACGACTATCGCCGACGCGAATCGTGACATGATTGCCGTTGACTGTCATCTCGGTTTTGTCTTGGCGCAGGTCGGCTATTGCAGTTCCAATCTCGCCCACGAGGTTCACGTTCAGCCGATTCCGAATGGCCGGAAGTTGCTCGGTGTACTTCGGCTCTAAAACGGCTCCCGTGCCGCTTCCCATCATGGCAAGATCCATCATCAAGCCGAAAGAACGCCAGTCAGTGACATTGGTGCTGGTGCAGTTGTAAGCTCCCGAGAAGTTTTCAGGCTTGGCAATCCAGCCTGTGCCGCCGACCCACAACCACCGCCCTGAGGGAAGACACCGCATCGTCTGCTGCATCTTCTGAATTAGAGCTTTTTCTTCAGGGGTAAACTTGCCCAGTTCGGCGAGTCCGTTCAGGGTGCGATCGCTCACCTCTTGCCAAGACTCGCGACGAGTTTCTCCCAACTTGCGACTGTAGGTGCGGTAGAAAACGGGATTTGCGGCGGGAGCCGTTGCCGGAAATTGCCCATTCAAGTTGTCTTGAATCGAAATATTCTGGCTATCTGAGCCAGAATGCTTTGTGCGTGCGATGTCTTGAACCATGAGGGACTCCGTAGGACAGCAGATGTAGAGGCAGATTGATTAAATCTGGGATTGTGACTCCATATCTGGGGTCACGCTATATGTGGTGTTTAATGTACACGCTGTTTCAATTTTGTGCAACCTTTCATTTGATTAACTCTACTTAATGTTAGAGATGGCGGAGTTCAAGTGTACTAGATAAATTCTATGGTGATGAGCCTCAAAATTACTGCTGCGAACGGTTTACAGTAATCGCAACTGTGTTTGGGCTGGCTCTAGTTCTTCTGCCAAAACAACCTCGACAAGTGGCTCTTGTTGGGCAAGTAACCGTCTTGCGGCCTCTAAAATCGGCTCTTCGAGTTCTCGCAAATCCTCTCGATTGGACAGGTAAGCTTTTAGCGCATCAAAGGGCGCGATCGTAGATCCTACGCCCAGTTCTGGCAAGCGCGATCGCGACAAGTTGTTGGTTAATTCTGACTGAATCGTATAGCTGTGAGCCAGCTCTAGCGCTTTGTGAATCCGAGCATCATCAAGGTGATCTAGTTGTTCTGGACGAATTTGATAATTGAGGCGTACTACTGCGTTCTCAATCAACTCAGGTTTGAGCGCTCGAATTAACGCCGCTTGCGGATCTTTCTTTTCGGAAAGATCAACTTCGATCGTGCGGAACGATCGCACAGGCAACGGACAAAATTCCACCGTTGTAGAATCGCCGTCTAGCTCAACAAGCACAAATCCTTTATCTTCTTTTTCTTCGCTAAAATCAACTCGCTCAATGCTACCGGGATAAACAACAAACGGATTTTCACACAAAACTTGATGCTTATGGACATGCCCTAGCGCAACATAGTCGAAACATTCGCGCGTAAGAAATGACAACGGAATCGTAAATCCTTTTCCAACCGCTAAAAATTTCTCTGCCCCATAGTTAGCTGTATCGGTCATCAGATGCGCCAACAGCACCGTCGGAAGGTCAGGATTGAGTTTACGAATTTCTCCTTCTAAGGCAACGCGCAAGCGATCGAGCAACAACTGCCCAACTTCCGTCATGGACAGTCCTTCGGTTTCAGGGCGAGTCAACAGTGTCGATCGCGTCAACCAAGGCAGCGTGATCACCTGAACAGCACCATTTCTGGTGTCAATTGTATAAGTATCGAGGCGATCGCCAACAATCACATTCGGCACGCCCAAGGTGCGATAAATACACAAACTCGCGCCGCCTGCGCCTTGAGAATGTTGATCATGATTCCCCACCAGTAAAACTGTAGGAATTTGGGCTTCCACAAGACGGTGAAACTGACGCGCAAATGCTTGTTGAATGTAAGGCGGCGGCGTCGCATCGGGAAAGGCGTCTCCACCAAATAACACCAGATCCACAGGTTCAGACAGGGCGCGATCGATACAGCGTCCCAATGTGGCAACAAAATCTTCTAAGCGAGTATTTAACCCTGTTTCAGGGTTGATCCGTCCGTGGGAAAACCCGCTACCTAAGTGAATGTCGGAGAGGTGAAGAACTTTCATAGAAGAACTTTCAAAGATCAGCGAACCGTGCTACGACGAACCATGCTACTGAAAATGCGATCGGGGAGAAGCTTTCGCAGTAGTAAAAGTGTACCTGCATTTCCGCCTGCTGGATACCGCAGTTTGGCCGATCCATCGGTAGCAGCCCGATAAATAATTTCTGCAACCGTTGCCGGAGTGCCGCCAGATTCGCCTGCTTTACTGAGGTTAGGCAAGATCTGCTTCACAAACGAATCATACGCTGTTAGCCCAGGACGATTCGCAATGTCGGCAGATCGGCTGTAAAACTCTGTCTTGATGGGGCCTGGTTCAATCAGTTTGACGCGAATGTTGAACGGTTCTAATTCGTACTGCAACGATTCTGAGAAGCCTTCAACTGCCCATTTGGTACTGTGATAGAGGCTATAGAGCGGAAACGCCATCTTTCCACCAATCGAGGCGATATTAATAATCGTGCCTGACTTGCGATCGCGAAAATGAGGTAGGAGCGATCGCGTCATGTTCATCAAGCCAAACACGTTTGTCTGAAACTGGCGCTCAATCTGTTCGGGTGTGCAAGCTTCAAACGCGCCTACTAAGCTGTACCCAGCGTTATTAATCAGAACATCAATATCGCCAATCTCCGTGGCCTTCGTTACAGCGTTTTGAATGGAGGTTTGATCCGTTACATCCAACGTTAAGCAGTGAACATTTTCGAGCGTGGTAAGTTCACCTGCTTTTTCGAGCGATCGCATCGTTGCGATCGCGTTCCATCCCTGCTGCTGAAATTTTAGGACAGTGGCTAACCCAATGCCAGACGATGCGCCTGTAATCAATACTGTTTTTGTCACAACGATCAAAATGTCGATTCACATCTTCTCACCATAACAAGGGTACGTGATGTCAACAAAACAGCAGAAATAAGGATGAAGCGAACATAGTCATTCTTTCATCCCTCGGCGTTGCTAAATCCAAGTAGATTTGCCCTAATTATGAAGTGGACAAAACCCTATTTAGATACCTACTTTTCAGATAAGAGAGTTGCTTGAAAATAGTGTTCATTACTATGAGGAACGTTGTTTCGCTTCATCCAGTCGCTAATGCTTCTTTGAGAGGTCTTCCGTTTGCTTCGGGAGTTCTCAGATTGTCTTCGGGAGTTGTCAAATTCTCTTTCGGAGTTCTCGGATTGTCTTCGGGAGTTGTCAAATTGTCTTCCGGAGTTGTCAAATTGTCTTCCGGAGTTCTCAGATTGTCTTCGGGAGTTCTCAGATTGTCTTCGGGAGTTGTCAAATTCTCTTTCGGAGTTCTCGGATTGTCTTCCGGAGTTGTCAAATTCTGAAGCGAAAGTCGCAATGAGCAAACTACATCTGGAACGCAATACCGAGATCCAAAGCAGGATACTATTTCTTAGCAAGTCCCTAAGTACTGCTCCACAATTCGCACAATTCGCTCCGACGCTAACCCATCACCAAATGGGCTAATTGCATTGGCCATCGCGGCGTATGACTGGGAATCGCTCAACAACTCAGCCGCTTCACGAAAAATGATATCGGGATTTGTTCCAATTAACTTTGCGGTTCCTGCCATCACCGCTTCTGGACGTTCGGTGGTTTCTCGCAATACCAAAACAGGCTTGCCCAAACTAGGCGCTTCTTCCTGAATGCCGCCAGAATCGGTTAATAGCAAATAGCAGCGTTGCATTGCCCCGACTAACTGAGTGTAATCTAGCGGTTCTGTCAGAAATACGCGGGGATGACTGCCCAACAACGCCGTCAGAGGTTCGCGCACGGTCGGATTACGGTGTAACGGCAATAGTAGCGCTGTGTCTTCAAACCGATCTAACACCTTAAGAAAGCCGTGAGCAATATCTTCTAACGGTTGTCCCCAATTTTCTCGGCGATGTACCGTTGCGAGAATTGTGCGGTAGTTGCTCCACTCTAACCCTGGAATGTCACAGGCAGGCTGACGATTTGCCACTGCCAGCAGCGCATCAATGACTGTGTTTCCGGTTTGATGAATCTCGCCCAACACCTGCGATCGCTGTAAATTCTCTACCGATAGCGATGTTGGCGCAAAGTGGAGTTGCGTCACCTGCGATACCAATCGTCGATTTGCTTCTTCCGGATAAGGATTAAATAAGTCCTCAGTCCGCAGGCCCGCTTCCACATGTCCAACCGGAATTTTCTGATAAAACGCGGCTAATGCGGCGGCAAAGGCCGTTGTTGTATCCCCTTGCACCAGCACTATGCGCGGCTGAAGCGATTGAAACAATGATTCTAACCCGCGCAATGCTCCGCAGGTAATATCAGTCAGCGTTTGTTTGGGCTGCATGATTGCCAGATCTTGATCCGCAGATAAGTCAAACAACTGCATCACCTGATCCACCATTTCGCGGTGTTGCCCCGTCAGCACAACCTGAGTTTTGAACGTCTCAGAACGCTGAAATGCTTGAATGACAGGAGCCATTTTAATCGCTTCAGGGCGAGTCCCCACAATGAGGCAAACCGGAATTGGATTCAGCATGGAATTTATCGAGTCATACGAACAGGAACATATTCAGCACAGCCGTTAAGCGCTTCGCTAATCAAGCTTTCCGCATTGACCCCAGAATCTGGATCACCTCGGTAACCCGATTAAGCAGGACTTGTCTTCACTAGAAATTGTCTTCATCAGGAATTGTCTCCACTATGGTACAGGAATTCTGCCTGAGGAATGAGATGGGGGGATGATCCTAATTTTCATAAAAAAATTCCCAGCCGAAGCCAGGAATAGTCAGACCAGTTCACCGAAAGACGACAACTCTTGAATGCTAAATCTGTAATGCTAAATCGATAACTGATTGATATCGCAGGTCAAAGGACAAGACGCATAAACAGACGTATGCAATGGGTTCGCTTGACCATTTAACCAACGTAACCACTCGACTTCTTGGGGATGAATCCCTTTCGAGGTTAGTAAACCTGCCATAAACATAATGGCTAAAGCATGAATGCCGATCACAGAAATAATGGCAAATAGAACTCCACTTAATGGCAGAATAGCGTGCAGTGCACCTGCCAACAAAGCGCCGACTGAAACAACTAAAACTAACAGCGGAAAACCGATAACAATCATGCAAACAGTCAGGGTAAACGTCCAAAGCAGAAAGCTTTTGACGGATGACAAGAAATACAAATTGCCCAAATTTTGGCTGCGTGCTAAGGTCATATCGATTCTCCCAGAGCTAGATTTATCAGTGTGATTAAAAATCTGTTTTAGCGATCCCCGCGACCGCTTCAAGTGAATTTCAGTATAGGTAAATCTTCTTGGGGTGGGAATACTAGTTCAAAAAAAGTTAAACTTCAGTGTCCGTAAATCCTCTTTTAAGCAATTATGCTTACTCCGTAAAATTTAAGGTTAAAAGCGCAATTTTCGGCTCTAATTCAAACACTTTCACTGATATCTCAAGCCTTTCAGAGCTTCGATTCAAACGCCAAAAAAGAAATGCAGCAGTGATACTTTGATTTGTCAATCATCTAAAGAAAGACTATAAATTTATTGAATTGTGAACTATTAGCGCGGAAAGTTCACAATATTCATGAGAGATTCAGGGAATGATCCTTCGGAGCTTCACTCGGAACCTCGTAATGCGAATCGCTTTCTAACCCGATGACCGCCCTCTCTAAATTTTCACATTCCGCTCCTGACGCGATCGCACTACTGAATTTTTGAGACATTTTCCCTAATCTCTACTTCTCAAGACGTTACTCCGTACAAACGACTGGGAATAATCACGGGGTCAAGGTTGCATCTTCATCAAAACTTACCCTTAAACATCACATCGTCTGGTTAGCTCCACGGAGTAACGCCCCTTGCTTCGTCTGTATTACTTGCTTCAACTGTGTTAGGTGGCAACCTTGTACCGTAGCCCACCTATTTGCTTTGCAGTGTTTTTATGGCAGTGCGTAACCGACAACTTTTTCTACTTGCGTGTCAGATCAGCCTCCTCTGTACGTCTGTAATACTGCATCCGCCTAACCGAGATGAGAGTGAACGCGCCGACGCGATCGAGCTTTCTGCTTGGACTTGGCAACAGGCGAAGCACGAAGCGTCTGACCTAGCGGACACCTCGGCGAAGAAATCAAGCGTCCCGGTTGCAGACTTGATCCTTATTCTCAAGAACGATAAAGCAAACCTCGGCGCTCGGTTGAGCGCGATCGCAGCCCTGGGTAAACGGGGAGCCGATGCCAAACCAGCGGTTCTTGTTTTGGCGAAAGGAATCAATTCTAGGCAGAAAGAAGTTCGGGTCAAGACATTAGAAGCGTTAGGGGAAATCGGGCTTGCCGCTAAAGCTGCTGTGCCTGGCATCGCAAAAGCCCTGAAAGATGATCAGCTAGAGGTGCAGATCGCGGCGGCCCGTGCCTTGGCAAGCATTGGAAGTAACCCAGGAATCGCTGTGCCAAGTTTGGTCGAAGCTTTGAGCGATCCGAGTAAATCGGTGAGAATGGAGGTGATCGACGCGATTTCTAGTCTAGGAACGGAGGCAAAGCCTGCCATTCCAGAACTAATTCAAGCCCTATCGACCTCAGAACTAGAGGTGCGCTTAGCCGCGATCGCAGCGCTTGGAAAACTGGGAGCGGAGGCAAAATCAGCCGTGCCGTTTCTGGCGCAGTCGCTCGCTGACCCCGATACGGATATTCGGCTCAACTCTGCCAGCGCTCTTGGCAGTATTGGCGCTGAAGCGAGTCCCGCCGTGCCGCAGTTAATTCGAGCGCTGAGTCATGCCGATCACAAAACGCGATCGTTTGCTGCGATCGCGCTGAACAGAATTGGCAGTCCTGCCAAAGCGGCAGTTCCTCAACTCACAAAAACGCTGAGCGATGCTGACAAAGATGTGCGATCGCAATCGGCGGTGGCACTGGGGCGCATTGGGCTAGAGGCGAGAGAAGCCCTGCCCGAATTAGTCAAATTGCTGAGCGACGAGAATACTGGAGTGCGGCTCAACGCGGCGAATGCCGTCCGCCTGATCGCAGCAAGTCTGCAAGACAAAGCGCCATCCCTATCCGTCGTCGAAATCCATACCGCTTATACGATTCTAGGAACGGCCTTACCTCTGTTAGAAGATCCCAAAGCTCAGTTCAACGAAGAATTAGTGATTTCGGTGCGGCGATCGATTAGCGTACTGAAAAACGAAAAAGATTCCCGTCCGTTTGAGCGGGTGGTTGAGTGGGGACAGGCCAATCCTGCGATCGCAGGCGTGCTGCTCTATCTGATCGCCATGCCGAGCCTGTGGCTCGCTATTCTATTGGTCCGTCCGTCTTGGCTGCTCAAACTGAACAACGCCCTCAAGCCCTACACCGATTTTGAAATTCCCAGTCCAATGGGCGGCAGCATCAAAGTACCCCTGCGGTTTGTCTTATTCGTGGGCTGGTTTCACTACCATCCCAGAGTGCTAGATGCATGGGTCGGTCAGCAAATCGATGGGGCACGCGAAGGCTTTGCGCACAAAAACACCGTCAGCGATCGTAAGGTCTACATTCCGATTCCAGTCGTTCTCGACGGCAACACCGTTCCGGAACTAGCGAATCATGATCTGCACACGACGTTTTGGGATGGGCGGCAATGTCTGCTGATTTGGGGAGAAGGGGGAATTGGTAAAACAAGTTTGGCGTGTCACTTAGCCAAATGGGCAATGGCAGATAAACGACCCCAACGCCTCTGCGGTCATCGCATGTTGCCCGTGTTGATCGAGCAGGAACTAGACTTCAAACTTCCTGAGGGCAAAAATCCCTTTCGCGAAGCGATTCGCGGACAGCTACAGGCGCTAATCGATGCGTCAGAACCCATTTCAGATGACTTTCTAGAAAAGCTACTGAGGCAGCGACGCATCTTGGTGATTGTCGATCGCTTGTCAGAACTGAGTGAAGAAACTCGGCAGCAGATTCGTCCTGGACATCCAGACTTCCCGGCGAATGCGCTGATCGTCACGTCACGGGTTGAAGAGACGCTCGACGAAGTGCCAAAAACAACGATCAAACCGCTCCGCATTGAAGGCAATCGCCTGTCTTCCTTTCTAGAGGCGTATTTGATGCAACGCAGCAAGCGCGAACTCTTTACCGATTCTGAATATTTCGACGCCTGTAGTCAATTATCAAAAATGGTTGGTCAGCGCCACATCACCGTGCTTCTCGCGACCCTCTATGCTGAACAAATGATCGGCAAAAAAGAAGGTATTAACGACGAAAGCACGCTGCCCGATAACATTCCTGACTTGATGCTGAGCTATTTAAATGAACTCAATCGCGACGCCGCCGCCGATGAGCCAACCAATCTAACGGTGCATGAAGACGCGAAAATCATTGCCTGGGAATGCTTAAAGCAATACTATCGCCCTGCCCCTGCCAAACGCGAAGCGATTCTAGCAGAACTGCAATCCTTTGGAGCGTCGCAGGGTGAAACCAGTCTTAATGAAGAAGCGGCCAAAGCGCGGCTGAAGCATTTAGAGAAACGCTTGCGGATCGTGCAAGCGATCGGTCCGGCTCAAGATCAAATTTGCTTTGCCCTCGACCCGTTAGCTGAATGTTTAGCGGCACTGCACCTTGTCGAACGCTATGGCAGCGACAGAACGTTGTGGCAGGACTGGTTATTGTTAGCCGATGCGATGCCGGGTGCGCCCGAGAGTATTCAAGGCTTTCTCCTGGCAATGCGAGACTGCTGCTTGACGCGAGGCACAGAAATCAATATTCCTGATTTTGTATTAGAAGGGTTGGGTCAGCGAGTGGGTCTCAGCCCTGAAACGCTGCGAAAATCTCAAATTGAGCAACGAATGCGGCGGTTAGCGCCGCTCTTGTCTACTGGAGATACCACAGCGCGGCTAGATGCGATTCGAGAACTGGGCGAACTAGGTGCTGCCGCAAAAGGCGTATTGCCTGCTTTGATCCGAGAGCTTCAAGATCGCGAATGGCAAATTCGGCGAGAAGTGGCTCGGTCGATGGGCCACATTGGCCCAGAAGCGCGACTAGCAATTCCCGCGTTAATGGAGCGATTACGCGATCCAGATCGACGAGTGAGCGGAGAAGCGATCGCAGCGCTGGGCAAAATGGGAACGGGTGCTCTTCCTGCCTTGGTGACAGCACTGGAATCTCAGCCTGCTCATGTTCGCAGTACAGCCGCCTGGGTACTGGCGAGCTTTAATTCTGCCGCCAAATCAGCCGTTCCAGCGCTCATTGCCGCCCTCAAAGATGACGACTGGCAGGTGCGGTGGGTAGCTGCCTATGCATTGGGCTGCATTGGCCCAGATGCCAAGTCTGCCATTCCTGCTTTGATCGAAGCGTTTAGAGGCGAGTATGAATTAGTCAGCAAAGAGGCCAGTCGGACGCTTTGGCGCATCAGCGGAGAAGCAGAAGCGATCGTCGCCGCGCTCAGTGACTTGGGACACGCAAACAACAGAAACTGAGCGATGTCTTCCTGATTTGCACTCTGAACTAGAGGAACACCTTTAACGCAAAGATGAAAGAGTGAGGGATGAGAAACCAGAAGTAGATCTAATGTGGAAGACCAACACTACCGCTCACCTGTTGTAAATCAGAGCATCACAACCCATTCCCAAAAACAATTCATCCCTTATCCCTCATCCCTTTCTCAAACCTTCTATTCCATTTGCGGCGGCTCCGTTTGCGGTAGTTCGTCAGACACAAAAGTTTCGGGCCAAGGTCGAGTCGTCGTGATGTCTTCCTCACCCGTTCCCTCGATCCGCAAATCGTCTAGCATCAACGAAAGTGTAGACAAATCAGTTAACTTCATCAAATCTTGCAGTGCCGTGATCGCCGATTGATAGCGCTTCTGAAAATCGTAATGCACCATTTTTGTCAAAATGGCGGCTAAAGGAGGACTGACGATCGCTTTCTCTCGCCATTGCACCTCGCCCGTTTGCGGATCATCCTTGAGTTGGCTGGGCGGCAAGCCTGTTAGCGCCTGAATGCCCATCATGCCCACAGCGTAAATGTCACTATTGAAGCGGGGATTTCCGGCGCATTGCTCTGGCGGCATATAGCCCTGCGTGCCGATTCCAATCGTTCCTGAAAACAAACGATCGTCTAAAATCTGATCGTGCAACGCCTTGACGGCCCCAAAATCAATCAGCACTAGTCTGCCATCGGACTGCCGCTTAATCACATTACTCGGTTTGATATCGCGGTGAATCACATTTTTGCTATGAACAAAGCTCAGGACTTCCAGAAGCTCTTTCAAAATGGTGACGATTCGAGATTCGGGCAAGTGTCTGCCCAACGACAACT
>JAHHHP010000007.1 GCA_019359275.1 Myxacorys chilensis ATA2-1-KO14 | reverse complement strand
AAAACCACTCTACGAGACGACATTGCGCAAGGGCTAGAGTTCGTGCGGTTTGTTTGGCGCATCTCCAGTCGCATTCGAGGTAGCTGGAATCGGTTTCGGTTTGTGGTGGGTCTGATTTTTTGGAAACCGTTTTTACCCGACGATCCTTCGGAGCTTGGCACAGCCAATCGCGATTCGTAGACAATTGCAATCTGTAGAGGAGATTTACTCCTAACCCCTGTCTGTGTGATGGAGCAACATAGTGTATTACGACCCCTATCAATTTGACTTTGTATCGCGACTTGAAGAAAATTGGCAGACAATTAGAGCCGAATTAGATCGGTTGGGGTCTAACGATTTCGTTCCCTATCCAGAAAAATATCTTCTTCAAAAGAGGACTGGATGGGAAATTTTTGGCATCTACTTTCTCGGCGTCAAGATTGATGTCAATTGCGAGCTTTGCCCGGAGACTGCGAAACTGGTTAAGTCTGTTCCAGGTATGATTACGGCAGGCTTTTCCCGGCTTGCTCCTGGGGCACATATTGTTCCTCATGCAGGTAAACCGACTAATGTGTTTCGCTGCCACTTGGGGTTGGATGTACCTGAAAAGTGTGCCATGCGAGTCGCAACAGAGATCAAGCAGTGGGTCAACGGAAAGGGGATGGTGTTTGATGACACCTCAGAGCATGAAGCTTGGAATCTCAGCGATCGACACAGAGATATTTTGCTATTAGATTTCAGAATTCCTGAAGGTTTCGAGGTAATTCGCGCTTCGCAACATTAATATAATCTCATCAATGCATTAAGTTGAGACGCCACGGGTAAACTGAGAAAGTCAATCACAAACTGTCAATCACAAACTAAGGGTACTTTCATCGCGTGCACCCTCTTTTTTGCGATTCAGACTACAGGTTAAGCCCTATCTAAAACAAATCATCTAAAACAATATGGAGTGGCACGTAACAGACGCGCAAAGTTTGGCAATCATCGATCGCGAAATTGGCGATCACGTTCTTTCACCCGCAGAATATGAGATTGTGCGGCGAGTCGTTTACGCCACGGCAGACTTTGAGTACAAGTCGCTAATTCACTTTTCTGACTTGGCATTGCAGTCTGGGGCTGCCGCTCTCGCCGCGCGGACGACCATCATTGTTGATGTGCCCACGGTGCAAGTTGGCATTAATACCACAATTCAAACCACGTTTTCAAATCCAATCTATTGCAGCATAGAGGCAATTACTCGGCCTCAGAAAGAAAAAACAAAATCCGCATGGGGCATTCAAACCTTAGCTCGTCGCTATCCTGAAGGAATCTTTGTCGTCGGACAATCGCAGACTGCCTTGTCTGCTTTGGTTGAATTGATTGACGCTGAAGAAATTAAGCCTGCCCTAGTTGTTGCGACTCCTGCGGGATTTATTGATGCCGATCTCGCTAAAGCTCGATTAGAAGAATCGTTAGTTCCGCATATTCGGACGCAAGGGCGTAAAGGAAGCGCCGTGGTTGCGGCTGCGATCGTCAATGGTTTAGTCGATCTAGCATGGCAAGCCTACGGTAGTGAAGGAAATGGTGGGTAACTGGAACAGATTGAGTTAAAAATTCCTTTCGACGGCATAGGGAGCAACAGTGAAGCGCCAATGCGGAATTCAGTAGGGAAAGGGATGAAGGGCAAGGCAACGAAGTGGATTGCCACTTCCTCTTTGAACCTCCCTCTTTGAACCAGCGCATGAACCTGGTAAGCTTGTATTGGTTACCCACTCGCACGGCTGAAAAAAACTTGTAACACGCTGCTCGTAATAAGTGTAGAGCAACGTGGTAGCAGCAAAGGAAGCGAAAACCCCAAAAGATGAATAAGACCGTTCTTGTTAGCTTCAGTTGGCAGTTGCACTTCAGCGAAGCAAGGTGGGTACTTCACGATAGTGTCTTAGATGGGGTAATGTTTGTCTAGGTTCGCCTTAAACCTGACTTGTACATGAGGAGAAGTTTTTGCCGGTAGCAGCCAATTCGCTATAAACAGTTGTCGTACTACAAACAGTTGCCGTACTGCTACATTAGTCCTGTTGCTCAGTTAAAGGGTTCAATTTCTAACGCTCCGATTGTACTTCCACACCAGACCAGGCTGGACAATTCATGAATGGCGAAGAAACCAATCAAAAATTGACCGTTCAAACTCCTACTGAGGTAGACATCCCGTCTTCCAAGCAGGGAACTCCGCCTCCACGCTGGCGGCGATTTCTCCTTCCTGCCCTAATTGGGTTAGCGATCGTGGGTGGAGTCGGCTGGATTGTGTTTAACCGGCTCATTCTGCCGATGATAATGGCAAGCCAAATGAAGGCTCAGCCCACCCCCGTACCGCTCGCCAATCCTCAAACAGCCACCATCGAAGATAGTTCAGACTATGCCGCAAATCTAGACTCGCGACAGTCTGTGACGCTACAACCCCGCGTTTCAGGGCAAATTTCAGCCATCTATGTAAGACCTGGCGATCGAGTGGAAGCAGGGAAACCGATCCTGCAAATTGACGCGGCTGAACAACGTGCCCAGGTTGCGAGTCGTCAAGCTGCCACTCAGACGGCGGCGGCTGAGATTGAATCGGCTCAAGCAGATGTAAACAACGCCAACGAAACCTTACAATCGCTTGTTGCTCGACGCGAGACAGCCGTCGCAAACGTGCAGTTAAATCAGCGAGAGTATGATCGGTATCTAGAGCTTCAGCGCCAAGGGGCAACCAGTAGGCAAGTTCTAGACCAGCGGCTAAATGCTCTGCAAACGGCGCGAGCCGCCCTACGAGAAGCAGAAGCAGAACTTCAAGCACAACGCTCCGCGATCAATCGCGCTAAGACAACAGTGCTGAGGAATCAACGCGCTTTTGAGCAAACCCAGGCAAATGTTGCCGAAGGACAAGCCCAACTGCAGTACTACACGATTACTGCCCCCTTCTCAGGGACGGTCAGCGATATTCCGGTCAAGGTGGGAGACACAGTCAGCAACAGCACCCAGCTTTTCAACATTACTCAAAATGAGCAGTTAGACATTCAAATTCAGATTCCATTGGAGCGCTCTTCTGCTTTGCGGCTGGGGTTGCCTGTGAAACTGCTAGACGATCAAAGCCGAGAGATTCAAACCGGGCGGATTTCGTTTATTGCGCCGAATGTCGATCCGGCTACTCAGTCGGTGCAGGTTAAGGCACGGTTTGAGAATGGCGCAGACAAATTTCGCACGTCGCAATTTGTTCGCGCCAGAGTGGTGTGGAGTAAGCGCCCGGGCATCCTCGTGCCGACAACCGCGATTTCTCGCTTAGGCGGAAGAGATTTCATGTTCGTTGCGGCTCCGTTTAAGGAGTCGGGCTGCACCGCACCGGCTCAGTCGCCGTCAGGCCCAGCCGCTGAAGTAAGTCCTGATCAACTCGTTGCTGCCCAAAAGCCGATCCAGCTAGGCAAGATTGTCGGCAACAATCAAGAAGTTTTAGAAGGGATTCGTGAGAGCGATCGCATTGTAACGGCTGGCATTCTGCAATTGCAAAACTGTACGCCGATCTCGGATGGAGCGCAAGCTCAATAGGGATTGGAGTTGTCTCTACAGGCACTGGCATCATGATTCTGTCAATTTCTAATTTCTTCATCAAGCGTCCCGTTTTTGCGACCGTTTGTTCGATCATCATCATGCTGTTGGGAATTGCTTGTATTCCAACGTTGCCGATCGCGCAATACCCAGAGATTGCCTCCCCTCAAGTCACGGTTACCTCAAACTATGTCGGCGCAAATGCGGAAGTTGTGGAATCGACCGTGACAAATATTCTAGAGCGGGAATTGAACGGCATTACCGGTGTCAGGTATATCAAATCTACGAGTGACAACACGGGAACGAGCAACATTACCCTGACGTTTGATTTAGGGCGCGACCAAGACCTCGCCGCCGTTGATGTTCAAAATCGCGTCTCTACTGCGCTGTCGCGATTGCCAGCGCCTGTGAACCAAACAGGCGTGCAGGTGACAAAAACAAATAACAACTTTCTGTTAGCGATCGGGCTGTATGCCGAGCGTGACCAGAAAACGGGACAGGATCTCTACGATGATATCTACTTGAGCAACTATGCTGACCTTTACCTTGCCGATGCCGTTAGGCGGATTAAAGGCGTGGGCGAAGTGCAGATTTTTGGCGAGCGCACCTATGCCATGCGACTTTGGCTCGATCCTGAGCGACTGGCTAGCCGAGCTATTACACCGCAAGAGGTCGTAACGGCACTCCAGCAGCAAAACCTACAAGTGGGGGCAGGGCAAATCGGACAGCCGCCTGCCCCGTCCGGACAGCAGTATCAATATTCGGTGACTGCCCAAGGACGACTCAAAACCGCCGAAGAATTTAATAATGTCGTAGTCAAAACGACTGACACAGGAACACTCGTTCGGCTGAGAGATGTGGGCCGGGCAGAACTGGGTGCAGAAAACTATGGTTCGGTGCTACGGTTCACGCCCAACGATCGAATCACTCACCGAGGAGTCGGGCTAGGCGTCAACCAGCAGTTTGGCAGTAATGCGCTAGATGTTGCCAAAGCAGTTAAAGAAGAAATGCAGCAGCTTGCGGTAAATTTTCCGCCGGGGATGAAGTATGCGATTGCATTTGACACCACTACATTCATTGAAGCGGGCGCTAGAGAGGTGGTGCAGTCACTGATTGCAGCCGTGATTCTGGTAGTCCTCATCTTGTTTTTATTTTTACAAGATTGGCGAGCTGCCTTCATTACTTCGATTGTGATTCCAATTGCATTTATTGGCACATTCATCTTTGTTAAACTACTGGGCTTCTCGATCAACACGTTGACATTATTTGGATTGACGCTGGCGACTGGATTGGTGGTTGATGATGCCATTGTGATCATCGAAGACATTACTCGCCGGATTGAAGCGGGACTGCGACCGAGGGAAGCCGCGATCGCCTCGATGGACGTGCTGTTTAGTGTTGTAATTGCGACATCGCTGGTTCTGATTACCGTGTTTGTCCCGGTTGCCTTTTTTCCGGGAACAACGGGGCAACTCTACCGACAGTTTGCGCTGACGATCGCGTTTTCAATTACGGTATCCACGTTTAATGCGCTCACATTCACGCCGATGTTGTCAGCGTTGCTGTTACGACCAAGGCAAATGCCGATTCGTGATAATTGGTTTTTCAATCGAATTAATTGGGCGATCGATAAAACTCGCGAAAGCTATGGTCGGAATCTCAACCGAGCAATTCGTCGGAAAGGACTCGTCCTGACCGTTTTTGCAGGCGCACTGGCGCTGACCTATTTTGTGTATAACTTTGTTCCTCAAGCCTTCATTCCCGATGAAGACCAGGGCATTTTTATTACCGTCGTTCAGGCACCAGAAGGCGTATCGCTCGATTACACAGAAAAAGTGTTGGAGAAAGCTGAAGCTATCCTGAAAGAACAGCCCGAAGTGACGAACATTTTTGCGGTGGGCGGATTTAGTTTTGGAGGCGCAACTCCTAACAACGGCTTGATTTTCACAACCTTAAAGCCGTGGGAAGAACGAACAGGCGCGAATCAAACGCTTGCTGCGATCATTGGTGGATTTTTTCCGCAACCCTTTGGACTGTTTCCTAAAATGGCCTCAATTCAGGAGGCAACGGTGCTTCCCTTTAACTTGCCCGCTGTCCCAGGGATTGGCAGTTTTGGCGGATTCGAGTTTCACTTGCAAGATCGCAGGGGTCTAGGGTTTGATGCTCTCGGGGAGACGCTGGGCAAATTTATCACACGAGCAACTGCGTATCCTTCGGCGCAAAATCCTCAGCTCGCTGGTTTGCGACCCAATTTCAATGGAAATACACCCCAGATCTCCGTTGAGGTCGATCGCGTTCGAGCCACTCAGCTTCAAGTTTCACTCGAAGATATCTTCAACACGCTGCAAATCTTTTTAGGTTCTACTTACGTTAACGATTTCAACCAGTTCAACCGCGCTTATCGGGTGTATGTGCAAGCCGATCGCCAGTTTCGCTCAAATCCTGAGGACATTAAACGGCTCTATGTTCGCAGCGCTGGCACAAACGGGGCTCCCGGACAGATGATTCCTTTGAGCAACTTGGTGAAGATCACCCAAACTAACGGTCCGTCAATTATTAATCACTACAATCTGTTTCGCTCTGTTGAAATTAACGGAGCGCCCGCCCCCGGATCGAGTTCAGGACAGGCTATCAAGGCAATGGAAGCGGTTGCTCAAGAAACGTTGCCGCGCGGATTTGATTTCCAGTGGTCAGGGCTATCGCTAGAGGAATTAGAGTCGGGCGGGGCTGCGGTTTTTATTTTTGGATTGGGGATTGTGTTTGTCTTCCTAACGTTGGCAGCGCAGTATGAGAACTACATCGATCCAATCATTATTATGCTGACGGTGCCCCTCGCCATTTTAGGCGCACTGCTAGCAGTTGTGCTGCGCGGCACAGCAAACGATGTCTATACCCAAATTGGATTTGTCATGCTGATCGGCATGGCCAGTAAGAACTCTATTCTGATCGTTGAATTTGCCAATGAAGAACGAGAAAGAGGAAAGGGGATTGCCAGTGCTGTGGTTGAGGCGGGACGAGAACGATTGCGCCCAATTCTGATGACGGCGATTTCAACGACAGTCGGTGCGGTTCCGCTCGTGATTGCCACAGGTCCCGGAGCGGCGGCTCGTCAATCGTTGGGAACCGCGATCGTAGGTGGAATGGTTGTAGCAACGTTTCTCAGCTTGTTTATTGTTCCTGTGCTGTACATTGTTATCAAGTCAACCGAGGCTCGGTTTAAGCGATCTCCAAGACCTATTCGTGTAGATGAAACGCGAGATGGACATGGCAGCAATCAACCGAGCAGAGAAACCGCAACGAGCCACTCCTCCTCTGACGGGGATGGACATACGCCCTAGATGCGACATGAGGGACGCCCAACAATTCACTAGCTTCTACTGGGAAGCTGAATCCTGGCTGTGCCAATTGGAATATCGCCGCGCAGTCCGACCCGTTGACCCGTTACGCCGTAAAGCAGAATTCCATCGTTTGAGGTTTTCATCTGCACTTCTCTGAACTCTACTTGTAAGTAACCTCCCGGAGCCACGGGCTGATCGAACGCGATCGCCAATCGATTCTGACTCAAGTTGATCTTGGATGGCACTTCCTTACCCGACTGGTCGATCACCCGGACTCCATTAAATTTCTCCATCTGGCTGGGAATGGAAATTATTAGGTTTTCCAATGACATTCCAATCACGGCAACTCGGATAAAGTGAGTGCTACCTCGTACACCCGAATTGGTGATCATTGGCGCACTGAAGTTAAACACCATTGATGATTCAGTTTGAGCAAGTTGTGCCTGAGTCCCATTGGTAGATTGAGCCAATGCTGCGGGCGCTGTAGTGAGCATAAGAGCAAACAACCCGCTATAGATTAAGCCTTTCATAGAAGCTCCTCAGAGTAGATAAATCAATGATGGTCTGACTGAATGACTGTCAACGGCCATTGATCAATAGATTGACTTACTACACTGAGATAAAACTGATAGATAAATGAAAGCAGTCTGAGAATTGAGGGCTGAAAAACTCATTCAATATCTATTCAGCGATCGCTCTGACCTAGAAAAGGACTCCTATAGCTCCGTAGATTTCCTAAACACGAGCGCAATGAACGTATAGTGCTTGTCGTACCAAGAAACCGTTGATTCGGCACAAGCTGGAATTTCTACCTGGCGATCTAAGACCAGACCGTGACTGGAGGCACATGCGATCGCTTGCTCAATTTCGGCTTGCGAGAACACCGTCCAAGATAGCCCAAACGGTTGAATATACGACTCCACCGCAATTTTGTCCTCCCAATAGTCCGTCGTGACAAACAACAGCCCACTCGGTTTCAGCAGCCGATGTGCCTCCCTAAAAAATTGATCGAGATTGACGCCATGTTCAATTACAGAAACACTAACGGCAACATCAAACTGCTCATTTGCAAACGGAGTGGCTGTTAAATCCCCTTCATGGAGTTGATAGGGACGATCCTGTAGCGACTGCTTAATGAGTAGATCAATCCCGTGCAAATTCTCAAACTCCATCGCCGCCAGAAAGTCTAGCGTGCAGCAATCACCGCAGCCCAGATCGACAAGGCTAGACTGCCGATCTTGATCGTGCAGCAGTTGATACAGCCACCACTGATCCCAATTCTTCTCGGTCGTGATGTGAGTCGGCAGCCCGGACTTCTGGAGCTGCTGCGTCGCCGCCTCAACCTCCTGGCAATGTTGCAACACCTTGATCACTAGCTTTTTCTCCTCACGATAGCGCTGAGCGCATTAGTAAAGGTGTCTACGGCTAAATAAGCGCCCGAACGTCTGTCACTTCTCCGGTCACGGCTGCCGCAACGACCATCGCTGGACTCATCAACAGCGTGCGCCCCGACGATGAACCCTGACGCCCCTTAAAGTTTCGATTAGAAGACGACGCGCTGAGTTGACGACCCTCTAGCTTATCGGGATTCATGGCCAGACACATCGAGCAACCCGCTTCGCGCCATTCAAACCCAGCCGTCAAGAAAACCTGATCGAGACCTTCTGCTTCCGCCTGTTTTTTGACCTGCTCTGAACCGGGCACGATAAACGCTTTCACGCCTTTTGCCACATGGCGACCTTGAGCAAACTTAGCCGCCTCCCGCAAGTCGGTGATGCGACCATTGGTGCAGCTTCCGACAAAGCACACATCTACTTTGGTGCCTTGGATCGGTTGACCCGGCTCCAAATCCATATAGCGGTATGCTTCCTCTGCGATCGCGCGTTCTGCTTCTGGCATCACATCGGCGGTAGGCACAGCTTCGTTAATGCCAATGCCTTGACCCGGAGTAATGCCCCACGTGACGGTAGGGGCAATGTTATCGGCATCAAAAACAACCACGTCATCGTAAACTGCATCAGCATCACTGCGGAGATCATTCCACCATGCGATCGCGCTGTCCCACGCCTCCTCTCTAGGAGCAAACGTGCGTCCTTGCAAATAGTCGTGTGTGACCTGATCGGGATTAACATAGCCGCAGCGTGCGCCGCCTTCGATCGACATGTTGCAAACCGTCATGCGTTCTTCCATGCTCATTTGCTCAAATGTCGTCCCGGCAAATTCGTAAGCGTATCCGACGCCGCCGTTTACGCCGAGTGCCCGAATGATGTGTAGAATGACATCTTTAGCATAAACGCCAGGTTGCAGCGTACCGTTCACTTCAATTTTGCGAACCTTCAGTTTTGCCAGCGCCAGCGTTTGCGAGGCGAGGACATCCCGGACTTGACTCGTGCCGATGCCAAATGCGATCGCGCCAAAGGCTCCATGCGTCGAAGTATGGCTATCGCCGCATGCGATCGTCATTCCGGGCTGTGTTAACCCTTGCTCTGGAGCAATCACATGCACAATGCCCTGACTTCCAGACCCAACGTTATAGAACCGGATGCCATTTGCCGCCGTGTTTTTCTCCAATTCCTGCATCATCGCTTCTGCCATACTATCGGCATATGGACGCGCCTGATTGTCAGTCGGAACGATGTGATCAACGGTCGCTACGGTTCGGTCTGGGAACATCACCTCCAATCCGCGCTCTTTTAGCATGGCAAACGCTTGTGGGCTAGTGACTTCATGAATCAGGTGCAGCCCAATGAATAGCTGAGTCTGACCCGACGGCAAGGTTCCAACCGTGTGCAAATCCCAAACTTTATCAAATAGCGTTCCCTTACTCATGGCGATGGCGTAGTGTGGTGGCGTAGTGATGTATGCAAGCGAGCTTAAATTTTATCGCACAACTAGGGGGGTTCAGCTAGAGAAGTTAGGAATGAGCCAGAGCGTCACATCAAAAATTGCGAGCAATCAAAGCATAGGCAAGGCTGAGGCGAACATTCTTTTCTGTTTGAAGTGCCTCTGATTGATCTGCGAGGTCATTTAAATGAGTTGCCAGGTCATTGGATTGGGTAGCCAGGTGATTTGATTCAGTTTCCAGGTGATTTGATTCAGTTGCCGAATGATTCAAATGGGGTGCGAAGGTCATTTAAATGAGGTGCTAGACCATTTGATTGGGCGCTCAGGTCGTTTAAATGAGATCCAACGTCATCCGATTCTAGTGCCAGGTCATTTGAATGAGGGACGAAGGTCATTTGATGCAGGTACAAGGGTATTGAGTGCCAGCGATCACAGAGTAGTTTTGGGTTAGGGCGTCTGCATCAAGTACTAATCAAGAACACTCATTAAGGTGAAGTACCTTAGAATCGAAAAATCTGAGCGTCACTCCGTGTAACTACCCGAAATAAGGGAGCTATGCAGCACGAATTCAGGCTAAATTCGAAACAAACGGGAGTTATCCGGTTTGCACACGGCATAATTCCAGGGGTATTTATCCTGTTTGTAAGGAGTTCAAACGGCAGAAATAGTAGTTAGCCACACTAATCCAGTTTTCTTAAAAATTACCGTGATACAGCCTGCACTTGCCAAATTTACTCTTGATATATCAGGCGAAGACCCAACCCTTCTGCTTGATGACATTGAACTTGATATCGTAGATATTGATGAGAAAATGCATGTGTTTGCTGAGTGTGAGCAACACTTGATTACTACAGCTTGTTTCGATGGTTTCCCAAACGAGCTAACACTTCGAGTTCATAGTGCGAATGGATTTGGTACGTTCCTATTCTATGAGATCGAGTTCTATAGAGAAGGTGCGGGTCAACTCGTGGCCGAATATATTTGCCATCAACCCAATAAATATTGGGAAGGAACCTGGGGCTTAGCTACATACCTTAATGCAATCAAAGATCAGCTTCCTTTTTTTCGTACCCTTACACTAGGTGATATTGAATTAGAGGATGATTGGAAGAGGTTGACATTACGGACAGTTCTTATTGAAGGTTCAGCAGCTGAGGCAATTCATAGAAGTGCAGATACTCTTAAGAAATTGATGCGTGATGCTGAGATTGCATTAGGTGGCATCCTTTGGAAACCAGAGTATTTCAGTAATGAACGTGCCTTCTGTAAGGAAGTACTTGCTCCCTTGCTGAGACGTATGGGTTTTTTATCAGTTAGGTATATACAAGGAGCAAGAGAATATGGTAAAGATTTTACTTTTTCTGAATTGACACCATTTGGTAATTTACGTCATTACGGTCTTCAAGCAAAGGCAGGTGATGTCAGCGGAGGGGTGAACTCAGCTATAGATGAGCTTGTTGGACAAGCAGACGACGCTTTCAAAATGCCTTACTACGATGTAGCATCCACAGAACCGCGCTACATTTCGACTTTCATTATTGCTATTAGTGGACGATTTACGTCAAACGCAAAGGAAAAGATTATTTACAAAATCCCCTGTGGTATTCATGGATCATTACTATTCCTAGATCAAGAATCAATTCGGGAACTTGTCGCTCGTTATTGGAGAGTTGGCTAACATGGCGTTGGTGCGGCGAAATAAAAGTTATTTGTGAGTGATTAAAATCAGTTATCGCCGCACAACTTCATGGTTAGCTCGTTAGACCCGAAAGCAAAGTTAAGTTTTAGATGTGACCCCTTGCGGGTAACTTGAAGAGATCGCCTTAACGAAGGAGCCGTCCTAAATAGATTGATCTCAGATTGCACGATCATCGAAAGCTATTGATTGCGAACGCGACCGAAATGCCATGCGAGCGTAATGGCAATGATGAATGCACCTAGGAAGACCGCGATCGTATCGGGATTGAAACCCACTCTTAGCGCTTCAATCCCTAACAGAAGCCAAGCACCAATCGCAAAATTGGTCATTCCCCACACAACATTCACAATAGGCGATGATTCACCTACCGCAGGCGGAGACGCAAACGGAGTTTGAAATCGATGTCCAGAGATCCCATTCACAAAATGAGGAACCCCGTTCGCTAAAAATACTCCCGCAAAGAAGTGAGCAACGTACACGTACCAAGGCATAGTCTTCTTTGAATAACGTTATGCGTTTAATTTCACCGCTTGTTAGGACGCGATCGCGGCGTAGCCTCTGCGGGCTTGATCTGCGATCGCAGTTACTCTTGCGTCAACCAGATTCGCGTTCTCCTCAACTTACGTTCATTAGATTAAACAGGCAAAAATCTCTTCTCCTCTAGCCTTGGAGCAATCTGAAAATCACGACAGTCTATCTGAAGAAACAGCTGAAAAACATAGACGTTTCTCTCTTACTTGTAGTACAAACCCTCGCATCGCTGTAGAATGCCTCTGAGGGATGGAGAACTGCTATGCGCTTAGGCAAAGTCGTCAAGTCAAATTCTCACTGTGATTACATTGTGCAAGTCGATGACCAGATGGATTTTATCGATGCGCCACAGGCAGACGACTATGGCTTTGGCACATTCGTGAAGTTGGAAGACGAGCGCCACTGGGCAGTCGGCGTAGTATACAACTCGCAGTTACTCAATCCAGCGTTTCTCAACTCAGGTGTTCGGCTGACGAGCGAACCTGATCCCCTGTTTACGCCTGACCAAATTCAGGAGGTGCGAACGCTGCTTTGGACAGTATTAGTGGGGGCAGTGGAAACCGCACCAAACGCTAGAAAGTACGGTGTTCAGGGCATTCCGCGAGTGGTGGTTCCGGTGAATACAGAAGTGCGACGAATGACAATGGATGAAATTCACCAGTTTCACCTCAATCAAGACGGGCGATCGCAGTTCTGCTATTACAGCCATCTGTTGCGCTGTGGCGGTACATTTTCTGTGCAACTGACCCATCAAGTGTTAGAAGAACTGATCCAATCCAAGCTGTTTAAGGGAGCCGAAGAACGCGCCCTGATTGTGTTGTGTAGAGAACTTGCCTGGAAGAACACGATGGGAGCGATGAGGTAGGGATGAGGGAGCAATGAGGCTTTGTTAGTTTTGTCAGTCTGTTTGACTTGCGCTGCAATCTCAATTTCTTCAATGTCAGATGGAAACCCAATGAGACACAAAGTTTTCAACAAACTTAAGAATAGCCTTACTTACTTCATCCCTCATCCCTCATCCCTCCCTTTCCTACCGTAGGTTTCAAATCGATACCCATCTCGCGGCTCTACCTTAACCAACTCAAAGTGCGTGCCAAGCAAATGCCGAAAAGGCGGAAAGAAGACATCTCCCTCGTACTGACCATCTACTAGGGTTAGCTCTAGCTGATCAGCGATCGGTACATTAGCCTCCGAGATGGTCAACGCTTGAGCATAGAGCGATGCGCCTCCAGCAATAAACACGCGATCGCACTCCTGACAACGCTTGATCGCATCCGTTAGCGATCGCACTACTTCAATTCCCGGCGTTGACTCGGATAGTCCCGAAGACACTACGATGAGTGATCGATGCTTTAACGGGCGTTTCTCCAAATCAAATTCCCACGTTTTGCGACCCATAATAACGGTATGATGAAGCGTCAATTGCTGAAATCGCCTCAAATCTTCCGGAATTGACCACGGCAGTTTTCCACGGTTGCCAACTACTTGATTTGAGGACGCTAATGCGGCAATCACAATTAATTTGGGCATGATACAGAATAAATTCAAACGACACATTTGGCAGTATGAATTGTCATGAAATGATCACCAAATGAAAATTTTGAACGAGAAACATTGTAAACAAGGATTGCTGACAATAACTAACTCCTTGCCTTCTACAAATACCGTTTACGATTTTCAACTTGTGCCTTTCAAAAGCACTCCAGAATTCAATCGACATATTCATTTCCCTGCTGAGCAACTTTAGATGGACAACGAGAATTATCTAAATCACCCGACATTTGGCTTGTTATTTCGAGTGTGTTTGGTTGAGAAAAATCGCGAACTGTTTAGTACTCTCTACGCTCAGCGACTGTTTTTTGTGGTTACAGCAGAGTCAGATGGGCTAGATTTTCAACCGATTGGGCGCAGTGATGCAAAAGCAATGGTCGAGAACCGAATGCGGATGTTGCGGCGATCGGGCATGTCTCAGGAGTACGATCAAGTTCAGAAAGTCCACAAACGTACCTTTCAATGAGTAAGTTTGCTTCTGAGTCATTGGTTGATCGTCTTATTCACTTCCGCAACACGATTCCCGCATCGGTGCGGGTAATTGCGGTGACAAAGCAAGTTTCTGTAGAAGCAATGCGAGCCGCCTATCAAGCTGGCTTTCGGGAGTTTGGTGAAAGCCGCATCCAAGAGGCAGAAGCCAAACAGGCGCAATTAAGTGATCTAGAAGATGTGACGTGGCATCTGATCGGACATTTGCAGAGTAACAAAGTTCAAAAAGCGATCGCGCTTTTTGATTGGATTCAGTCGGTTGATAGTCTAAAGCTCGCCCAACGGATCGATCGGCTTGCCGCAGAAAGCAATGCTTCCGAGCTTGGCAAAGCCAATCGCACTCCTCATCTCTGTTTGCAGGTGAAGCTGACCGATGATCCAAGCAAGTCAGGGTGGAACGTATCGGATCTATTGAAAGAACTTCCGCATCTGAATCAACTCGCTCATGTCCGCATCAAAGGACTGATGGTGATCCCCCCCTTAGAACTAGATGATCGTGCAGTATTAGCTCTGTTTAAAGAAGCACATCGGCTTGCGGAGAAGATTCAGCAACAAGGCTTCTCTCAAATCTGTATGGATCAGCTTTCGATGGGAATGTCGAACGACTATTTACTAGCGATCGAGGCAGGAGCAACAATGATTCGTCCGGGACGAGTGCTGTTTGGCGATCGCCCAGAGCTACATAAAGTTGACCAGTAGCACGTAAACGGTTGTGCAATGTCTATCTATAGCTGTGCTGACACTCCTTGCAACGCTCGTGCCTAGCCTCTTTAAAGTGAGAATTCAGCATTGAAAATAGCGCTTAGTTAAAGAAAATGTAGAACGATAGACTTCGATGGAACCTTAAAAACCTATTTTTGCATTAAGTCACACAATTAAAGTATAAAAAACTACCTTAATGTGCGTAATTCTGGTTATAGGTTGTGGCAGCTTAAACTTGATTTCATGATTTAAAGGTAATGATTCAGAAAATGGGGTCTTAAAAAACCTTCAACCTTAGAAAAAAGGGTGTTACATCTTCGAGGAAAAGTGATAAGGTTGTTTACCTGTAACAGGATTTCGACCTGGATTCAGTGTTCAAACCTAGATTTATCTAGCTTTTATTGGACACTTGCAAAACACGGAGGAGTCAGAGTTGCAAACAGTGCGACTGTTTCTAAAGGACTCGGCTGGGTAAAGCACATAGCGGAGATCCGCGAGGATTTCTTCTTAGCTAGGTTTGTTGTAGCGGCTAAAAACACAAAAATGGTTTGCGGCTAATGACTTCACCGAAATAATTGGGGGCAGTCGTCTACAAAAAAACAATTTGAGAGGAAGATTCTGAGATGGAATTTTTTGAATTGCTAACAAAGTTTCAATTCGATGTTCCATTTCTCAAAACTACCGATACAATTGCTGCCGAAACCTAGAAAAAATAGATATTCCAACTCTATAAAGTTGGAGGTATACTATTTCTTCAAATCAATGTAGTCTCATTTAGTCAGCTAACTTATCTAAGCTGACCCCTAGCAAACAGACGTTTGCTTAACTACAACAAAAGATTAGTTAGGAGAGTTTTCTCCATCTAAAATATTAAGATCTTTAGCTGGATTTTCTGCTACTCTCGATGACTTTCAACTAACCTCAAGTAAACTCGATAGATTGTGACGGAGCGTGACACAGTGAGTATCTTCAGTAAATTGCGGGATTTCGTAGGACTAAACGAACCAATGGACTACGAATACGAGTATGACGAGATGGATGGACAGGATTATCAAACCCTGTACCAGGAAGAAGCCCCAACTCCAGCCCCGGTTCCTGCAACCGAAGATGAGGCTCGTGCGCGTCGAGGAGCAAGCCGATTTCGCGATACAGACGGAAGCCTGCGGAATAATCGGGCGGCTGTCATAGGTTCAGAAACAACTGGTGTAGTAGGAACAACAATGAACAACGTAATTGGAATGCCCGGTGCAACGAACGGTATTTCTGAAGTGGTCGTTATGGAGCCGCGCACGTTTGAGGAAATGCCTCAAGCCATTCAAGCCCTCCGGGAACGCAAGTCGGTTGTTTTGAATCTGACCATTATGGATCCCGATCAAGCGCAGCGTGCGGTTGACTTCGTGGCGGGTGGCACTTATGCGATCGATGGTCATCAGGAGCGCATTGGTGAGAGTATTTTCTTGTTCACTCCAAGCTGTGTTCAGGTCAGCACATCAGGCAACGTAATTCACGAAGTGCCTCAGCCTCAGTCTGCTCGTCCCCGTACGACAGCACCTGCCCCCGCATGGACAGAGCAGAGAACAGCTCAAGGCTAGTTCATAATCTCCGACGGTAAGTTACACGTGGTTAAACGTTTTGAATAGTTTGGTTAAAGGCCCTCATTGAGGGTCTTTCTTTTTCTAAACCCTTGAAGTTATGAATAACAAGTCAGTTCGGTTTGGCATGATTGGCGGTGGCATGATGGGTGAAGCGCTCTTGTCTCGCCTAGTTGCTCAGCAGATGTATGGAGCGGCAGAAATAGTGGTAAGTGAGCCATCTGCTGAGCGACGGGAGTTTTTAGCGCAAACCTATAAGGTCGGGGTGACGGGGCACAATCAGAACGCTGCGATCGCTTCGGAAGTTGTGCTGCTTGCCATCAAACCCCAAATCCTGCCCCAAGTCGCACCAGAAATATCGAGTCACCTCCAGCCTTCGGCGTTGGTGATCTCGATTCTGGCAGGTACATCGCTTAGCCAATTAGAAGCGGCATTTCCAGGACAACCTGTGGTTCGCTCTATGCCTAATACGCCTGCTGCTGTGGGTGCAGGTGTAACCGCGATCGCGGCAGGTCAGCAGGTCGAACGATTGCACCTCGACCTTGCCACTCACATTCTTCAAACTGTTGGCGAAGTCGTTGAAGTTCCAGAATCGTCAATGGATGCAGTCACAGGGCTGTCGGGATCAGGACCCGGCTATGTAGCGCTGATGATCGAAGCTTTGGCAGATGGCGGGGTTGCCGCCGGATTACCGCGAGGGGTGGCCATGAAACTCGCGCTGCAAACCGTGCGCGGAACAGCACAACTTTTACAGGAGACGGCAATGCATCCGGGAGAACTGAAAGATCGGGTGACGAGTCCGGGCGGAACGACGATCGCGGGGATCGCTCAGCTTGAAAAAGCGGGATTTCGATCGGCGATCATGGAGGCGGTTAAAGCGGCATGGTTGCGATCGCAAGAATTAGGACGCTAGAACCCCTTATTTCTTTCGTGTAACTAATTCTAAAGAAAGTTGAAGAACCTTGTGTTTTTTTAACGTTTCTCTATCTGAAGACGTAGACTCACATTTACAGCAGCTATTTATCCCTGTTGAATGAAAACGCCACCGGTTTTATTAAGGTTGGTCTATAAATGCTAAGCCCAGATCAGTATTCGATCTGGGCTTATTTCATGGGTAGGTTTAGTCAAACAAATCGAGCGGCAGATGTCCAAAAGTTTCGTTAACGCCATCGGTGTAGTCAGACTGACAGGACACTAATACACCACGATGCTTTCCTAAATAAGGTTCCATGTAAGCGCGTCCTCGTACCGGATTGTATTTGATATATGTCGCGCCTGGAATGGTAGCAATTTCTGGAATCGTTTCGTAGCCCAGCGCTTTCGAGTAGGAATACAGCGATCGCAGTCCTTGTTCAGCGTTGTCGGCACAAATTCCTAAAATTTGATAATCCGATAAACTGGCAACGAGTAACAACGCTTCGCGAATCAGCGCAGAGTCAGAGGGTTGAGGAGATGCATCATTACAAATAAATTGTTGCAACAACTTTTCAGCGTCTTTTCTTGTCAAAATAGCCACGTTAGTTAGAGCAGATAAATGATTATGGAAGAGCGAATTTTAGAAAATAATCTTCAACAGCTATGGATTATTGATTAGCAACTAAAAAATTTAAAATCACAGTAAATCTAGTGCGTTCACAACACAGCCATTCATCAGCATAACGGCTGTTGTGAACAGTGGCGAGTCAAACCGAACAAAGCGCAGGGTCTTTTAACTGCCTGCTTCAATGCTCGATTGTGCCACGTTGATTTCCCATTGCCACAATTCTCCGTCTTCAGGATCAACAATCTCCGCTACTCTCATCATTCCGCTTTTTTCTAATACTGTGGTGGATGCATTGCGCTCTGCCAGCGTATGGGCGCCCACCTTGTCAACTAAAGCTGAAGCCGCTGCAATTTCGATTAATTGACACGCTGCAGAAGTTGCAAACCCTCGACCTTGATAGGCGGGCGCAACCGAGTAACCAATCTCAACAACACGACTAGGATCGGGAACTGATTTGAATCCGCCAAAACCGACCAATGCTTTATCGCCTGAAAAAATAAATAGATAAGGCAGCCAAGGATGCCAAATTTGTGACGATCTCAGCAGGTTCAGCGAGTATTGAAGTGCTCCTTCAAACGGCAAGTAGCCATCAACGACTTGAAGTCCAAACGCTGCCCGAAAAGCATCTGTGCCTTGAATCAGAGCTTCAAGGTGTTCAACAGAGCAAGGAACCAGTTCTATATCCATGATTAAAACTTCTCACTTGATCGGTTTTAAGTGCTAGACAGATACTGATTCTCTTAAGGGCAGCAAGACAAGCTCAATTGTCTAAGCTACAATTTCCGTGTACCGTGAACGGTAGTTCCTAGCAAGCATCACTCGTCAGAAACGCCACTTTATTTGCTAGCACTGAAAACGGAGAGGGTGGGATTCGAACCCACGGACCTTTTGGGTCATTCGATTTCAAGTCGAACGCTATCGACCACTCTGCCACCTCTCCAGGAGACAAATCCTATATTAGCTCAGTTGGGCAAAAAGGAGAATGTTTATCGCTGAAAGTGCTATGCGGGATTACTACGATCGCACAGATGTTACTTGCGGTTAGCAGCATGTAGCGCTGGATCGTCCACAGCGATCGCATCTGGAGCATTGTATAGAATTTGCTCTGAAGCCACCTCAAAATCTCGGTTGAGCCACAGCAGCGACGCCTGCGACACCAAACCATCTTGCAAGGTGACGATCGAAAAGTTGCGGAAGCGATCGCCGTTTCGCTCCACGATGCGAGGCACGTTTGCGGCATTGAGATAAACGGTTCCTGCCGGATCGACGTGGATGGCTCGTCGCGTTTGGTCTTTGGTATGGCGCAGCGTGTGATGCATATGCCCAAAGGTGGCAAAAGGAATGGTTTTGCCTAGTTGACGAGTTTTAGCGATCGCGTCTGCAAAATCCGGGTCGCCGTGATCACCGCCAATGGGTTGCCAATCTCTACCGCAGGGATCTTCCGCTGCATTGCCTAGTCCTAAAGGACCGTTGTGACCCATAAATAGCAGCGTATCGGATTGCGTTTGACTCGCTGCCTCGACGATGCGCTCTACCGACTCTTCAAAACTTTGCACTCCAAAGCGCTCTCGATAGAACCGATTATTTTTCCAGCTTGACCCGCCCCAACTAAACGGGCGAGTGCCCACAACGCTGAGGTTTAACTCTGGAAAATCGAGCTTTCCAAACCCTACATGGGCCTCTCCCAGCAGGTCTAACTGCTGCTGCACCCGATCTTCTTTGGCGCGATCGTAGGGACATTTGCTAATTCCCCAATCGGTGGCGTTGTACCAAGCATCGTGATTGCCCATGATGGCCGCTTTCGGAATATTGATACCCGCAATCTGCCGCACAATATCAACGGATTCGTTGCCAAAATCTCCGACAAACAGGGCAAGATCGACGCCTAGATATTCTAGAGCGGCTTCATCCTCCGACTCCCATCGGTCGTGGATGTCTCCGATCGCGGCGATTCTAATTCCCTGACTGGTCATGTGTCTATCCTTTTCATCCAAAAATGAAGCATAACTCCTATCATGCCTTGTCTTCTGATTTCTGTCTTCACCACGCGTTACTCATTCGTCCAGGTCGATGTCCAAGCAAGGCGAGCTTGGGCGATCGCTTGGTCGCGCTGTTTATGCCCATACTCCTTTGCCAAAGCCTGATACTGTTTCTTGAGATTGCGGAGTTTGTTGCGATCGCTCATCACGCTCATGTCGTTAAATTCGATTTCGGCAAGCCGCAGGTTAACGGCAATCACATGCACTAGCGTTGCTGGATTTGGCTTTTTAGATTTAGTAGAGTCGGCGCTGGCATCGACCAGTAAGTTCAGCAGATTTGGAGGGCCGGACGATGGCTCATTGCCTTTTGCCTTTGCCGCTGCTTCTAACACGGGAGGCGGCACTTGTTTGGGCAGAACCTCATGATGTTGCAAGAGCTGGTTCGCCGCTTGAGAGGTGATTTGCAGCGTTCTCGTAATCGAGCGTTCTAGCGTCGATTGCCACTGACCGACCCGCTCGATCGGAGTGAGGGGTTTGCGTTCGGCTGGAGATAAAACCACTTTCGAGAGGAGCGCTTCGAGTTCGTTTTCATCTTCTAGCTCTAACTCTTCTATCTCACCCTCGGCTTCGAGGAGTTCAAGGTCATCGTCGCTGAGGGAAAAGTCTAGCTCTTCACTCAAGTCGTCGATCGAGTCGTCATTATGACTTTCGGTGGCTTCATCAGCCAGGGTAAGCGTGTCAATTAAGTCATGTTCTACCTGTTTTGCCAAGTCGCGCAGAGCATCTTGAAGCTGTTGACGACCTCTGACCGATAGCGCCAAAAACGCTTGGGGATACCCTTCGGTGCAGATGTGGTGACAAGAGAGAATAAACTGCTGACGAGTGACTTTTCCTAAGGTCTGCAAATAGTTGGAGTAAGCGGTGCGAAGGTCTTCTCTCAGTGCCTCTACTTTTTGGTCGAGAGCAGCAAGGTTTTGGGTAATTTGTTCGAGCGATCCGACCATCAATCTTTACCTAGGCGACAAACCACGTTCTTTTAGGATAGACGAGGGGAGGAGATAGGGGATAAGGGGGACTGAAAAAAGAAGATTTTAAGGCTTGAACACGGAGGATTGAGAACAGAGGGCGGAAGGTGGAGATTCAAGCTGGATGTGCGAGGCTTTTAGCTCGAAACATCAGGCTTTTAACTCGGAGTGTCAGGCTTTTAGCTTGAAGTTCCGAGCTTTTAAGTCAAAGTACGAGGCTTTTAGCTCGGAGTGTCGGGCTTTTAGCTCGGAGTGTCAGGCTTTTAGCCTGAAGTTCCGAGCTTTTCAGTCAATGTGTGAGGCTTTTAGCCTGGAGTTCCGAGCTTTTAGCCTGAAGCGTCAAGCTTTTAGCTCGAAGTTTGCAGATTCAAGCTTGGAGTGTCAGCCTTTGATCTGTAATCTTCAGTAACAGCCTCTTAATAAATATGAATTCGGGATAAGACGTGATGTGTTAGAGCGGTTGGGTGGCGTTGCCACAATTCGGGGGACTTCCCCCCGCGCCCCCGCTCGTCAGGAGACGGAAGCCGTCCCCCGACACCCCCTCGCTAAGGGAAATGAGAAGGGACGGGTGGAGAAGTGAGGGCGGATTGGAGTGTGGCTTTGGCACTGATGGCTTAACCTGAATTGACGTTAATCAGGATTACTCCAATTGACGAATGATTCCGTCCCCTTCAATTTGCAGTCGTCGCCCGCGCCAATAAGCTTGTCGCCCAAACGCTCCCATGACCCAAATGACGAAGCTTAATCCATCTCGTAGGGGTAACGTCCAAAACCACCGCAAAAGATGAGGACTCTGCATGCTCAAGGCCGCGATCGCGGCTTGACCAAACCGAATTCCAAAAGTAACCCCCGTCAGGACAATTGCCCAATTTGCAAAACCCGAAAGCAATAACAACGGCAAACACAGCACCGTGCCATAGCAAAAAATCATGGTGTAGTAAACTGCACCCCGATTAAAGCGAATCGTTCTTGCCCATCGCAATTCTCGCTGAAACAGTTGCCCAATGCTTTCGCGCCCCGTATCGGATTCAAGCACTAAATGAGAAAGTTCTACTTGGTAGCCTGCTTGAGCGGCTCGTTTGCCGAGATTGTAATCAGACCCAATGCGATTGAGTTGCAGCCCGCCAAACCCTTGGAGTGTAGTTTTGCGAGTTGCGATCGTCACTCCGATCGCAAACTTCAAGCCGCCATCTAGGGCACGAGCAATCAGCGCACTCGGAATAAAATCGCAGCATCGCCCCAAAGACGCTAATGCTGCCCCTAAAAACTGTGGATTGTGGGCAATGTAAGCGCATGTGACCACATCGACTTGAGAAAGCGGAGCGGTAACGGTGTGAATGTAATCTGGATTCACACAGATATCACTATCCGCAAAAATTAGAGTTTCAAATTGCGCCTCTTTGAGCAGATAGCTCAACGTGCTGTCTTTATGATTAATGCCACGAGGAGCCAAATCGACAAAAACGCGAACGCGATTGCCTCCAAGCTCCAAGCGATCGCGGTAAGTTTCTTCCAATTTACGGAGTGTTGGGATGGCTGGATCAGTTGTGTCAGCGACCCCAAACAATACTTCGTAACGGGGATATTCTTGCTCACAGAGCGATGTCCAGTTCTCTAACGCTCCTTCATCTAAGCCACAAATCGGGACTAAGATCGAAACGGGTTCATTTGTTGCATCAACTGTTGTAGCGAGGGTTGGGACGACAGTTGAGAAGAACTGATGAGTAAACCAAGCACACGCCAGATAGAACACAATCGAACCTAGAATCAAAACTCCCAAAACAATTTGAATCGCTAACATGCTGAGTTTAAGGTCTGTACTAGGTGCGATCGTGGCTTAGTTTTTATAAAAATTGGTCTTTTTGCTTTTTATATATAGAAATTGATTACGCAATTCAAGAAAGTTTCCTTTGGAGCTGCGCCTCTATTTTCCTAGATTTCTGCCCTAAACTGTCGAACCGCTTCCCCTAAGTCAGTCTCTCCAATCAAGATGCAGCGCTTCAGTAAAGCGAAGTCCAAATCTTTTAATCCTGGTAACTCACTGCGATTCAAGCGATCGTAGCCGTCGCCTCGCAAGTGATAGAGCGCTAATGCACCGTCTTCCCAAAACCATACTTCAGGAACGCCTAAAACTCGATACTTGGCAAGCTTAGTGTTACCACTGGAGAAAACAACGACGTAGAGATCAGGAGCCGTCTTCGATTCGCCAATCCGGTAGGACTGATCTGCCTGTGCCGATGCTTCCCCTTCCTTCTCCTGATCCATCGCACCCGTTGCCTGAAAGCGAATGCCCTTCTCGATGAAAAACGTAGTCAGCAAAAAGCCAATGACATGCGAGAAAATTTCGTGGGCTTCCCCTGGCATGAGTATTTCGATCGTCCCATTCAAATAAGACAGCCTTGCACTATGCGACTCCTCAAGCCCCTGCTGAATCAGCTTAAAATGCTGCCAGGTTCCGTATAGGGTGATGCGTTGGTCAGTTGGTTTGTCCAGTAGTTCCGTAGTCATAGCCGTTCCTGCGAAATTCTATGAGCAAAGTTCTATGAGTGGACGTTTCAGCTTCCTAGCCAAAAATACTGCCAAAGAACTCAACGGCATCCTTCAACGCCACAATAAACACGTCAATCTCTTCGCGGGTGTTGTAGAAATACAAACTCGCCCGTGCGGTTGATTGAGCTTTAAGGTATCGATGCAAAGGCTGCGTGCAGTGATGTCCTGCCCGAATCGCAACTCCAGCTTGATCCAAAATCGTAGACAAATCGTGCGGATGAACATCGCCTGCGGTAAACGAAGCAAGCGCCGCTCTCCCGCTGCCATCGGCATTCGGCTTGGGTCCATACAGGCGAAGCTCTGGAATTGTCGCAAGCTGTCGGAACAGATAATCAGTTAGTTCTTCTTCATAAGCATGGATCCTGTCCATGCCAATATTGGTGAGATAATCTACCGCTGCCCCAAGCGCGATCGCTTCTCCAATGGCAGGCGTACCCGCTTCAAACTTATGAGGCAAGTCAGCATAGGTGGAATGATCAAGAAACACATCAGCAATCATTTCGCCGCCGCCCATAAACGGAGGCTGCGATCGCAGCAAATCTAACTTGCCGTACAAGAAGCCAATTCCGGTAGGCGCACACATCTTGTGACCCGATGCAACCAACCAATCGCAATCAATCTCTTGAACATCGATCGGCATGTGCGGCACGCTCTGACAGGCATCGATCAGCACCCGTGCGCCAACTTTGTGAGCTTCCGCGCAAATCTCTTTAACGGGATTGATACAACCCAATGTATTTGAAACATGCACAACCGAAACAAGCTTGGTCTTGTCCGACAACAGCGACTTGAACTGCTCAAAGTCAAACTCTTCAGTCTCGGTCAGTTCAACATGCTTCAGTACTGCGCCTGTCCGACCAGCAATAATTTGCCACGGCACCAGATTGCTATGATGCTCCATCACCGACAGCACAATTTCATCGCCTTGCTTTAGCGTATTCAACGCCCAAGAGTAAGCAACCAAGTTGATCGCCTCACTCGCATTACGGGTGTAGACAATCTCCTGACGTGATGCCGCATTTACAAACGCCGCAACCTTATCGCGAGCGCCTTCATAAGCATCTGTCGCCCGTGAACTGAGCGTATGCACACCCCGATGCACATTCGCATTGTCATACCTGTAATAATGCTCGATCGCATCTAGCACCGCGATCGGCTTCTGCGAAGTCGCTGCATTATCAAGATAAACCAGTGGCTTGTCGTGAATCGTCTGATTCAGAATTGGGAAATCAGGTCGAGTCAGAGCAGAGAGCGTTTTTTCCTGGATGATAGTCATCGTTCAAGAAGAAATAAAGGATCAATAAACCTGTAGAGATGCCATACTCCGCGTCTTGGTCGAAGATTATGCACTCTGAATCCGCACCAATTGAGTTAATGCATGGCGTAGTGACGCCACCGAGATCCGATCGATGACCTCGATCGCAAAAGCATAGGTCAACAACTTCCGCGCCTGGTCTGCCTCAATGCCCCGGCTCTGTAAATAGAACACTTCATCATCTTCCAACTGGCTCACTGTGGCTCCGTGAGCGCATTTCACATTGTCAGCCGTAATCTCTAGCTGTGGCTTAGTGTCCACTCGTGCTTTTGGTGACAGCAACAAGTTCCGGCTTAACTGAGCCGCATTTGTTAACTGAGCCGCTTTCGGCACAAACACTTTGCCATTGAATACAGCATGAGCGCGATCGCTCACAATCGTCTTATTGACCTGATTCGCAGTTCCGTAGGGCTGACTCAGTGCAATCAAGCTGTGAGTATCCCCCAAGCGATCGCCATCGACGATCGTCAGTCCATTCAGCTTAGTATCGGTCTGCTCACCCGTCTGATATACCTCTAAATGATGGCGAGACAATTTCCCGCCCAAACTTACCGCCGTACAGTCATAGCGAGAATCTCGCGCTTGAGAGACAGCCGTCTTGCCAATGTGGAACGCGGCAACGCTATCCCTCTGAACTCTAGTATGGCGAACCTCAGCATTTTCCCCCAGCCAGATTTCCGTAACTGGATTGGTGAAGTATGCACCCTCAGCCAAGCTGACATACTCCTCGACCAGCGTTACGCTACTGCCTGTCTCTGCCACAACCAAAGCGCGGGGATGACAAAGTGCTTCTTGGGTTGAGACGAATAGAAGATGAATTGGAGATGCGATCGCTTGATTCTGGGAAACCCGTACGATCGCGCCATCGGTAAAGCTCGCCGTATTCAACGCCGTGAAAATTTCCTCACCGCCTGGATGCAGTGCCAAATGCTCGTACAGCTTTGGAAACAGTTGCACTCCAGCGGCCAAGTTTCCCACTAACACGCCGTCCGGCAAATCATCAACAGCAGATAAGGCAGGCGCATAAACGCCATCTACAAAAACCAAACGGCTATTAGTAGATTCAGGCAGTAGAAACGATTCGATCTGAGGAAATCCGATCTCAGACGGCGCACTGTTTTGAAACTGAACTTGCAGCAGCCCCGATAAATCGGTAAAGCGCCATTCTTCTTCGCGGGTGCTAGGAATGGCGCGATCGCGAACGACGGAGAAGGCGCGATCGCGGATCTCCTGCAGCCCAGCCAACTCCGATGGCAACTCACTCCGCAAGCTCAGCAATCCCAAAAGGTAAGCCGCGCGATCGACCTTCGTAGACAGCCCCAGATTTCCAACGTCAGACAGGGTAGATTGTATTGTCATTACGCACCTACCGCTTGACTGTCTAACACCCAGTCGTACCCTTTCGCTTCTAGTTCTAGAGCCAATTCTTTACCGCCACTCTTAAGAATGCGTCCCTTTGCCATCACATGCACAACGTCTGGCGTGATGTAGTTTAGCAAGCGTTGATAGTGAGTAATAATTAGCGTTGCATTCTCTGGCTTTTTAAGCGCGTTTACACTGCTAGCCACAACTTTCAAGGCATCAATATCAAGACCCGAGTCAATCTCATCGAGAATGCCTAGCCTCGGCTCTAGCAATGCCATTTGCAGAATTTCATTTCGCTTCTTCTCACCACCCGAAAAGCCTTCATTCACACTGCGGTTGAGAAACGAAGGATCCATCTTCAGCAAGGTCAGTTTAGATTGCACCACTTCATCAAAGTCAAAGGCATCTAATTCGTCTAACCCTTCGTGTTTGCGCTTAGCGTTGTACGAGACGCGCAAGAAATCAACGTTACTTACCCCTGGAATTTCTAACGGATATTGAAATGCCAAAAACACTCCAGATTTGGCGCGTTCGTCTGGCTCCAATTCCAGTAGATTTTGCCCTTGAAAGACAATCTCGCCGCCAGTCACCGTGTAGGCAGGATGCCCCGCCAAAATTTTAGAGAACGTGCTTTTGCCCGATCCATTCGGCCCCATAATGGCGTGAATTTCCCCGGCTTTAATCTCTAAATTGAAGCCTTTAAGAATAGGATTACCATCGACCTCAGCGGTCAAATCCTTTACTGATAAAATTACGTCACTCATTTCAACCTCGCTACCTGCTGAGCTATTTACATCAACATCATTTTGGCAATGTCTGGACTTTCTGGATTCACGATCAACCGCTCCCGCTTAGGGTCGATTAACACATCCATGCCTTCTATTGGAATCGCGCCCAGCAATACTTGTTTTGATTCGGGAGTGACGGTTCCTTCGGTCACGCTGGAACTATCAGCAAGCTCTGCCTCAATACTGCTGAGCTTACGAAGGCGATAATTGCTGTCTCACAAAGCTTGGAATCACCAGCATGGCAGCACCTGATCCTCTTGAAGAAACCCTTCTTTCACCAGAATGACATCTGCGCCCCGTACTAATTGGATCTCTGCGAATCCAAATCCCATGCTTGGCGATTCCACCTGTTCCCCCTGATTGAAGCAGGAATCATATGTCTTAACCTACGCTGCCTTCTAGCTTGAGGCTCAACAGACGATCGGCTTCAACTGCAAACTCCATCGGCAACTGGTTAAACACATCCTTGCAGAACCCGCTAATCATCATCGAGATGGCGTCTTCTTGGGAGATGCCGCGTTGAGCAAAGTAGAATAACTGGTCTTCGCCAATTTTGGAGGTCGAGGCTTCATGTTCAACCTTGCTTCCATTGTTTTGCACTTGAATGTAAGGAAAGGTATTGGCTTGGGCATTGTCGCCAATCAGCATCGAGTCACACTGCGAGTAGTTGCGTGCGCCTGCTGCTTTAGGGCTGATCTTCACTAAGCCGCGATAGCTATTCTTTGAATTTCCCGCCGAAATTCCCTTAGAAATAATTGTGCTGCGAGTATTCTTGCCAACGTGAACCATTTTGGTTCCGGTATCGGCTTGCTGATAATGATTCGTTAGAGCCACGGAGTAGAATTCGCCAACCGAATTATCGCCAGCTAACACACAGCTTGGATATTTCCAGGTAATAGCAGAACCTGTCTCTACTTGCGTCCAAGAGATTTTAGAGTTCACGCCTTGGCACAACCCGCGTTTGGTCACGAAGTTGTAGATCCCACCTTTGCCGTTTTCGTCTCCGGCATACCAGTTCTGCACCGTTGAGTATTTGATATCGGCATTATCTAGCGCCACTAACTCTACAACAGCCGCATGAAGCTGGTTAGTGTCATACATCGGAGCAGTGCAGCCTTCGAGATAGCTCACTTGGCTGCCTTCTTCGGCCACAATCAATGTCCGCTCAAACTGACCAGAATCTCCATTATTGATGCGGAAATAAGTAGACAACTCCATTGGACAAGCGACGCCTTTAGGAATGAACACAAAGGAGCCATCGCTAAACACTGCTGCATTCAGAGCCGCAAAGAAATTGTCGCCAGCCGGAACGACGCTTCCCAAATACTTCTTCACGAGTTCGGGATGCTCTTTTACCGCTTCTGAAATCGAGCAGAAAATCACGCCCTTCTCTGCTAGCTTCTCCTTGAACGTGGTCGCGACAGAAACGCTGTCAAAAATCGCATCGACCGCAACGTTGGTCAAACGCTTTTGCTCAGACAGAGAAATGCCGAGCTTCTCAAAGGTTTCTAGAAGCTCTGGATCAACTTCGTCCAGGCTCTTCTTCTTCTCTGTCACTTTAGGCGCAGAGTAGTAGATGATGTCTTGATAGTTAATCGCTGGATAATCGACTAATGCCCAGGTTGGCTCTACCATCTTGAGCCACTGGCGATACGCTTTTAGCCGAAACTGGAGCATCCAGTCTGGCTCTTCTTTCTTGGCAGAAATCAGACGGACGGTATCTTCACTGAGCCCACGAGGAAGAGTATCGGATTCAATATTGGTGACGAATCCGTACTTGTAGGGCTGATTAACAAGGCTTTGAACGGTTGCACTCATGGTTAAAGGTAGTGTTCTCGGGTCTAGAGAGGTCTGTTAAAAAGAAATGGTTAGCCGTGATTGGTGACAGTACGAATCTCAGTGAAAGAGATTTCTTGCTGTTCGCCTGCAAAGTCATTGTCTGGCGTCAAAAACAACATGCAATGGCATTCTTTGCGCTCCCGCATCGGCACACAGGGACAATTCCAGTAGGCGGCGGCAACTTCGGCTTCTTTGTCTTCGTAGTGCCGACAAGGGCAAAGCGGCGCGCCTAAGTCATCCTTGTGCTTAGCGAGTCCCTCGATCACGACGGCGGTGACACTTGGATCGACGCAAAAATAAGTTCCTGTTCGCTTCGCATACTGCTCTGAGAAATGCCGCATTGCTTCGAGGTTCTTATCCGATGCTTGGTTGGATTGAGGATCTGTATTCATGAGCCAAAACAACAGTACATCCGATAGATCTTATAATTAAAACAACACACTTGTTGCGCAACTTCCATTGTAGGATACTTTAACAACTTAGATGTTGTCAAAGTCATCTTTCCAGGACGTAGGGAATGTGTAGGGAAATCCGGTAGGTCAAGCTAGACTGCACTAGACACAACAGCGCTATAACTAAAGCACAGTATTTTTATCCCCCTTTTAGCTACCGTCTCGATCGCATCGACTTTTGCCAAGTGTGAGCCAGCGTTGTGAGAACACAAGGATGACCCCAATTCAGCAGCAATCCACAAAACAGGACATCCTGCAACACCTTTTGAAGCAGGGTCAGGCAACGGCTCAAGAGTTGTCGGAGCAGTTGCAGGTCAGCCCGCAAGCCATTCGGCGTCACTTAAAAGATTTGGAAACAGAAGGATTGATTTTGCATCAGGTGGTGCAGGCTGGAATGGGGCGTCCCAATTTTGTCTACGAGTTAAGCCGCGACGGGCGATCGCAGTTTCCCGATCGCTATGATGATTTTGCCGTTTCGCTACTTGATACGTTGGCAGAAACGGTGAGCCAGGATCAGATGAAAACGATTTTACGAAAACAGTGGGAGCGTAAGGCAATAGAGTATCGCGATCGCGTCGGTACAGGCTCTTTAGCAGAACGAGTCGCAAAATTAGTCGAACTGAGAAAGCAAGAAGGTTACATGGCAGAGTGTCATCCGGTCGAGTCGGAAGGTGCGGCTCTAAAATATATTCTGACTGAGTATAATTGTGCGATTTCTCACATCGCAGAGTCGTTTCCGAGCGTTTGCGGTCATGAACTGGAAATGTTTGCGTTGGCACTACAAGGATGTACAGTTGAGCGGACGCATTGGCTGGTAGATGGTGAGCACCGCTGCGGGTATTTAATTCAAGCAAAATAATTTGGTATGCAGTCTCCAACAGAATTTTTAACTCCTGAAGAATCGGCTGAAGTCGATAAGGCGTTGTTGACCTCGAAAGATAAGTTTGCGACGCGAGTTGCGCTTTACTCACTGCGATCGCTTAAAAAAATCTCCTCCGAGTCGGGACAAGCGATCGCGAATCTCAACCCGAATCAAATTGAAGATTGGATCTACCAAGACGAGAGTTTACAGGGCGCAATTGATAATGAGTTCAAACGATTTTTTACGCAGCTTGTGATTTCTTCTAACAAACCATTGACGTTAGCTGCGCAGGATAGCGGAATTGCGATTGAAAATCTCACCGTTCCCCAAGTTGTGGCTTGGTTCGAGAAAGAAGCGAAATCTCGTTTAGGGTAGTTCTTCGGACGGCGAAAACAGTTGCTTTAAAAAGAAAAAAAGGAGGCGTCGTACTAACACGACTCCCCCTGTCATCAGGGTGCATCTACTTATCACAGTATGCCATCGAAGGGGTGGGGGGAGTAACCCCTTTCCCCCTTCTTCGTCAAAAATACACTGAATTTTTGTCAGAAATTCATAAAAATCAGTATTTTCTCGGTAGTAGGGTTTGGCTCACCTATCCAACGCAGTGCTACTGAATTTTAAGCCTCATGCGTTGAGCTTTTTTGCCAAGAGCTGGTTGGTCAGCTTTGGATCTGCCCGTCCTCCTGTTTGCTTCATGACTTTTCCCACAAAGAAGCCAAGGAGCTTGGTTTTCCCAGCGCGATACTGCTCTAACTCGTTGGGGTTTTCTGCTAGCACTGCCTCGATCGCAGCTTCGATCGCGCCCGTATCCGAAATTTGGATCAAGCCTTTGCTCTCGACGAGTTCTTTTGCAGAACCGCCTTTTGCTAGTAGTTCCGGCAGAATGTCTTTCGCAATTTTGTTGCTAATCGTTCCTGCTTCAATCAGACCAATCAGTTCACTCAGGGGTTCTGGCTTGAGCGGAATTTCCGTGATGCTGAGCCGCTCATTGTTAAGATAGGCGCTGATGTCGCCCATAATCCAGTTAGCAGCGAGTTTGGGATTGGCTTTCGCGGCAACGGTTGCTTCAAAATAGTCTGCGATCGCACGGTCATCGGTCAGTACTCGGGCATCATACGGTGAAAGCCCCAAAGTTTTCTCATAGTAAGGACGCTTCTGATAGGGAAGTTGCGGAAGCTCTGAGCGCCACGCTTCAAGTTGCTGAGCGGACACCTCAATCGGACCCAAATCGGGTTCTGGAAAATAGCGGTAATCGCTCGATCCTTCTTTAATCCGCATTGTGATTGTGCGCTGAGTGCCTTCTTCCCACAACCGAGTTTCTTGCAAAATTCGCTCCCCAGTCTCGATCGCATGAATTTGTCGCTCGATCTCGTAATCAATCGCTTTCTGAATCGCGCTGAACGAGTTCATGTTTTTGATTTCGACCTTTGTGCCAAACTCTTTCTGCCCAATCGGGCGCACTGAGATATTCACATCGCAGCGCAGCGATCCTTCTTGCATATTGCCATCGCTCACACCCAAATAGAGCATGATCCGGCGCAATTCTTGAGCGTATTCGGCGGCTTCTTGTCCGGTTCGCATGTCGGGCTCAGACACGATCTCGACGAGGGGCACTCCAGCGCGATTGTAGTCGACCAAGGAATAGGTCGAGCCAGATAAACGGTCACTTCCTCCATGCACCAGTTTCCCGGCATCCTCTTCCATATGGAGGCGAGTAATCCCAATTCGCTTCGTAATCGACTGACCGTTTTCATCGAGCAATGGCTTGCCCGTGCTGTCGGTAATTTCGATTTCTAGCCACCCGTGTTCTGCGATCGGCAGATCGAACTGCGAAATCTGATAATTTTTTGGTAGATCAGGATAAAAATATTGCTTGCGATCGAACTTACTGTAAGGCGCGATCTGACAGTTAAGCGCCAGCCCTGCTTTCACAGCATACTCCAGCACCTTCTGATTGAGAACCGGCAGCACTCCCGGCAGCCCCATACAGATCGGATCAATATTAATGTTTGGATCAGCTGTAAATTTCGCAGAGCTATCTGAGAAGATCTTGGTTTCGGTACTTAACTGACAGTGAGTTTCAAGTCCGATAACAGCTTCGTACTGAGTTTTTGTAATCGCAGTGGTCATAGATTCATTGCATCTGCAAAGTCTGGCTCTATTTCTATTGTACAGGGATGAAGGAGGTCTTCGACCCGCTTCGCGAGGAGGGACGAAGGATGAAAGCCGAACCTTTGCAAGGGATGGAGGATGAATCCTTCCAAAAATCAAAGTACCATCGCTGAAAATGTGCGTAAGATTGGAATGTCTCCATCCCGGTGAGAAGTAGAGATCAATGCTTGTTTGCTCTCAGTGTCAGTCTGAAAATCCAGACGCTCACAAATTCTGTCAGGTGTGCGGAATGTCTCTCACGGAAAAACCATGTCCAGTCTGTGGTGAGTTGGTACTGCTTGGTGCTGAAAAATGTTCTCAGTGCGGTACTGTGACGGGAACGCTCTTGTTAGCAATCTGTGATATTCATCCTCTCAAAGCAACTGCGATTAGCGATTGTCGCAACCCCGAAGGAGTCCAAAAAGATTCGGCAGCGTTGAAGTATTTAGATCCTGCCTATCGATATCAGGTTTTGTCAGCGTTTCAAAAAACTGACTTAGGCAGCGAATGTCTGGCATTGGATACTCAACCCCTCCAGCCGCCTTTTTTTGACGAGTCCAAACCCTTATCCGAACTTGCTAGTCCCTATCTTCATTTACCTGAATTGCATCAGGTATTACCTGCAGTCTATGACGCTTGGCAGCAGAGCGATTCTTCTGGAGTTGTGAGCGGCGCTAATATTTTGCTGCTAGAAGAGCGATCGCACCTGCTGCAACTCACAGACTTCATGACCCAGAACAACGGCACTGTACCCATGCTGCAAATCTTGCACTGGTTCTACGAAATGGTAGACCTGTGGGAAATGCTAGATCCGTGGCGAATGCGGCAAAGTCTTTTAGAGTTGCCCAATCTTCGGTTAGATGAAGATCAGGTACTGTGTTTACAGCGGTTGTATCCTGATCCTCCGAGCGAACTGACGTTGAGAAACTTGGGTACAATTTGGCAATTGCTGCTAGCTCGTCTGTCTCACACTCAATCGGCTGATCTGCATTTACTGATTGCAGATGTTTTAGTAGAGGCAGTCGTGACGGTTGAAGACCTGCGATCGCGGCTCAGAACGCTTGCCGAAGAGCTTCAAGATACTCCCCCTCCAGCCATCACCATGTCTGAATCTATGTCTGACTTACCTCCAAATTCTGAAACTGCCTCTTCAGCAGAGGCGACAACTGAACCGATAGACGCCGCAGTTGACGCCGACGACTTGCCCACCGTCGTTTTGCCGATGCAGCTATTCAGCCTAGATGATGCTGGACAAACAGATATTGGACGGCAGCGCGATCACAACGAAGATTGCTTTAGCATCGATACGCAAGTTGCAAAAACTCATTTATCTTCTGGCAAAGCGGTACGAGCGCGGGGCTTGTATGTGTTGTGTGATGGTATGGGCGGACATGCAAGTGGTGAAGTGGCGAGTCAATTAGCCGCAGATACGTTACGCAGCTATTTTCAGCAGTATTGGCAACAGGCAGCAGAAACCGGAGCAGATGCTAAGATTCCGCCTGCAGACATCATTCGAGAGGCGGTCCAGCGTGCTAACAAAGCAATCTATGATGTGAATCAAACCAACGCTCGGTCTGGGAGCGGCAGAATGGGAACGACAATGGTGCTGCTGCTGTTGCAAGATACGGAAATTGCGATCGCGCATGTGGGCGATAGTCGTCTCTACCGCTACACGCGCAAGCGTGGCTTAGAGCAACTCACGCTCGACCACGAAGTAGGGCAGCGTGAAATTCTGCGCGGGGTTGAACCTGAAATTGCCTATAGTCGACCAGATGCGTATCAGTTAACGCAAGCGTTGGGACCGAGAGACGAACACTTCATTCACCCAGACGTTCAGTATTTTGAGATCAACGAAGATGCGGTGATTATTCTGGCATCGGATGGACTGACCGATAACAATCTATTGGAACAAAATTGGCAAACCCACATTGATCCGCTGGTGAGTTCGCAGACCAATTTAGATCAAGGCGTAAGTAAGCTGATTGATTTAGCTAATCAGCACAATGGGCACGATAACATCACCGCGATCGCGATTCGAGCTAAAGTACGCCCTAATTTAGGACAGTTGCGCTAACTTAAAGCGCCAGGATTCTGAAATAGCATCACTCGTACCTTGAGGTGAAATTCGGCTGTTTAGTGCGATCGCTGTAATTCAGCGCTCTGACGTTAGTAGATAATTCTCGACTACAAAGCAGCGTTGCAGGCGTTCCTAACGCATTGTCCAAGACTACTTCTTAGCCCAAGACTACAGTTTGTCATTTCAAATTTGTCTAATTCTGATATGAAGATACCTTCAACAAGGCTTTACAAGAAGCGCTTTAAAGCTCTTGTCTCATCCCTCATCCCTCATCCCTAGTCTTCTTCCCACGTATCAACAGCAAGTAAAGCGCTCACTGGATCTTTCATTGAGAATTCAAACGAGAGCAATTCTTGCTTCCAATACGCCCACTCATCTCCGTAAAGGAGCGCAATCTTCCATAAACCATCGGTAGATTTTATGAGTTTAGAATCAACAAGTTTTTGAACTTGACGCTGCAATTTCTCCATTGGGTGTGCGACCTGTTGGCTCATACGATTCCTTTTTTAAGAATTAAATTGTTGAAATTTCTAAATTGAGCATCTTGGTGATAGCATCGCAACGTGTATCGTGGCTATCCAAGACCTTACAGCTTCTAATGTTAGCGTACTTTCTTACTGTTGTGGCAAATAATATTTTTGCCTATAGTCTAATTTTTTTGCCCGTAGTTATACTCAAAACCATCCGCAACATCTGAAAGAACTTCAGCGCTACAGGAGCTTGGTTGAAACGGAAGCATCTTCAGGTTGGGATGAAGATATTCCTCTCACCATCAGCGCAATCCTACGTGGTCAGCGCTGTCTTTGCTCGGTGCTGTAAAAACAATCCGTACTCCAATCCTTCGACCACTGCTTGGTAAGACGCTTCCAGAATATTGCATGATACTCCAACGGTTCGCCACCGCTGAAAGCCATTGCTCGATTCAATCAGCACGCGAGTATTTGCCGATGTTCCGGCAGCGCCATCTAAAATTCGGACTTTATAATCGGTGAGATGGAACGCTTGAATTTCTGGGTAAAACGTTACGAGCGCTTTCCGCAACGCCGCATCGAGAGCAGAGACCGGACCGTTTCCTTCCGCCGCTTCAAGAATGTTGTTTCCATTCACTCTAACTTTTACCGTTGCCAACGACTGACTGCGCCAATCTCCCACCGAACACACGGGCAGTGGAATTCCGGGCAGCATATCATAATGCACCTGAAATCCTTTGACCTCAAACGGGGAATGCCGTTGTCCTAATGCCTCGCGCATCAGGAGTTCAAAGCTCGCTTCTGCCGCTTCAAACTGATAGCCTTCGTGTTCTAAATGCTTCAGCCGCTCTAAAATTTGGCGGCAGGCTGGATTGTTCTTATCGAGGTCAATGCCTAGCGATCGCGCTTTCGCTAAGACATTACTCATGCCCGCTTGCTCAGAAATCACAATCCGCCGACCATTGCCCACTAATTCTGGTGCAATGTGTTCATACGTGATTGGGTTTCGCTCGACCGCGCTGACGTGTAATCCGCCTTTGTGAGCGAAAGCAGATAATCCGACAAAAGCCGCATGATCATCAGGGGCAAGGTTGGCCACTTCGCTCACAAATCGACTGGTTGCGGTCAAATGTGCAAGCTGTGCGGGCGCTAAGCAGTCATAGCCTAATTTAAGCTGCAAATTGGGAATGAGCGAACAGAGATTGGCATTGCCGCAGCGCTCACCATAGCCGTTGATAGTGCCTTGCACCATTCGTGCCCCAGCTTGTACCCCTGCGATCGCATTTGCAACTGCAAGTTCTCCATCGTTGTGAGTGTGGATGCCGAATTGAGAGGTAGGAAGATACTCTAGAACCGCATGAATAATTTGAGCGATTTCGTGGGGCAACGTCCCGCCATTCGTGTCACACAGGGTTAGCCACTCTGCTCCAGCATCATGAGCGGCTTTCAGCGTTTCTAATGCATAGGTTGGATTGTACTTAAACCCATCAAACCAGTGTTCGGCATCGTATATGACTCGCCGATCGTGACTGCGTAGATACGAAATCGTATCTCGAATCATGGCTAGGTTTTCGTCTAGGGAGGTTTTGAGTCCTTCTGTAACTTGTAAATCCCAGGACTTACCAACGATCGTCACCCACCGAGTTCCAGCAGCGAGGATGGGTTGCAGCATTGGATCGGTTGCCGCCGTTTTACCGGGGCGACGAGTAAAGCAAAAGGCAACAACCTCTGCTTGGCTGAGCGGTTCTTCTTTCAGTTGCCAGAAGAACTGCACATCTTTCGGATTTGCACCGGGCCATCCTCCCTCAATGAAGGGCACACCCAATTGATCTAACTGCCGCGCAATCCGCAGCTTGTCTGAAATAGATAGCGTCAAGCCTTCGCGCTGAGCGCCATCACGCAAGGTGGTGTCGTAGATGCAGATCTGGTGAGTCGATTGGGCAGTCATAAAGGAAATTCTTGCGGTGAGAGAGGCGTGAAGATCAGTGAATGCAACCTGTTGCTTCCTATTCACGGTGCTTCCTATTCAATCTAAAGCATTGCTTGTCACCAAGGAAGGCGAAACAGAGCGCTTTCTCTCAACTTATTGTTAAAAACCTTGTTAAAAATTGTCTACGATAATGTCATTGGGTTGGATCTGTAGCGATGCCCAATCTATTACTCAGGTTTCCCTGTACGGGCAAGATTCCACGCTATGGATTGGTGGCAATGTGGCTATCGAAAATGCTTCTTGCATTTTCGATAGCCACATTGCTCCAAACACTCCAAGTTTTTTAGATTGTTGGTTCTTGCTTCTCGTGAAGCCACGATCGCGGCTTCACGATTTGAGGACATTTGCGAATATTGTCAACGCGGGTGCAAACGCTACTAACATTGCTAAGGTAAACACCAAAATCTACAGTTGTGTATTGTGTTACCAACGTCTAAGCACAAGAACAATCTCAAACAAATACGATTGACTACTAAGTAACTATTTGCCCACCTGTTAAAGAACTCTATGGAAACTCTAATATCACGTTTAGATTCCTCTCAGATTTGGGCGCGAGAATAGCGAGTATTGGAAGCCATCAAATCGTGGATTGAGCTACCATAAAGAAAAGTAAAGCAGTCTGAAAAGAAGAGTTTAAAGCCATGGTGCTATTTGGATTTGGCAAAAAATCATCGCTTCCGACACCAGAAGAAGCATTGCCCGGACGCGCAACTCAAATGCCCGTTCCCGCAAAGCATTTTGTCAATGGTAATCCGCTCAAGCCTCCCTTCCCTGCCGGAATGCAGATGGCGATGTTTGGGTTGGGGTGCTTTTGGGGCGCAGAGCGAGTCTTTTGGAAGCAAGATGGCGTGTTTACAACGGCTGTTGGCTATGCAGCAGGCGTGACATCAAACCCGACCTACCAGGAAGTTTGCTCTGGAATGACGGGTCATAATGAAGTTGTTTTGGTTGTGTTTGATCCCAATGTGGTCAGCTACGAGCAACTGCTGAAGATCTTCTGGGAAAGTCACAATCCGACTCAAGGAATGCGCCAAGGCAACGATCGCGGGACGCAATATCGATCGGGCGTTTATGTCTACTCCGATGAGCAACGTCAACAGGCAGAAGCCTCTCGTGATGCCTATCAAAAAGAACTCCAGAAGTCGGGTTATGGCGAAATCACGACGGAGATCTTAGAAGCTCCTGAGTTTTACTATGCGGAAGATTACCATCAGCAATACCTGGCAAAGAATCCTGGTGGATATTGTGGTTTGGGCGGGACTAAAGTTTGCTATCCCGAGACGGCTGAGGTGAGCGAAAAGCAGTAAGAAACTGAATTAAAGTGTTGAATTAAAGTTTTGAGACGGGATGGACATTTCATCCCGTATTTTTTTGGTTAACAACTGGCATGAGCACTGAGTGTCCTTCAACGTTGCGCACTACGCTAATCGCTAGGAGCTTCGCGATGTGAATCGCGCAGTTTCTTCACAAAAAATTCTTCTAGTGACGGTCGTGCCAGTTGGATGGACACCAGTTGAGCATTCATGAGGCGCACGCTCGCCATAAAGTCCTGCGGCTCTCCAAGCAGATGCCCGATCCACAACCCGTCTTGAAACTCCACATCGGGGACGCGCTGACGCAGTAAATCAGGATTGCCACCTTTGACGACGACGCGATATTGTTCGGCTACGCCCAACAACTCTTGCATCGAGCCGATCGCAATTAATTCGCCGCCAGCCAGCAATGCTACGCGATCGCAGATCTTCTCGACATCGGACAACACATGACTATTAAAGAAGATCGTTTTGCCTTGTCCTTTAAGTGAGCCAATGATTTCGCGCATCTGATAACGACCAAGCGGGTCGAGTCCTGACATCGGTTCATCTAAAAACACAAGCTCTGGATCGTTGATCAGCGCTTGTGCTAGACCGATGCGTTGCAGCATTCCTTTCGAGTAGCGGCGTAATTGTTTTTTCTTCGCATCTGATTTCGCTAAGCCAACGAGATCCAATAGTTCAGGAATGCGTTTACGAACATGCGATCGCGGTAAACGAAACAACCCTGCGGTAAATTCAAGAATTTCCCACCCCGTGAGGTAATCGTAGAAATAAGGATTTTCGGGCAGGTATCCGATGTTTTGCTTGACACTGCGATCGCCTAATGGCTGACCCAGCAGAGTTGCCCGTCCTGCTGTTGGGCGTACGATTCCCAGCAGCGCTTTGAGCAGCGTTGTTTTACCTGCTCCATTTTGTCCTAGCAATCCGAAGGTTTCGCCTTCATACACGGTTAGCGTCACTTTCTTAAGCGATGTCACCTTCTGATTCAGCCAAAATCCGGTTCGATAAGTCTTACTCAGTTCGTAGGTTTGCAGCGCGATCGCCCGGTTGGCATCGGTAGTAGAAGTTAGAGGATCAACAGCAGTATCCATACGGAAGGTTACAGAATAGCGTGTTGCCATTAAAACATCCAATCCGATTTTTGATGAATGGATTTTTGGGTTAAGTGCGATTAGCGCAAAGCGCAACTTCGGAGAAAACGGCTTTGCCAAACTCCGAACGATCGCCGCCGTGAAATTTTGCTTACACTGAATGTAAGGACGTTTGGCTCTAATTCTATTTATGAATCGCTCAAAGTTTGTCGCTATTCTGACTGGCGTTATTTCTCTAATTCTAGGAATCGCGTATTTAATGCTGGTTCAACTGCTGGATCTACGCGGTGAAATGGTTCCTGCTCCAGTTGGATTGCTTTTGCTATTCTTCTGATGTCTAGAGCTTTTGTCCATTAAGTGTAGAAGATAAAGTTATTCACACAAAAAGCTGGGAGACACAAACCTCTCAGCTTTTTTAACTTTGTACCACTCAACCTCAATCTATTCTGCCTCGATCTCATCCCACATCTGAGATAGCGGAATCGTTTGTCCTACCTTCCCTTGATGCAGTGCCCTCTGCAAGCTTTCCTTAATTGCATCTACAGGAGGATCATCTGGATCAAACTCCGGCTCCTCTGAAGCATCTTGCACAAGGAATTACTACACGAACCAACAAATGAGTGGTACAGAAGTCAGCTCTTAGAAACGGCGCGGTGGACGGTTATTGGATTGAGTAGGGTACTGTCTGGGCTGTAGCTCATTGCACTATAGCCTGAGACAACCTTCAATGTGCCGATGCTCACTGGATCAAGCGGTGAAAAGACGAACTTTAGGGCAGGTGAGTTTTGCCTCAAGAGCAGTGCAAATCAAGCACGATGAATATCCCCCTTCACTTTCTAATATGACGATGCGAAAACAAGCTTTACTGGCGTTCTCGCTTTCTACTGCTTTAGGATGAAGGCGACGTGGAGAGGAGAAAAAGCAATGAACCCATTTTACAAATTGATAGCTTCTTTGGGTCTAATGACTGCCCTGCTCGGCTTGGCTCCAATCGTTCAAGCCCGACCAGTGCAATCTTTCGTAGCTCAAGCCAGAGTGACAGATTTGCTCAACCAGGGGCAGGAAAAAGCAAAACGGGGTGATTACCAGGGCGCGATCGTCGCTTATAACCAAGCCATTCAAGCAAATCCTAAACACACTGACGCTTACATCTATCGAGGTTTAGCGCATCACGATGCGGGTAATTTGGAGCGAGCAAGCGCTGACTTTGAGCAAGCGGTTCGGCTTGATCCGAAAAATGCCAAAGCGATTTATAACCGGGGTGAAATCCGCTCTGACCAAGGAGATTTGCGGGGCGCGATCGCTGACCTGGATCGCGCCATTCAACTCAAACCCAATTATCCAGAAGCTTACAACCATCGAGGCGTCGTTCGCGCTGGGCTGGGAAACCTACCAATGGCAGTCGCAGATCTCAGTCAAGCCGTTAAGCTTAGACCCAACTACACAGATGCTTTTTACAACCGAGGTAAAGCACGGGCAGCGGTAGGGGATGTCAAAGGTGCAATCCAAGACTTCACACAAGCTACCCAGCTCAATTCCAGTTTGGCTGAAGCGTATGGTAGCCGAGGCCTGCTTTATGCTCAATCTGGCAATCGAGCCACTGCGATCGCTGATCTACGGAAAGCAGCGCAACTCTTTCAACAGCAGGGAGACCAAGAAAGCTACCAGCAAACACTTGGTTTTATTCAACAAGTGCAAACAGGTAACTAGGCGGTCTTGAAACGTGATGTGATGGAACCTTACTTGCTAGGAGACAATTCCACGCTGTTGTAGAAGTGTGCAGAATCAAAGCATGAAACTTAGAGCAATTCGGAGATGTAATTCGGTTGTAGGAGTACTTGCGATCGCGAGTGCCATTTTATTGAGATCTGAAGGATCAGCATTTGCAAATCAAGCTCCGACTAACTCAGCGCCATCTCCAACTTCAACCAGTCCTGTTTCAAAGCCTCAGAATAGGTCTGACATCATCGATCAAGTTTGGAGCATAGTTGAGCGTGAGTATTTAGACAGCAGCTTCAACGGGCAAAACTGGCAAGCCCTGCGTCAGCAGTACTTGAAGCGATCTTATTCCTCTTCAGAAGCGACCTATCAGGCAATTCGAGCAATGCTTGGGCGTCTAGGAGACCCCTTTACCCGCTTCATCTCCCCGCAAGAATTTGCAGTTCTGCAAGCGGGTTCCTCGAAAGCTGGGATCGGACTTCAAATTGTTGAAGCAACTACTCAACAGATTGTTGTCGTTGCACCGATTGAAGGAAGCCCTGCCGCGATCGCAGGCATTTTGCCCAAAGATGTGCTGAAACGTATTGATGATCAATCGCTTGGGGGAATGAATGTTTATAGAGCTGCTGGGTTAATTCAAGGGACACCCGGCACTGTTGTTAAGGTCGTGGTGCAGCGCGGAGATCAAGAACACCAATTCAACATCACAAGAAAACAATTTGATATCAATCCGGTGCGCGATCGCGTTGAAGTAACGTCAAACGGCAAGATCGGTTACATTCGCTTACTGCAATTTTCAGGGAGCGCATCGTCTGACGTGCAAACAGCAATTCAAACTTTAGAACAACAGGGCGTCAGAGGCTATCTTCTCGATCTAAGATTCAATCCTGGAGGTTCCTTGGATGCTAGTCTCGACATCGCCCGAATGTGGCTACGTGACGGAACGATTCTATCAACAGTTCGGCGTGGAGGTGAAGCTGAGCAGGAAAAAGCAAATCAAAAAGTTCTCACAGATAAACCCCTTGTGATTTTAGTTGATAGCGGTACAGCGAATGCCAGCGAAATTCTGGCAGCTGCACTTCAAGATCAGCATCGGGCGATTCTAGTCGGAAAGCCCACCTTTGGGAACAACCGAATTCAAGCGTTACGTCAATTACCAGGCGGCTCAGGGGTAGCTGTCACAGTGGCAAAGTGGTTGCCCCCATCAGGCAAAGATATTTACCAAAAGGGACTTCAGCCTGATGTCAAAGTTGATCTGACTTTTGAACAACAAAGAACCTTAATGACTGACCCTGGTAAGGTCGGCACTGAAGCAGATCGCCAATATGCTAGAGCGTTAGAGGTATTAACTCAACGCCTAAATCGTTCTAAGCAGAAGTAAAAAGGAGCTTTCAAACGGCATTTTCGGACCCGAGAGCGCAAGGATCATCTACGTTGCTAAGTTCGACTGGGACGATGCTGAATTTTGATATGAATTTGGTGTTTTTCAAGATTTTTGTGGGTAAGAAATTGAAGTTTTTCAAAGACTCCGATTTCTGAGAATCTCTACGCTCATTCCGGGATTCAGCAACGCCCAAATCTCTATCATTGAGGAACATAAACTCATTCGTGGAACAGAGAATGATTCCCACTTTCGTCCTCTATACTGAAACCAGTTGAGGATTTCTCTTGACCCTGATACGCCAAACTCCACGTTTGCAATGACTAAGCCTGCTGATCCCCAAAAGCCATCCTGTCAAGATTCTGATGTACTCGGTTGCGAAACTGACTGTCCGATTCAGTTGGATAACGTTCGCCAGGTGCGGCAAGAAATGTTGTCAACCCCACAGGCACAGCGAATGGCTGAGTTTTTCGCAATTCTGGCAGACCCGAATCGGTTGCGGATTTTGTCTGCTCTCGCAGCGCAAGAGTTGTGTGTCTGCGATTTGGCGGCAGTCGTGAAAATGGGCGAATCTGCCGTGTCTCATCAACTTAGAGCCTTACGATCGATGCGTCTAGTGAGCTATCGCCGAGAAGGTCGAAACATTTATTACAGTTTGGCAGACCACCATGTGGTCAATCTCTATCGCGAAGTGGCAGAACATTTAGATGAATCAGAAGCTTGATTTTTGCTGGCAAGTCTGACGATAGAATGCTGGAATGAGTGCAAAATCTGCCCGTTCTTACATCATTCTCTCGATCGTTGCCGCGATTATCACGATTGCTCTAAAAGCAGGTGCTTACTTCCTCACTGGCTCAGTTGGATTGCTCTCAGACGCACTCGAATCGGGCATCAATCTAATTGCGGCAGTGGTAGCATTTTGGGCGCTCTCTTTCGCGACTAAACCTCCCGATGCCGAGCACGCCTTCGGGCATTCTAAAGCGGAGTACTTTTCAAGTGGATTGGAAAGTGCCCTGATTATGGTGGCTGCAATTAGCATTGCTGTTGCAGCTTGGGGGCGGCTATTCAATCCTCTTCCGATCGAGCAAGTTGGATTAGGACTCGCGCTTTCTCTGGTTGCGACTGCGATTAATGGCGGCGTTGCCTTTGTTTTATTTCGAGCGGGTAAACGATTGAGATCCATCACCTTACGCGCCGATGCCCACCATTTATTGACCGACGTATGGACATCCGCCGGAGTAGTGATTGGCATCCTCATTGTGAAATTAACGGGCTGGTTGGTGCTTGATCCGATCATTGCGCTGATTGTGGCAGCAAACATTATTTGGGCAGGATTTCGGCTGCTGCGTGAAACAGGTTCGGGGTTGCTCGATCGCTCCCTTTCAGCAAATGAGCAACAAACGATTATGAATCTGCTCATGCCTTATCAAGAAAAAGGGATTCAGTTTCATGCTTTGCTCACACGAGTTGCCGGATCGCGCCGCTTTATCTCTTTTCACGTTTTAGTACCAGGGGAATGGACGGTACAGCACGGGCATGATCTGTGTGAAGAGATCGAGTTAGCGATCTCGCACGCTCTTCCCGGAAGTCATGTGATTACCCACTTAGAGCCATCAGAAGATCCGGCATCGTGGGACGATCAGACGCTCGATCGCACTTCTGGAAATAGCACTCATAATTAGTTAAAAACGCTTGATCAAGACCGCAACCGTCAGTTAGAGTGAGAAACATCTGAATTAATGTTCATATATTAAAGCCATGCCCATCGACTCGTTTAGTGAGCTATCGCAAGGTCGAAACGGCTACCGAGAGGTTGCAGATCATCTTGACCCAGCAAAAACCTGATCCGTCTATCGTCTTTTTCTGCTTAATATCTGAGTCTATGCTCAGAAGCTCAAAAGTCACCATCCTTCAAAAAACCTAATGAAAGCACAGAGATCTCCTCAATCAAGCTGCTGTGGTTGTGATGACGACCCTAAGCCAGTACGCTCTCACAACAATGAGGATGACCACGATCATGATCACGGCGATGGTGGTCTAAAACAAGAAATTAAAGTTGTGGCGATCGTGGTCGCTCTATTCTTGGTCGGCATCCTCTTTGAAAAGCAACTGCACACTACACCGTTCTCGATCGCGGAGTATGCAGTATTGGGCGCAACATTCTTAAAGGGCGGGTGTTCGATGAGAATTTCTTGATGGCGATCGCCACGCTGGGCGCGATCGCGATTCACCTTTTACCGGAAGCGGTTGCCGTGATGCTGTTCTTCCGAATCGGAGAACTATTTCAGGGCTATGCGGTGGGGCGATCGCGCAAATCAATCAGTGCGCTGCTAGAGGTTCGTCCTGACACCGCGAATCTGAAAGTGAATGGCGAAGTCAAACCAGTTTCTCCAGAGTCGGTCAAGATTGGCGACGTTATTCTCGTCAAGCCAGGAGAAAAGATTCCGCTTGATGGCAAAATTCTGGATGGAAACTCTCAAGTTGATACCTCTGCCCTGACGGGTGAATCGGTTCCGCGAACTGTGAAAGTCGGAGAATCGGTTTTAGCGGGGATGATCAATCAATCGGGTGTTTTGACCATTAAGACGACTAAGTTGTTTGGTGAGTCGTCGATCGCTCGAATTTTAGAACTGGTGGAAAATGCCAGCAGCAAGAAAGCAGAAACTGAGAAGTTTATTCGCAAGTTCGCTAGAGTTTATACCCCGATCGTGGTTTTCCTTTCATTAGCCGTAGCGATCATTCCGCCGCTATTCATGAATAATCCAACCGATGCCGATCGCTTCCGTTGGGTCTATAACGCTTTAGTTTTACTGGTTATTTCCTGCCCGTGTGGATTGGTGATTAGCATTCCGCTTGGCTATTTTGGTGGAGTTGGCGGAGCGGCGAAACGCGGCATTTTGGTCAAAGGATCAACTTACCTGGATACGCTGGCAGCAGTGAATACCGTTATGTTTGATAAAACTGGAACACTGACACAAGGCATATTCAAAGTCACTCAAATTGTGCCGCAAAACGGCTTTACTGAAGCAAAGTTACTGGCTCTTGCAGCGCAAGTGGAATCTCATTCTAATCACCCGGTCGCTCAGTCGATTCGTACGGCTTACGGACAAGCGATCGATGATTCTCAAGTGCAAGACTATAAGGAGATTGCGGGTCATGGCATTCAAGCGAAAATCGGTAATCAGATTGTGATTGCAGGGAACGATCGATTCCTCCATCGTGAAAACATTGCTCATGACGTTTGTGATGTCGATGGAACCGTTGTTCATCTTGCGGTGAATGGAACATATGCTGGACGAATTATCATTGCTGACGAACTGAAGCCGGATGCGGTTGAGGCAATTCGATCGCTGAGAAAAATCAATGTTCCTAAAGCGATCATGCTCACGGGCGACAATGAGAACGTTGCGGATGGAGTTGCGAAACAGTTGGGCTTAAGTGACTATCGGGCTGAACTATTACCGGAAGGGAAAGTAGAGGCTATCGAACAAATTTTACGCGAAGCAGGCAAAGGCAAAGTTGTGTTTGTCGGGGATGGGATTAATGATGCTCCGGTGATTGCTAGAGCCGATGTCGGCATGGCAATGGGTGGATTGGGATCAGATGCCGCGATCGAAACGGCTGACGTGGTGATCATGAGCGATGCCCCTTCTAAGATTGCGGAAGCCATTCAAATTGGGCGAAAGACTCATAAGATTGTGATCCAAAATATTGTCATGGCAATGACGATCAAAGCGTTTTTTATCCTGCTTGGTGCGTTGGGAGTCGCTACCCTTTGGGAAGCCGTCTTTGCTGATGTGGGGGTTGCCCTCCTCGCCATTTTGAACGCTAGCCGAGTAGTCAAGTAACATGCTTTCTGCAACAGGCCGAGACGAATGCGCTCAGTCTATTGATTCTTTCAGGAGGTTTGGAGCTTTATGTCCGCAAACGATCGACCCCACGGATTTACGCTGATTACGCCTGATCATGACAATGTTGCCAATGATCTGAGCGATCGTGGCAGGCTATCTCACTCTGTTTAAATTCTCTCAAAGCTCGACTGCGTGCCTTACCAATGGAGTTTACAGCAGCTCAATGGTGATTACCTCAAATGTCCATATCCACGATGTAGCTGAGTCGAGATTTGTTTTGCAAGTAAAGTACTGCCTCAACACAATAAAAAATTAGATACAACAACTTTAATTACTGCCAATCATCAAGCGTTTCTTCATCTGAATCAATCCGAATCTCAACCCGCTCCGGTGCTTGAATCGGTTTCATCGGTTGCCGGATTTCTAGTGGTTCCATTTCACCCGGATCAACTTCATTTTCTCCACGAATGTCAAGTTGCAATGGCTTCACCACTTTTGCGATCGCGTCTTGCACAAATGACTTAATAAACTCGTCCCGTCGATTCAGTTGAAACTGACGTTGTACTACTTCTGTAATACCGCCATCGCCCCAATCTTGATCATGGCGGAAATATTCAATAAAGCTTTTACCTGCGATCCGAGTCAGATAGGCTGCACTCACGCCTTGAATCACTCTTCCGGCTAGAAAACCTGCCACACTAAGCTGAAGTGCCTTACTTAAAAGGTCGATCGCACCTTTAACAACGCCTAAACTAACCAGCGTTTTTGCGAGCGAAAACGCCAACTCTCGCCCCCGCTCCATATTAATGTCACAGCCATACACTCGCCCGATCTCAACTACCATCTGAGCATTAACCGCCGCTGTTGCCAACAAGTCCACCACTGGAAGCGGCGTCACTGAAATTACGCCCGCCCCGATCCACTGAAAGCGCTCTACGATTTTTTCGGCCTGTCGTCGCCGTTGTCCGTCAATCAGTCGCCGTGCTTCTTCTCCTAAGCGCTGCGACTGAAGCAGAATATTATCGGCTAACAGATCATCGCCCTCAGCTCTCAGGACAGCAGCAAGTCGGCGAATCAACGGCATCACATCTGGCTCAGGGTGCAGCGTTTCGCCCGTTTCCATCCGGAAGGGTTGAGGATTTGCCGCGATCGCAATTACATCATTGTGATTGACAATGCCACGAACCCGCTCTCTCAATCGCGCCTGAATCGTTTCTAAATCTTGCTCGGTATAGAGATCAGCTTTATTGAGAATAACGAGCGATCGCTTGCCAATTTCCGCCAGCATCCTTAGCGGATCGTATTCCGATTGCCGCAAATCGTTATCGAGAACAAAGATCAGCAAATCTGCTTCAGTTGCCAATCGCCGCGCCAGCTTTTCTCGTTCTGTTCCCGCAACTCCCGCTTCTAAAATTCCAGGCGTATCAGTGATGAGAATCTCGCGATCGACGCCTTTTAGTTTCAATCGATAGGTTTCTCCAACTTCTGTTGTGCCCATGGGTGCGCCGACCTGCCCGACCATCCGGCCCATCAGCGCATTGACAAGGGAGGTTTTGCCCGATGATCCCGTGCCAAACACGACAACCATGACTTCCCCGCGCGCCAAATTTTGTTCAATCTCTCGCGATCGCATCAGCAGTTCTTGCTTCGTCACCTCATCTTGAATCTGAGCGACCTGCTGTCGTACCGCTTGCAGGTTTTCTCCTGCCGCTTCAACTTTGTCTTGTGAAACCCTCGGCGCAACTCGTCGCCGACTTCGTTTGCGCTGCTGATTTGGCAATAAGAAAAAGTAATAGATAAATGCCGCGACCAAGGTTCCCAACAGGCCAATGATCAGCAGAATCACGATCGCACCCAAAAACGGGTAATACGCCAACAAATACCACAAGCGATTTAGCGAATCGATTAGCCAAATCACCAGCCCTAAGATCAGCGCAACCCCAAAAATTAGCGTTAGAAGTCGTGACAGAGGCATGGAAACTACTCAACACAGAGAAAAGATCGGAACGCCCGATGTACTGTCTTATTCTCCTTTATTCCTTCAGCTACGACAGCCTCTAGAGAATGAAAGCTTGATTATGCTGGCTGACTTGCTATATTCGGACGCCCAAGTGATGGTAACGAAGCACTCTTGACTTTACAAAGCAAAGTTTTTACCGTTTAGAGGTTAATCACTCTCTAAAATCGTTTTGGAATAAAGATCTATGGGCCTTTTCGACCAAATTCTAGGCGCTGTTAGCAATCCTCAGCAGCAAGCTTCTCCAGATCAATTGGGAAGCATCTTGGGTGTTGCCCAACAAGTTGCAGGCAATCATGGCATGGATGGTAATGCAACTCAAGCAATCATGTCTATTTTAGGCGGACACGTGCGATCGTCTTTGCAAAACCAGCAAGGCAATAATCCGCAAGATGTTGTCAATCAGTTCGCTGGACTGGGCAGCAATCCGCAAGCTGTTCAGTCTCTATTTCCAGGAGGACAGCAGCAACAAGTTGCTCAAGATATTTCGCAGCGCACCGGGTTTGACGCCAATACAATTTTGTCAATGCTGCCTGTTTTAGTACCCTTAGCTCTAAACCTGTTGCAGAGCGGAAATTCTACTGGAGGAGTGCAGCAATCCGGTAACCCTGTTCTGAATGCATTTTTGGATTCTAACCGGGATGGAAACGTTGATTTGGGGGATGCGATGGGGCTAGCGGGACAGTTCCTCAACCAGCGACGTTAGAACCAGCGACGTTAGAAGTAGTGTCTCAGTCCTATCGCACTCCATAGTAAATGCGCCTATCTGAACAAGATAGGCGCGCATCATTTTGTGAGTGTTAGTAGTTGTCCCGGCTAAAATTTCTGCCACTACCGCCTACCCCTGCCCGAGGTTCGCGCGGCTTTGCTTTATTTACCTTTAATTCGCGACCGAGCCACTCGGCTCCATCCAGCGCGGCGATCGCCGCATCTTCGTGCGTATCATCCACCATCTCAACAAAGGCGAATCCACGCTTCCTGCCCGTTTCTCGGTCAGTGGGAAGGCTGACTCGGCTGACTTCACCGTATTCAGCAAAGACTTCCTTTAAATCCTCTTCAGTTGCCTGAAAGGACAGATTTCCAATATAAATAGTCACGCTTCTCTCCAAACAAATCTTGTGAGGGCGAACTCGGTTAAAGCTGTGGGAGCAGGGGCATTGGCACTACTCAAAATAGCCCAGCCGAACTCTTGGTTTGGAGATTATTATAACTGACTCTTTCGATCCTGAGAAGCATACTCGATGCATTTCGTCTAGCTATAAAAATAGGAATTCCTATTTCTGTTCAATCGATTCTTATGGAAGAAGCTAAAGTGTTTATGCTGAACAATTTTCAAGTTGAAATCGTTTCATAGTTAAAAATGAGTGTTTACCTAAACTTAACCTAAGTTAGAAACCTTAACATTCAAAAAAAGCACAAATGATCTAGGGCATTCTGGTGAAAACTGCCGGGAGCTATTGAATCGTTAATAGCCGCAGTTTTGATATAGCTCAAGGAAAACACTGTAGATTAAATATAGGCTGAGGCAAGAATAAATCCGCCTTAACCTTGTCTTTAAGGTCGCGGTGTACCCTGAGAGGGATATCACTTGCCCTGCATTATTTTTTATGTCTTTTCTAGTGAGCAAAACTCGTCGGACGCTGTTCTCCACCTCTGCGATCGCGCTAGTGGTTGGTCTTGCCTCTTGTACTCCCAACACCCCAACCGCTCCCCCTCAAGCAGGCGGCAGCCCCGGAGCTGCACCTGCGGCAGGAGGAAATACGGTAGCGGTAAGTGGTGCGGGTGCAACTGCTCCTAATCCGCTCTATCAGCGTTGGTTCCAAGAATACAACAGACAAAACCCCGCGGTTCAAATTAGCTATGACTCTGTGGGCAGTGGTGCGGGTGTCAGGCGCTTTCTAGACGGAACTGTTAATTTTGGGGCAACAGATTCTCCTCTAAAAGCAGAGGAGCGTCAAAAGATTCCTGCTGCTCGTGGTCAAGCTGTTCAAGTCCCTTCAACAGGTTTATTTGTTGTATTCGCCTATAACTTGGATGGCGTCGATAATCTCAAACTATCGCGCGAAGCCTTTTGCGGCATCACGGACGGTTCGATTAAGACGTGGAACGATGCCAAGATTACCAAAGACAATGCGGGGGTGAATCTGCCTGCTGATCCGATTACATTTGTTCACCGCTCAGACGGAAGTGGAACCACAGATATCTTTACCAAGCACCTCGTTAAAGCCTGCCCGAACTGGAAGGCGGGAGCAGGAAAAACAGTTGAGTGGCCCACTGGAACGGGGGCAAAAGGCAACGAAGGGGTGTCAGCTCAAATTCAGCAAACCAGAGGTTCAATCGGCTATACCGAGTATTCCTATGCCAACGAGACGAAGCTGAAAATGGCGTCCATCCAGAACAAGGCAGGCGACTTCATCACGCCGACTCCTGATTCGGCCGCAAAAGCGTTAGGCGGCGCTCAAGTTCCGGCTGATTTCGCCCTCTCTGTGCCCGATCCGGAGCAAAAAGATGCTTACCCAATCGTCAGCTTAACCTGGCTGCTGTTCTATGAGAATCCTGAAGAGCCAGCCAAAACTAAAGCAATGACTGAATTTATGAGGTGGGCATATTCTGCGCCGGGTAAGCAAATTGCTACCGAACTGGGATACATTCCTCTACCCGATGATTTATCAACGAAGGCAGCGTCTGCGTTAGATACAATCAAAGTGGCAACGAAGTAAATCTACGATTTAGCTAAAGGTGGCGAGTGCTGCTGTTAGTTTATTAGTGAGTCGTTTGATGAACTGGCAACAGCATTTGACCCTTGCGATTCGCTCCTTAACCTTTTTTGCCAACAGATGTTATGGCTTCGACAACTGATCATTCTTCACCGATGAATCGTAAGCGATCGGCGACCGCTCGCTCGATAGACAACGGATTTGTCTGGGGCACGGCGGCGGTCGCGATCGCGGTCGGCTTGCTGTTGGTTGCGATCGCCCTGAGAGTCGGAACAGATGCTCTGCCAGCAATTCAGAAATTCGGACTAGGCTTTCTAGTCTCCAATCGATGGAGCGTCATTGACGGTGCATTTGGTGCACTGACCCAAATCTATGGCACGCTCGTCACTTCATTTATTGCCCTCCTCATTGCCGTACCCATTGGAGTGGGAGTGGCGATTTTCTTGAGCGAAGATTTCTTGCCCCCTCGAATCAAGCAGCCGATTGTTTTTTTAGTTGAACTGCTGGCAGCCATTCCTAGCGTTGTCTATGGGCTTTGGGGAATTTTTGTCTTAATTCCTTTTCTGCGCCCCGTCGGGATTTGGTTAAACGCAAACTTGGGCTGGATTCCGCTCTTTAGCACTGCACCGGCAGGTCCTGGCATCTATGCCGCCGGGCTTGTTCTAGCGATCATGATTTTGCCTATTATTGCCGCCATCTCCCGTGATGCCATGGTCGCTGTACCGGCTGAATTGCGCCAAGCTGCCTATGGTTTAGGAGCTACCCGGTGGGAAACGATCTTCCAGATTCTTCTGCCAGCAGGATTTTCTGGTATTGCTGGCGGTGTGATGTTGGCGCTTGGGCGAGCGATGGGCGAAACGATGGCAGTCACTATGCTGATTGGTAACTCCAACACGATCGACTCATTTTCTATCTTGTCTCAAGGCTCAACCGTTTCTTCGCTGTTGGCAAATCAGTTTGCGGAAGCGGGGGGACTTCAGGTCTCTGCCCTGATGTACGCTGCGTTGGTGCTGTTTGGCCTGACACTAGTGGTGAATGTTTTAGCTGAAATTGTGGTTCGCCGCTTTAGTCTGAAACTGTAAGCGAGGCGATAGTTTTGTGAAACTAAAAGTTTGCAAGATTAAGACCCTAACCTAAGAACCTGAGACTGAGAATTCGTTAGCTTTTAGGAACCGTTGACATGCCTGCTCCAGACTTTGCCACTGCTCGACGCCCCGGGAGTTTGAACCGATCGCCTACCTCACCCCGGACGCTATTTGCTTCCGCAATGACGGTACTCTCAGTTCTATTTACCCTGCTTGCCCTGATTCCGTTGGTTGCGGTGTTAGTCTATGTGGTGGTAAATGGCTTACCTCGGCTAGACATTGCAGCGTTTACTCAACTTCCCCCTGCTCCTGGATTACGCGGTGGCGGCTTTGGAAATGCGTTGCTTGGCACGCTCTTAACTGTTGCGATCGCGGCTGCCATCAGCATTCCATTTGGGGTTGTCGCCGCCATTTATTTGTCAGAATTTGGTCGTGATACTCGGCTTGCAGAATGGGTTAACTTCTTCACTAACGTGCTAAGCGGCGTTCCCTCGATCGTGATCGGGGCGTTTGCCTATGCCGTTGTTGTGCTGACTACTGGAACGTTTTCTGCTGTGGCAGGGGGGGTAGCGTTGGCGATCTTGATGCTGCCGACCATTGTCCGCACGGCGGCAGAAGCTTTAGAAGCTGTACCCAATGATTTCCGGCAAGCGGCGATCGGGTTAGGCGCAACTCGGATGCAGACGACGCTGAAAATTGTTTTGCCTGCTGCTGTTCCAGCGATTTTAACGGGGATCATGCTAGCGATCGCCCGTGCGGCAGGCGAAACTGCCCCAGTTTTGTTTACTGCCTCATTTAGCCGATACTGGAATACTACGGTTTGGCAACCGACTGCCACGCTGTCACGCTTGGTATTTGATTTTGCAACGGCTCCTTACGCAAGCCAACAACAATTGGCTTGGACGGCTTCTTTAGTCTTGGTGGCGTTGGTGCTTGTAACGAGCATATTGGCTCGTTTGGTCACTCAGCGGAGACGTAAGTGATTGCTAACCCTCGCTTGGGTTACGCCTGCTGCGATCGGCTCTGCCAAGCTTCAGGCGATCTCATCCACTCTATAGTCTAATTCTGTTCGGTTCTTGACTAGTCATTTTTACTCAATGAGACTTTTATGACTTCCCGACTTCAAAGTGCCCGCCAAACCGATTCCGTTTTCCACACCGAAGATCTCAATATTTACTACGGCAACTTTCTAGCCGTTCGAGATCTCTCGATCGATATTGCCAAAAATTCGATCACGGCATTTATCGGACCGTCTGGCTGCGGCAAAAGCACCGTTCTTCGCTGTTTCAATCGGCTCAATGACTTGATCAAGTCATTTCACATCAAAGGCAAGATTTACTATCACGACCAAGATTTATATGCCTCAGAGATTGATCCGGTAGAAGTGCGTCGGCAAGTTGGAATGGTGTTTCAGAAGCCGAATCCGTTTCCAAAATCAATTTATGACAACATCGCCTTTGGGCCTCGGCTGCTGGGTTATAAGGGCGACATGGATGAACTCGTCGAGCAGTCGCTTAAGCAAGCAGCGCTTTGGGACGATGTGAAAGATAAGCTCAAAGCGTTTGGAACTGACCTTTCTGGTGGACAGCAGCAGCGCTTGTGCATTGCTAGAGCCGTTGCCGTACAGCCAGATGTCATTTTGATGGACGAACCGTGTTCTGCCCTCGACCCGATTTCAACTCTTAAGGTTGAAGATCTGCTACAAGAACTCAAAGAGAAATACACGATTATGATCGTGACTCACAACATGCAGCAAGCTTCTCGTGCCTCTGACTACACGGCATTCTTTAACGTAGAAGCGAATAGCAAAGGACAGCGAACCGGTTATGTTGTGGAGTACGATCGCACAGAAGTAATTTTTCAGAGTCCGAAAGAACAAGCAACTCAAGCTTACGTCAGTGGGCGTTTCGGTTAAACCAAGCCGATTGAAGTTTTACAACCGCCGGAGAGACGATTGGTAGGTGTCTCTCCGGTGGTTGTTTTTAGCCCAGTTCTAACTCTAGGTAGAAAATTAGGTGTAGATTCTGTGGCAAACTTGCGGAGCGACGTGACAGTGATCCCGCTGTTCCTAATCACGGTAGGATTAAAAAACTGTTACTTTTATTCACTCACACATAAAGGCTTATGAAGCGCTATTTGTCTCGTCTGCTGGCTTTGGTGTTAGTGGCGGCGATCGCTCTTGTGGGGTGTTCTTCTCCCAGTGGGCTGACAGGTAATTACAAGGAAGATACCCTGTCCGTTATCAGCACGTTGAAAGCCGCGATCGAGCTGCCTCAAGACGATCCGGCTCGAATTCCGGCGCAAAACAGTGCCCGTCAGTTGATCAATGACTTTGCCTCTCGCTACCGTCAAGATTCTAATCTGACCAAGCTGAGTTCCTTTACCACGATGCGGACAGCGCTCAACTCTCTGGCAGGTCACTATAGCTCCTATCCAAACCGCCCAGTCCCTCAGAAGCTAAAAGATCGAGTTGCCCAAGAATTTCAGCAGGTCGAACTTTCACTCAAGCGTGGGACTTAATTTCATTCAGTAGTGAATTGAGAAAAGGCTTTAGATCTTAATCGAGCTGAATTGAAGTTCAAGTTTAAGATCTAAAGTCTTTTGAAGGGCTAACTTGCTGTTGCATCCGTCATTAAGATTCGATTGAGCAAAGAGGCGGGGCGCTGAGCATATCTCCACGCAAATGCATGACGGAAAGCAGCATCTTGACAGGCTTGCAGTTCCTTAAAGCCGATAATGTCTTGTGTCAGCAACGTTTCATACTCAAACGGCAGCCGCACATCGTTAAGACCAGCGTTATCAGTGCAAATGGCGATATCTACGCCTGCCTCAAAACATGAGTCGAACACCTGCTTCAGTTGCCGTAAGTCTTGCAATGTTCCTGTTTTTAGGTAGGTGGTTGGGCATACTTCGAGGCACTGCTGATGCTCAGCAACTTCCTTGAGCAAGTGAGGATGCTGCAACGGAATTTGAATTCCGTGTCCGATTCGCATCAAGTATGGCAGAAGCTTTGGATAATGCCCGTCGGTTGTTTCGTACAAATGACAAGTTGTATTGAGGTCTAGCGATCGCGCATAGGCATACAATTCAACAAACTCATCCAACCGCTCTGCGTAATGGGCATCGCCCCCGGCCAAATCAATTCCACAAACATATTCTCGCGATTGCGCTGCTAAATCGACTAGGGCGCGATTCACCTCATAGGGCAGGCGCGAATGCATACACAGAATTTGGCTACTGACGATTGGATATTCTTTTAATTGACTTGCTTTACCCACAATTTCGATAATCTGAGCCATTTGGTCAATGCGCTCTGACTGGGTGAGTGTAGGATTTGTTCTCAAGAACGGCGTATAGCGCAACTCTAAATAAGCCAAGTTCTCGAAAATGTAGGCTCCGCGCATTAAGCGGTAAATGAAATACGGCAGCGCATCCGCCGTCTGCACGCCTTCGACTAAAGTATGCAGTTCTAAGTATTCGTCTAACGTATTTCGAGGACGAGTATAAAAATCCTCGAATTCGGGATATTCACTGAAGCGATCAATGAGGTCTGATTCGTTGCGTTGTAGGTAGCGCCACAATACTCGCGGCACAACTGACCCACCGAGATGACGATGTAATTCTGCGTATAAAGCCACAAGCACCTCTTCCGATTCTGATAATTCTTTCTATTGTGGCGTCTATACCTAGAATTGTCCGGCAGTGATAGATACCAACTTAAAGAAAAATCAAAAATCAAAGTGGGTCGCAGAGTTGTAGATGCACAGAAGCTCCCCAAATATTAAATTAGACAGTAGACTTACAGAACGATGATGAAACCAACTGCACTAAAGCGACTGACTAAAGTTACTTGTGAGAGCCAAAGGCTGTTTGCGGTGGCTTCACTCAAATTCATAATGAATTCAGTTCTGAAAACTTTAATTCTGACAACTTTAAAGAGAGGCGAAAGATGCTGACCCGTGTTGAAGGAGTTTACCGGAACGGTCGCGTAGAACTCGTAGAGAACCCTAGCGATGTGCTTGAAGGAACACGAGTTGTGGTGACTTTTCTGAAGTCCGATGACATTGATTTAGCCTCTCAAGGAATTGACAGAGAACAGGCTGAGCTTCTACGAGCGAGTCTAGCCAACTTCTCGGATGACTGGAACAGTCCTGAGATGAGTATTTATGACGACTATGACACCGTCAAAGTCAATCATTAAGCGAGGCGATATCGCGCTGGTGCTTTTTCCCAATTCCAATCTAAGTTCTGCAAAAACGCGACCCGCTCTAGTCGCACAAGCCAACAATTTGCAAACCGGCTTATCCCAAGTAATCGTTGCAATGATCACGAGCCAAATGGATCGAGCAGGTCATCCCAGTCGTGTCACGATCTTGCTGAGTTCTCCAGAGGGTCAAGAGTCGGGCTTGCTGACAGATTCAGTTGTGATGACCGATAACTTAGCAACAATCTCGCTCTTGGCAATCTACCGTGTGATTGGCTCACTGCCAACAGTCGAGCTTGACAAAGCACTAAAACATACGCTTGGACTGTAGTGTTTTAATCTATAAATGCCAGTTTTGCTGTTTGTCGTTTCCATTGCCTTTCCCTGCTCCTTTACAATGATCAATAGATGCTAAAGTCTGCTGATTGCAGGGGGAAAAAACACGACATGGATTTGGTCGCACTTCAAGGCATATTAGACAACGTTTCATTTGCGGTTCTGTTCGTGACGATGCTGGTTTATTGGGTTGGAGCGGCTTTTCCGCAATCCTACCTCGCTAGCTTAGGAACTGCAGGAATGGCGATCGCAAACCTTTCCACTGCCGTTCTGCTGGGCGCACGCTGGCTAGAAGCGGGTTATTTCCCCCTCAGCAACTTGTACGAATCGCTATTTTTTCTCGTGTGGGGTATCACAACGATGCACCTAGTCGCCGAGCAGATGAGCGGCAGTCGGCTAGTTGGGGTAGTGACGGCTCCGGTGGCGATGGCAATTACAGCGTTTGCGGCTCTGACGTTGCCAGACACGATGCAAGCGTCGGCTCCACTGGTACCAGCGCTGAAGTCTAACTGGCTGATGATGCATGTCAGCGTCATGATGTTGAGCTATGCCACATTGATGGTCGGGGCACTACTAGCGATCGCATTTCTCGTGGTCACGCGGGGTCAGAATGTCGAGTTGCGCGGAAGTTCGGTCGGGACGGGCAGTTATCGCGAGCGCTCCTATCAGTTGCGCCGAGCAGAACCAATAGAGACTCCGATTCAAGGAGGCGGAACTGCCGTTTTAAATTCAGTCTCGACTGAAGCAACCCTTTCCCCGCAGCGACTTAGCCTCGCAGATACGTTGGACAATATCAGCTACCGCGTCATTGGGCTTGGATTTCCCCTCCTGACGATCGGCATTATCGCTGGGGCTGTCTGGGCGAATGAAGCTTGGGGTTCTTACTGGAGTTGGGATCCGAAAGAAACATGGGCAATGATCACTTGGCTTGTGTTTGCGGCCTATCTTCATGCCCGCATTACTAAAGGTTGGCAAGGTCGGCGTCCGGCACTTCTTGCAGCAGCAGGGTTTGTCGTCGTATGGATCTGCTACTTGGGTGTCAATCTGCTAGGTAAAGGGCTTCATAGCTACGGTTGGTTTCTATAATTTAGGACTTGCACAAAGTCCCATTGGCAGCGGCTGGCGGATATCTTCGGAAGAGGCTTCGCCTGCGGATGTAACAGAATCACAATTCAATTGAAATCAGAATCATGCATGGGTTACATCTCTATCAAATCCGTTGCCGATGCGTAAGTCCTATAATTCACACATTCAGAACGAGATTGAGAGCGAACTATCACTATGGATAACGGATTTGTACCTTTGAGCGATGATGAAGTGTTGTTTACCGATCGCGGTCGGGTCTTGATGTCGAATCCGACGTTCAAGGTCAGCGAATTTCTCGACCAACTGGCTCAAGCAGTCAGCGATCGTCAAGGCGACTGGACAGAAGAGAATGAAGCGTGGTTTGGCGATGGACTCCCGTGTGAAGCGCTGCGCTTTACGTCTGGTGGTTGGCAGCGTGGTAGAGTCCGCATTCGGCTAGAATTCATGCCTCTCAAGCCGCCCGGAACCCTGCCAGAGCGTTCGTCTGCTCGTTCAGAACCGCTTGATAAGCTGCGTCCGCGCCCAATTGACGATATTTACTCTGACGATAGCGATTATTAATCGATGAGCCGCCTCCTCTGGACACCGCTTCATGCTCGCCTGCATCAAACGATTCGTCAGCGCATGTTGCTGAAACCAGATCAAGCAGTTCTGATGGCGGTTTCTGGAGGTCAGGATTCAATTTGTCTGGCTCGATTGCTGCTCGATTTGCAGCCGAAGTGGAAGTGGAGGCTAGCGATCGCGCATTGCGATCATCGCTGGCGTTCGGATGCTCAAGCCAATGCAGATCATGTGGCCCACGTTGCTAAGACCTGGAATCTACCGTTTTATTTAGAAATAGCCCAACAGGTTCCGGCAAGTGAGGCAGAAGCGCGAGTGTGGCGTTATGACGTGTTGAGCGCGATCGCGAATCGAGAAGGGTATAGCGCGATCGTCACTGGGCACACCACCAGCGATCGGGCGGAGACGTTGCTATTCAATTTGATGCGAGGCAGCGGAGCCGACGGGCTGCGATCGTTAGGCTGGATGCGATCGCTCAGCTCAACTCTAACTTTGGTTCGTCCTTTGCTAGAGACAACTCGGACTGAAACAGGCGAGTTTTGCCAACACGCTAATCTTCCAATTTGGGAAGATTCAACTAATCAAGACCTCCGCTATGCACGAAACCGAATTCGTCACGAGCTATTGCCCTATCTCAAAACTCACTTCAATCCTCAAACAGAGCGGCATCTTGCACAAACGGTGGAACTTTTGAGTGCAGAGGTGGACTATCTCGAAGCAGAAGCCTCTGCCTTGCGCGAAAAAGCGACTGACTTGGATGATTCCCGTTTGAACCGCCGGATTTTGAAGCAATCACCCCTCGCGCTTCAACGTCGAGCGGTGCGGCAGTTTTTACAACAAACTCTCCAGTTCAACCCAAATTTTGAGCAGGTTGAAAAATTTATAGCGTTGGTTTCTGCACCCAATCGGACGCGGACTGATCCGTTTTTGAAGGACGCGATCGCAGAAGTTGAAGGTGATTGGATCTGGCTCAGAAAATTAGCCAAAAATTAGCTTGTTTTCAGGCAGTGATTATGTTTCAGCTAAGCTAATGTTTAGACAAAGCAAATTCGTCACTGATTATCGCTATGGATACTATGTTTCCTCTTGCGATCGCCAACTAATTTATCTAATTGATTCTCAGGTGGAATGCGCAAATCATGAACTGATGTGGCAGCGTTAAGCAGAAACTTGCGCAAACAATCTTCTGATGCTTACCTTACCTATTCTCTAATTTATTCATTTCCTTTTTCTGCTCTAGACCTTGAGCCAATGAAACCAATCAAGTTCCCATACGGATCTTTAACTTGACACATATAACTCCCATCTTGCCGATCCAAAGGTCCTCGATAGAGCTTCGCGCCCAACTGTGTTACTCGCTCAAGTACTGCATCGAAATCGTCAACCTGCCAATAGGCTACATGTCCTGCCGTGCCTGATGGCACTTTGCTGTCTGCTTGATGAAACCAGACTTCTTGGTTGCCGACGCGAATAAAGAAGTGTTCTGGATTTTCTAAGAATGTAATCTCAATGCCGAATAAATTTGAATACCACTCTGCCGCAGCACGACGATCAGAAACAAAATACATGATCTCAGAAACATGCTTAAACATGCCAACCCCTCAGAGATGGTATTTCAACTATTGCCTTGTCAACACCTCAAATAGAAGCGGAGAAGTATTGATTTAGCCGAACTGTGCGATCGCACATCCATTTCTTGAGAACGCAACCTGCGATCGCAACCCCGTTACTCTTTAACCGCTTCTAGCATCCGCGAGAAATAGAATCGCGTACTAGTCATTGCCTTGCGTCCAATTGTGAATCCGCACTCTTCTAGCACGCGAATCACATCAGCTTCGCGGTGCTGATAAGCGCGAGTTGTCTTGCTTGGGCCTGGAAAAAACTCACCAATTTTCTTTAGAATCGTCAGCAAAAACGTCTTTGGCGCAAAACTGAGAACCAGCCGATGCTCTGCCAAACTCGCCAAATGCTTGATCATATCCATTGCCTGTTCTGCCGGATAGTGAATGAGCACATCTAGACAGACAACCGTGTGATACGTTCCGGTCAACTCTTCTAGATCGCTGACAGAGAACGTTGGATTATCCCTCAACCCGATCGCCGTTGCTCTATCCTTTCCTTCACCGACCATCTTCTCGGAAATATCACTCGAAAAGACCTTGGCTCCTTCCTGAGCCAACGGAATGCTGAGGCTACCGACCCCGCATCCCGCATCGCAAATCGTCAATTGGGAAAGATTGCCATCAGCTCTAAGCCAGCCTAACAACGTGTCTACCGTTTGCTGATGCCCAGTGCGGATGTCAAGCTGAACTTTATTAACGTCGCCATCTCCATAAATTCGCCGCCAGCGATCGAAGCCCGTCGCGTTGAAATAGTCGCGCACCTCAGTCTTATCATCCGTCCCGTTCATAGACTCGTTTATGCTTATTTTCACCAAGCTTTATGGTAGTACTTATGGGGCACGAATAAAAAACGCCCCATACGCGAATTACGGAGCGGTTTCTCAATTTCATATTTAAAGTATGAAAGCTGTTTCCTGGATATGGGGTAAATCGCCTGCAAACGTGAGGTTCTGATAAACTTTTTGTGTAGCTTAAGCTACGGCAGCATCTTCTCAGTTATCCTACGGACAGGCAAAACCTAAACAACCTCGCGCAGATGCCTACAATACCACGGTAGTCTGCGGGTGGCTGCGAAGGAACTTTTGCTTTGACAAGTCAATCTGAGTATCTTGGGGGCACCTGAACCGTGCCCCGTTTTTTATAAGGATTCTTCAGCTCAATGCTCTAAAGACTGTTTGAGTCAGGTCTGGTTAGACATTATCCCTTGCACCCTGAAGACAGAATGATAGCATGGCAAAATAACAATAGTCTTGCGTGTGTAGGGCTAACAATAATCTGAATTCTACGTCTCTGACCTAAATACTACGGGTTCGTATCAGACAGAATTTTATCTGGCACATAAGATTTAATTTCTTGAAAGCATTGCGAAGCTACAAGTTCAGGTGTGATGCGCTGCCAGCTTAGGCTATCGGTTTTGTCATCCAGAACCCAACGAATAAGATGAGCAGGCTGGTGAAGGTAAGTTGAGAGACCAATGGCACGTCTTGGAGCCGTTGTCGCTAATGCGATCGCGGTTTCGACATCGCAAATCTTCCATTGAACTAAGTTCTGCACTCCCTTTAGAAGAGATAACGTTGTTCCTGCAAGTGTGCCATCTAGCAAGCGTGCCGTTCCTTCAATCACTTCTATTTCTCGCGAATCCCAGGGGTATCGACCATCGGGTAAACCGAGGGGTGCGAGGGCATCGCTGACCAGAAATGCGCCTTCATCGTAGCGGCTGGCTTTCAAGAACACATCCAGCATGATTTGAGAAACATGTTGTCCATCGGCAATGAAACCGCATTGAACCGTTGGAGCCGCGATCGCGGCTCCCAGTAATCCGGGTTCTCGGTGATGCAAACTGGGCATCGCGTTAAAGGCATGAGTCACCATGAATGCGCCTCTAGCAAAGGCTTGCTGCGCTTGCTCGGCGCTTGCTTGAGAATGACCCAAACTAACGATAATGCCAAGCGAACGAAGGTAAGCGATCGCGTCTCCCGTCGGATCAAGTTCGGGGGCAAGCGTTACAACTTTGACAATAGAGGCATAATCGCCCAGAACTCGCTGAATTTGCTCGACGGTCAACGGCAGTAAATACTCCTCAGGATGCGCCCCACGTTTTTGCGGGTTTAGGAAAGGTCCTTCAAGATGGACGCCAAGAATTTGGGAAGAAGAGGCGTGTCCGAAGTAAGATTCACCCCGTTGAAGCGTTGCAGAGCTAATCGCGGCGAGAGAGCGCTGAATATTGGCAACGGAGGTAGTTACAAGGGTTGGCAGGAATCCGTCAACACCTTGATCCCAAAGAAATTGACCGATTGCTGCTAATTGATCAACATTGCTGGAATTGAGATCGGGAAAGGCTAAACCCAACGCTCCGTTGATTTGTAAATCAACTCCGCCGAGAGAAATCCAATCGCCTGCAACATCCAGAACGGGCACGGGGGCAATTCGTCCGGTTTCTTCAGAAATGGCGCTAATTGCGCCATCTTGAATCCAAATTTGCTGTACGCCTTGGAAATGCGGCACACGAGCATTGATAATCAAAAAGCTATCGGTCATCCGCTTTTAGCGATTAGAACAACATATGTCTTCAATTCTATGACTCAACCTTTAATTGGCATCATTATGGGCAGTGATTCAGATTTGCCGACCATGCAAGCTGCGATCGCGGTCTGCGAGGAGTTTAACATTCCTCATGAAGTTGAAATTGTCTCGGCTCACCGCACGCCAGAACGAATGGTGGACTATGCTAAGCAAGCCCATCATCGAGGCCTCAAAGTGATCATTGCAGGGGCAGGCGGAGCCGCACATTTACCGGGAATGGTAGCATCACTGACGCCGCTTCCGGTGATTGGAGTTCCGGTGCAGACTCGTCAGCTTTCAGGGATTGATTCGCTCTATTCTATTGTGCAAATGCCTGCCGGAATTCCGGTGGCAACGGTTGCGATCGGGAATGCAAAAAATGCTGGACTGTTAGCGGTTCAAATCTTGGGAAGCCACGATCCTCAGTTGTTAGCAAAAGTCCAGCAGTACCGTCAAAGTCTTGCAAATATAGTACGAGACAAGCAGGCAAAGTTAAAGGAGATTGGTTACAATCAGTACCTTAAAAATATGTAAATTAAATTCAATTTCTCTGCAATAGAGTCCGGCTAGATAGCTAGACTTTAGACGGTTAAAATCTACTTAAGGTGACGCCTTGTGTCTGCTCAAAAGAACCGATTTGGGCTGTCGCGAACTATTTCTGCTGAGATAAAGCGGTCAGTTCGACAAGCTTGCGGATTTGGATGCGTTATTTGCGGTTCTAGTATTATTGATTACGAACATGTAGACCCTGAATTTTCAGAAGCAACTGAACATTGCGCTAAATGTATTGCGCTCCTTTGCCCTACCTGTCATGGATATGTAACGAGAGGCGTCTGGTCAAAACAGAAGGTTAAGGAAGCGCTTGCCTCACCAAAATGTAGACAGACAGGTTTTTCCTTTGGAAGCTGGGACTTTGGAATGAATCATCCATCAATCCAGTTTGGTGGTCTTACTTTGCGCTCCTGCATAGTTCCGGTTTTGGTGCAGCAGACACCACTGTTTGCTATTCAGCGTCCTGAAGTTGAAGGTGGACCATTTCGTTTATCTGCCAACTTCTGTAACAGCAATGGTAATTTGATTCTTCAGATTCAAGACAACGAATGGCAAGCAAGTTCAGATTCTTGGGACGTTGAATTCAGTGGAGGAGCAATCACGATTCGTGAGCGTCGGGGTCAACAATGTCTCCGTCTAAAAGCAGATCCACCCTATGGCTTGGTTGTAGAACGGCTTGACATGCTACTGCTTGGCAAACGATTCATTGGCTCTCCCACACAGCTTGAAGTAATTGCTCCTAACAGAAAAATGACCTTCACAGGTACTATTGCAGATGAATGTGTAGTCGGATTAGCTTTGATGTAGAGTTGCAACATCTAGAGCTACCTAGCCCAATACTGTAACGTTTCTATAACCGATCAGAAGATTTCTCAAACCTGAGTGGGAGACTGGAAAGGATATTTGACTAGCGTTTGAGGATAATAGGAGTAGTGCGAATGACCACGAGGACGATCGAGCGTGTAAATCGAAAACTCTGGTATGCCGCGATTAAGCCACCCATGTACAGCGTTGCTGTCATGCCCATTTGGGTTGGTTCTGCTGTTGCATTTGCTGAAACAAAAGCATTCAATTTTCCAATCTTCTTCACGTTTCTGCTCTCAGCGATCTTAATTTTGGCTTGGGAAAACTTTAGCAATGACGTTTTTGACTCTGAAACGGGAGTTGATGTCAATAAAGCCAATTCGCTTGTGAATATGACGGGGAATAAATCGCTGATCTTTTGGGTTAGCAATTTTTGTTTAGCGTTGGGATTAGCAGGCATTAGCGCGATCGCACTTCAACAAAAGGATTTCACCGTAATTGGCTTAATTCTGCTCTGTTGTGGAATTGGTTATGTCTATCAAGGGCCTCCTTTCCGCCTCAGTTACAAGGGGCTTGGCGAACCCTTGTGTTTTGTGGCATTTGGTCCATTAGCCTTTTCTGCTGCCTATTACAGCCAAACAAAAGCTTGGTCGAATACAAATCTTGTTGCCTCGATCGTGGTGGGTATTGCGACTAGTTTGATTCTATTTTGTTCGCATTTCAACCAAGTTAAAGATGATGCGGCGACCAACAAAAAATCTCCTGTTGTCAGGCTGGGAAGTAAACGAGCAGCGGCGTTGCTCCCGTGGATTTGCAGCAGCATTTATGCGCTTACGGTTTTGTTTGTGATTCTAAAAGTCTTTCCGTTTTGGGCGTTGTTGTCGATGTTGAGTTTGCCTGTTGCAAAGCGGCTTTGTCACGTGATTGGAACGCAGTATGATCAACCCCATAAGCTTACTTTTTGTCGGTTAATTGCTGTTGAACTGCATTTTTGGAGTGGATTGCTATTGGGATTAGGCTTCTTTTTACCGTGGGTGTAATGCGGTTTGAATTTCGGCCCTATTGCCGCGCGTTCCATCCCCCTCTGCTGACTAGTCATGGAGTTTGGCACGTCCGCAAGGGCATCATTTTGCGGCTGAGCGACGATCAAATCGTTAGATTTGGAGAGATTGCACCGTTGGAGTGGTTTGGTTCAGAGACGTTTGAAACCGCGATCGCATTCTGCCAATCCTTGCCTACAGCGATCGATGATGCGCTCATTCGTGCGATTCCCAATGATTTGCCTGCGTGTCAGTTTGGGTTTGAGAGTGCCCAACCTCGATCGATTCAAAGCATGGAGCAGAGTCTGAGCGCGTTGCTACCGACAGGAGAACAGGCTTGTTCCGCTTGGCAAGACCTTTGGCAGCAGGGCTATCGCACCTTCAAATGGAAGATTGGAGTAAACGCGATCGCAGATGAACTGCAAACGCTAGAACGATTAGTAGAATTAATTCCTGACACTGCTAAGTTGAGACTCGATGCCAATGCAGGACTCAACCTAATCGAAACGCAGCAGTGGTTAGACCGATGCGATTTGTTGAACAAAGCTCTGACAGATCACCACATCATCGAGTTTATAGAACAGCCGCTTCCGATTCATCAGTTTGAAACAATGTTAGCGCTGAGTTCCCAACATATAACTGCGATCGCGCTAGATGAATCAGTAGCAACGTTTGAGCAATTGCAAACTTGTTATGAAAATGGGTGGCGAGGAATTTTTGTGATTAAAGCCGCGATCGCAGGATTTCCGTCGCGGCTACGTCAGTTTTGTCAACATCATAAGATTGATGCTGTGTTTTCTTCGGTGTTTGAAACCGCGATCGCACGTTATGTGGGCTTAAAACTTGCATCAGAATTATCCCATCGGGCCGCTGGCTATGGCATAACGCACTGGTTTAACGAGTTGATGATGGAAGACTTTGAGGAATTATGGCAACGCCTCTAACGCTGCTTGAACACTGGGCTAAACAGTCGTGGCTGATTGGTTACGATGCTGAAGCATTACTACAATTAGCCCAGCAACGGTATCAGGAACTGCGTCGCTATTCAACTCCAACAATTTTTCTGGCTGAATCCGATCCGCTCCACTTTCTAGCAGGATTTGTGGCAGCTTGCTCCGTTCCCTGTCGTGTGTTTCTCTGCAATCCAAATTGGGGCAGCTCTGAATGGCAGCAGGTATTCCAGTTGGCGAACCCTACTGTAATTTGGGGCAAGGTGACAACAGATTATGCAACAAACGCCTTCAACGCTTCGCAAGGAGCGGATGGAGCGGATGAACATTCGACGCTAATTATGATTGCAACGGGTGGAACATCGGGAAATATTCGGTTTGCGATGCATACTTGGGAAACCTTGAGCGCTTCGGTGCAAGGATTTCAAAATTATTTCGGCTGTGATGCTGTTCATTCATTTTGTCTATTGCCGCTCTATCATGTGAGCGGATTGATGCAAGTGATGCGATCGCTGCTCTCGAACGGCAAGCTGATCATTTTGCCTTGGAAAGCGGTTGAAGCAAGACAGCGGCTTGAGGCTGAAGGCTTTTTTCTCTCGCTTGTGCCGACACAACTTCAGCGCCTTTTACCTTCTTCGGCATCTTGGTTGTGCCAATTTCGAGCGATTTTATTGGGCGGTGCGCCTGCTTGGGATGCCCTGTTAGAAGAGGCGCGATCGCTTCGTCTTCCCCTTGCCCCGACCTATGGCATGACCGAAACGGCGTCTCAAATTGCAACGCTCAAGCCAACAGATTTCTTAAATGATCAAAGTGGCTGTGGGCGCGTGCTTCCTCATGCTCAAATCGAAATTCTGAACCATAAAATTTCCATTCAGTCTCAGTCCTTAATGTTGGGCTATTATCCAAATTTTGATCAACGCTCAGATTACCAGCCAGATGACTTAGGCTACATCGATAAGCAAGGATTTTTACACATCTTTGGACGAGAGAGCAACAAAATTATTACGGGTGGTGAGAACGTATTTCCATCAGAAGTAGAATCTGCGATTCGATCAACAGAGTTAGTAAAAGATATAGCGGTTTTGGGAATTCGCGATCACACCTGGGGACAAGCGATCGTAGCTGTCTATGTTCCTCAGTTTAAGGTTTCTTCTAGTCAAGTTCAGCAGAGACTAGATGGAAAATTGAGTCGTTATAAATATCCAAAGCACTGGATTGCAGTTAAACAACTTCCTAGAAATGCTCAAGGCAAAATGAATCAAGGGCAATTACAGCAAGTGGTAATGAATGCTCTAAATCATTCCCAAATTCTCTTGTGATAAATGTCGTCTCCGATTTTCACCGCCCTCACGTCGTTTCTACTGTAGTTTGACAGTTTGACAAAGAACTGTAGTTCGACAAAGAACTGTAGCTTGACAAAGAACTTTCAGAAATCGAGTACAGTCTACGAATCGCGTACTACACTTGTATTATATCCTGTCCACACTTACCTTAGGAGACGAAGCAATGCCTACCTTAACTCGCACCAGCACCACCGAAATGGAAGTCACCAGCATCCGCTTGGAAAAAGACTTAAAAGAACAACTCAAGACGCTCTCTGGCAGTCAAGGATATCAAGCGTTGATTCGAGATATTTTGTGGAAGTACGTGCATCAGCGATCAGGCGACTTTACGCCGCAACTGTCTGCCAATGATATTCGAGCCACGATTGAAGCGATCGCTCAGCAAGACGAGCGCTGCGCTATTACAGGAACGCCGATTCAATCCGGCGAAGAAATGCTACTGGGATTCACGATCGAAGGCAATTTGATTCCACTCAGTTTGGGCAGCTTGGGTTAGAAGGAGTTGGAATATGGGAATTGGGGCGAACAGAGTTTGCTTTTTTGCCTCAGTTTTGTTCCCAATTTCCCCTACCCTGATATGATGGATGTCATGCGCGGATGTGGCGGAATTGGTAGACGCGCCAGATTTAGGTTCTGGTTTCGCAAGAAGTGAAGGTTCAAGTCCTTTCATCCGCATACTGAATCAGGGATTGAATTAGCCCAAAAGCCCGTTGTATAAGCTCATCGCTCGATCGGCAATGCGATCCCAAGTGAAGTGATGGAACACATGCCGCCGCGCAGCGCGTCCCATCGATTCGCGCAAGGAATCGTTTTCCAACAACTGTACGATCGCATCTGCCAACGCTGCTGGATTATTCGGCTCAACCAGCAATCCGGTTTCACCATGCACGATCGTTTCCATGACGCCCCCAAGGCGTGTTCCAACCGCAGGCGTTCCGGCTGCCATTGCTTCGATCGGCGGCAACCCAAATGGTTCTTCCCAAATCGGCGGAAACACAAAGACATCGGCTGCATAATACTGCTGCATCAGCTCGGTGTAAGGCACAGAACCTAAAAATTTCACCTGAGGTGCAATCTTAGGGTCAAGCAGGTCTTGAAGCTGTTGAATGTAATTTTTGTACCATGAACGCATCGATTGCAGCAGTGCTTGATCGTTCATTGGAAAACTTTCTTCGAGTAAGCCGACGCCCATTCCGCCATACACGAGTAGTTCCACATTCGGATAGCGTTCTGCAACGGAGTTAAACGCTTGAACCAGACAGTGAACGCCTTTTTCCGGCGTCACGCGGCCTACAAACATGACGCGCTTAACGGATTGAGGATCACTTTTGTATTGTTTTTCCTGTATGAAATACTTGGCATCAAAGCCGTTGTACAAGGTTGCTGTGCGATCGACGAACTGAGGAAACCGTTGTCGCACCTTGTCAACCACATGATTGCCCACTGCCACGATTTGATCAGCATATTGCAGACGATTTGCCAGCATTGTGGTATCAGATTGCGGATGAAGCGCGGCATGAAGCTGAAGAATGATTTTTGCTTTTGGGCTAAATTCCCGCACTGCTGGCAAAAATTGCGAACTATGCTGAATGTGAATAATATCAAAATCAAATTGACCAATATCTTGCGCAACGCGACGAGAATAGCCTGGATATCGCCAGTTTGCCTGTGAGGGGGCAGGCTTCATGCCGCGATTAAAGATCGGTGCGAATGGAACGTACTGATAAAATCCGCGTGCTGCCTTACTGAGAATTTGATCAGATTTTGGCGAAGGCAAGAATCGAAAGTGAATGTTGCGATCGACGTAATTATTCTCTACGTCTGGATAAAGCTGCCGATTGACGGTTTGCTGCCGAGCATAAATAAACACTTGGTTCTCAGGATGCTGCGCTAGAGAAGCCGCTAATCCATAGCTGCACGCCCCAACCGACGATAAGCCCGGTGGTAAGACTTGGCAAATAGGCTGATTGACCAGAGCAATTTTCATAAAATTTTGAGAAAAGTAATGGGTAGAGCAACCGATTTGAAGTTGTCACTGATCATCACATACCCTGAATCAACCCTTTATGAAGCCGTTGTAAAGCTTGGGGCTTGTCAATAAATAAAGTTCACGTTTCTTTGAAGTGCTGAGTTTGAGTGTTGAGTTCCGTGCTTTTTGTCGCTGATCCTCACGCGGGATGCACGAGATTGAGAGTTGCTGCGACTCAAATTATTTTGGCTCTTCCCAAGTTTTGGTGAACTGGTGCAAGATTGAGATATCACCCTTTGAAGATTAGGAGGATCTGAACTTCTTTCAACAGCTTCTACTGGATCAAAAAAATCTTGAACTGAAACGTTGGAATTTTGAAGGACTTAAACAGCAAAACGACTCCTTGCTTAAGCCACCCAGGAGGCCAAAGCTCTATCAAGAGAAATATTCTCAACTCAGTGCATATGGTTTATATAAAAGTTACATCAATCGTCTTGAGTTGATTAACCTCCAGTTGATTTACCTCCATTGTGCTCGGCTAAACGACAAGCCTCTCGATAGAGTCCTGCTGCTAAAAAATTACCGCCTCCATGCACTCGCAAAACTCATCAGTCCCTTTCCTATCTTTAGACCCTGCAATTGATCGACGCCCGCTGACTGTGTCTCCTGATACGTCTCTCAGCAACGCGATCGCGATGATGAGCAAAGCGCAAAGCAGTTGCGTTCTTCCGGGTTTGGAACTCTCGCTCAATACTATATTGATGAGCGAAGCAAGAGCGAGTGGTATTCTAATTGTGGAAGGGACACAGCTTCTGGGGGTGTTTGCCGAAAGAGACGCACTACGGGCAATTGTCTCAGGGCGAGATTTAACAGCGGTAACAGTTGCTGACGGTGGGCGGCAACCTGTGATTGCCTTAACCCAATCTGAGGATCAAAACGCTTTTACTGCCCTATTTCAACTGCGTCAGCATCGGATTCATCATCTTCCTGTGGTTGATGAACACGAGCAATGGCTCGGCATCATTACCCCAGCGAGTCTTCGCAATGTCTTACAACTAGATGAATTACTGAAATCAAAGCAGTTAGCAGAGATTGTTTCTTCGCCAGTGGTTCAAGCACCTGCAAAAACGACAGTTCTTGAGTTAGCCCAACTCATGGTTGATCGTGAAGTGGAGTGTGTGGTGCTAATGGCAACAGACGATACGCAGAATGGCTCCCAACCTGTGGGATTGATTTTAGAGCGGCATGTTCTTCAGCTTTGGGCATTAGGGCTAGATTTATCGCAGATACAGGCCGAAGCGGTAATGAGCGCCCCATTCCTGCACTTTGCATCCTCAGAGTCGGTATTAGTTGCCTACTGGAAAATGCAGCAAACAAAAGTGCAGCGGTTTGGAGTGTACGGAGACCAGGGAGACCTTTTAGGAGTGGTCTCACCAACGAGTTTTTTGGAGGCTCTGAACCCAAACGAGATGCACAGCACTGTGGAACAACTGCAGCGATCGATCGAGCAGTTTGAGACCTCAAGATCTCAATCCACTCAAGACCCGCGTTCAGAGTTAGACCTGCAGTTGCTAGAAAATCCGGTAGGCTTGCTGGAACAACTGCAGTGCAGCCAGATTCTAGCTGGGATGGCGCTACACATGCGCGAATCCCTTAACCTCAATCACATCCTCCAAACGGCTGTAGAGGAAGTCCGACAATTCCTCAAGACCGACCGGGTGATTATCTACCAGTTCCACCCAGACTGGAGTGGCACGACCGTGGTCGAGTCGGTCGAGGACGGTTGGAGACCTGCGCTTAACAGCAGCGTTCGGGATACGTGCTTTGGACAAAACTATGCCCAGGCCTATAAAGAAGGGCGGATTCAGGTTTGTGAAGATATTTACACCGCTGGGTTAACTCAGTGTCATATCGACATTCTGGTTATATACGATATTCGAGCAAGTTTGGTCGTACCAATTCTGCAAGGAGAACACTTGTGGGGGTTATTGTGTGCCTATCACTGTTCTGGACCAAGGCGATGGCAGTCATTTGAAGTTGAGCTACTAAAGCAACTCGCCACTCATATGGCGATCGCGATTCAACAATCTGAACTGTATCAGCAAGTCCAGAACGAACTTAAGGAGCGCAGGCGCACCGAGGAGCAACTAAAGCTATCACTGAAAGAAAAAGAAGCCCTACTGAAAGAGATTCACCACCGGGTCAAGAATAATCTACAGGTGATTTCGAGTGTCTTGAGACTTCAATCCGACTACATCAAGGATGAAAGAGTCCTCACACTGTTTAAGGACAGCCAAAATCGGATCCGTTCAATGGCACTGATTCACGAAAAGCTGCATCAATCGAGTAATCTACTCAAAATTAACTTTGATGAATACGTTCGTGACTTGGCAGACAATTTGTTCCGATCGTATGCCGCGAATTCACAGGCAGCAAGGCTACGTACCCAAGCGGCAGGCGTTCGGCTCAATATTGATACAGCCATTCCCTGTGGACTGATTATCAATGAATTAGTTTCCAATGCTCTGAAACATGCCTTTCCATCCCCAACCTCAGAAAATGAAATCCTTATTGAGATTTCCCCTGCTTCTGACAATCGATTTATATTAACTGTTCGAGATAATGGGATTGGCTTTCCGCCAGAACTAGACTTTCGTAACACAGAATCACTCGGCTTAGAATTAGTCTGTATCTTCACTGAGCAACTAGAGGGCACGATCGAACTCGATCAGGCAGAAGGGGCAGGAACGACCTTTACGATCGCATTTTTAGAATTAGAAAATACAGGAAAGGTATAATAAATGGCTACTGAAAGAATTTTAGTCGTTGAGGATGAAAGAGTCGTTGCTCGAGATATTGAAAAGCGATTAAAGAAGTTGGGGTATGTCGTACCTGCATCGGTGGCCTCCGGAGAAGAAGCCATTAACAAGGTCGCAGAATTAAGACCAGATTTAGTCTTAATGGATATCCGGCTAAAAGGTCAAATGGACGGCATCGAAGCTGCAGAACAAATTCGCGCCGATTTTGATACGCCTGTTATTTATTTAACGGCTTATGCCGACGAAGCCACATTACAGCGAGCGAAAGCGACAGAACCCTTTGGGTATATTGTGAAACCGTTTGATGAGCGAGACTTACATGTTGCGATCGAGGTTGCCCTGCGCCGCCAATTATCAGAAACTGCCATTCGCGTTGCTTTAGAGAAAGAAAAAGAGTTGAGCGAGCTAAAATCTCGGTTTTGGTCGATGGCCGCTCATGAAATCCGGGGTCCGATGACCTCTATTTTAGGTTGTGCTCAGTTACTTGAGCATGAAAATCACAATCTAACCGAAGAACGACGACGCGAGTTCTTATACATGATTCAACAATCAGTCCGATCTATGGATCAATTGTTGAACGATTTATTGGCCATTGGTCGCGTCGAAGGCGGAAGCTTAAAGTTTGAGCCAGCCCCTCTAGATTTGGAGCAGTTCTGTCAAGGTTTACTGGAGGAAATTCAATTCAGCACGGGTTTAAATCACCCCATTTTGTTCAATAAACAAGGTGACTGTGAGAATGCTTGCTTGGATCAAAAGCTCCTCAGACACATTCTCACGAATTTAATTTCAAACGCAGTCAAATATTCTCCTCAAAGTAGCCCGGTCTATTTTGACCTCTCCTGTACCGCTGGACAAGTTATGTTACAAGTTCGAGATACCGGAATTGGAATTCCTCCTGATGCTCAAAAGCATTTATTTGAACCCTTTCAACGGGCGAATAACGTGGGTAAAATTCCTGGCACTGGGCTAGGGCTGACGATGGTGAAACGATGTTTGGACTTGCACGGTGGGCAAATCACTGTTGAGAGTGAAGTGGGCGTAGGAACAACCTTTGTCGCTAAAATACCGCAGCGCCAGCACGTAGACAGCCAACTAGAAAGGACTTCAACACGGCAAGACTAACGCTACGAGGGATTGAAACGATGAATATGATTTGCGAAGGACAACTGAATGGAGTAAGGAAATAGTATTTCTCAAACAAGCAAAGTTTATTGAAGAAATCTTTGGAGTGGTCGCTTCTTTAACTAATTTTTAATACGTAGAAAATGAGAACAGATTTAGTCATAAAGTTATACAAACAAAACTTTGTTTAGTTTATGCTCGTGTGTCTGTACTGTTGTTCAGCTTGTGGCTAGAAGTATCGAAGTTGCAAGGTGAGACAGCACGATAAGGTCAGTTTTCCTTCTCAAATTTGCTCAACTTATGTGGTTCAAAAAATGTCCAACTTATGGGCGAAGTTGTATATAAAAACATCTTTGATTTCTTAAACAATTGAAAATTTGGATGCTCAGTTTTTTGTGTTCATGTGCTTAGAACAGTCTGTATTAGGACAATATGAGCGTTTATTGGCATTCGTTCCTAGCTTTGTTGGATTGATCTACCATAGAGCCTGATTCATTGTCTTTAGACGAGGGCGGAGCGTTGAGCAACCAAGAACTTGCAGAAAAAGCGTGGGATGCACTGGAAAAGTCGATTATTTATTATCAAGGACAGCCCGTTGGCACGATCGCAGCGTCTGACCCAGATATTATTGCCCTAAATTACGATCAGTGTTTTGTTCGAGACTTCATTTCCTCAGCGCTGCTGTTTCTGATTCGAGGCAAACCAGAGATTGTTCGCAATTTCTTAGAAGCCACACTGAAACTACAGCCGAAAACAACTCAGCTTGACTGTTTGAGACCCAGCCGTGGGCTGATGCCTGCTAGTTTCAAGATTCAGTCAATTAATGGGAAGGAATATCTCAAAGCTGATTTTGGTGATCATGCGATCGGGCGAGTTGCTCCAGCAGACGCTTGCTTGTGGTGGATCATTCTATTGCGCGCTTACGTGATTTCGACTCAAGATACGGCTCTCGGTCAGCGAGACGATGTTCAAGAAGGAATTCGCCTCATTCTCGAACTGTGTCTAGTCAATCGATTTGATATGTACCCGATGATGCTGGTTCCCGATGGAGCCACGATGATTGATCGGCGCATGGGGTTGTATGGGCACCCGATCGAGATTCAGTCGCTGTTCTACTTTGCGCTCCGCGCCAGTCTGGAACTCCTGCTGCCCAATCCGCAAAATCAAGCCATGATACGAGCCATTCACAGCCGTTTGCAGCCGCTGCGAATGCAACTACGAGACAATTACTGGCTAGACTCGGAGCGCTTGAATGTGATTTACCGCTATCGGGTTGAGGAATATGGTGAAGAAGCACTGAACCAATTTAACCTTTACTCTGATTCGATTCCGTTTTACTGGTTGGCAAAATGGCTACCCGAAGCAGGAGGCTACCTAGCAGGTAATTTAGGTCCGTCTCAGTTAGACTGTCGGTTTTTTGCGTTGGGTAACTTGATGGCGATTATGGGAGCGTTAACTGACGAGTCGCAATCGCAGCGCATTTTGAATCTGATTGAGCTGCGATGGAGCGATCTGGTCGGTCAAATGCCGATGAAGGTATGCTATCCAGCCCTAGAAGACCGAGAATGGCGAACCGTGACGGGAGCCGATCCAAAAAATCGCCCGTGGTCGTATCACAATGGCGGAAGTTGGCCCGTGTTGCTGTGGATGTTGGCAGCAGCGGCTCGAAAAATGGAGCGGGCAGAATTGGCACATCATGCGATCGCAATTGCGGAGCGTCGTCTATTGCTCGATCATTGGCCCGAATACTATGACGGCCCAGATGGACGTTTGATTGGTAAAGAGGCGAGAAAATATCAAACTTGGACGATCTCTGGGTATTTGTTAGCAAAAGAATTCATTGTCAATGCTCAGCATTTAAAGCTCATCACCTACGAAAGCGACATCTAGCACTCTCAAGCCATCTGTGAGGATTGTCCTATAGAGATGCTGCAAGTCTTGTATCGTTAAGTCCGTGAACCCAAAGAACGGCTTATCCAGATCTCCGATTTCTTCGAGAAATCGGAGATCTTGCATAGCGGCGGATGCAATTAATCTTGTCTTTCTATTGCGTTTCGGAGAGCGTGTCTCCCAGACGGTATCCCAAAAACACAAACGCACCCAGCGCAACTAGAATAGCGGCGGCTAGGAACACAACCCGCACCCCCAGCGGCTGCTCTACCGTATACCCATACCGTGAAAAAATGGGCGCTATCACTAGCGTCGATAAGGAAACTCCTATTCCTGCTGAGAGAGAGAAAACGCTGTAGTGAAAAGCTTCTCGGCGCTGCTGCGTCAGCCATTCGTCATACTCAACCACTGCGGCCATGAGTGCGTACACCAACACAAAGTAGCCGCCGAGAAAAGGAGCAATGAGTGCAAGCGCGATCGCGGCTTGCACCTCAAGCGCAACTCCCGGCAACACTCCAACTCCTGCCAGCAGGACACTGCTAGTTGCTAATCCCAGCATGGAAACTAACAGTAACCGACGATTGGGATAAAACTGGCTCAGCCAATTCCACATCGGAGCCGCAAGCAGCATCGCAACAACTATAATTCCTTGAAACCTGCCCACTGTTGGTTCCGGCTGACGAACAATCAGCGTCACAAAGTAGGGCAGATTCGAGAGCAGCATCGCGTAAGCCGTCTGCACGACGATCGTTGAGACACATAGAATTAAAAACTGTCGATTCTGTAAGGTGATAACAATACTTTGCCGAAAGCTCAAACTTTGGGCAACAGGAAGGATTCGTTCGCGTAAGACCAGTAGCGACAGTCCCACTGATGCCAACCAAATTGCACCCATCGCCAAGCTCATTGCGATCGCGCCCCAATGACTATACAAAACGCTGGCGATGAAGGCACTACACAGCACGCCAATGATGCCAAACACATTCTTCCACATACTTAAGTTGACTTGCTCAGCAGGAGTAGTCGCCATTTCTGCCAAGCTGCCATCGTAGGGAACGCCAACCAAACTCAGCCCGGTATAGAACGCGATCGTCACCAGCAAAAAGTAAATAGCGTTGAGCAACCCCGATTTTGCAGTAGGCGGTGTCCACAACAGCAAAAGCGCTACAGCCGTAACCAAGCTTCCCAACGCAATGAAGGGTCGCCGTCGCCCCCACTGACTACGACTAACATCGCTCCAATAGCCAATAGACGGATCAATCGCGGCATTCCATAGCTGAGCGATTGTCAACAAGACGCCAACCAAACTGACAGAAAGATATTGAGGGCGACCAGAGTTGGATGGAGGCGCGTAAAAGTAAAGAAGCCAAGTGGCAACGGTAGTATTCATCAAATTGATTCCAGCAGAGGTGCAGCTATAGAGCAATTTCTGCTGAAGATTGAGCGGACGAATCATGGCGTTTTTGCTGACGATGCCCACAGTTTAGGAGTTAAAAGAGTTGGTATTTAAGAGTTAATGTGGCAACACGAATTGATGTGGATCAATTTCTGATTCAAACCTCTTGATCCAAACCGATGAACAGTACTTTTTATCTATTGTGGAGCGGAAAAAGCTAGAGTTTATTTATAAATTCTAATCAGAGCGTTTTCCCAACTCAGAATGGTTCAGTGCAATGCTTTATTCAATCTTTAGGCAGAGAAACAAAATTAGAAATTCGACTAAGACTGTATCTTCTGTTAGATGTTGGTGTGAAAGTGTTTGGTTATATTGAATACAGTTAAATAAAGCGACGCGGTTGTATGAGCGTCTAGTCAAAACATTAAGGAGTAAAATCATGAGTTTAGAAGAAAAAGCTAAAGCTGCTGCTAAGAACGTTGAAGGCAAAGTGCAAGAAGCAGCAGGTAATGTTAGTGGCGACCCTGGCGATAAGCTAGAAGGTAAAGCTAAGCAGACCGAAGCTGAAGCTCGCAACACTAAAGAAGATGCAAAAGATGCAGTCAAAGATACTCTTGACAAAGCATAATTTTTTGACTTTGCGCTTCAATAACACCTAAGCGTAATTCGTAGTTTGCGGTTTATTAAGTTGTTACCCTTAACGGCTTAACTTAACTGACAAGCTACGAATTTTTAGTAGGTATCATTTTCGCATTTATAAATCATTTAATCTTAAAAATTGCTTGATTCGGCATCTAGAGCTTTAGCAGATGCAGAGCGTCGAGATTTTGCGTCTACAAGGTTTTCATTAAGCGCGATCGCACGATCGTAACTCGCGATCGCGCTTTCGTGCTGACCCAAACGACTCAACTCAACGCCGCGACTGCACCAGGCTTTGGCATAATTTGAATTAATTTTCAACGCTCTATCATAGCTGGCGATCGCGCCTTCACTATTGCCGAGATGGGCCAAGGCTCGTCCCCGCCGATACCAAGTTCGATTCTCGTTGGGGCTAACTTTCAACGCGGCATCAAAGCTGGCGATCGCATCTTGGTAGCGCCCCATTTTTCTCAAGGCAATGCCACGATTGCTCCACGCTTCTGCAAAATCGGATTTGATAGCGATCGCTTTGTCATACTGTGCGATCGCGGTTTGGTACTGCCCGCGTCGATGAAAGCTGCTGCCAAAGCTGTACCACGCCTCATAAAAATCAGGTTTAATCTCAACGGCACGACGGAAATTCGTAGTGGCTTCGTCATATCGACCAAGAGCATCCAAGGCAGTCGCGCGGCTGCACCAAATTTCACACGCACTCGGCTTCAACTCCAACGCCTTGTCATAACTAAGCAAAGCTTTCTCATCAAATCCCAGCTTGTGTAACGCATTCGCCTGGTTATACCAAACCTCATACAGGGTCGGACGAATCTCTAACACGCGCTCATAGCTGAGCAACGCTTCTGCATACCGTTCGGTTCGGTATAGTAAGTTGCCTTGGTTATAGTGTGCTGCCGAAAAATGAGGACGGAAGGATAATGCACGACTATAGCTAGAGATCGCCTCATCAAAGCGCTGAAAATGGGTGAGAACAATACCCCGGTTGTACCAAGCTCTAGCATAGTCAGGCTTGAGTTTTAGGGTTTGTTCGTAGCTTTGCAGTGCTTCATAGTTAGCATTAAGCCGCATCAAAGCATTGCCTCGGTTGTACCAAGCTTTGTAGTTACGCGGGAAAATCTTGATCGCCCGATCATAGCTAGCAACCGCTTCGTCATAGCGGCCTAACTGTGCTAACGCGATACCTTGATTGTTCCAAGCGGGAGCATAGTCGGGTTTGAGCGTGAGAACCTCTGCAAAACTTTCGATGGCCTCTTCGTATTGTTCTAGTGTGTGTAGGGCTTTGCCGCATTCGTACCAAGTTTCATAGGATGTTGCCTCCCGCTCTAACGCTTTTTGGAAGAGCGCGATCGCGTCCTCATAAACCCCAGCCTTCGCGAGTCGGACTCCTTGCTGAAAGAACTGTTGAGCAGGCGATACGGCGTGATACATAGTGAACACAAGAAAAAGATATGAGTAGGAATGAGTCACCTCATTCCCCACTCCTACTCATATTTCCTTGTCTGCCCTACTTCCTCTACACCTTAATCGGAGATTTATCAAGTTCTGAGGCTGGCTTTGTCCCTAATTCTTCAAGCTCCGTGCCGGTGATGAGTCTAGCCCCTCGCTTACGGGTGACATAATCCCACGCCCACTGCACCATCACGACAAGTTTGTTGTCAAACTCGATCAGGTAATAGATATGCGCGACGATCCAGACAAACCAAGCAATAAAGCCGGAGAATCGAATGAATCCTAGATCGACGACAGCATCATTGCGTCCAATCACTGCAAGGCTGCCCACGTTTCGGTAGACAAATTCAGGGATAGCACGATTTTGCAGCCGCGCTTGAACGAGCCGCGCTACATAGTCCCCTTCCTGCATCGCAACCGGGGCGACTCCTGGAAGCGGCGTTCCATCGTGATGGTTGAAGTGCGCTAGGTCGCCAATCACAAGAATGTTGGGATACTTTGGCAAACTCAAATCGGCCTCGACCATGACTCGACCGACGCGATCGAGCGAAGCTTCTGCACGCTGCTCTAGCACTCGTCCCATCGAGGACGCTTTCACGCCTGCTGCCCACAGAATCGTTTGCGCGGCAATCGTTTCTGTTGTTTCGCCTTTCTGAAACGTAACGGCATTAGCTTCAATTTGGGTGACTCGCGTGCTGGTTGACACGGTGACGCCACGACGAGTCAGCGCTTCTTTGGCTTTTTCAGAGAGGTCGGGGGCGAAGGGAGGCAGGACACGATCGAGTCCTTCTAGCAGCATCACGCGGGTTTCACGAGTATCGATCGTGCGAAAATCATGCTTCAGGGTGGTGTATGCCAGATCTGCGATCGCGCCTGCTAGTTCAACACCCGTCGGACCTGCACCGACAATCACAAACGTCAGCAGTGCCTTACGCTTTTCGGGATCGGTTTCTTTCTCTGCCGCTTCAAACGCCACGAAAATTTTGCGGCGAATTTCGAGCGCATCTTCTACAGTTTTGAGACCTGGAGCCGACTCCTTCCACTGATCGTTGCCAAAATAGTGATGGCTCACTCCGGTTGCCACAATCAGCGTGTCATACGGAATCACCGACTCTGACGTAATTACCGCTTGCTGCTCGGCATCGATATCTACGACTTCTTTCATCAAGACGCGCGCATTTTTCTGCTGACTGAGAATTGATCGCAGGGGAGACGAAATATCGGCTGGAGACAGTGTTCCAGTAGCTACCTGATAGAGGAGTGGCTGGAACAGGTGGAAGTTCCGTTTGTCGATTACAGTCACTTCGACGTTAGCGGACTGAGCAAAGGCTTTGGCAGCGTAGAGTCCGCCGAAGCCGCCACCGATAATGACGACACGATGAGGCTGGGTTGAATTAAGCATGTGAGTTTAGAAGAGAGTAGGACAAAGGGCAGAGAGGAGTATTGCGAAACGTTACACACGAATCTTCACTACTAGTTTAATCAGACAATATCTACCTGTCTAACAAGATTGTTAGGAGACCTGAATAAAGTGAGAGATTGCTACTCATCATTCATTATTTGCAAGGTCATTAAAATTCATCAAAGCTTTACACGGCAGAAATTTTGAACTATGCAAAACGATTAAATGGGCATTCGTTTTCGTCCAAAATTTTAATTGTCCAGATTTCAAATTGTGCATTTTCAAGCCGCTTTGTCGAGTGTCCACTTAAAATACTTCGCGTACGAATTAACTGATATTGTGAAAACACAATTTCCTTTTCTTTTTGAGGTTAGTATGCAGAAACTCGATACCGCTCCCCAAATCCATAGCAATGCCTGGATTGTTCAATCGTGGGCAGCGTTCGTGATTTCAGTTTCGGCAACCACCGTAGGCATCTTCTGCCTGCCTGTGGATGGCTGGGTTAAGTCCTATGTGGGCATGGGAACGGTGTTTTCGATTGCCTCTACGTTCAGCTTGTCGAAGACAGTACGCGACATTCACGAATCAAAACGATTAATCTCACGAGTCGATGAAGCAAAACTAGAGAAAATTTTGGCGGAACACGACCCCTTCAAACGGTAGTTAGAGATACTCAGAGGAGACGAAGGGCGATGCTTCGTCTGTCTCCTCCTTTAGAATGGAACGCAGTACTGCTGCTCGATATCGCATGACTCAACCGCCGCTACCCCCCCGCCCCCCTGCTGGAAATTCACGCAAGGCATCGAAAACGCTGCTGGGTACAATGACTCAGGCAGTCAAGACGACGCTGACAAGAATTAACTTCTCTCGTCTCAAAATTAAGCCTAACGCCCGTGTACCAGAGCTTTTGGTGCAGGATGCAGACGCGCCAACCGCCGATGTTTTTCCGTTACTGGGCGATCGCTACGTGTTGGGGCGTAGTTCTAAGGCGTGTGACATTGTGGTGCGAAATCCGGTCGTGAGCCAGACGCATCTAGTGGTGAAGCGCGATCGCAAGCGCAAGTTTTTGGGCATCCCGATGCGATCGCGCTTTTTAATCCGCGATGAAGAGTCCACCAATGGCATCTATCGCGGGAAGCGGAGACTCCGCTCTAAAACCCTTTACAACGGTGATGTGCTGACCTTAGGGCCACCAGAACTCGCCGCTGCCGTTCGCCTTGAGTTCAAAGATCCCATTCCCTGGTATCTCAAAGCGGTGCGCTATGGCTTGTATGGGGTAACAGCCGCTTCAGCCCTAACCGCGTTGATTATTGGCGTTGAATGGCAAAAATTTTCGGTTTACCCACTGCCCGTTTCGGTTCAAGGCCCAGTGGTGGTGTCGTCTAAAGATGGCGAACCGTTGAGAACGCCGCGCACCCAACGCCACTTGGAAATGCAAAACCTACGCGAATTTTCGCCCTACTTGCCCAAGGCCCTGATGGCGTCTGAAGACTCTCGCTACTATTGGCACATTGGCGTCGATCCGATTGGTACAAGTCGAGCCTTAGTCACCAATATCAAAGGCGGCGAAATTCGAGAAGGGGGCAGTACCCTAACGCAACAACTCGCGCGAAACACATTCAGAGATTATGTAGGGCGACAGGACTCTGCGGGTCGCAAGCTTCGAGAAGCGATCGTGGCGCTCAAATTGGAGACGGTCTACAGCAAAGATTATTTGCTGCTGACCTATCTCAATCGGGTTTACCTGGGTAGCGGCATCTACGGGTTTGAAGATGCGGCTCAGTTTTACTTTGGCAAGTCCTCCAAAGATCTCGATCTGTCTGAAGCGGCAACTCTGGTCGGAATTCTGCCTGCACCCAACAGCTTTAACCCAGTTCGGAGCTATAAAAGTGCGATCAGGTATCGCGATGGCGTGATCACGCGGATGGCAGAGCAAGGCATGGTTTCACAAGAAGAGGCGCAGCGGGCGCGGCGATCGCGGTTGGAAATCAGTCCGGCGGCTCGCCAAGAATTAACCAGTACGATCGCGCCCTATTACTACAGCGCGGTGTTTGACGAGTTAGAAGAGTTGCTCGGTGGAGATTTGGCAAGAGAAGGCAATTTCATTGTTGAAACCGGACTCGATAAGCGAATGCAAACTGCGGCCGAAAGTAACTTACGTAACACGGTCGAGACTCAAGGCAGTAGCGCCGGATTTTCGCAAGGAGCCTTAGTCACCCTGAATGCAAAAACAGGGGAGGTGATGGCACTAGTCGGCGGCGTGGACTATGAAGAAAGCCAATTTAATCGGGCCACTCAAGCCCAGCGTCAGCCGGGATCAACATTCAAAATTTTTGCCTACACCAGTGCGATCGCTCAAGGCATTCCTCCCAGTGCGTCGTTCTCGTGTGCTCCGCTCTCATGGGGTGGCAGCACGTTTGATGGCTGTCGGACTGGCGGCGGTAGTCTGGATATGGCGACTGGGGTTGCCCAATCGGAGAACGTGATTGCACTGCGTGTCGCTCAGGAAGTCGGACTCGACCAAGTCGTTGATACGGCTCGCAAGATGGGCATTCGCTCAAATCTAAATCCCGTGCCCGGACTCGTTTTAGGACAAAGCGAAGTCACTCCGCTAGAACTGACCGGAGCCTTTGGCGTTTTGGCAAACCAAGGTGTGCAGAATCGACCCCACACGATTAAACGCATTCTCGACAGTAGCGATTGTAAAACGCGCGAAGACCTTAGCACCTGTCGAATCGTTTACCGCGCGGATCAAGACGGAGAGAATAACGTTCAAGCGATTCCAGCGGACGTTGCTAATACGATGACTTCTATGTTGCAAGGCGTGGTGCGCTCTGGAACAGGGCAAAGTGCCGCTCTCGGTTTGGGAGAGGCAGGCAAGACCGGAACAACAAATGACAATATAGATTTATGGTTTGTTGGGTATATACCAAATCGCGAAATTGTAACGGGAATTTGGTTAGGAAACGACGAGAACACCTCTACAAACGGGAATAGCGGTATCGCTGCTGGGTTATGGGGGAACTACATGAAACAAGTCGTTCGCTAAAACTGTTGCAATTGATTGCTAGAAGTAACGTCCAGTTTCAAATTCTGGAGTTTTACAGTGTCCTGACTTACAATCTAATTTCGGTATCGTTCCTTCCGCGATCCTTTAGAACTTGGCTGAGCTAATCACTGCTGTGCAGCTCTCGTGATCGAGAAAAGCATGGTGATTGTATTGTGTTTTGCAATACAATTAGTGCTCTTTCTAGCATTTGTTAGATTTGATACTAAAAATAACCTCCGCCTTGAGATAGATTGTCGAAACTCTTTTATAAATTTCTAATAAAGAGAACTTCTACCTTTTCTTCGCGGAGCGCTATGAAATCTTCGGTGCAGATGCCAACTCCATTGAATGAAAGACCGCTGGTTGAAAGACTGCCCTCTAGACCTAACCAACCCTCGACGGTGAAAGAAATGCCCTATGCTCTATTCAGCACAATTCCACCTGAACGCATTGGGCTGAATGGGGAATATGATCACAATGGTCTGTCAAAGCGGGTTTTAGCAGCCTTTCGAGAGAGCGTTGCGATCGCAGAGATAGAAGATCTGCGAGTCACACAGCGGGGTCGTGTAGTGATCTTGATGGGACGTTTGCCGCATTCGCGGGTGCTAGCGCAATTGAGGAAGATTGCAATGAGCATGGACGGGACGGGCGATGTTGAAACCACTGGAATCAGGATTAGTTAATGCCCGATAGACTTCTTGCCAACATCTTCTGCTCTCACCCTAAATCCCTCTTCCAAGCATGGGAGGGAAACTTCTAAATGGCTTTTAGGGCGTCATAGCAAAATCTCGAAGGCAGCACCGTAAGCGGTTTTGAGATTGTAGGTGTCGTGATCGGTGATGTTAGTATCACTCAGCTCCAGGTTGTAGAAGTCGATAAAGTCGGTGTCGAAATAAGGCCCGGCGTGCCATGTGCCCAGTTCAAGCTTGATAAAGCAATCTCCCGGAATTCTAAAGGCGGTAATCGTGTCTAGAGGTGGGCGACTGTCATGGCTCGGCGGCGCAACGGCCAATAGCCAATCTTTTCCTTCTAGCGAACCGAGACATTGCGTACACTTCTGGTGGCGGGTAATGCGATCGAAGAGGCGACCGCGCCGTGTCAGACGCATGATGTAAAACCGAGGAATGCCATTCTGGAGGTGCAGTTGAGCATCTTTTGTGCCATAGGGTGCGCCATCGTCAGAAGCGCGAATCAGTTGCCCAAAGGGATAAAACGCTTCTGAAGTAATCCAAATAGCTTGAAGGGAGTGAGTGGTCATAGGTAAGCGTTACTCGTCAACGTTACTCTATGGGATGTTGTCCATAGAAGGGTAGAACGTCCGACCAATTTGGCTGATGTCCGGCGGTTCGTGCTCGATGAGCAAGTTCTAAAACACCGGTGACGTAATCACCCTGGTTCGATTCAGCTTTGACAAGATGATAGGGCTTCTCTAAGGTTGCCAAGGTTTCTTGCCACACTGCTTCAGTCATGACAGCATCAGATTGCATGACCGTGAACTGATCTGAAACTTGATAGATCCCAGTAAAAAGTTGTCCTCGCTGGGCAGGCATTTGAACCGCAATTTGCTCAAAGGACAACTCCGAAGGAAGCGAACGGTGGGACAAACGATCTGCTTCTTGCTGAGCAATTGCCGCTAAGCTTGACACACCAAATAAGGGGATCTGTAGCTGCTGTGCCAAGGTTCTTGCCAACACAACGCCGATCCGAGTTCCGGTAAATCCACCAGGCCCGATCGCGACGGCAAGAGCGCTCAACTCCGCCCACGTTTGAGGTTGGAGAAACGCTTGCAGATGATGATGCATGAGATTTGACTGTTCTCGCCCCAAAGGCCAAACCTGCTGGCGAATGTCTCCACCATCTGAAATTGCCAATCCTAAATCTGGACTGCTGGTATGAATCGCGAGAGTGTAACGGGATGACATTAAACGGGTTTAGAGTCAGAGGACTGAGTTTTGTCGATGATGGCTTGCCGAAATCCGAGAACAACCAGGATATTGGACAACGTGAGAAAGAATTCCGCTGCGCCGTGGAGCCAGTCAATGTTAGCGAGTTGCTCTCCATACGCGATGGTCGCGTAAATGCCTGCTGGAATCGTAACAACGACAAATACAAGGAGCATGTAAAAGCCAATCAGGGCGAGTCTGGGCGTTTTTCCAGAGCGGGTGAGGAACCAGAGGAAAGCGAGATAAGGGAAGAGGGAGAGGGCGAAGAGGGATTCTTTGGACATGGATGAGGGAGAGATGAGGGATGAGGGTCGCTTTATGGCAATGCTGATGCCAGGAGGAGTGAAGTTAGCTTTCTTCTAGCTTTTTGCCGCCGCGCCAGATCCACCAAGCGGCGATCGCGACGGTGCAATTTCCGACTACCGTCATAGCCGCTTGCAGGGTGACGAGCCATTCGAGAGACGGAGGATTATCGAAGAAATGCCAGGTGCAGGCACACATAGCGCTGACCAAAGCAGGCAGCATTCCAAACGAGAGCGATCGCCAGGTCGAATCGCCGCTGACTTCGGCATAGCGCCAAATTAGCCAGATCGCCGCAATCCATTCAATGACGCTGGAAATATGAATCACCCAAGTTGGAATTGAAAGTGCGTGCATAAGGTTGAACCGTTGGGTTAGACAACTAGGTTAGACGACTAGGTTTAGATAACTAGGTTAGACAACAGGGATCAAGGATAGTGTAAGGTTTGAGGAACCCTATTATTCCTTCTATTATGCGGGCTGTTTTGTCTGGTTACTACGGCATGGGCAATGGCGGCGACGAAGCGTTGCTAGCGTCATTGCTGCAAATGTTACCTCCTGAGGTTGAGCCAGTGGTACTGTCAGGTAATCCTGAGCAAACCCGCGATCGCTATGGGGTTGAAAGCTGCGATCGTAAGTCTTTTACAGCGGTGATTGGGGCACTTCGCACTGCCGATCTGTTTATTTGGGGCGGCGGAAGTCTAATTCAAGATGCGACTAGTGCGCTGAGTCCGGTTTACTACACCGGGTTGATGGCAATTGCGCAAATTATGGGATTAAAAACGATCGCGTGGGCGCAGGGCATTGGTCCAATTTGTCGCTCGTTTAATCGCTGGTCGGCAAAACAGGTCTTCCGCCACTGTACGGCGGTGAGTGTGCGTGATCGCGGTTCAGCAGCGCTGCTGCACGAGTGGAAAATTCCGTTTCTGCTTGCGCCCGATCCGGTGTGGGCGATGGAGTCAATGCCGGTTGAAGGCTTGTGGGATTTGCCTGCGCCGCGAGTGGCAGTGAACTTGCGATCGCATCCCCTACTCACGCCCGATCGATTGCATCTTTTAACTCGCGCCTTAATCGACTTTCAGAAAGCAACTCAGGTGTGTGTATTGTTGGTTCCCTTTCAGGCGAGTCAAGATCTGACGATCGCGCAAACGATTCAGCCTCAATTGCCTGGAGAAAGTCGAATTCTGATGCTCGACGATCCGCAATTATTAAAAGGGGTATTTCGAGGGGTGGAAATGGCGATCGCAATGCGATTGCATGGAGTGATTATGGCAGCCGCAGAAGGATGTCGCACGTTTGCTCTCAGCTATGATCCTAAAGTTAGTCAACTGATGACGCAGTTAGAATTACCAGGCTGCGAACTCTCAGAATTGCCGCCAACCGCCAATCAGATAAGCCACCTGTGGCTAGAAGAGTATGCGAACGGAGAGGCCCTCTCAGACGATCAGCGGCAATCTCTTGTCGATCGTGCCTTCATGCATCAGGAAATCTTAAGAGTTTAAGCGTAATTTGTTCTTTAATCCCGTTAATATTGTTTTGCTTGCTGATACATTTAAGTGTCGGCTTAACAAAATTTAGTTGTTAGCTTGACAGATTTTTTTAAGAATATGTTCTATTCTCTTGAACTGTCGCTATAACTAATAGCTGAGTCTCTTGTAGAGAGTCGTTACTAGCCTGGACACCGCATTTTCTTAGGTTTTAAAAGCAATGAGTGAAGCTGAAATCCCTAACAACTCCTCTAATTTGTTTGAGTCCAATCCGGATCAGGACGCTTCTCAGCCAATCGAGGAAGGGATTGTTGCCATCGCGCCCCAAACCCATGAAGAATGGACAACAGTAGATTTTCCAGACGCCATTCCGGTCGATGCGCTTCCTCATGCTGAACCTGTCGAACGCATCCAAGAATTAGAACGGCAAAATGGGGAGTTGCAGGAGCATGTTAGTAGCTTAGAAGCTGCCTTAGCTCACTCTGAAACCCTACGACAGAGTGAAACAGAACGATTAGAAACTTTAGCAGGCGCACAGTATGCAAGCGCTCAGCAGCGATCGCGCGAGCATGTAGCTCTGATTGCTAAATTACGCAAAGATTTAGACTTCGCCGGACAGCGTATTCGCGAGCAAGACGTGCAGTTCGCCCAGCGCACTCAAGAGCTAGTTACGGCTCAAGAGCATTTGACTCAGCTTTTTCAAGAATTAGAGATCGCTCATCAAAGCGCTCAAAAGCAGCAAATTTTGGTCGAAACCCTCACCGCCCAGCTTGAATCGAGCCAAGAACAAGTTGCCCAACTAGAGCGGGAATGTGCTCTGACGCAGCAACGCTACAGTGAACAACTGCAAGGAACGCGGCAAGCTGAAATCCTCTGTCGGGATCTGCGATCGCGCCTGCATCGTCAGCAGCGCTACACATTGCAATTCAAAGCTGCCCTTGAGAAGTGCTTAGATGCGCCGGCTCACGCTCCAGTGCATCTGCCAGAACAGGTTGAACTTGCAGACGAAGAGGGGGATCTGTCAGACTCCTCGGTCGCTTTTGTCAAATCGCAGCCGGTTCAACCGTGGTCAGCCTCACCCGGATTCCCAGCATTTGATGCCGAGTTTGAGACGACCCTAGACCAAGAGCAAGTTACCTCGCGAGATCAGGCATCGTGGACAGCCGATCTGTTAGCCGAAACATCCTGGATGACAGACCTTCCCTCTGACTCCTTTGAGTTACAAGGACAATCCGCGTCAGGCTCAGTTCAAGAGTCGCACGATTCGATGGAAGCCTTGCATGGCCTAGAAGACGAACTGAACCGCGCCGCTCCACGTGCTGTTCGCGCTCAGGCTCCGCAGAGTTTTGTAGAGCGAAGTTCGGAGGACTGCGTCATTGCGCCGATTCCTAAAGCGATCGCGCTGAGTTACACCATCAAGCACGCCTCTTCAGAATTAGCTGACCTTCAGCGTGGAATTCAACTATTCACCCCACCGGAGATGCCTCCCGTCCTGCGGGCAGGGGAAGTACAACGTACTGCGGAAGTTCAACGGTCAGCCCCAATTTCTTTAGAACCAACCGCCCCTTCTGAACACTCAGATCGGTTTGTCGCAGAAGGCATCGCTGATCAGCTTGACGCTGTCGATCAGACGGGGGACAACCATGATGAAGTGGCTATCAGTGACGATCGTGCAACTCAAGATGGGCTTGAAATTGACCAGCTTGAAATCAGCAAATTGGGCAAGGTCGATGAACCTGCTTTCACTTCGTTAGAAGCAAATGCAATCCCCGTAGAGCGCAGTGAAGAGGGTAAGAACGAAGAAAGCAAGAGTGCTTCGTTTGTCACCTTTGAGAATCATGAAGGATCGTCTCCGTTCATCACACTAAATTCTTCTAGAAAGCAGTCTGTACCGTTAGAACAAGCTGGAGTAGCGGCATCCTCCGGCAGTGCACCCTCTCCTGTGGTGTATCCGACGCGATCGCAGAAAAAGCTGCCATCTCTGGCAGCTGTTGATCTCCCATCGTTTCCGAAAAAAGTAGGTCGTTGATCTAAGGGACGATTAACCGCGAGGAATGGGTAAGCGATCGCTTGATAGTAATATCACAACCTTTTTACTGCAAGGCCCAATCACGTTTAGCGATATCTATGAGTTGCTGGACGAACAGTTTCAGCGATTGTCTGATTTAGAAAAACAGGTTTCGTACTGGCTGTTCATCAAGAATGGGCGTCACTCGCGGCATTACACCATAATTTTGTTCCTATCTCTTCCTCGACTTTGTTAGGAGCATTGTTGTCACTAAAACAGCGATCGCTGATTGAAAAAAAGCCAGGCTCGTTTACCTTACAGCCTGTAGTGATGAAATATGTCATGGATCAGCTTCTGAACCGCATTGAAGCAGAAGTAGAAACAGGGGTAGAAGCAGAGTGCGATCCTTCGGAGCTTGGCAGAGCTAATCGCAGTATCTCTCACCGCTAGAATCAGAAGCTTAAACTATTCTTGGGTAGTGTTGTGAACTTGTTGTTCGGCTGCAATCCCTGTTGTACAGACACAATTAATTGCGTCTGTACAAGAGCAATGCGATCGTTGCAACCACACAACACTACCTTGTATGAACCCGTTGCGCTCTTAACAGGTTGAAGCGAGTTACATCACCTTAGTCAAACGACGAAGCGCATTATTTTTCACAGGAGCTAAATTTGACAAGCGGTCTTCATCCACAAGGCGGCGTGTGGTGATTCGATCCGGGTAAGATCTCATAAACATATTTGTAAAGTGCCTTCCGTAGTGAATGTACTCATCACTTGATGGCTCAAACAGAGGACGGACACAGGCATCGAAATTAGGTTCATGGAAGTACGCTAGCGCAAAGCGTTCTCTGGTATTCAGCCTGACTTTATGAGGTGTTGAGAGCAGATAGCCGTTGGTCATAAATTGCAAAATATCACCCGGAAATACCGTTACTACCTTCGGTACAGGCTTCACGAATGTCCAAAGCTCTTCATGTTCATACAGTCCTGCTGAACTTTCGGTCGCCAACCAATTTCTTTTTCGCTTTTCCCCTGCGACTGGTGGACGGACATAGAGACCACCTACATCATCCTGAGCAGCGATCACTAATAGCCCGTAATCAGTATGCGCGCCGATTCCCCTTGCAGATTCTTGAGATGCTGCTGGGAATCGCAAGACGCGCAGATGGTGCCAGCCATTCTCAGTCAAGTTGGTCAAAGTGTTAATGTCATCGAGTTCCAAGCCAAGAGCCGTTAGTTGCAGCAATCTCTGACCCATTGTGCCAAGTTCGTCCATGAATGCTTTCATGGATTGTTGGTACTCTTCATCTGGCCAAGGCGCTGGTCCATGACAAGGTAAGTGCGCCTGCACACGCGCGTCATCAAGTGGAACATCTTGGCAGACCGTAAATATTTCTGAATAATCAGCTTGTCCAGCAGTGATTTCTTTGCCCAAAGCAATGTATCCGCTGTAGGTCAGATCGCTGATACATTGCGATTTGACCTCCTGTGGCATCCGAAAGAACCGCTTACTTGATGCAAAAGCACTTTCAGACTTGCGCTCCTGCATCGCGTTTATTGCCACTTGAAAAATTCCGTCAGTTCTCCAGGCTTGAATCAGTTTGCGTGCTAGAACGACATCGCTCTGTGTTCCGGTGATAGATGCGGGTAGATGAAATGTTTGCAGATCAGTCATCTCAATTTCCTATAACTGTTTGTGGGGAAGGATGGCAGAATTGACTGCTACCTTGTTAGAGTCCAAATAAACCTGGGTTAGAGTCCGAATAAGCCTGCGGGCAAAGGTTCAGTGGCGGCAGACAATATTGGTAACTCTGAAGCTTGTGAATTAGTTGATCTTGACGATCGGAATTCAGGCGCTAGGCTATTTCGGCTTAGCGTCCAGATTCAGTGGGGTAGTTTTCTAATGGATGCTGCGATCGCTTAAAGGCGTCGGCGTTGCTCTGAAGTACGCATAGGGTAAAGTTCCTTTCGAGCGAAAGGTTTGGCAATTGTTTCTAGTTGAAAGTCAAACAGTGTTGTGCACTGTCTGGATACAGACTTTGCTTACGGAGCTATTCAGACTCGCTTAAAAAATTAGTAGGTGAGCTAGAAAATCAAACACTAATGAAAATTGTTCATTTTCATTGATCTCCACGTGGGCAGGAAGCACGTGGCCCTCGTCCGTTCTTGTAACAAATTACCTAAGTTAAAGAATTTAGATTGTTTGAGCAACAATTAGTGTTGTCTCAAACTATGGCCTATGGTTGCGCGATGTAACTGTTATCCGCAATACTTTTTTACAAAACTTAATAATTTATCTGTACCTGTGCAGTTGACAGAATTATATTAATAGTATCAAGCGCGTAGCCATCCTTAACCGTCTGTTCTTTAAGGAAGAACTAAAGAGTATGAAGCTGGATTTGGGTGTGCAAAACCTTCAATTTCTACATTCGAGAACTTGTTTTCTCTATTCAAGAACTCGTTTTCTATTTTCGTGAACTCATTTTCTACTTTCGTGAACTCGTTTTCTATATTCGAGAACTCATAATCTATATTTAGGAACCCATTTTGTATTTTCGAGAACTCGTTTTCTATATTCGAGAACTCATAATCTATATTTGGGAACCCGTTTTCTATATTTGGGAACTCATTTGTTTATTTGGTTAACCAATTGACCAATGCGATCATCGAAACAAGCGATCGCCCGCGTCGCTTTGTAAAATTAATGTAGTTAGAACGTTGTTTCCCCTTCTGCTAGAGGCGAATCAGTTCGGTATTGTGAACACTGTCTGTTACTTAAACCGTTCTAACTTCGAAACAAGCGGCTGTACAGGGTTTCGTGAGCCATGCTTGCTAGAGTTAGTCCCCAGCCGCAACTCCTTAAGTCATCGTCTTGCAAGGTGAGAATGTTTTGCGCAGCGGATTCAATCGAAGGTTCCAAATCGAAGAGTATTTGCTGTCCCGCCGTTTGTCCGAGAGGAATCAGTTTGATGCCTGCGCTAACAAGATTGGTGGCCCAACTGTGCAAATAGCCAAGCGTTGCCCACTCTACGTCAATCTGCCAAGTCGCAGCCACCAGACCAAACGCGATCGCAAAGTGACATTGAGATGGAAGAGAAACTGTCTCAGGGGAGAGCGTTTGAAACAAGCGAAGGAGAGAACGACCCATTTGCAGACTCTGCGATCGCAGTTCTTCAGTTTCTCGCGCCGCTGATAACCAATCATTCCACGCTTCCAAAGCAATTAGATCCTGAGCAACGACAGCACGATATGCCCGTACCATAATGGCCGCTTCAAGCCGTACCGCACCATACTGTAATTCTTCATTCAGCCACTGCTCTAGATGGGCGGCATTTGTCATTCCTATCGTGTCCTGTTGAACCAGCGCTTCAATTCCCTCCGAATAGCTATACGCTCCTACAGGCAGTACTGGGCTGGCAAGTTGAAGCAAGCGTAGAAGCCTGTGGTTTTGAGTCCGATTCTGAGTTTGCATCATTAAATCACTCACCCCTTCATGATCCGATTTCTCTAATGCTGATGCTCATAGGCTCCTGTCTCAGGTTGAAAAGGAGCGATCTCTTCCAGCACATGCAGCCCACGATGTAAGAGTAACTTTTGCAAGACAGAATCCGGCGACAGCCTTAAAAAAGAATTTGTAATCTCCAACGGAATGTGGCGATTTCCAAGATGATATGCCGCTTGCAGCAGGGCTAAAGAGGTTGTTGCTGTTACCGTCAGAACAGGTTCTGGTTTGGCAAACACTTGAGCGACATCTCCAGCATCAGATTGCAGCCAATCGCCATCTTTGAGTGCGGTTCCTCTCGGCAAGTTGAGATACACTGATTGTCCCTCATCCGTTTGGTAGGCATGGCGTGATCGCAGGCGTTCTTCAGCGGTGAGCGATAAACAATACTCAGCCTTTTTGCACGGTTGATCTGATAGTCGTCGAGTAAACACAATCACAACTCATCTCCAAACAACCTGTTGTCTATTCATTCTGACAGCGCGACTGGCTCCACCAAGCTTCCAAGAATCGAAGTCGCTTTAATTATTCCACTCATTCCATGCGAATTAGGAACTATTCTAGAGGTTAGTGTGACCAGTCAAACTCGACCACTATGAATTCTCGACCACTATGAATTTAGGTTGAACATGCGATCGCTTTGCAATTTCCTTTGGATCGCTTCGCAGTTCTTCTTCAAACCATGTGATCCGCAATCATTGCTAAATTCTTATTTCGTTGTAAACATTCCATTTCTCAAACAGTGCTTCAGAATACTCTACTTTGGATTCAAAATCTTGGTGCTACAGGTGTCATTGTATTCATCAGCGTGTATGTTCTTGCGGCAATATTTTTTGTTCCTGGTTCAATCTTAACGTTGAGTGCAGGCGTTGTCTTTGGCGTTGTTTGGGGATCGGTTTATGTGTTTATAGGCGCAACTCTCGGCGCGACACTTGCTTTTTTAATTGGGCGCTATCTTGCCCGTAGTTGGGTTGCTAAACAGATCGAAAACAATTCTAAATTCAAGGCGATTGACGAAGCGGTTGCTAGAGAAGGACTAAAGATTGTAATCTTGATTCGTCTGTCTCCCGTTTTCCCATTCAATCTACTTAACTATGCGTTTGGTGTTACCCAAGTGTCGCTTAAAGACTATTTCTTAGGTTGTGTTGGCATGATTCCAGGCACAATCTTATATGTCTACATTGGTTCTCTAGCCGGAAGTTTGGCAACGATCGGAACGGCGCAGGCAACCAACCCGGAGGCTCAGAAAGCACAATGGATCAGTCGGATTCTTGGATTGATCGCAACCGTTGGTGTCACGCTTTATGTCACTCGCATTGCTCGTAAAGCCCTCGAACAAAATACTAATCTTGATCAGTCGTAATTTTGGTTTCTAGCAGACAGGAGTTTGTTATGTCGCAGTCCTTGATCTCTCCAGCAGATGCTTACAATGAGCACTTAGTTTCCCAGGTGCATCCTCTAGATTGGACGAACCCAACTCCTAGCGATCGCTACGATCTAGTTGTGATTGGGGCAGGCACGGCAGGGCTAGTCGTTGCAGGTGGAGCCGCTGGTATTGGAGTCGGGCTAAAGGTGGCGCTGATTGAAAAACATTTGATGGGCGGGGACTGTCTCAATGTGGGCTGTGTGCCTTCTAAATGTATAATTCGCTCGTCGCGCGTGGTGTCAGAGTTTTGGGAAGCGGAACGGTTCGGCGTGATGCCGCCAGACCAAGTTGAGGTTGACTTTGCAGCGGTCATGGAGCGGATGCGAAAGCTGCGATCGAGCATTAGCCCCAACGATTCTGCTGAGCGATTTCGCAAGCTCGGTGTCGATGTGTTTTTAGGAGAAGCCAGATTCGGCGACGATCAGACGGTCATTATCAGCAATCCAGATACAGGAAATCAAACTCTTCGCTACAAAAAAGCCGTGATCGCGACAGGTACAAGAGCCACGCATCCTTCCATTCCAGGATTATCTGAAGTGGACTACCTTAACAATGAAACCGTATTTGCTCTAACTGAGCGTCCCCGATGGCTGGCGGTGATTGGGGGCGGCCCCATCGGCTCTGAATTGGCTCAAGCGTTTCGTCGGTTGGGATCGGAAGTGGTGTTGATCCATAAGAGTGATCACATTCTCGATCGCGAAGATGGAGATGCCGCAGAGATTGTGCAACAGACCTTCATTCAAGAAGGTATTCAGCTAATGTTAGGGGCGACTGTTGAGCGAGTGGAGCAAACGGCGGACGGAAAAGTGCTTCACGTTAGCCAAGATGGGGAGTCACACACGCTAACGGTGGATGAGATTTTGGTTGGTGCGGGACGATCGCCGAATGTAGAACGCTTGAATCTTGAAGGGGTTGGCGTTGAATATGACAAACACAAAGGTGTCAAAGTCAACGACCATTTGCAAACCACAAATCCCCGCATTTTTGCTGCTGGCGATATTTGCATGGATTGGAAATTTACTCACGCAGCCGACGCGGCGGCTCGCATTGTGATCAAAAATGCGTTCTTTTCTCCGTTTGGGTTGGGTCGCTCGAAACTCAGTAGTTTAGTAATGCCGTGGGTGACGTATACCGATCCCGAAATTGCTCATGTGGGACTTTATGAGCACGAGGCACAGGAACAAGGCATTGAGGTAGAAACGATTGAGATTTCGCTGGAAGAGGTCGATCGCGCGATCGCAGATGGCGAAACAAACGGATTTGTCAAAATTTTGCACAAAAAAGGCTCTGATCAAATCTTGGGAGCCACGATCGTCGCGCGTCATGCAGGCGAGATGATTAGTGAGATCACGTTAGCGATCGTGGGTAAACGCGGTCTCAATACTCTTTCGAGTGTGATTCATCCCTACCCCACTCAAGCTGGAGCAATCAAACAAGCCGCTGACGCTTACCGTCGTACGTTGCTGTCACCAAGGAGTCAGAAACTTCTCAGCATTCTGACCAAGCTCTCCTAATCTTTATCCCTTCACCGCTGTTCTCATCATCCCTTCATCATTAGGAGTTAGTTGTCTTTGTTAAGCTGGAAGCTCCTTTAAGGGACGGAGTTTATGCAGCCAATTTTTACCCAAGGGTTGAGCGTTGAAACGTTGGATGTTGCGATCGCAGATCTATCCCCGCATCTGATCGGAACTACGATTGTTCAACTCTCTGATCTGCACTACGACGGGCTGCGACTGTCAGATGACTTATTAATGCAAGCGATCGACGCTGCCAATGAAGCTGAACCCGATTTTGTGGTAATCACCGGAGATTTTGTAACAGACGATCCGACACCGATTCATGAACTGGTACTGCGACTAAAGTTATTGCAGCCGTCCTCGGGGACTTATGCAATTTTGGGCAATCATGACTTACATCGACGAGGGAGCCGGGGTGCGATCGTTGATGCCCTCACAAGAATTGATGTGCAGGTTCTTTGGAATCAGGTTGCTTATCCGATGGGTGAAGAACTGGCATTAGTTGGACTGGCTGATTTTTGGTCGTCTGACTATAAAGCGATCGCAGGATTGATGGATCACCTGCCAAACGTTCCTCGAATTGTCTTAGCACACAATCCCGACTGTGCCGAATCGTTACAGCAATGGCGCGTCGATTTGCAGCTTTCAGGGCATAGTCACGGCGGACAGATAATTTTTCCTGGAGTTGGAAATATTTCGATCCGTTGCGCTCAAGCGTATCGCTATCTGCCCAGACGGGTAAGACGCAGGTTTCCAGTTTTAGCAGCCTGCCATCGCGTTATGAAGCACTGGGAGTGGGTGAGAGGCTATCATCAGGTCGGCAACAATTGTCTATACGTCAATCGCGGTTTAGGCACCTATTTTCCGGGTCGATTGTTCTGTCCGCCTGAAGTAACTGTCATTCGATTGACGCGCTCTGAATTAGCGTGAATTTAGAATTTTTACAGCAAAATTTGCACTCTTCATCTTCATTTGTTTAAAGAATTAGACAACGTAAACATCATAGAAAAATCATTTAAACAATGCTTTTTCGGAGCTAAAAGAGATAAGTAGAGAGAAAGTGATTATGGATGCCAAAACGCGGGAAACGCTTGAGCTATTTGTAGAAAAAGCTCGTGTGCTTGAGGACAGGAGCTTCACAAAGTTGATTATGGAGCATGGCCTATCCTTTGAAATCAAGGTTGGCTCATCTAGTCAAATTGAACACACTATTCCTGAGCGTGAATCTATAAAAGCTTCAATCGTCACGCTGCGAATGTTCGTTCAGAATAACGATCCCATATCAATTGAAAATATCAGCAACTTATTAAATGAGCCTACTCTATCGAGGGAGTGGAAAGAACTTTTTATAGAGAAGCGTGACCAACTAAACTCTTATTTAGATCACTCTGGAGGAATAGGAATTGTTGTTGACGAAAAAGAATTTACTAATCGAGAAATTTTTGACACCTTTGTTTATGGCTCCATTGCACATAGTGCTAAAAACCACCGTCCTAGGTATCAACAGTGGAAAAGCTTGGGAAGGTTATCATTTAGCATAGATGAATATGCTTTTGCAGTGATTGTTATGGACATCCTGACACTAATTTGGGAAATAGCTGATGCGACGGAGTTGGAGTTAGGTGGTTCGATCAATCTCCAAGAGGGGCGGCAGAATTAAACTTTACCAAATTGGATTGAGGCTCAAGACAAACTCTGGTAATACATCTTCTCCAGAGAGCGTCTCTGGATCTTGCAGCACGTCTACAGGTTGATTGAGTCGATAAATTTCGACTCGATGAGTCTTACGATCAATAAGCCAACCTAATCGAACTCCGCTTGTCATATATTCCTGCATCTTGGCTTGAACATCTGATAATTTGTCGCTCGGTGACATCAGTTCTAAGACGAAATCGGGCGCGATCGGGGGAAACTTCTCTTTCTGCTCAGGGGTGAGTGTGTCCCATCGGTCTTGACGAACCCAAGCAACATCAGGAGCGCGATCTCCACCATTTGGCAAGTTAAAACCTGTGGAGGAATCAAAGCAGACTCCGAGCTTGTACTGTCGATTCCAAATTCCAAACTCTGTCGCAATTTCAAAATTTCGATTTCCCGTTTCTCCTCCGGTTGGTGGCACGATAATCAGTTCCCTCCCAGCGCTACGTTCAAATTTGATATCGGGATGATTGCAGCAAAGCTGAAAAAACTGATCGTCCGTCAATTCAATAAAAGGTTTGAGGTCAATCGTGTAGGTGAGCATGGCAGGATGAAACCTCAGAAGCGATAATTCTAGTATGGAGAATTTCTGCTACTCTCGACTGGATGCACTCTCAAGAAGCGGAATTTCTTCGATTTCCGGGAGTTCTTCTAGCGCTAGACGGAGTTGGCTTGAACCTGACAAAAGTTTGAGCAGTTTGGGTTTGGGATCGTAGAGCAAATAGATCAAGCGATCGCTGATTTGCCATATTTAATCGAATGCTTTGATACAAAAAAAGCTCGCTCAAATTCTCAAAGGATTTGAGCGATCACATGGCGTCTGGCGGCACGCTTGCTGTTTTTACGCCGTTGCCACACAACGGTGATCTGACGAGGTAAGGCTTACATCCCAGTTGCTGCAAAACCAGTCAACTTAAGGGGTGTTACTCCATCTTTGACGCTACCGAGCAAGGTAGCTGCACCCGATTGCAAGTCAACGGAATACAGCGATGAGTTGGACGTGGCAAAGGCAGAGTTCGTGCCGTTTTTGAAGACAATATCAAAGCCAGCACCCTCGGCAAAATCAACCCCTAACGACCCAACCAAGGTTTGCGTCCCATTGTTGGGTGGGTTCTGAATGAACAGCCGGTCAGTCTTCGCATCGATGCCGTACTGAATCGTGTTGGGAGTTCCTGTAAAGCTGTTGGTGTACGCTGTGGCAACAATAGAGTCCGTGGCTCCATTGAGGTTACCATCTGGCTGCACGCCATCCAACATCGAGTTAGCATCGACGACCGTTCCAGTATCAGGATTGAGCCGCAGGTTTTGACCAGCATCACTGACGATGCGAACTCGATCAACAACCGGGTTAAAGTCAACGCCGAACGCCTTGCCGTTCAGGTCTACTGCAAAAGTGCCAGTTCCAACTTGAGTAGCCGCACCGGTGACCACATCGATCGTGTAGAGGCGATCGCTACTGCCGACGCCAAAGAGTTGACCTGTGTTAGGACGGAAGTCAACGCCTACTAATGTTTCACCGTATTGTAGTCCCTTGACATCAACCTTAGTGACATTGTTTAGCGCATTAGAATTGAAGAACACTAAATCGCTGGAATCGGTTAGCCCCACAAACTCGGCTTTAGTGGGATCAGGTTTCACAATTGGGCTTCTTCCGGCAATGCCAACCAGGTCAATTGTTTTTTTCCCATCTTTAACGCTACCGAGCAAGGTAGCCGCACCCGATTGTAGGTCGATGGAATATAGCGATGAGTTAGACGTGGCAAACGCAGAGTTCGTGCCGTTCTTGAAGACAATATCAAAGCCAGCACCCTCGGCAAAATCAACCCCTAACGAACCAACCAAGGTTTGAGTACCATTGTTAGGCGGGTTCTGGATGAAAAGTCGGTCAGTCTCTGCATCGATGCCGTATTGAACCGTGGTGGGAGTTCCTGTAAAGCTATTGGTGTAGGCTGTTGCCACGATGGAGTCGGTGGCTCCATTGAGATTACCGTCTGGCTGGACTCCATCCATCATCGGGTTGGCGTCCACTACCGCTCCGGTGTCGGGATTAAGCCGTAGGTTTTGACCTGCATCACTCACGACTCGAATGCGATCGACAACAGGGTTAAAGTCAACACCTATAGCCTTGCCGTCTAGTTCTACTGCAAACGTGCCAGTCCCGACTTGAGTAGCCGCGCCAGAGTTAGCATCAATTGTGTAGAGGCGATCGCTGCTGCCGACACCGAAGAGTTGACCTGTGTTGGGGCGAAAGTCAACGCCCACTAACGTTTCATTACCTTGTAGTCCCTTCACCTTTACGGTGGTGACATTACTCAAATTGTCTGCGTTGAAGAATGCCAGGTCATTTTTAGCCGTTAGCCCTACAAAATCAGCCGTGGTTGGATCAGGCTTAGGAGAATCTTTCTTTAAAGATCTGAGCAACCGTTTGAGCGTGTTTTCAGACAGGTCTACCTTTGAGGCAGACAAAAACTGACTGATTGGATCGCGAATCGTTCCATTGTCTTGTACTCCAATACGACTGAGCGCTTGATCCAACTGATTAAGGATTTTATCGGTGTTGTAGGAAGTCATTGTCAGTATGGTTGAGCTGGGACAATAACGGTACGCTGCCCACGGCAAATCGGATGTGTGCGTGCAATAAGAGATATCAGGAGCGCGATCGTTAGTTACTCTCGACTGGGTGCGCTCTCAAGAAGCGGAATTTCTTCAATCTCGGGTAGTTCTTCTAGCGTGAGGCGGAGTTGACTCGAACCTGATAACAGTTTGAGCAGTTTGGGTTTGGGATCGTGGAGCAGATAGATTAAGCGATCGCTGATCTGCCATTCGGTTTCGGCGGGAAACACTTGCAAGACGCGATCGCGCTCTAACAATAGCGGCAACAAACTCCCCGCTTCAATCAGCGCTCGTAAATGGGCTTGCTGAAACTCTAATCCTTCTTCTCGAAAGGTCGTTTCTCCGAGTTTGATGTCTCCACTCGTTAAATACTCGTTCCAGGTTTTGAGCAGCAGTTGAGGCGTAAACGCTTGCTGAACTTTCGGTAATACCGTCACCTGAGCATCGCCTGGAAAGACGGCTAAGACTCGCGGCGGCGCAAACTCTTCTACCGCTCGCTGCGCCACTACCGCATTCACCTCACCGTTATTGGTCATCGCGAGAAAGGTTCCGCTTGAGGCGAGTTTTGCTTCTTCTAACACTTCGGTATCTAAGGCACTGCTGACGAATGGTTTGATATTAGAATCTAGATTTTCTGGAAACGAATCTGGATCGGTATCAATCAGCGAAACGGATTCTCCTCGTTCTAGAAACAGCCGTGCGATCAGCAAACTCAAGGGACTGCATCCCACAATGACGATTCCTGTTGTTTCTTTGGAAGTAATTTGCAGTAGATCTGCGATCGCTTGTGCTGAGATTGACTGAAGCACGACGGTTAAGATAATCGTTAGGAAGACAAGCGCTTTAATAGAATCGCCACCGTTAATGCCACGCTGCGCTAGTACAATGGCAAACAGCGACGCCACAGAAGCCGCAATGATGCCTCTGGGCGCAATCCAGCTTAAGAAAATCTTTTGACGCCAATTGAGGTCGCTATTCCACGTACAAACCCAAACGCTGAGGGGACGAACGATAAACATCAGCGCCAGAACGGTCAACAAACCACCCCAGCCCAAGGCCAGAATTCCCGCGATCGACAAATCGGCTGATAGCAAAATAAACAGAACTGACGTGGCTAAAATTGTTAACTGACCTTTGAACCGCTTTAGCAATCGTTCTTCTGGTAGCGCAGAGGCTCTAAGGACAACGCCAGATACCACCGTTGCCATTAACCCTGCTTCACTGCGAATCGTTTGAGCTAAGCCAAAGAAGCCCCACAAACTCGCCAATACAACTAAGTTTTTAAGATCTTCAGACAAAAACTTGGCGCGTTTGACGAAGACTCCTAGCAGTCCACCTCCGATCGCGCCAATGCCCCCTCCGACGCCGAGCCGAATCAGTAAGTCGCTGCCAATATTTAACGGGCTGGGATTATCGGTTAGCAAAACGTTGAGAACAACCACTGCCAAAATTGCACCGACCGGATCAATAAACACGCCTTCGCCTTCGAGCAAGGTGGCGACTTGCCGATCGACTTTTACGTGTCTTAGCAAAGAGTTGATCACCACGGGGCCTGTGACGACGACCAGCGACCCATAGAGAAACGCGATCGACCAGGGGAACTCACTTAACCAGTGGGCTGCCATGCCTGCACCGATCATTGTGAACAGCGTGCCAACCGTGACTAAGTTTCTCAAGCTATCTGAAACACGCCCTAATTCTCGTAGCTGTAAATTAAATCCCCCTTCAAACAGGATGACGGCAACGAGCAGCGAAACCATCACTTCTAGCCCAACGCCTAGCTGATCGGGGTGGAGCCAACCCAAAACGCTCGGCCCAAGAACGATGCCAATGATCAGCAAGAACACAATGCCAGGAACCTGAACGAGTTCTGCAATCACCTGTGCCGCAATTCCCGCAATGACGGTAATCACGATTTGTAAGGTGATGGTTAAGGATGAATCCATAAAGGGGGAGACGAAAGGACGCCTTTCGGCAACGCTAAAGCAAGCAGAGAGCAACAAGATGAAACCGCCCGTGCCAGTTTCTCAAACCTGCTAACTGCCCTCGAAGATTAGGACAATTTACAACCTACCATTACTGTAATTCTTAATCTGCACTTCGTCGTTGAGCGTAATGGTCAGCACTATTCTTTGAGCTTGGCAACGCTAATTTCTCTGAACTGATATAAGCTAACCCTTTGGGAACGTTACAAAGCGATTGGTAGGCTCAAATGCTCCTCCTCAATCCAATAGGCTCCCCATCCTATCCTCCTTACTAAGATTTGAGCAACAAATAGTAAAGCTGTCCCGTGGAATTCACTAGTCCCGCTTTGTTACCAGCTTGCTCTCCAGTCCCCATAAACACATCGACTCGACCCGCGCCTTTGATCGCTCCTCCGGTGTCTTGATCTAAGACATAGCGGTTGACCGATCGTTGCTCTAATTGGCGTTGGGCGTTTAAAGCGGGGATCTGAGTTTGAATCAGGGCTAAGGCTCCGGGTGGCATCAGGGCTTTGTCGGTGGCGATCGAACGTTCTGCTGTGACCGGAACGCCCAAACTTCCAAGGGCAGGTGCGCCTCCGGTATCGCGAAAGAAGACGAAGCGTTTGTTGCGCGGCAGATAGACGTTGAGATCGGCAGGATGCTGTTTGAAATAGTTGATGACGTTGGGAAGCTGTAAGTCTTCGAGGCGGAGTTTGCCGTCTTTGACGAGTTCGCGTCCAATGCCGGTGTAGGGCAAGTCAGTAAGCCCAGCTACTCCAATGGTCATGGTGCTGCCATCGGTGAGGGTTAGGCGAGCGGAGCCTTGGACTTGAACCAAGAAGGCTTCTAAGCGATCGCGCATCCACACGAGTTCTGATCCTTTGAGTCGCCCCGTTTGTAAGCCGTCTTTTCCTTCTAGATCTTCTCGGGTGAGCTTGCCTTTCCAGGTGTCAAAGCCAGGAGGTAAGCGAAACAGCGGATAGCGGTAGTCTGCGGTGCGGACTCGGCTGGCAGCATGAACAGGTTCAAAGTAGCCGGTGAAGCCGACGGTGCCTCGATTGTCTTTGCCGACCGATTGATAGAGCGCAAATTCGGTCTGAACCGCTTTTTGGAGTTCTGCGGCAGAGCGAGATTTGAGGACGAGTTCTCGAAAGCGACGGAGACTGCGATCGACGCGATCGCGGCTCACTCCTTTAACGGGATACCGTCGATAGGCTTCGATTGCTTTTGGCGTTTGGAGATAGCGTAAGCTCTGATCAATGCCTCGAATCAACGCTTGCCGATCTTGCAACACTTGCGGGTCTAAGCCAAAGTCTGCACGCTTTGGCAAGGGTTGAAGAACAAGGGGCGGTGATGCTGGAGTGGGTTGCGGTTTGGGTGTTGCGGCTGGAGTGGGGTTAACGGTTGGGGTAGGAATTGCTGGTGCGGCTTCTGTAGGAGCTTGTAGAGCGTTTTCTACAACATTGTATGAAAGGCTAACGACCGTCCCGATCGCTAACCCTGCAATAAAAGACGCACCAGTGACCAATAAACGTTTCATAAGCAGCACAACCAAGCCGGACACTCAGATTCGACAGAATTAGAGTATTCTAAGTTCCTTTGTCTCTCCGTTGCGCTAATAGTTGCGCTAATAGCGATCGACACTTCCCGCAAACATTGGCTCAACTCGGATGCTCACGACTCGTGCGGGGCGCACCACCATGTATTCACCTTGAATGTTTTTAATCGGTACGCTGATAAAGTCGTCGGATGTGGCTTTGGGAACGAGTTCTCCGCTGTACCATTTTTGAAAGTCTTGAATGGTGGCGAATCTGACTTCTTCGCGATGACCACCTTCGAGCATGAGATGGACTGAAAATTCGCTGGGTGTTCTAGGCATGGTGAGTCTTCCGTAGCATGACCCCGTTAGTATGGGCACGAAGTCGGCGGAAGTAACTCGTTTCTAAACAGATTGGGTGAGATGCTGGACGAGTTCGCAAAAGCCGTTGCCTTCGGGCAAGGTGGTGATGTAGGTGGGTTTATGAGTTAAGCGATCGCTATACTTCAACAGATTCGCAACTCCAATTGATCGCGGAAAATATTGGCTATTAAACAAGGTTTCGTCATTTGGGCTATCGCCAACGGTAATGATCTGCTCTGGTGAGATTTCTGGAAACTGCCGATTTAAGACTTGCAATAGTCCGTCTGCTTTGTTCTGTTGAATCGGTTTGATGTGGCATTGAACGGTGCTATAGGTAAAGCTCCAGCCTTGAGTTTGACAAATTTCAGCCATTGTTTCTAATTCTGATGGGCTGATGCCCTCAATATCAAATGTCCAATCAGTTAAGCGAAATTGATTGTCGCTCGTTTCTTGAATCTTGGGGAATTGGGCTTTTAATATTTTGAAGGTTTCAAACAGCTTGAGGCGATGCTGTTTGAGATCGGGAATCGGCGTGATTAGAGATTGCGATTCGCCTTGATAAAAGAGTCCACCATTTTCTGCGATCGCACCCACGACTGGAAGATAAGCTGCGATCGCGTTCACCCATCCTGCCGAGCGTCCGGTCACAATTAAAACCGAGATTCCAGCCTGCTTTAGTTCTTGAAACGCTTCTAGAACATGGGGCGTGAATTTATCAGCAATCGTTAACGTGCCATCCATGTCAGTCGCGACGAGTCGAACCGACTGTAAATCGGTGGCATGGGAAAGAGGAAGTAGCGTCATAAGTTCAACCTTTTGGACTTGCCCTGAGCGAACAAGCCTCTAGAATCATTGCTCAGTACCGCAATAAACAATCAAATCAATTTCTACATTGCCTTGACCCGCGAGTGCCAAAACGCCAACCGTGGTTCGGCTCGGCAAGCGAGTTTGATCAAAATAAGACGCATAAATTTCGTTTACGATCGCGTAATCTCGAAAATCAGTGACAAAAATTCGTGCCATCACCACGCGATCGAAGCCGGTGCCTGCGTGCGTGAGAACCAGCTTTAGATTTTCCATCACTTGTTTGGTTTGCGCCTCGATTGTCCCTCGTTGCACTTCACCAGTTTCAGGATCTTCGGCAAGCTGTCCGGTGACAAATAAAAAATCGCCTGCCTGCACAGCGTGAGAGTAAGGCGCAACTGGCGGCAGGGTCGGTAAGGTAATGTACTCTAGCACTCGTTAAATCGCTCCAACATGAATATAGCGTTCTAGAAATTGGCGCGCTCGCGCCGTTTCGGGTTGTGCAAAGAACGTTTTTGGATCGCTACTTTCGACAATCCGACCTTGATCTAAAAAGATAACTCGACTGGCGACTTCTTCCGCAAATTTCATCTCGTGGGTCGCAATCACCAACGTCATTCCTGCTTGCGCTAAATCCTGAATCACAGCTAACACTTCTCCCACAAGCTCTGGATCGAGAGAACTGGTAGGTTCATCCAACAAAATCACGTCAGACTTCATCGCTAAGGCTCGCGCGATCGCGACTCGCTGCTTTTGTCCTCCCGATAGTTGAGACGGATAGGCCTGTAGTTTATTGTGCAATCCAACTTTGGCTAGGAGGTGTTCGGCTTCGGCAACCACTTCAGCTTTCGGACGCTTTTGCACATGAATCGGGGCTTCGATCACGTTTTGCAGCACCGTGAGATGCGACCACAAATTAAACTGCTGAAACACCATGCCGATTCGAGTCCGCATTTTTGCCAGTTCTGCTTCTGAAGCTAAACGCTTTCTCCCCGCCTGATACCCCATCTGCGTTCCGTGCAGCCATACTTCTCCGCTACTTGGGCGTTCTAGCCAATTCATGCAGCGCAGCAGCGTCGATTTTCCAGAGCCGCTTGGTCCAAGCAAACAAACCGTCTCCGAGGGCATAATCGCCAAGTTAATATCTGTCAGGACGGGATGCGACCCGAAACATTTGCTCAGCCCCACAACTTGAATGACAGGTAACGGTTGTGCAGCATCAATTGGTTGCTCAAGCTTTGCCATAAAAGTTCCTGACCCATTCCAGTCGCTGAACGCCAAACTCAATCAGTAAACATAACACCCAATACAGTAGGGCGGCTGTAATAAACGATTCAAAGGGAACAAACGAGTCAGCTTGAACAGCCTTTGCGGTAAACGTCAGCTCAGGCACTGTGATGATTGCCAGAAAAGACGAATCTCGAATGACTTGGATCGCTTGATTTCCCAAAATCGGAGCAGCCGCAATGAGAATTTGCGGCAGAACAATTCGCCGCAGCAACTGAACGCCCGTAAACCCACAGGCTCGCGCTGCTTCGGTTTGCCCCTTCGGTAGATTGACCCAAGCCGATCGCAGAATATCAGCAACATAGGCAGCGTTGTAGATCACGATCGTCAAAATCGCAGTAGACCAACTATCGAGCGTTAACCCCAACGAAGGTAAACCGTAGTAAACCAAGTAAGCCAGCATCAAAAATGGAATCGCTCTAGCAGCTTCAACCAGTAGTTTGGTGGGCAATCGCACTACTTTATGGTGAGAAAATAATGGCAGTAGTAATAAAATGCCGAGAATCAGCGATAGCGAAATCCCGATCGCACAAATCCAGACGGTGTTCCACAATCCGCTCAGAAATGCAGGAGCTTGTTCCCAGATGAGGTCAAATCGTAGGCTCATACCAATTGATAGCGATCGTGGAAATAGCGCTCAAGCTGACGGCTGGCAAGAGAAACGGCAAATAGAACGACGACGTACAGCATCATTCCTAATACGATCGTTGGTAGAGGCTCGTAATTGCTGGCGGCAATTTTTCCAGCACGGCGGGTTAAATCATCAATTCCAATAATTCCCACAGCAGGACTCGATTTCACGAGAAAGGTGGCTTCATTGATGAAGTTAGAAATGTTCGCTTGCCAAATTTGCGGAAATGCAATGCGCCAGAAGCTTTGATTGGGTGACATTCCAACTGAGCGGGCGGCATCGAGTTGGTCGGACGGAAAGTTGAGAATCGCCGATCGCCAAATCTCGCTATTAAACGCAGAGGTATTGATCGTCATGGCAATGATTCCTGCCACAAGCGGATTGAGATCAAGTCCAACCACTGGCAAGCCAAAGTAGAGCAGCATCACCAGCAAGGGTGACGGTAAGCTCCGCACAAAGCTGACGTAGAGGCTGAAGACAAGATCAACAATTGGAATGCGTTGAATTCGAGCGATCGCAATAATCAAACTCAAAGGAAGACCCAGCACCCAGGCAATCAGGGAAACGAAAACCGTGATTGCGGCTCCACCCAGAAAGTACGGCAGATTGTCCATAAAGCTCTGACCAGTGATTTAAGCGGGAGGAATTTCTGCTTTATTGGGTAAATCGCTAAACGAGACCTTGAGCCATTTTTCCTGAAGCTGTTTCATGGTTCCATCGGCTTTTGCTTTTGCCAGTCCATCATTCAGCACATCCAGCATGGCTTGGTTGCCTTTCTTCACGGCCCAAGCAGCGTATACTTTTGGCCCAATTTGTGAGCCAATCTGGTATAAATCGGGCTTTTCGTTCACTAAACGCTTCAGTGCAACGATGTTGTTGATCACAATATCAACCCGCTTATTGAGCAAGTCTTGATACGCCTCAGCAAACGCACCGTACTCTTTCACGCCAGCCACGTTCACGCCAAGTTTAGCCAGTTCTGGCTTGGCATAATTTTCATAAACTGCAGAAGTAATTCCGCCTTGCTGAATCGCGATCGTTTTTCCTGAAAAATCTTTTAGTTCTTTAAGGGTGTTGTCGCCTTTACGGACTACGAAAAAGCTGGTTAATTCGGTCGTTGGCATCGTGAAGTCAACCACGTTAGCTCGCTTTTTCGTAATTCCAACCGATGCATTACTGGCTGTATATTTATCGGAAGCAATGCCTGCCAAAATACCCTGAAATGGTAAAACTTCTTGTTTGATCTTGAGCGCTTTCTCTTTAGCAACAACCGCTAACAGATCTTGGTTATAGCCAACGTGTTGACCGTTTTCCAGGAAGTCAAAGGGTGGATAATCATCTTCTGAAGCAACAACAATCTCATTGTTAGCCATCGAAGAACCCGGACTCGAAGAACTCGACATTTGGGGCGATTTGCTACAAGCAATAGCCACCAAGCAAGTCGCCAACAGTAACCCAATCCAACCTAGAAATCGACGCTGAATCATAGTATCCAGTCAATAATGGCTTTTTTACGAAGGCGACACGGCCAAACACTGAATTGAAATGTGATTTGTAACTAAAAATTACTACAGTTGTAGATGTTGAATTTAGAATTGCATTTCGCTTAGAATCAGTGTAAAACCAGCGTTTCAGGGGAGGACTCATGACTCTCGCCCTTTCCCAAATTACCCTTCGTGAAGCGGATGT
>JAHHHP010000069.1 GCA_019359275.1 Myxacorys chilensis ATA2-1-KO14 | reverse complement strand
TAGTCCGGGACTATGAGCTGTTACCCGAAACCTCAGAGACCTTTATCTACCTTGCCCTGATCCGTATCATGCTCAAACGTTTGGCAGCATAATTCACCTTCCCAAAGCTTTTCAAACGTCCTCTTAGTAAACTTTATTTGGGACTAACAGGACTAGCGCATTGGCAGCGGATTTGATAGCGGACGAACAGATAAAGTCTTAACAGAGCCTGGTACTCGCGGAGCTTTGCCGATGGACAAATCACTTCGGCAGGCGAAGCCTCTTCCGCAAGTATCTCAAATTCGTTTTCAACAAAAAACTCTGCCTAAGTTGTGATTAAGTTTGGAACGGGGAAATAAACAGTTTTGCCTCTTTGTTTCCCCTACCCACTCTTGAGTTTATCCGCGCCAGTTTAGCCACGGTTGCGCTCCAACAGAAGCATCATCAATAAGCTGAGCAAAACTTGAGGTTCTTCATCATTGCCCAGTTGATTGACCTGTTGAATGGAGAACACTCTTGATAAGAACGTGGGCTTTTTAGAAAGCCGCATTACTGTTCTGCCATCGGGGCGATTCACTAGATAGGTTGGGTTAAAGAAATACCCAGTGAACATTCCAACCACGGGAACTTCTGCAAACAGGGTATCTACTACTTTGACCCAAGGATTTTCTTCTTGAATGGTGAAGACGATTGTTTCGCCGTCTAAAACTTCGTAGTGAGAGCGCCAGAGAGATTTTAGCCCTCGTCGTTTGACTGCACCTAAGGTTTTGCCGTTGGCATCTGAAAAGTGGTAGCAGGCGGAGAAGTCAATAATGCGATCGGCTTTGATCTCATAAACAAGAGTGCTACGTTGGCTATCTGAAAAAACGTGAATGGCTTCTTTCAGTTTGAATAGTTTCTGGCGGACGTACAAGACAACGTTGCCTTGAGCATCTTTTACTGAAATTTGGGGAGCTAATGCCCAGAATTTGAATGTGAGTTCCAAGGGATACTGCATACTGTTGTGGAGTAAAGATCTGCATTCAGTAATTCCCAAGGTAGAAGATTTGGGAACAGCGGAAGGTAGGGAAGATGATCGGTTCGAGTTCTTAAACAGGATGCACCAAACAGGCAATAAAAAAGACGCAAGTGCTAAAAACTGCGTCTATGATTGTGAACAGATTGTGAACAAAAGCAGGATGCCGTTCGTATGAGACGGATAACATAACTTTGAAAAGTTAGTTATCGTAGGTACTTCGCCTCAGCTTCAAGCATTTTTAGCAAGTTCTCGTCCCCTCTGGCTCTTGCAGCTTCCATACGGCGCTGAAGATTTTTTTGAAGATTTTCGCGATGGATATTCGCAACTTCTGTGGAATTAAAACGGTTTCTGTTCATTGTAAACATTCCTAAAGGTAAAGGTGTGCATGCTCTTGATTTAATTTTAGCATTTCAGGATTAAACGGTAGCTTAAGCTACCAAAATTTACACTTAACCTTATTCTTACTTTAGAAATGAAATCTGTTCGAAATGGCTGAGAATGAGACTATATATGATTCTTACTCTTTTGACTGACTTTGGATTAAGCGATAGTTATGTGGGTGTTATGAAAGGCGCGATCGCAACCATCAATCCAACCCTCCAAGTGATCGATCTGACTCATCAAATTCTGCCTCAAGATATCGCTATGGCGCGATTTCAGTTGATGAGCGCCTATCCTTATTTTCCGTCAGGAACAGTGCATGTAGCGGTGGTTGATCCCGGAGTGGGCAGTTCGCGGCGATCCATCGCGATTCAGTGTGAGTCTGGATTTTTAGTTGGGGCGGACAATGGTTTGTTTAGCGGGGTGTTGGGTCAGACAAGCGCGATTGCGGCGGTGGAGTTGACGAATCCTAACTATTGGCGTACTCCCACTCCAAGCAACACATTTCATGGGCGGGATATTTTTGCTCCGGTGGGCGCTCATTTAGCAAGCGGGGTGGCGCTCGGAGAATTGGGAGATGCGATCGCGATCGATACCCTAGTCCAGCTTCCAATTCCAGAGGTGTTTTCGACACCAACGGGAGTGCAGGGCGTGGTGCAAGCGATCGATCACTTTGGCAATCTGATTACAACGATTAAAGGACAGCATGTTCGCGATCGCAACTGGTCGGTTGAGTGCAATCTCAAGCGCTATCCCGGTCAGCAAACTTACGCAGATGCGGCTCCGGGAGAGATGATTGGGCTAGTTGGCAGTCACGGCTGGATTGAGATTGCCGTGAATCGGGGTCATGCTCAAGCTCAGTCGGGTCTAGTCGTAGGTAGCCCAGTCGGAGTTAGGTTCGCTTAGCGACGGATTTGACCAACGGTTCAAAAGCGGGAATGAGGTCAGCATAGCTAACGACTAGCGTAGGATACGATCGATGCGTGTAATCTTTGCCGACCGTTAGCGGAAAAACTGGCTCTGATTCTAAAGAGTACCAAACTGCCCCCGCCGCTTGCACAATCACCCACACGGCGGCAATGTCCCAAATTTTTGGAGTGGCTTCGACGCTGCCGAGTGTGACGCCTGCCCCTACAGAAAGCAGATTGTAGGTGGCAACACCCAGAATGCGAATTTTGGCAGGAAACGGATTCTTGAGAATGCTGACGCTGCGAGCGCAGATGTTAAAGAATTCGTTGTGAGATAGGGCGGCTCGGCTCGCCTGAATCGGCGTGTTGTTGAGAAATGCACCGGACGGCATGTCTAAGTCTGACTTGCCTGGCCAGAAACCATGAAACGCTTGTTGAAGCGGCGGTAGGTAAACGTAGCCAAAGACGGGCGTGCCGCGATAAAGCAAGCCCAAGGAAATTCCCCAAAGGGGCAAGCCGCGAGCAAAGTTGGTGGTGCCGTCTATGGGATCGATGATCCAGCACCATTCGCTGTCGGGGAGAATGTGTTCGACTTCTTCGCTCAGAACGCCATGATCGGGAAAGGCTTGTGCGATCGCATTCCGTAATTCTGCATCTGCCCATTGATCGGATTCGGTCACTAGGCTGCCATCGTCTTTTTCGGAAGCGGTGGCAGATCCAAAGTCTTGAAGGAGTTGAGCGCCGACACGCTGAGTGGTGGATTCGGCAAAAGATTTAACGGTCGTCCAAAAATCGGGCATGAAGGGGATGAAGGATGGGGGGTAAGCGATGATGAACCTCTGCAACGCTCGTGGTCAGGAATAGCGGCTTGAGGTTCTGACATCAATAATCATAGTTTATCGAGCCTGGTCGGTTTATGGAGGATTGAATGTGAAGGATTGCTCTAGGTTGATCGAGATTCAACTTTCGAGCGTGGATTTTTGTGGGTCAGTTGAGCAAGGTAAACTTTCAAAGACAAAGGTTGAAGGGTTAAACGCGAATGTTTGAGCTTCAGCGTTGAATGTCTAACCATCAGCGTTGAATGTTTGAGCTTCAAGCGCGAAGGTTTAAGCTTCAACGTTGAATGTCTGAGCTTCAGCGTTGAATGTCTGAGCTTCAACGTTGAATGTTTGAGCTTCAGCGTTGAATGTTTAAGCTTCAAGCGTGAATGTCTGAGGTTCAAGCGTGAATGTCTGAGGTTCAACGCTGAATGTTTAAGCATTATTGCTGAACCTCAATCTATAGCCGCGCTAGTTTGGCGAAAGAGCAGGTGCAGGCGCAGATTTAGCAGGCTTACTCCGAAGGGCTTTGAATAAGTTGCCGAGTTGGTCTGCAATGGTTTTCAAACCAGGGGTCTTCTTGGCGGCTGTCTTGATGTAGTCATAGACCGTTAAGCTGCTGCTCATCGCTTCGCTGCCGACGGCTAGAAGAGTGTCATCGACTTGCTCAGTCAGTTGAGTGAGCAGCATGAGGAGTTCGCTGAGGTCGGTAGCGAGTTGATAGTCGTTAGAAAACCCTTGCAGGTCAAAACTAGCAGGAAGAATGTTGGGATTGCTTTGAGCCGCTGAGAGACTGTTTTGCACAAAGGCGAGGCGTTTGTCGCCCATTTTGTAGAGACGTTGGCGTTCGTCAGCGCTGAGGGTGACGAGGAAGGGCAGCTTTTGTTGAATGAGTAAGATCGCTTGCTTAATGGCTTGACGATCAGCGTCGCTCAGCGTGGTGTTGATGTCTGTGTAAGGCATGGGTAAATCTTTTAATCATGGATTATGAGATGCGTTGAGGGGGTTAGTGTAGAATTCCCGGCAGGCAAAAGGCAGGAACATTACAGCCACTTTCGAGTCCAACGGTAGAGAAGAGCAAGTATAAAATGAATCTTGGATTCAATTCTTTGCATGGCAATCTGCTCTGAAGCGAAGTTCGAGCTAAGTAGGAAAAACCCGTCTCAACAAACGACGATCGTTTCCTTGCTCTCCTGAACAAACTTGAATCAACCGAGCTTCAAGAGAATTGCTGGTGAAACGGCAGTGCATCGAATCAGAACTGTTAATACACGTCTTGATTTCTCTAGCTTTTGTCAGGAATGCTTACAGTTGCTACTGATGTAACAAATTAAACCCCTGCGATCGCTAGACTACCCAAAGCAGCTTAACCAGCATAGTGCGGATCAACCATGAACGATTCCAAAGAACTCTTCGACTACTGGCACGCTCAAGTGCGGCTTAAAAACTTTGACCTCATTGGTGATCCGCAGCATGTGCCGACTCAAAACTTGCGGCACGACTGTACGAATTACGATGAATTGCGTCATCTTCGTGAAGTGCTGTTACTCGATGAAGAAGAAAAAAGCAAAGTCATTGCCGTAATCAAGTATCAATGTACGGCGAGAGTGTTGCAGTACCGAGCCGGAGTCTTGCGGCAAAAGACAGACCAGCAAGAGAAAGCTTATCAAGACTTAGAGCAAAAGCAGACTCGTCTTCTACAACTCCTTCGCATTTTGCAGGAAAGATTATTCGGCAAAGATCAAGAACTTGCCAAGCTACAAAATCGCATCGTTGGGCTGGAGACTGAAAATGAAGCCCTCAGAGCCGAAGCTGAAACCAATAAAGCTTATGCGGAATTGCTCCAAGAGCTTGAATCACTTAGAAAACAGTACGAGAGCGAAAAAAAGAGAAGAGAAGAACTCGCTCGAAACAATCAACGTTTGGGAGGACAAGTCTCTCATGCCAAACGAAATAAACAGAAACTCGACGAAGCAAGAGCCGCTCTTACAGAATGTCAACGGCAACTCACGAACCTCGCTCAAGATAATCAGCGTCTTCAGCACGAAAACCAATTGCTGCTTGCCAAACTAGAAGAGGTTCAACAATTTCTTAAACAGAACAGTCATGAGAGCCGTAACCATGAAACTTCATGAACTGAAAACTCAAGTGCTTGAGTTGGCTGAGGTCGAAACAACTCAACAACTCAAAGCGAAATGTGCAGCGCTGCGATCGCTAGATATGCGCCATAAAGCTTCTTGGGAAAAGGCGCTATGCGTTCTCAAACCCTCTGACTCTGAGTTTCAAGCTTGGCTCGAAAACCCTCCCGAAGAGTACCGCGAAGTGTTTGCTGAGATTGACAGCACGGCTAAACAGTTTGATCAAGTGTTGACTCAGGCGCGGCAATTGGGACAAGACATCAACGCGATCGCGGAGAATCTCGAAGAATCTGTTGCTGACTTAGAAGCCGAAGCCGAACAGTTGCAGCAAGAAATACAGGTCGGTCGTCGAATTGCTAAGCAAGCGGAGCGAAACTAACGGGCAAAATCCGCCTCTTTAAAAGTCCGTACTGCCTTAATGAAAATGACATTAGGAAATGCAGTCTGCTTTCAGCACAACGACACTTTCACTTTCAAACGCTGAACAATCTTTGATCCGTGTCGTTAATGCGGGGACTTTCCCCTGCTGTAAGCCTGTTAAAGCCTGATCAAAAGCTGGCTGAAAGCTTTGAAGCCATGTCTTGTCCGTCAAATACTGAGGCATAAACGCTGCGCGATCGAGCAGCCAAAAATCAACGCCATACTTACGAATCACTTGCTGCACAGAGGTTAAGTCTTGGCTGTACTGAGCCTGAATTAACTCGATGCTGCGCTGACGAATTTGGCGATAAAAGCCGAGATGAAACGGCAGGGCATATTCTTTACCAACCAAAACAGAACGTTGCGCAAACGTTGGAATATTGTTGGCCTCATCCGAGAGCGTTGCAATCAGACTATCTTGGGGCTGTTGCTGTAAGAACTGGTAGAGCGCTGCCTCGCCCGACACCCGATAGTTTGTCGCTGGAAAATCTCGCGTCACCATTGGAAACAGAAAGAAGACTGCCCCAACAGCGATCGTCAATGCGAGTCTCCAAACCACCGATTTCCAGCGATCAGACCTCGTAAGTTCTGCACACGCGAGCAGCATCGCGTCTAGCAAGATAGTCAGCACAATACCCGATGCGATCGCTAAAACAATGCGCCACGTATGAGTCGTGTATCGAGTTGGAAAAAATAGCCTCAGCAGCAAGGCATGAGCCGCTAAAAACAGCCCCAAAGAGACTAGCGCCGTTTGAGCGAGAATGACGACTTCATCTTTAAGCTGTTTGACTAATGGAAAACGCCGCGATCGCGCCACGATCGGTAACGCTAGCCCAACCCAGATCAGAGGCGGCAACAGTGGCGGTAAGATGCCGCTATGTTGTCCGGTCAGCCAAAACCTCCAAAGATTGCTATCAAAATAGGGATGGCGTCCGCCTGGGTAAAGTTCTGGCATCGTCAACGCTTCAGCCTTAGTCACCAGCGGAGCGAACTCAGACGAAGAAAACGCATAGGGCAAGAGGGCCAAACATCCCAATCCTGCTGCCACTCCAAACCATAGAATCTGTCCCTGCTGAAGCCGAGGTCGCCAACGCTGCCAGTTCCACAACCGCAGAAACAAGAGTGCGATCGTAATGAACACCAACGGCGGATAAATGAAAGCTTGCAATACGATCGTGATCATCACACCCAGCCGAACACGACGCAGCAAATAATATAAAAACGCCAGAAATAGCGGATACACAAACGATCTTGGAGTCGCAGAACTCAAATCATCTCTAAACCACAAACTCTGATTCAGCAATACCATTGCCATAAAGCCAGAGGCAGGCACCGGAAACAGTTGCAAACAGACGCCGAATCCATAAAGTGTTGTCAGTACGCCCAATATCATGGGCAGAAGCTTACTCAATAAAAGCGGCTGAACGCCGAGAGTTGCGATGAGATGATAAATCGCTGCATATCCACCAGGCGTAATCGATTTAAAGTAATCGGCAATCAAGTCCTGGGGAAATAAGCCTGGATTGACAAATTGCTGCATCCAAAACACATACTCTCGTGCATCGTCTTGAACGACATAGCCAGCTCTAAATGCTTTCTGGAGTCCTAAACTGCCGTAATAGATCGCAAATCCTAAGCTTAGAGCCAGCCAAACTGCGGTTCCTTCGGAGTTGCGCTTTGCGCTATGTCCTTTGGAGTTTGTGCCTGTGGCGCTAATCGCGATAGACGTGTTGTGGCGGGAGGTCTGATCAATCGGCGTGATTAGAAGGCGACGCAGACGCAAAAATGGCATGACTCGTTCGGTAAAATTTCAGTCTGTCCTAGTCAGCATCGTTTTGGATGACTGCCGCGATCGCATCTTTTGCATTCGCGCGAAACTCTTGCACGCTGACTCGACCAAGCAACCAAACCGCTAAAAACATACAGCATGCCTGCAACGTAAACACTAATCCATACGCAATGACAAGATTAGGCGTCAGCCGTTTACCTATATCAAGCGCGGCTCCACCGATCACAGTAGACAATCCTTTCGCCAACGCTTGAGATAATCCCCACGCGCCGATAAATGTCCCTGCCGTTTCTGCCGCCGTGAAGTCGAGCATTAGCGTCAGCGCTCCAGTGGTGGTTACACCAGAGGCTAAACCAAAAATCAAAAGCGCTACCTGCAACGCTTTAGGATTCGCCGTAAATCCTGCGAGAATCACCCAAATCAGAGAGGCGGCAGTTAATAAACAGCCCCACTTTGCCGTTCGGCGTTTGCCGATTCGTGGACTCATCAGAAAGCCTGCAATCATAATTCCAACGACTGTTCCAGTTCCCCAGAATGCATTGAGGCTGGCGGTTGCACCAATCGGCATCTTAAACACATCGCCGCCATAGGTTTCTAACACCGGATCTTGCATAAACAAGCCCAACGTCATAGCGACTAGAAACGTAAAAAATAGCTGAGTTTGGCGACTAGCGGTTAGAATTCGCCACGCTCGCCCTAGCGAAAGCTTGCCCTCGGTATTGATCACCGATCGCGAGGCAAACCGTGAATACTTGCGCTCAACGCCCCAGGTGGCGATCCACGCCAGACCCAAGACGATTAGCGGCACAATGATAAACAATCGATTCACCGCCGCCTGAATCGCTTCGATCGAGGCATCAATCGAAAGCTTTTTCAGCAAAACGCCAATAATAATCGCTCCAATAATGGTTCCGCCAATTAGCATCGACCAATCGATCGCGATAATCTTCGAGCGATCATCTTCTTCAGTCACATCCACCAACAGCGTTGCAAATGGCGTAGAGCAAGCACTCACGGCAATTCCGTATAGCCCGAACATCAGCGCGAGAAAGCCTAACCAACTATAGGTTTGAGTCGTCCAGCCCGTTGCTTGCAAACTCGCTCCCGCTTGCCACATCACCTGAACCGTGAGATAAGCCAAAATTGCCAAACTCGCGGCTCCGATCAAAACATAGTTCGTCCGGTGCATTCCCCAAAGCGGCTTTGAGTCAGAGAGTTGCCCAAACACAATCCGAGCCGGGGCCACAAACAGCGTTAATGCCAAAATCACCGTGGCGATCGTCGCGGGCACTCCCAATTCTCGAATCAACACGCGATTGAGTACGCCAAACACCAGCACCGACATCATGCCAAGTCCCATCTGAAAGAGACCCAACCGAACCATAGTGAGGATACTCAATCGAGGCAGCCTGACGCTGTTCCCGCCTAGGGATGAATCTGAAAAATTATTGGTTTCCATGGCGATCAAAGCCTTCTAAAAATGATTCTAGACGAGTCTTAATTGTGCATTCTCTAAGCTATCAGGTTGAAGAGGCATTGTTTGCGTCGGCTCAACAAAAGCATAGCTTCAGCCTTGCGATAGTGAGTTCTTTAGGAGCGATTGTTACACTATGTAAAGAGAATGTGTAAAGGAAGTTTTACAAAGGATTCTATGGAAACCACAACTCAAACGCTCACCTTAGGCACAACGGATGTCGTCGTGCCCCCAATTGCCGTTGGTACTTGGGCTTGGGGCGATTCATTATTTTGGAACTACGGTAAAGAATATAGTGAACCACAACTGCGAGAAGCCTTTGAAGCCGCGATCGCGGCCGGAGTCAATTTCTTCGATACAGCAGAAATTTATGGCTTTGGCAAATCGGAACAGTTTTTGGGTCAGTTTATGAAACAGACTGGGCAACCTGTTTCCATTGCCACCAAATACATGCCGTTGCCGTGGCGATTCTCAGCGCAATCGGTGCATGACGCTATTACAAGCAGCCTCAGCCGCTTACAAGTCGATCACATCGCGCTCTACCAAGTTCACATGCCGTTCGATTTCTTCATGGGCAAGAAAACCTTGATGGACGCGTTAACAGACGAAGTGAAACGCGGTAGAATTGGTGCGATCGGCGTCAGCAATTATTCTGCAAGTCAGATGCGCGAAGCTCAGGGCTACCTTGCCGCAAAGGGTGTTCCTCTGGCCGTGAATCAAGTGCGCTATGCCTTAATCAATCGCGAAATCGAGACCAACGGAATCTTAGAGACTGCCCGCGAGTTGAACGTCACAATCTTGGCCTATAGTCCGTTGGCACAAGGGCTGTTGACCGGAAAATACACGCCGGACAATGCCAACCAAGTCACAGGCGCTCGCAAGCTTGACCCGAAATTTAGCCAACACGGGTTAGAGCGGCTCGCACCAATCGTACAGAAATTGCAGCAGATTGGCGAAACCCACGATCGCACGCCTGCCCAAGTTGCGCTAAATTGGCTGATTGCTCAAGGGAATGTGATTCCGCTTCCGGGGGCTAAAAATGCAAAGCAGGCGCGGCAAAATGCGGGGGCGATGGGCTGGGCGATGAGCGATGACGAATGGACGCAACTCGATGTGTTGACGCGATCGTACCGATAAGGACTGTGGATTAAGTTAAGACCAGGATTTGCCCTCGCCTTAACCCTTTTCATAGGGAGGGGAACGCTGCTCCCTTCTCCCGAAAGAGAAGAGAAGAGTTGAGGGCAACTTTACGGATGATGCTTATTTACAGATGATGCTTAGCAATGAGACAGGCTTGCTAAACATGAACAAGACTAGAAGGCTCTGACGCGATCGCGTCAGAACTTAGCGGGTCGTAGCCGAGTTGCTGCGAAATTCGCTCTCGTGCGATCGCTCGGTACTCCAAAAAATGTTCACCTGTTGCGCATAAGCCAAGGTACACATTCAAAAATTGCGGTTTTTGAGTCAAAATCACCCACAACTGTCGCCAAAACTGCATCCGAATGCCAGGGCGACGAATGCCTTGCAACCAAAGCAATTGGCTCATTAGCCTCAGTCCTTTACCGGGTGGAAAGTGCATAGTTTGCTGGAGTCTAGGATTCGGGGTGATTTCTAGGCAATGCTGAAAACAGCGTTTCAGATAATTGGTAGGTTCGTACATCGTCCAAAGTGCGGTGAGATATTCCTTGGCAATATCACCGAGGGGACGGGTCGGGGTAAAGTTCATGAGTGTATTTTGATCCCCAACTTCCAGCGCTCCGTGGCTCGTTTGAAAGAGACGTTGTTCCTGATCTAGACGAGTCCACAAGGCCGTATTGGGCAAGGCTTGCAACACCCCTAACATTGGCTGCGGAATGCTTGTCTCTTCAACAAAGGCTTGAATGCGATCGCCTGCGCCGTCTCGCTCACCGTCAAACCCAATAATAAACCCAGCATAAATTAGCAGTCCTGCTTTGGTGATGGTGTTACATGCCTCCGTGAGAGAGTGACGCGTGTTCTGATATTTGTGGGTCACTTCCAAACTGTCTTGGTCGGGTGTTTCAATGCCCAGAAAAACGCCATAGAATCCTGCCTGTGTCATTAGATCCAGCATCTCAGCATCTTCAGCTAGATTAACAGAGGCTTCGGTGAGAAACGTGAACGGGTAGTTGTGCGATCTCATCCAGGGGATCAGCTCCCGCAAGAATCGTTTGACATTGCGCTGATTGCCAATAAAGTTATCATCGACGATGAACACAGAGCCGCGCCAACTCAAATCATAAAGAGTTTGTAGCTCCGCTAATGCCTGATCTGGGTTCTTCGTGCGGGGCTTGCGTCCATAAAGCGTGATGATGTCGCAGAATTCACAGTTAAACGGGCAGCCGCGCGAAAACTGAATCGCCATCATCAGGTATTCATCCATCTTGAGCAAGTCAAAGCGAGGCATCGGGCTGAGTGTTACATCAGGTTTCTCGCTGGCTCGAAACACTCTAGGTGAGGGCGATGCGTCTTTAGAGTGGGACTCCTGCTCGATTGTTTCCAAAAACATCGGTACAGTGATTTCGCCTTCATCCAAGATTAAGTAATGTGCGCCCGATGCGATCGCGTCTTGTGGAACGGAGGTAGGATAGGGTCCGCCCACCGCAACTTTCTTGCCCTCCTGCACCGCTTTCTGGATCAGATGATGAAAATCTGCTTTTTGCGCTAACATCGCTGAAAGAATCACAAGGTCACACCAATCCCAATCCGCATCGGTTTCAGGGCTGACATTGCGATCATAAAAGCGAATCTCCCACTCTTCGGGCAACAATGCCGCAACGGTGATGATTCCCAAGGGCGGAATGGACGCCTTGAGATTTGCCATTTCCATGAAGCGATCGTAAGACCAAAACGTTTGAGGAAAGCAGGGGTAGAGTAACAGTGCCTTCATATTCTGTCCTTGTAAGTGGAATGGACACGAATTGAGATTCACCTTCATGTTATGTCTATATTGCGGCTTAGCGATTCATCTTTTGATGCGTTTTTGTGATGGTGAGTCTGTTGTAAATTTAGCGCTACCGGGGTTTAGATCAAGCCGCAAACCATTGCGATATCTGCCTAAAACGACGTTTTGGAAGATGACTACCTAAAACGCTGTTTTGAAGGAAACGATGACTACCTTTGAGTCGCCGTAGACGTGTTTCCATCCAAACACAAAATAGAATTTGAAGTAGCATTTGGTAATCTAACGAAAAGGTTTGCAATGATATGTTACTGACCAGAATTGGAGTTTGCCTTGAGAACGATACCCCGTAACGTCCTCAAGACCTGGCTCTGAGTTATCTCAAAGTTTCTGGAGGTGCGACATTGAGGGTCACATTTGCAGAGCGGGATTGGTTACTCTGAGATTTAGCATTTGGAGTCGTCACCCGCGGCGAATTTAAATCGATCGCGTTAGGCAGAGGAGCGGGAGCAGGCTGATGAGAAAGCCATGCTACACCCCCCGCTAGCAGGGCAGCATACCCTACATAAAGATGTGCTGGACGGAGAGCAAGATGACCGAAACTAATGGGAGAAGACTTGGTTTGAGGATGATACCAAGACGGCAAGATTGCTTTTACCGGATCGGGAGTAGGCACAGTATCTAATAATTGCTCAGGGTTGAGATTCAGAGCTTTTGCGATGCGACGAATGAAACCACGCAGATAAATGTCTTCCGGCAAATGAGCGCCGTGCCCTGACTCGATCGCTTGGAGTTGGTGCAATGGCACAAGCGTCTTGCTACGCAATTCTTCCAGTGACATCAGTTGTGCTTCTCGTGCAGTACGAATTCGATCGCCTAAATGATTTAATCCGACTTGCCGTTGCTGTTCTTCGAGATCAATTCGATGAGATGGATTAGCTCGTTTGCGCCAGCCTGGAACAAGGTTGAGCAGATCAGGATCAGAGTCATCTGAAGACTCAATTCTAGGTTTCTGAACCTGCACTGGTGCTTGAGGCTTGACCTCTGCTAAAGGTGCTTCTACTGTGTCTGGCTGCTGAACCACTTGCCGCAAGGCTAAGCGAATTGCTTCCCGTCCTACGCTTTTTAACAAAAATTGAACGCTGGCCGCTTCATTTTGGGCTTCTTCTAACCGCGCCATCGCGCCTCGAAAAACATCACTCTGGTATAGCTCCGCTTCAACTTGACTCAGCAGTTGCTTAAATCCTTCTATTGGCAGTTCGGCTGTATCGGTATTGCTTGGAACTCCAAAACAGAAGGCGGTATCTTGTGCCAACATCTCCCCATCCTCAAAAAATATAATCTACTCAACGCCGATCTCCCGTACTCCGGCAACCGTGGTTAGGCTCGGTTGCGAGGAAATACAGAATCCGAATTCTCTTTACGTTCTTTTTTCGCTAGATTGTTCGGCCTTCAGGATGGGTTTGAAAAGTTCGGGCAAGTTTTTAACGAATTTCAGTGTTACGTAGATAATTGGTTGGCTTTTTGCGCCCAATGCACATCATTGTCAGTGATTCCACCTGAATCATGAGTGGTGAGATCGATGGTGAGGCGGTTGTAAACATTGAACCATTCGGGATGATGCCCCATCGATTCTGACACCAAGGCCAGACTAGACATAAACCCAAACGCTTCAACAAATGAAGCGAATTTGAATTCTTTGTGCAATTTGCCGTCTTTCACCGTCCAACCGTCAAGTTGCGCGAGGTGAGCCTCTAACTCTGAGGGGGAGAGTTTTGGAAGAGTCATAGCTGAAGAGAGGGGGTCAACAATAGGGATGAGAATAACTACACGGCCTCAAGTACTCAGGGCGGCAGGTTTGACAGAGAGTTCGGTACGATTGGTGCCGATCGCAACTTCGTAGGAAACGCCAGGTTTGGGTTCTACTACTTGTGTCGTTGGGTGATGTTGCGCTAATTTCTCTCGAAATTCGTTCGGTGAGCCAATCGTGTTTAGCATTGACACTAACACTCCCGCGAACGTGATATCGCCTCCGGCAGCAGTTGGGATCATCACTTGAGGGTGAACAGCTTGCGCGAGTTTCAGTCCGTTCTGATTGCCTTTGATGATAGAACCAACTATTGGCAATGCTAGATCGATTTGAGGCGTGATCACGACATCAATTGGTGCAAATTTCTTTAGCCTAGAGTCATGGAATCCGTGAGGCTCATAATAAAGCTTCATTCCCGTGTCCAGTGCTGTAAATAGATAACCATTCTCTTTCGTCGTCGGACCGACTAGAGCACCGACGGTTGCTAAGATTTGAACCTGGTCTGCTAGGGTGAAGGTTTCGCCGTGAGCAAGGGCAATGACCTGATCAAATCCGAGGGATGAAGCGACTTTAGCGGCACTGGGCGACGCTACTACGGGAATTGACTTATCTAACTGTTTCAACGTTTCGGGATGAGCGTGATCTTCAATACCTTGAGACAATAGAATCAGATCGATGTCTTCTGGAATAGCGCGATCGCGCGATCGTGAGCCGCGAAACAGCCAGGTTAGATTAGCAAATATCAAATCACCAACTAGCCACGGATCAAGCAATATTCGCTTCCCCGCCAGCTCGATTAGCCAAGAATTATTATCTAACCACGTTAAATACATCATCGAAATCCCTAAACCTGAATGCCCATCTCAAGCTTAAAAGATTGGCTACAAATTTACCTCAAAAGTTTCTCCCAGCGTTGTCACCTGGTCGCCGTTGCCTAATTTTCGTCCGCGTTGGGTTTCAATTTTGCCATTTACCCGCACTTCTCCGTCTTGAATCAGAAACTTTGCCTGTCCTCCAGTCTGAGCAATGCCAACTAATTTAAGAAATTGGTCGAGCTTAATTGTCTCTTCGCCATTCATATTGACTTGAACCTAGCCTTTGAACTTTACTCTATCGCGATTTGACAACTCTCCGTAACGAGGGAATTCATCACGTCAGTCGTTTGAGCGTTATAAATAGCACCAACCCCATCGTCTGGCATCTAATACTTAAATAATTAGAGATTTTATTGACCTCGCTACCTCAGGGGTTTTACGGTAGCTAGAGATAGAGTGTGTTCAGATCATTCCTTTCTGTTTGACCTTGGGTTATCAGTTCCCCAGCTAATTTTACGGAGCAACCAGTTCATGCTAGACGCCTCCTCTAGCGAGAATGCATCTCTCGCAAATCGATCTCCATCTGTGCCCTTAGAAACCGACGCGACCTCTCATCACCGTCATGAGGTTGAGCGTGATCTTGATACAAGAGAACCTTCCTCGCGTTTTAATGCTGATCGAGACGAACAGCCTATAAAAAACGATCGCTTCTCGGTATCAGGTCGAGTGACTCACCCAGACTCGCTTCCTGCGATCGGAGATGACGATCTTTCAGCGCTTACGTTTTTGTTTGACCGATACGAGATGTCGGAAGTTGAAGCCGATCTCGATCTCGCTCTAGCAAAGCTAACCCCCGAACCTTGCTGGGAAGATGAAGAACTGGAGTTCGTGCATCACGATTAGGCAGCACCAACCGCGTTGATGGCAGCTTCGAGCGCGATCGCAACATGTGTCCAATGCGTTCCTCCCTGACAAAACATAGTGTAGGGTTCTCGCAAGGGGCCATCTGCCGAAAATTCTGATGTGCTGCCATCAATAAACGTGCCGCCTGCCATCACCAACTCGCTTTCATACCCTGGCATTCCTGATGGAACTGGGTCTAGGTAAGACCCAATCGGGGAATGCTGTTGAATGGCGCGGCAGAATGCAATCACTTTTTCGGGCGATCCTAGTTTTATGGCTTGAATCACATCCCGACGCGCCGCCAAGGGAGCCGGATTCACCGGATAGCCTAACTGGTCAAAAACATACGCTGTCAAATGATTGCCTTTTTTTGCTTCCCCCACCATTTGCGGTGCAAGAAACAAGCCCTGAAACAACAAGCGATTTTGATCAAACGTTGCTCCGCCAGAACTACCCACTCCAGGAGCCGTTAATCGACACGCGGCCAGTTCAACCAAATCGGCGCGACCTGCAATGTATCCTCCTGCTGCTACGATCGTGCCTCCCGGATTTTTGATCAGCGACCCTGCCATCAAATCGGCTCCGACAGCAGTCGGTTCCCGCTCATCCACAAACTCGCCGTAGCAGTTATCTACAAAGCAAACCGTGTTCGGATTTTGCTGTTTGACATAGAACACAATCTTTTCGATGTCCTCAATCGATAGGCTTGGTCTCCAAGAGTAGCCGCACGATCGCTGGATCGTCACCATGCAAGTGTGGGGCTGGATTGCAGACCTTAACGCTTGCCAATCGATAGCTCCTTCTGACGTGAGTTCTAACTGTCGATAAGAAATTCCGAAGTCCTTTAAGGAGCCTTGAGCCTTACCCCGGATACCAATCACCTCTTCAAGGGTATCGTAAGGCGCACCAGCAACGGAAAGTAGCTCATCGCCAGGGCGCAAAACCCCATAGAGCGCCGCCGCGATCGCGTGAGTCCCCGACACAAACTGTACCCGAACGATCGCGGCTTCTGCACCAACAATTTCGGCGAAGACACGATCCAATACTTCTCGCCCCAGATCATCGTGCCCGTAGCCTGTAACCCCTGCAAAATGGTGTACTCCAACCCGATGGTTGCGGTAAGCACTCATCACTCGACGGAGGTTTTTCTTGACTTGAGCATCAATAGTTGAGAACGTTTCGGAGAGCGAGTGTTCTGCTTGTTGTACTAGCGTTGAGCCGTCCATCCTGCCTCTTTTAATTATTCACAAACGTTAAAAAACGTTTACAGTAGAGATTGCGAACCATTTTGCCCCGTTTGGAATCCTGTCCAGCGCGATCAATGAATTGAGACAGCGTTGAACTTTAGGAGCAACCGGACAAGGAGAATTATTATAGTACTCTCCCCGTCCGCTCGTCTTTAACTACTGGGCAGAGGTCGCACCAACTAGGACACTATCGTTCGAGACTTTTTCATGACTGTTGCAACTCAAAAAACTCAGCTTAGTTTTGATTGGGCTACCTTCCTTTTTATGGTGGCGGTTCATGTAGGCGCGCTGTTTGCGCTGCTACCCAGCAATTTCAGTTGGTCAGCCGTTGGCTTAGCGGCAGTTCTGTACTGGGTGACAGGCGGACTGGGAATTACTCTGGGCTGGCACAGAATGGTGACTCACCGCAGTTTCCAGACGCCCAAGTGGTTAGAGTATCTACTCGTGTTCTTTGGAACGCTAGCGGTGCAAGGCGGGCCTATCTGGTGGGTGGGGTTACATCGCCATCACCACTTACACTCCGATGAAGATGTCGATCACCATGATTCTAAGAAGGGATTCTGGTGGAGCCACATGGATTGGATGATTCACGATGTCCCTGCCGTTCAAGAAATTCCGAAGTTCACAAAGGACATTGCAGACGACCCGGTTTACAAGTTTTTGGATGATTACTTTTTGCTGATTCAAGTAGCGCTTGGAGTTGTGCTGTACTTAATCGGCGGCTGGTCATTCGTTGTGTGGGGCGTGTTTGCCCGTTTGGTGCTGGTTTACCACTGCACGTGGTTGGTGAACAGTGCAACGCACAGATTTGGCTACCGTACCTATGACTCAGGCGATAATTCTACCAATTGCTGGTGGGTGGCGCTGTTAACCTATGGGGAAGGATGGCACAACAATCACCACGCTTATCAGTACTCTGCTCGTCACGGCATGAAGTGGTGGGAATTTGATATGACCTGGATGACGATTCGGCTGTTGCAGGCACTAGGCTTAGCAACCAAGGTGAAGTTAGTTGAGAACACGGAAACGTCATCGTAACGAATGACATGTTCTTAACGGTTTAATCGAGTTGGGTTGCGGCGATGCTGTGACCCAATTTTTTTCGGTTGCGATCGCGATTGCATGTCGCACCTTATTCCTCCTGATCTACCCCTGCCCCATGCCTTGAATAATGTGCTTCATGGTGGTGAAGGTCTCTAACCCGATCAATCCTCTGCGATGTCCTTTCTGATTTGACATGCCGAGAAAAATAGCATCCCCTCGCTTCGGGTTGCGATAGAACCGGGGCGACGCATTAATGTAGGTCGAAGCACTGTAGACTCCCAGCGCAAACCGCCGACTTTCTTGGTAAGACTCTGTGACGAGGCAATCGGCATGACCGCTACTGTGCTGATTAATCCAATCGATCGCCTCTCCCATTCCATCCATCGCCTTAAAGCTAATCACGCGATCGAGATACGCTTGCGACCACTCTGATTCTTCAGCCAAGATTAAGTCTGGAAATTCCTCGACAAGTTCTGCATCGCCGCGAAGCTGAAACCCCTTTTCTCTCAAACTATTCCATAACATCGTCACCGACGACGGATTTTGCTGCCGGTGAATTAAGACTTTCTCGATCGCATTCACCGGGTCAGGCTCACTCTGGTGGCTGTCTAGAATCATCCATCGCGCCATGTCCAAACTGCCCGATGACGACCAGTATAGGTAGCAATTCCCCATCGTCGATCGCAGAACTGGAGCGGTCGCTTGACGAACCACCTGCTGGACTAAACCAGGTCTGCCATAGGGAATCACCAAGTTCAAGTAGCGATCTTGAGTGACCAATTCTCGAATCGAAGTGCCTTGTTCAGCGGGTAGAAGCTGCAAACTTGCGGTTGGGATGCCTGAATCTTCCAACGCGCCCCTCAGGGCTTGAGCAATTACACTATTAGAATGGCTCGCTTCACTACCACCCTTGAGAATGAGACAGTTACCAGTTTTGATACACAAGCCCGCCGCGATCGCACCGAGTTCGGGAAACGCCTCATAGACGAGAGCAATCACACCCAAGGGCATTAACTGCGAGTAGGTCTGACACTGATCAACCTGAAAATTTCCAGTCATTACCCGACCGATGGGATCGGGTAGCTCGCTCAAACGCTCTAAAATTTGAATTGCCGTCTGTAACCGCTCTGGAGTCAGCTTTAGCCAGTCCAGCAGTAGCTCTGGAACCGCCATTTCGCGGCTGATTTCCAGGTCTAACGTATTCGCCTCTAAAATTTCATTCTGTTGGCTCTTCAGAGCATGCGCCATGGTTTGAACGGCCTGGCTGCGGGTGAGTCCGCTAATATTCGTGACGTCCCATGACACAGCATAGGCCTCTCGCAAGGCTGCCAACGGGTCAATCGCTCCCTCCAAAGATGCTTCAGTCATCGGGCTACCGTCGATAAGCTAACCAAACCATAAGCGCAGGCAAGATCGCCAGCACTAACGCCACGATCGCCCACAAGATTATATGCGCTCCAGAAGGAGAATGGAGGGCTACGGGTAGCCAAATGCTCAGCAGCACCAGTAATATCCCTAATGCTAAGGGCAAATAGCTATCTCCCAAGCCAGGATGAACGACGTTCCATTGCTGTCCTGTCCAACGCCACGATCGCTTATAAGGATAGGTCGTAGACAACTGTTCAATCACATAACCGTTGTCTTCAACAACAAAAATTTGCTGACAGCGAGTGCAGCCAAAGGCTTCGGTTAACGTAATCGGCGTCAAGCGTCCTCGCCGCCGACAGGGACAAGGATAATCAGTGTTAAATTCGATTTTGTTCGGCTTTTGTGTCTGCACGAGTAATACAGAAACCAGAGTTTCTTAAAGAGATTGAGCTAAAGTTGCGATGGGTTTTCGTCAAGCTCTGCAGGGGGGTGCAGAGCAACGTCTAGAGGAGCGCAGTAACTTCTATAACACGGTCTTTCTACAACACGGCCTAAACAGGCTAAATGACACTAGAGGTTAAAGGACACTACTCGCTATGATGAAAATCTTATCACTCTCGCTTCGCTGACTGACCCTGCCTTAAGATTCAGTTGAGATTGCGATCGCAGTTTGTCCCAGTTCCTAATCTAGTTCTTAATTCATGGCTAAGCAATCAAAACCGTCAGAACGAAAAGTTTGGTCTGAGTTTGGGGACTCACCGGCCACAGAACGGGCTGTACCAGATTTGCCGCCGCCTCAGCAGGAGGTGAGAATTCAAGTGTCGCGCAAAGGGCGAGGCGGGAAAACGGTGACGGTGATCACAGGATTTCAGCATAAGCCAGAGACGCTGACCAATTTGGCGAAGACGCTAAAAGCGCAGTGCGGCACAGGTGGCACCGCGAAGGAGACCACGATCGAGATTCAGGGCGACCACGCTCAAAAGCTGTTACAAAGTTTAGTTGGGTTGGGCTACAAGGCCAAAGTTAGCGGAGGCAAGTAGGTGATCATCACGAGTTTTCTAGCTGCGATTTGATTTAAGAGTTGTGTAACAAATTATCTCTGATTCTCGTTTCGGTGAGAGAGTATTCAGTAGTTTCAGGGATAACTTCACCGTTGGGGTGGTTCACGATGCAGCTTTTTCGACAGCTTTTTCGAGTGTTTGAAGCGTTTGTGCGGCAGATAGTCAGGCTAGACTCTGTAAGACACACGGGCTTGGTTTTTATTTTTGTAGTCACCGTAATTAGCGTTTTTTCTGTCAAATCGACTACGGCCCAAGTTCAGTTTACGGACATTCAAACTCACTGGGCGCAACCTTGTATCGCAGCTTTGGCCCAAAGAGGAATCATTGGTGGATTTCCAGATGGACGGTTCCGCCCGGATGAAACAGTGACCCGATCTCAGTTCGCCGCGATCGCAGTCAAGGCATTTCCGGCGATCGTCAGTTCACCTTCCCGTCCAGCGATCACTTTTAAAGATGTCCCTTTAAACTATTGGGCAGCCGATGCCATTCAAAAGGCTTACCGCGCCAACTTCTTCTCGGGATTTGGGGATCAAACGTTTCAACCCGATCTCAAAATCATTCGCGCGCAAGCTCTGACCGCTTTAGCCAGTGGTTTAAAGGCGGCACCGTCGCAGTCCGTGGATCTATTCAAAACGTATAGCGATGCGGGGACGATCCCGAACTATGCAGCGGGAGCGATCGCAGCGGCCACGCAAAAAGGATTAGTAGTCAATTATCCCAATGCCCAACGATTGGAACCGACCAAACCCGCTAGTCGTGGAGAAGTCGCTGCGCTGGTATGTCGTGCTCTACCAGAAACCGCTGGATTAGTCTCTTCAAAATACCTTCCCTCCACGGTTGCAAAACGTGAGATTCGCGGCGTTTGGCTCACTAATATTGACAGCGATGTTTTATTCGATGCTACTAAGCTCAGCAATGCTGTCACTGAACTGTCTCGCTTAAATTTCAATACGCTCTACCCTGCTGTCTGGAATTGGGGCTACACGCTTTATCCGAGCCAAATTATGAAGCGAGATCTGGGGTTTGACGTTGACCCGAGAGAGATTGCGGCAGGACTACGATCGCGAGACATGCTAAAGCAAATTATCACCGAAGGACATCAAAAGGGACTAGCGGTGATCCCGTGGTTTGAGTTTGGCTTTTTTGCTCCCAAAGATTCTGAACTCGCTCAAAAGCACAAAGATTGGTGGACAACGAAGCAGGATGGCTCAGTAGACGGTGATCCCCGAGGATTAGACGGTCGTCAAATTCCAATCTGGTTTAACCCATTGAAGCCGGAAGTCCAAAAGTTTATGGTGGATTTAGTCACGGAAGTTGTGACCAACTATGACGTGGATGGTATCCAATTCGATGATCATTTTGGCTTGCCTGTGGAGTTTGGCTATGACGATTACACAGTGAAGCTTTATCAGCAGGAACACAACGGAAAGTCGCCGCCAAGATACGATAAAGCTCGCTGCGATCGCGCAGGCATGAAAGATTCGTGCCCAGAATTTTTGGCAAAAGATCCGCAGTGGGCAGAATGGTTACGTTGGCGATCAAACAAAATCGAACAAGTCTTGAAGCAAGTTTTTCAAGCGGTTAAAGCCCGCAAAAATAGCGTGATCATTGGGTTGTCTCCCTTAGATCTGCCCTATGCTTATGAACGTGCACTGGTGGATTGGCATAAATGGCAGCAGGATGGACTGATCGAAGAGCTAATTCCACAAATTTATTTTCAAGGGCAAAAATTTGTCGATCGTATCGAGCCTGCAACGCATCCGGAACTGAAACAAGCCCGCGATCGCATTCCCACCGCGATCGGCATTCTCAGCGGCTTATCCGGCAACCCTCGATCCATTGACGAACTCCAGCGACAAGTGCAAGCTGTGCGCGATCGCGGCTACTCGGGCATGTCGTTCTTTTTCTATGAAACGCTTTGGAACAAATCGCCCGAACCGACGGATGCGCGAAAAGCGGGTTGGCAGTCTCTATTTTCATCGAAAATTGAGCGAGCCGAATTGTGATGTAGAACGGTGAAGAAAGACATTTAATCGTTAGCAGTAGATTTGGTAGATGTAGTGGATGATTCCTCTTTTTCATCTGCTACCAAATCTGCTGCTACTTTTCTCAACAGGCAATTCGTTCTATCAAGGCTGACTTTTCCCACGGCGCGAGCTTAGGCATTCCCAATCCAAACCCTTGACCTAAATCTACTCCGATCTCTTGGCAAAACTGAATATCTTCGGGCAATTCCAAGCCTTCTGCCAGCACTAAAATTCCTAACTCATGAGCAAAATGTAGCAAACTCCGAACCATCACCTGTTTAAGCTCGTAGCGACTGCACTGATGCACCAACCGGCGATCAAGCTTAATCACATCCGGGCGAAACTGAGTGCAGTAGTGATCGATCGCAACGTTACTTGCTAAATCATCTAACGCCAGTCCAAAACCCATGTCTCGAACTTGCTGAATCAGTTGTGGCAGATCGGGATGATCTCCAAGGGCTTCTACTTCGGTCAGTTCAAACACAATTTGCTCAGGGCGCAATCCTAGATCAAGGACTTGCTGACAGTTTTCCTTAAGAGAATTGGGATCTTGCGCGATCGCGTTAGGTAAAACGTTGATGAAAAAGGTGGGGCGAGGCTCAGATTCACTAAGCGGCTGACATACTTTGCCTAACGCATCCAAGCAAGCCGTTCGAGCCACGTTGTCAAACTCTTGGGTCATATTCATCTGCAATGCCGCCTCAATCAGTTGCTGACCCGTAACTTCTTCGCCTCGCGCTCCCTGCGCCCGTGCTAAACACTCATGCGCTACGATTCGTTCTGATGCAAGATCGACAATCGGCTGGAAAGTAAAAAATAAGCCCTGCTGGGTTAAGACTTGTAGAAACCAAGCGTGTTTGATTAATAAGGTTAAGTCTCGTAGGGATTGAGCATTGAGGAACTCAATCAAAAACGCTTTAGAATTAAGCGGTGATCGCGTCAAAATAAATCGAGAATGACATTGCCCATCGTCTGGCAAATACTGAATTATCTTTAGAAATAGTTCTGGAACGGTAGTTTCTTCAACCGTGCAATAGAGCAGTTGAGGAACCATCAGAACTTCTTGAAAGCCCAATTGGTAGAGGGCAAGATGGGCTTCCCCATCGCTGGGTTGCACAATCAGTTTTAAAGAATCATTTAACGGGTCCACGTTTCGCACAGCTAACCGTTCCCTTTGCCGTATAACATAAGTTCACACCACAGTAGAGCGGCCGACTCAAAGGTGTACTAGATATAACAACATACATACTGCCTAAAACACGTGTTGTGCTGTTCGCCACCACACCTTACTGTAATTAGTTACGAGTCTGAAATTTATCTATAGATTGAGTCAGTGGTTACAAATCTTGAAGTCCTGATTGGTACACGCAAAGCATTACTCCAACACCGTAATTACGCCTTCAGAGTAATGTAAATTGTTTACTCAAGCAACTTCTCATGTGCTAGTAGCAACATAGCTTATGATCCAACCTTCTTCATTGTATGGAAACTTAACAAAATCAAAAGATTCGTTAAGTTTTTCTACATTATTGCAACAATTGCTCGATCGTGAGTCTTTATCGTTAGAGCAGGCCGCGTTTCTGATGCAGGGCTGGCTAACCGACGCGATTCCACCCGCTCTATCGGGCGCACTTCTAGTGGCGATTCAGGCCAAAGGCATATCGGCATCGGAACTCGCCGGAATGGCACAAGTCATCTATGCTCAAGCGGCTTCCCCCGTCTCCTTTACCCCGCATTCCACACCGCTGATCGATACTTGTGGAACCGGAGGCGATGGCGCTTCAACCTTTAATATTTCAACGGCGGTTGCCTTTGTCGCGGCGGCGGCAGGGGTTCGAGTGGCAAAACATGGCAATCGATCGGCATCAAGTCGAGTCGGGTCGGCAGATGTTTTAGAATTGTTGGGCATTCATTTGAGCGCGTCACCGGACAAGATTCGAGCCGCGATCGAGGCGGTCGGCATTACGTTTCTCTTCGCTCCAGGCTGGCATCCTGCGCTTAAAACCGTTGCGCCATTGAGACAGCAATTAAAAGTAAGAACTATTTTCAATCTGTTGGGTCCGTTGGTCAATCCACTGCGTCCGACAGGACAAGTGATTGGAGTGTTTGATGCCAGCTTGCTCGACGCGATCGCAGGGGCCCTAGACCAACTCGGTGTGAAACAGGCGATCGTGCTTCACGGCAGAGAGCGATTAGATGAAGCGGGCTTGGGCGATTTGACCGATCTAGCGGTTCTCTCAAATCAGCAGGTTCACCGCACGAGCCTTGATCCCCAGGAATTTGGATTGGTCTCTGCATCGTTAGACGATCTAAAAGGTGGCGACGTAAACACAAATGCAGAAATTCTGCAAACCGTCCTGCAAGGAAAAGGAACGCCTGCCCAGCGAGATGTGGTTGCTTTCAATGCAGCTCTAGCGCTACACGTGGGAGAAGCGGTTACGTCCTATGAGCAAGGCATCGCTCAAGCTCGCGACATTTTAGACTCTGGGGCAGCCTGGGAGAAACTCAACCAACTCGTTGCATTTCTGAAGTAGAAAGACGTAAAAAAGTAGAAAGAAGTAAAAAATGATTTGCCCACTTATTCTTCTGGCTCATTTATTCTTTTGACATTGAGCGAACTCCACCACGTCCCGTTTGATCGAGAGGTCACAGTCTCCAAACAGATCGTGACCTAGTAGTCCGATATCCAGTGGGCCGATTGAGACTGGCACATCCACGATCGTATTATTTCCTACCGCAATCGAGCGAAGAAACCCGATCTGCACGTTTGCGACACCTGCAGCAGTTTGGGCTTTCGTTGTGCCAACGACTTTGACGCCCAAACGCTCTGCCATTTCTTCGTTAATCATCGTGCTAGATGCGCCTGTATCGACCATCATTTCATAGCGCTGACTGCCGTTAAACACCACATCAATCACAGGAATCCGGTTTTTGCGATATTTAATCTTGACGCGATAAACGTTGTCTCCCTCGCTATAACTCGGTGCTGACTCCGCTTTGCTGATCGGTGCGTCGATGCTAAACCCCGGATCAATAACCTTGATATTCTCCTTGCCCATTCCTTTAGCTCGACGTTCTGCTACGACAAGGTTGCGCTGATACTCTCGAAGTTTTTGAACCGCAAACTTTTTATTGGGATCAGCGTTAGGTACTTGTTTGAGCAGCGCGATCGCGTCTCGCCACCGTCCGATCACGAGTTCCCAATCTTCCGGCGACTGAGCTGATTCAGTAATGCTCTTTGCACTATCTGCGCGATCCATTGCCAGTCGATAGCTCTCATCTTGAGGCGTCTCTTGAGGCACAGGCGTCTGTTCTGGTGCAGTCGTTTTAGCTTGTGGCGGTTTTACTTTGGCAGACTGCATCTGACTACACGCCAAGTTGCTCAAGGCAAAAATGCCTGCGATCGCGAGTAGGAGTGTGCCAGCGCGAAAAGACTTGGGCATGGAGTGACATCAGGTAGGGAGAATATTACCTTAAGAGTTCCAAAAATCAGCAGAACACCATCATCCCCTACGCGAATCTGTCTGCTCTTTACACATTTCCCAACAAACCCCGTTGCCACCCCCCGGAAATCAAAAACTCGTGGAATAATGAGGGGAATTTATCGTAACTGTGCTATGTCTCTCACTGCCGCTCAACCTGCATTACTTGTCTTAGCAGATGGCACGACGTATTCGGGCTTTTCGTTTGGGGCTACGGGAACTACCCTTGGAGAAGTTGTGTTCAATACGGGCATGACAGGCTATCAAGAAGTGTTGACCGATCCGAGCTATCGGGGGCAAATTATTACGTTTACGTACCCGGAGTTAGGCAATACGGGCGTGAATCTGGAGGATGAAGAATCGAGTGCACCCCATGCTAAAGGAGCGATCGCTCGCAACATCTGTGATCGCCCCAGCAACTGGCGATCGACGCAATCATTGCCAGATTACTTGAAGCAGCATAATATCGTCGGCATTTACGGTATCGATACCCGTTCTCTGACTCGCAAGCTGCGCTCGGTTGGAGCTATGAACGGAGCTATCTCGACTGACGTTCTTGATCCGTCGGAGTTATTAGAGCGGGTGCAAGATGCGCCTAGCATGGCGGGATTAAACTTAGTCAAAGAAGTGACAACGCCAGAAGTGTATGAATGGTCAGAAGTCACCGACAAAGAGTGGGAATTTAGTCCTACAGCACTACCCGACAGTTTAGAACTGTTGACGGTTGTGGCGCTTGATTTTGGTATTAAGCGTAATATTCTTCGTCGGTTGGCGAGTTATGGCTGTCGTGTGGTTGTCGTCCCGGCTGATACTCCAGCCGATGAGATTCTCAAGCATAATCCTGACGGCATTTTTCTATCGAACGGACCCGGCGATCCGGCAGCCAATTTAGACGGCATTGCAACCACAAAAGCGCTATTAGACGCCCAAAAGCCCGTGTTTGGCATTTGTATGGGGCATCAAATCTTAGGGTTATCTCTTGGAGCAGAAACGTTTAAGCTCAAGTTTGGGCATCGCGGGCTGAATCAACCTGCGGGACTGAAGCAGAAAATCGAGATTACCAGTCAGAATCACGGCTTTGCGATCGCTGCTGACTCGTTGCCTGATGCCTCGGTCGAGGTGACGCATTTGAATCTGAATGACCAAACGATCGCCGGGTTGCGCCACAAGACGCTTCCCCTATTTTCTGTCCAGTACCACCCAGAAGCGAGTCCAGGTCCCCACGATGCGGACTACTTGTTTGAGGAATTCGTTAAAGCAATGCGGGAAGCAAAGTAGAAGAGGTGAGGGACAAGCTGAGGTCTCTAGCAACGCATAGCAGCAATAGGTGATGACAGTTAGGTGAGTGATGTTGTAGACCTGTGCTTGAACGATCTGCCCTCGTAGAGACACAATCAATCAGGTTCTCACGATATGGCATTGAAGCTGATCAACGGGTCTGCACCGCTACCGAGCTATCTGAACGAGTTACACCTAATTTGATCGCTATAACCGTTTCACATCTCATCCCTTTTGCAATTTCCTTCCCTAGTAGTAGCAAACTGCCTTACAAGAGTGTATACTTAAGCCTCGAATTCATAGATTTCAAGTCAGCGCTAGGAGGGAGCTATTCCTGAGCAACTTACCCTAACAGTTAGTCTAAGAGGCACACGAGAAGTTAGGGATAATTATCAATTGTTTCGCCTTACAGGTCTGTTGGATGCATTTTCCGAGCCAACCTTCCGCAAGGTTTTGTCAAAATGTGTTGATGATGGTCCAAGAAATGTCGTACTCGACTTGTCTACTATCGATTTCATTGATAGTTCCGGGCTTGGCGCATTAGTACAGATTGCTAAGAAAGCTCAGTCTGCTAGTGGTACGATGCAAATCGTGACCAATCCACGAGTGACGCAGACCGTCAAATTAGTACGCTTGGAGAAGTTTTTGGCGCTACAACCCTCAGTGGATGTGGCGATTGAGAATATTAAGTCCGCCTAGATTTGGTTTAGATCTAAAGAACCGCTATCTATAATTTAGATAGTCGGTTTTTTAGTGATTTGAAGAGCAGTCAGGTTCAGAGCAGGTAGGGTGTTGGAATAAACAGAAGGGCAGTGGATAATAATTCAGGCATCTCTAACGATCCCTCTCCTCTTATTGGCAGTTACTTAGGTTTACGGCTCAGTGCTAACCCATCTGTGTCTTCTGCTCAAGCTCAATGTCTTGCCCCTGCTGCTTTAGCCTATCTGGGCGACGCGGTTTATGAACTCTACATTCGTCAGCATTACCTATTGCCTCCAAAACGATCGGACACTTATCATCGTCAAGTCGTCGCTCAAGTCCGCGCCGAGCAACAGGCAGATCACTTGCGATCGCTGCTGCCTCACCTAACCGAGATTGAACAAGGGATTCTCAAACGCGGTCGCAATGCTGCTTCTAACCGCCCAAAGCGGCTTAATCCCGAAATTTATCAACAAGCAACAAGCCTCGAAGCACTGGTAGGTTACCTTTACCTCACCGATCCGTCGCGCCTTCTAGAGCTACTGAGCACTCTGAAACTGGACGAAGAGATAAAGGGATGACCAGGTGAAGGAAATTAGACGCTAGAATCGATATCTTGCGATTTCATGATTCGGCGTCTTAGATTTCCATCGCAACTGAATATCTCTTCACCGTTGACTGGTTGCTTTACCATTGACCGATTATTCACTCGTCAGGAAAATTACTATGGCTACCGAGAAGCGCAACTTTAACTCCCCCAATCGGTCAGGTAAGAAGCCTAGATTTAAAGGCAAGCGGCCCCTTGTTGGCGGCTCGCGTCCTAATGGGCCAACGTTGCGGCGAAAGCGATTTGATGACGATGCACCCCGCGATCGCTCTGATTCTGACAACTACTCCGAAGATCGGGACGTGCGCCGCGAGAGTCCGAAAAAACGCTCCGATCGCAGTTCTTCGGACTTTGGCAGAGCGAATCGAGAGGGTCAGCCAGAACGCCGATTTGACGAACGCGGTGGCGGCTATCAGGGCAGGCGAGATGCGCGTGACGGGTCGAGACGGCCTGACAGCAATTCTTCAGATTTTGGCGGAGCCAGTCGCGGTGGGTATGACAAGCGCGATGGCCGTCGTCCTGAATCGCGAGATCGGCGACCTGAGACGGGTGGCGGCAAGCGATTTGACCGGGATGAACATCGGAGTGGGTCACGAGAGCGACGATTTGAGGGCGATTCTCGCCCAAGTTCTGGTGATCGACGATTTGGTAAACCTGAGCGCTCGACCCGTCCTGAATCGCGAGATCGGCGACCTGAGACGGGTGGCGGCAAGCGATTTGACCGGGACGAACATCGGAGTGGGTCACGAGAGCGACGATTTGAGGGCGATTCTCGCCCAAGTTCTGGCGATCGACAATTTGGTAAACCCGGGCGAGAGTTTCGCGAAGGCAAAGAGAGTCGCTACGGAAGCTTTAGCGGTGCCAACAAACGAGACTACGATCGCGCCTTAGATGCCGAGGTTGGTTCACCGTTTGCAGAAGCAGAAGAATCTCTCGATCTGCTGTATGGACGCCACACGCTCTTATCTGCCTTGGAGGGCGATCGCACCTTAAACAAAATTTGGGTTACTTCTAGGCTCCGGTATGACAGCCGCTTTCATGGGTTGCTGAATCAAGCGAAAGCGAATGGTGCCGTGATCGATGAAGTTTCCCCTCAGCGATTGGATCAAATTACTCATCGCGCGAATCATCAAGGCATCGCCGCTCAAGTAGCAGCCCATGAATACTTGGAGCTAAGCGATCTGATCGAGCAGGCAAAAGCCGCTACCGATCAGCCTGTAATCATTGTCGCCGATGGCATTACTGATCCCCACAATTTAGGGGCAATTGTTCGGACGGCTGAAGCGCTAGGAGCGCAAGGACTCGTCATTCCCCAGCGTCGTGCTGTGGGTGTCACTTCTACTGTGATGAAAGTGGCAGCAGGTGCGCTAGACAAGCTTCCGATCGCAAGAGTTG
>JAHHHP010000012.1 GCA_019359275.1 Myxacorys chilensis ATA2-1-KO14 | reverse complement strand
TGTTAACCTTGCTCGAGCTTTAGATGATCTCAAAGCAGCTGGGTTCTGGATTTATGGAACCGCCGCCGAAACCAGTCAGCCAATTCATACTGTGAAATTTGCCAAAGCTTCTGTTTTAGTGATTGGTGCGGAAGGAGAAGGATTAAATCTTCTTACTCAAAAAAGTTGCGATATCCTAGTGTCTATCCCCTTACAAGGTGAGACTCCTAGCCTAAATGCTTCGGTTGCCGCAGGAATGACGCTCTACGAGGTGTTTCGGCAACGTTGGACAACTACGATTCATCTTGATTCAGTCAAGACAACATGATCTCCAATGCGATCCCCGCATGATTTGGACACAAAGACGATTGCAAAACGAAATGCAAGGCAGTATAAAGAAACCTGTGCTTGCATTTCGTTTGCAAGTCATAGTAGAGCAGAGGTTTTTTTGGGCAACCTCGTTTAGTGTGAAACGTAGCACTGAGTTTTTGAGCAAACTTCAAAACGTTCACAAACAGTTCTGTAATGTAAGTGGCATTTGATCTTATGAACGAACTTCTGACAACTCTTCTAGATGCGGTCGGCCTGGCTTGGTGGGTTGAAATTAGAACAGAAAATCCGCGCTGCATCTACTATTTTGGCCCGTTCCCGGCGCAGAAAATGGCAGCGTCGAGTCAAGGTGGATACCTGGAAGATTTAGAGCGCGAAGGGGCACAAAACATTACTGCCAAAGTAATGCGATGCAAGCCGAAGAACTTAACCGTGTACGATGACAAAAACGATCGCGTAGTGCCCTCTGGAATTTTGAGCGGTCAGTTTTAAGAGAGACAACAAGCATCTGATGAGGGGTTTGTTCTCTTCTGCAAGTTCTATGCAGTTGTGCTAATCGCCTCTGGATGCCACTCCAGCCAGTGATCAATATCTTCTAGAATCTGAGTCGGGATCTCCCACGGCAGCAAATGCGCAGTATTCGGGTAAACCTTTGACTCACAGTTTGGCAAGGCTTTCGCCGTTTCTAGGCTAGAGATCGCGCTGATGTGCCGATCCGCTTCTCCTGCCAGCATCAGACACGGACAATCAATCTTTTCATATCCTTGAACGCGAGTGTAGCCTCCTCGCATCGCTGTATTGAGCGCCCGGTTTGCTGCTGGCGACGTATTTAGGAACGCGTAAATGGCGTCGTCTGCAATGTATTGATAGGCAGACGGCGTATGCTGCTGAATCAAGTGGCGAAACAGCGATCGCTTCGCAAAAGTTTCGATATTCCAATCCCATCCTGGCTTGATCGAGTTGAGAAGCGCCGCGATCCCGGTATACACATTATCCTGTAAACTCACGGGCGGGTGATCGCTCCACGGGCGCCCTGCCGTTGCAACAAGAATGAGGCCGCTAAACCGTTCTGGATATTTGACGGCCAGTTCCAACGCCAAGATTCCACCCAATGACCAGCCTAAAATGAGACCGCGATCGATGGCATAGCGATCAAGTACCCGCTCCAAATCGTTCAGATGATCCGTCATGGCAAAGTCTTGACGCGTCTTACTTTGACCATAGCCCCGCAAGTCCGGCGCGATCGTCCGAAATCGCTTAGAAAGATGCTGAGTAAACACCCGCATACTGCGCCCCGATCCCGGATGCCCATGTAGACATAAAATTGGATATCCCTGACCTTCAACTGTTACATTTAGCTCCAATCTATTCCCTCCTATCCGCTAACCCTCATCTTTCAGGCTCCACAGTTCGCTATCATTGAATCGAATTGCTCAATGAAAGGATTGTGAGCCATGTCAGACGAAGAGACCAAGCGCCCAGACGATGCGGAAACCAAGCCGCCTACAACCACCAAGCAGATAGACTCAACTGCTCAGATGGCACCAGATGTTGTAGACGAACATACTAAGGGCACAGGCGATCCTGCCACTACCGATATTCCGACTGCGAATGCGCCTGATCCCGACGCTGTAAATGCTGAGGACAATCCTAACGCAACGGTTCCAAAAGTTGCGAAAACCACAAAGCCGGATTCTCCATCCGATAAAGCCGTGAAAGCAGCGGTAGAGACGTCCGAAGAGACAGCTGACAGCTCACCGGATGCTGAAAAACCCGCGGCCAAGGCGAAAGCTGCCAGAGCGGCGACGGCAGATGGTGAAAAGCCTGCGGCTAAGGCCAAAGCGGCGGCAGATGGCGAGAAACCAGCTAAAGCCAAAAAAGAGAAGCCGCCCGCGCTAGAAGATAAGCCGTTTACCGAATTTATCCAGCAACACTATATTCCTGCGTTGAAGAAAGGACTCGAAACGATGGGCGCAACGTCGCTCGATCTCACGTTTGAAAAGCGCAAAATTCCGATTAAAGGCTACAATCAGTCTCCGGAATGCTGGCAGATTGTTGGCAAGTGGCAATCCAATCAAAAGCAATTGCGAGAATTCAATATCTTCTTCTTCGATGAAACTATTAATGGATTGAAAGGATTTTCTTGTGCAGAAAGCGATCGCTTCAGCACCATGGAATCTTTTCTCATCGATGAGCGCCGAGTCACGTTAGATCTGCTGGTCTATGGAGCGGTGCAGCGTCTCAACGGACAGAAATGGCTCGCGAGAAATTAAGGGAATTCTAAAAACAATGGAGCGCGATTAGAAATCTAATCGCGCTTTTTCATGAAGGGATATAGGGATTCAACGGCTACGATAATTCTTTGAATTCGTATAAAACAATCCCGGTTTCGGGATCGTTGCTGACCTCGACATACCCGCTCTTTAGCATGTCTCCCAGCAGAGCTTCGATCTCAATAAATCCGATTCCGGTTGCCATTACCCCTTGCGTAACTGAGAGTTTGCCGCCTCTGGCATCCGCTGCTTTCAACAAATCGATCAGGATCTGCTGCTTCGAGAAGCGAAGCCCCAATGGGTCTGCGATCGGAGTTTGGGCAAGCGCAACTGCCTGAATTTGAGGCACAGTTCCCTGACCGCTACCCAGCCGAGCATTATGCGACTCCACCATCTTTGGAATGAAAATTAGATCGGCCAACTGACCGACCCCAAATAATCCCCAGGTAAACAGCCATAGCAAACCTGTGCGGACTTCGCCGTTATACAAGCGGTGTAGTCCTGCAAAGCCTAGCAGTCCTCCTAACCATAGAACATAGGTCGTGCCAACTTTGTTCATAGATTCTCAGTGACGCTTTAGAGACTACTATGAATCATCATAAAAACTTTACGCAGGATTCGCCAGAATCTGACACTGCAAGCCCTGAAACTCTCTATTGAGAAATGTAAATATCTGTTGCAAGTCTTAACGCGATCGCAGAATTTCGTTGCTGCAAGCTTGGTACACTGAGGGACGTAACTCGTACTCTGTGGTGGACTTATCGCCACTTTGCCAGAGGAAACCCTTATCAAGAGCGATCGGATACTCATGGTAGATTCCCTTAAAAAACCTAGCTTTGAAGAACTGCGCCCTGGAATCAAAGTTCCAGCGAAAGAAACCATTCTGACGCCTCGGTTTTACACCACCGACTTTGAAGAGATGGCGAGAATGGATCTATCGTGCAACGAAGATGAGATTCGGGCGCTCCTCCAAGAGTTTCGCACCGACTACAATCGCCATCACTTTGTGCGGGATGCTGAGTTCGAGCAATCCTGGGATCATATTGATGGTGAAACCCGCAAAATGTTTGTGGAATTTCTAGAACGCTCTTGCACAGCGGAGTTTTCTGGCTTCTTACTCTACAAAGAACTGTCTCGCAAGCTCAAAGACCGTCATCCCCTCTTGGCTGAAGGGTTTGCGTTAATGGCACGGGATGAAGCCCGTCATGCAGGCTTCTTAAACAAAGCCTTGTCAGACTTCAATCTGTCTTTAGATTTGGGCTTCTTGACCAAGAGCCGTAAATACACCTTCTTCAAGCCGAAGTTCATCTTCTATGCCACCTACTTGTCTGAGAAGATCGGCTACTGGCGCTACATCACAATTTTCCATCATCTCGATCAGCACCCTGAAGATCGGCTCTATCCTATTTTCAAATTCTTTGATAACTGGTGTCAGGACGAGAATCGCCACGGCGACTTCTTTGATGCTGTTATGCGTGCCCAGCCTCAGTTTCTAAATGACTGGAAAGCGAAGTTGTGGTGTCGTTTCTTCCTGCTGTCTGTGTTCGCGACGATGTACTTGAACGATATTCAGCGCTCAGGCTTCTACGAGTCGCTGGGCTTGAACACCCGCGAGTTTGAGTATGAAGTAATTGAGAAGACCAATGAAACCGCTGGTCGCGTCTTCCCCGTCACTTTAAACGTGAAGCATCCAGATTTTTACAAGCGACTGGAAACCTGCGTTCAGAACAACGAGAAATTGAGCGCGATCGCAGCTAAGCAAGGCTCCAAAATCACAAAAACGCTTCAGAAGTTACCGTACTATTTCTCTAACGGTTGGCAGTTGTTGAAACTGTACACCATCAAGCCGATTGATATGGTTTCGGCACACGGAAAAGTTCGTTAAGACCAATCCAAGTTACCCCTTGGTGATGGCGGTTCTGTTAAGTCAGAGCCGCTTTTTTAATTTAAAGCTTCGAGAATTGTGTTGGATAGAACACGCAACAGTCAGTATTATGCATCAGGTTGGATGCAGGTTCTGAGTGCGGAGCGCGGATGAAACGAGTTTTATTGGCATGGCTAGGAGTATTAGTGGGAACAAGTCCAGCGTTGGGAGATGAACCAACCTCAATCGATCTGGATCCTCAAATCATTCAAAATAGCCCTGTGCTGCAACGATGGTTAAAAGAAGTTCCAACAGTGGCTGATGACATTCAGAATGATCCCAGCTTTCGGACTCGGGCGCGGATAGGATATTTGCGATTTTCACCAGAAGACGATCCAGGGCTGGCTCTGGGCATTGAAGATCTGAGGGTTGGTAAAACTCGACTGACCCTAAGCGGAGACTATCAAACAACGTTTAAGGGACGAAGTGCGATCGGTGCGAACTTAAACTACTATTTGCGTCCTCTAGGAAGCTATGTCAATGTCGCTCCGGTGGTTGGCTATCGGCATCTAGAAACCGATCGATACTCTACAAGCGGCGCAACTTTAGGAGTTCGGGTTCTACTCGTACTGTCGCGAGGCGGCGGAGCAGATATTGCGTTAAGCCAAAGTTGGGTGGCTCCCGGAAGTGATTCGGAGGTCGGACTCTCAACGCTTTCGTTTGGGTATGCGGTAACGCATCACTTAAGAATTTCGACTGATCTTCAGCGGCAGAATTCTCGGCAGGAGCGCGACGATCGCATTGGAATAGGTTTGGAATGGATGCCTTGAAAGGGCGATCAAATTGACTTGCGATTGACATTGCCAAACTCCAAAGGATCGTGGTTTAATTCTGCTCTAAGTCCCGATACAATGAAGGCTGTACTTTACTGGGTTCAGATTGTGACGACTACACCGCTTTCTCCCAACCAGAACAGTGTCGCTTCGGAAAATCGCCCTGATGCACTTGGAAGATTTGGTAAGTTCGGCGGTAAGTATGTTCCTGAAACCCTCATGCCTGCTTTGACCGAGTTAGAAACTGCGTACAAGCACTACAGCAAAGATCCAAGCTTTCAAGCAGAACTTGGAGGACTACTGCGTGATTATGTGGGTCGCCCGAGTCCGCTCTATTTTGCAGAACGATTAACCGCGCACTACGCGAAACCTGATGGCACAGGTGCACAAATTTATCTCAAGCGAGAAGATTTAAACCACACGGGCGCTCACAAGATTAATAATGCGATCGCACAAGCTCTCCTTGCCAAACGGATGGGCAAACAGCGCATCATTGCTGAAACCGGAGCCGGACAGCATGGCGTCGCCACAGCAACAGTATGCGCTCGATTTGGTATACAGTGCGTGATTTATATGGGCGTCCACGACATGGATCGGCAAGCCCTTAATGTGTTCAGGATGCGGCTCATGGGTGCAGAAGTGCGTCCTGTGGAAGCGGGCACTGGAACGCTCAAAGATGCGACCTCTGAAGCGATCCGCGATTGGGTGACAAACGTTGAAACCACGCATTATATTCTCGGTTCGGTAGCAGGTCCTCATCCCTATCCGATGATTGTGCGGGATTTTCACGCAATGATTGGTGAAGAAACTCGCGCTCAGTGTCAAGAAAAGTGGGGCGGACTGCCAGATATGTTACTGGCGTGCGTCGGTGGCGGCTCTAACGCGATGGGCTTATTTCACGAATTTATGGGCGATCGCTCGGTTCGCATGATTGGCGTCGAAGCCGCAGGACATGGAGTTGACACCGAGAAACATGCGGCAACGTTAACGAAAGGACGAGTCGGCGTACTGCATGGCGCAATGAGTTATCTGCTGCAAGATGAAGATGGTCAGGTCATTGAACCTCATTCGATTAGCGCCGGGCTAGACTATCCGGGAGTTGGACCGGAACACAGCTACTTGATGGAAACAGAACGAGCAGAATACTATGCCGTAACTGACGAGCAGGCATTAACAGCATTTCAGAGACTGTCGCAATTAGAAGGCATTATTCCTGCTTTAGAAACGGCACATGCGATCGCCTATCTCGATACTCTCTGTCCTCAACTAGAAGGCAGCCCTCGTATTGTCATCAATTGCTCAGGTCGAGGTGACAAAGACGTGCTGAGCGTTTCTAAAATGTTGGATTCCTAACTAAATCTATTGTGGAGACTGCAACATTTGGATCGGGATGCTTTTGGGGCACGGAAGCGGCTTTCCGCGCCACCAAAGGTGTCGTTTCAACATCAGTCGGCTACATGGGCGGACACTTCGAGAACCCAAGCTATTTGGACGTTCTATCTCGCATTACCGGACACGCGGAAGTCTGTCAGATTAACTACGATTCGAGCGTCATCAGCTATGCCGAACTGCTAGAAGTATTCTGGCGCATTCATGATCCCACCAGTTTGAATCGGCAGGGAGCAGATCGTGGGGAGCAATATCGCTCAGTCATTTTTTGTCACACCGCTGAACAGATGCAAAGGGCAAGACAGTCAAGAGATGATTTAAGCTGTTCTGGCAGGTACAAAAAAGAAATCGTCACTCAGATTCAGCCAGCATCTGAGTATTGGTTAGCAACAGCAGATCACCAGCAATACTTTGAAAAGAAGCAAAAAGGGCGGATCAGTTAAAGTTCTGCTTTCGTGTCAGGCGCGATCGTAGTGCCATCTATGCCAACCGAAACCTGATTATCTTTGATTAAATCACTCAATTCATTGAACTCAATTCGCATATCGTTGCAGGCTTTTTCAAGTTCTGCCCGGAAGGTATTGAGGTCATTACCATAGCCGCAGAGATTAGCTGCCGTCTCGACGCCTTGTTTCGCGTTAGCTCTAGCACAATCCACCAGATCGGTGCCGTGGAGGGGTGTAGGAGAAGCCATAAATTACTCTCTATCTATTTACTTGGTAGCTAGTATTAGCGAGAATGTGCGATCGCGCTACTGGCTTTTGACGGATCAAAATTCATTCGCAAGGTTGAAGAATACCCAAAAGCGCCCGTGCAATTCTAGGCGCTTCTGCACTACTCTTGACAGTCCAAAGGTTCTTAAACGCTTACTGTAGCGGGTTCGCGCATCATAGACGCGATCGGATCAGCAACACCAGAACCATACACTTCACAAGAATTATTCGGACTCTCAATCAGCTTCACTTTATAAAGTTGCGCCCCAATTTTGCTAATCGGCGCTTCCAGCAAATCGCGAATGTGAACTGCGATATTTTCTGCCGTTGGAACCACTTTCTCGAAATAAGCAATGTCCTTATTTAGAAAGGTGTGATCAAACGGTTCGACGACAAAATCATCCACTGCTTGTTGAAACGCGACCAAATCTGCACTCATACCCGTGCGCGGATCAATGTCTCCTTTAATCGTCACTTCCAAGTGGTAGTTATGACCATGACCATTGGGACGAGCACATTTGCCATAAATTTCGCAGTTTTGCTCAAAGCTCAGGTCAGGACGAGCCAAACGATGAGCGGCGCTAAAATGCGTGCTAATAGTAAGATAAGCTTCCATATTGGTTCCTAAGTAGTCAGCCCAAAGTTCAGGATGTTCGTAGACTCGAATGCGAACGATTGGTAACTGAGGAGCAAGTCGATGCCAAATCGATCGCGCAATATTTTCAGTAGTTGGCAGAGCCTCCTGAAACTCCGTCCAAGTCTCGTTGAGAAACGAAAAGTCTAACTGACTGGTAACTTCTTTTTTGATGACGTGCTTTACATCCGACAAGTTAAGCACCATGCCATATTCGTCTAGATCGCCCAGCATTGAGACATAGAGAACATAGTTGTGTCCGTGCCCAAGATAGCGAGCGCAGGCTCCAAACCGCTCAAAATTTTCGGCTTCACTCAGTTCTGGCAAATAGTACCGATGACTTGCCGAAAACTGAGCGCGGCGATCGATGATGCATTTCATAAACAAGTTAGGGAAGATCGCAGAATACTGAGAGGGATAGATTTCGACTGAAAAATATTAAGTTTGTTGAACTCACTTCTCTAGAATACCGAAATAATTCACAACTCGTGACCTGTCGTTCAGAATTTGGGCAAACCAACCCATTAGCAACGTTAATTCCCAATTAATTTTCGACACCACTCGCGATTGGCTCCGCCAAGCTTCAAAGAATCGCTAACAAGTAATGCAAGTCGGTTGGAACTGCCTGAGATTCTTGAAGGCTCCCTTTTTCATCAATTCCTTCCCCATCAATTAATGAAAGTTTTGAAGCCAGAAATACGCAACTCCTAGCGTCAGAAGCGTGAGCGGCAACCCAAAACGGAGATGCTCTGAAAACGAGAGCTTGTACCCAAGACTTGAAGAAGCTTCAACAACAATCAAATTGGCAACCGAACCAAAGATCGTGAGATTTCCGGCTAACGTTGAGCCAGCGGCGAGGAGTAACCAAGATTGGTGATCGTCGGGAGCAATCAATGGGTGAAGCAGCAGCACCGCAGGCACATTAGAAACGATGTTAGAAAGCAGTGCAGTAATACCTAATAGCGTTGCAGAACTTGTAATAAATTGACTCAGCGATGTTAAGACGTTCAGATTTTGAATAACTTTAGTCAGAATAAAAAGCCCAGAAAACATGACGAGCAGATTCCAATCTACTTCTCTCAGCATTCGTTCGGGCTTAACGCGACGAGTGATCAGGAGTAGACTTGCTGCCGCGATCGCGCTTTCCGCCAACGGCAACCCGGACACGAACGCGACCAAAAGTCCGGTAGTGAGCACAATCGTTTTCAAAAATAACGGTTTAAAGATACGAGTATTAGGTAGAGAGAAATTTTCAATCGCTTGCACAGAGCGCACTTCTGGATAAAACCACCAAAGTAGCGCGATCTGAATGGCAAGTCCGAGCAGTGCAATTGGAGTAAGCGATCGCGCAAAGTCTAAATAGCTGAGCTTTGAGAATGACCCGATCAAAATATTTTGCGGATTGCCGCTCAGCGTTGCTACAGAGCCAATATTGGTTGCCCCTGCCAGTGCTAGTAGATAGGGAATTGGATTGAGCTTGAGGGCCTGAGCCAGGCCCAGAATCAAGGGGGTGAAAATCAATGCGATCGTATCGTTGAGAAGAACCGCCGACAAAACGCCGCTCCCAAAGGTCAGCATCACTAAAACCCCAAAGGGACTGCGCGTGACTCTCAGCAGTCCTACCAAAGCAACTCGAAAGAAGCCTGCATAAGCAAGATTTGCGTTGACAATCATCATGCTGAGCAAAAAGACAATCGTTTTTGCATCGATCGCCCGCCACGCCTCTTCTAAACCAATTGATCCCACTCCAATCAGCAAGCCAGACCCCACCAGCGCGATCGTCGCCCGATTCATCCGCAAACCTGGAAGATAGCCCAACGCCAATCCCAAAAAAGCGAATCCAAGGATCAAATAAGTGAGCAACGTCTTCCTCTCATAGCCCCACAATCATTTCTTCATCCCTCATCTCTCATCCTTAGTCGGTTCTCCCCCACGTCTTTCGACAGTTTTCCACACCAGACTACTCCGCCATAATTTGACATTATAAATACATCAGATGAGGGACAAAAAATATGAAACTTCCGTTTTACGACTGGTATCGCAACACAATTCGCAACTCTAAGTATCGCTGGCTCATCATTCTGGGTTCCCTCCTTTACATCTTCAGCCCAATCGATCTGCTACCTGACTTCGTTCCTTTAATTGGTCAGATCGATGATACTGTCGTGCTTGGTTTACTAGTTGCTGAGGTATCGACTGTATTAATGGATCGTCTCAAAGCGCAGAAAACAGGGGAAACTGCTTCCATGAATGGAGAAACTGCATCGGCAGATACAGTAGATGTTAATGCAACGAAAGTTGGTTAATTCAGAGTTAGCTAATCAATTTCGGTGAGCTAATTGAGTTTAGATTCTAACTCAATAGCAGTTCTAGAGGCGTTGCACAAAGCGCCTCTTTGCCTTTAAATGAACTCACGCTGTTCTATCTGCATCTCCATGCCTCTACCTGAAGCGAGCCAATTTCAATTTACGTCTGATCTGAAAATTTGCCGAGTTCTTAACGGAATGTGGCAAGTATCAGGAGCGCATGGCGGAATCGATCGGCGCAAAGCGATCGCGGCGATGTTTGACTACGTCGATGCCGGATTTACAACCTGGGATTTAGCCGATCACTATGGTCCTGCGGAAGATTTTATTGGCGAATTTCGTAAACAATTAATCAACGATCGCGGAGAAGATACAGTTTCTCAGCTTCAAGCTTTTACAAAATGGGTTCCTCGTCCGGGTCGAATGACTCGAAAGATTGTTGAGGACAATATTAATATTTCACTGCGACGAATGGGAGTATCAACGCTAGATTTAATGCAGTTTCATTGGTGGGATTATCAAGATAAAAATTATTTAGAAGCGTTGAAGCATATGACAGATCTTCAGCAAGAAGGAAAAATTAGACATTTGGCGTTAACGAATTTTGACACTGATCACCTGGAAGTCATCGTAAAGTCTGGCATCAAAATTGTTTCTAATCAAGTCCAATATTCAATTATTGATCAACGTCCAAGTTCACGCATGGCGAAATTCTGCGAGAAAAATAACATTCGCCTATTAGCGTATGGAACGGCAGGGGGTGGATTGTTATCTGAGCGATTTCTAAAAATGCCAGAACCAGGAAATTCTGGATTAACAACGGCATCGCTTAGAAAATATAAGAATATGATTACTAGATGGGGCGGTTGGGATCTGTTTCAGCAATTACTAGAGATACTAGAACAGATTGCTAAAAAGTACGGTGTGAGTATCACAAATGTAGCCGTTCGATATGTTCTGGAACGTCCCACTGTAGCAGGCGCGATCGTAGGGGCACGACTCGGTGTTTCAGAGCATATTGCAGACAACGCCAGAGTCTTTGGTTTTGCCTTAGATGAGGAAGATTATCAAAGAATTGCAGAAGTCACCTCGCGATCGCGCGATTTGCACAAAGCGATTGGCGACTGCGGCGACGAATACCGAGGCTAAAGAACAATTTGTCAAATCATGTTGGAGTTTCTAACAGGGTTGCTGTTGGATTGGAATCTGAATTACAAATTCGGCTCCCTGTCCTGGTGTAGAGTGGCAGTATAACTGACCTTTGTGTTTTGCAGCCACAATCTGATAGCTAATAGACATTCCCATGCCAGTGCCTTTACCGACTGGTTTAGTGGTGAAAAAAGGGTCGAAGACCCGTTGTTGAATCCGTTCTGGAATGCCCAGTCCGTTATCAACAATGCGGATAGCGATCTGATTGTCGGGTAATACTGCCGTTGTGATCTTAATAGTACTAGGATGTTGCATTTGTTGATCAAGCGATCGCTCTTGATCCCGTTCGTCTAGAGCATCGATCGCATTTACCAGGACGTTCATCAATACCTGATTTAGTTGTCCAACATAGCATTCTACAAAGGGTAACTTTCCGTAATCCTTTAGCACAGAAATTTCAGAATGGTTGGATCGGGTCTTCAGCCGATTTTGCAGAATCATTAACGTACTTTCAATTCCCTCATGGATATCAACCTCTTTCATCTCCGCTTCATCTAAGCGAGAGAAGTTACGCAATGACAAAACAATCTTTTGGATGCGTGCTGCGCCTACTCTCATGGACATCAGCAGTTTAGGTAAATCTTCAATTAGAAAATCAAGGTCAATGGTTGTGGCTACTGCTTCAATCGCTGGAGCAGGATGAGGATAATGCTGCTGATATAGCTGAAGCAAGTGCATTAAGTCTTGGACATATTCAGCCGCGTGAGGCAGATTGCCATAAATAAAATTCACGGGGTTATTGATTTCATGGGCAACACCCGCTACTAACTGACCCAAACTTGCCATCTTTTCAGTTTGAATGATTTGGGCCTGATTTTGGCGCAATTGTTTCAAGGCTTGACCAAACTGCTGTGCCTGCGCAGCCGATGCCTCTATTAACGCGTGATTCTTTGCCTCACTTTCTTCCAGTTTTTCTGCTAGGTGTTTACATTCAGCCTCGACTTGATGGCGTTGAGCGATCGCCTGTCGCAGCTTATTCTGATGCACTGTCAGTTCATGCATCAATTCTTGAGCGAGATTTTGCCAACACGCTTCTCGATCCTCCATGTGGTGACACGCGAGAATGTCAAAGCTAAGTGACCCAGCATTTTCTGTGTAGTTTTCTGTAAAAATCATTTTGATATTTCTCAAGCAACAGCTACTTCGTCATCGATCAAGTAAGCGCCGTGAGCCGCTGGGTCAAAGCCCTCTGGAAATAGAGTTGTTTCCGTGTAGAGTGCTCGTTCCAAAATTGCCTCATCTAAATTGGCGCGGCGGAGATCAGCACCACTCAAATTGGTTGCCCGCAAGTTTGCCTGTGCCAAGATCGTCGATCGCAACTCGGCCCCCCGCAAGTTTGCCCCTTCTAGATTTGCCTGCTGCAAGCTACTATTTTTGAACCGAGCTTGGCTCAAATCCACGCTACTGAGGTCAGCACCAGACAGATCTAGACCATCCAGATAAGCCTCACAAAATTGAGTTCCGTTGAACACCGTTCCCTGCAAGATAGTGTCATTTAGTCTTGCATGGGTTAAATTTGCCCAGCTTAGATTTGCTTTAGCCAGATTTGTTGAGCGCAAGTTACTGTCGCGCAGATCAGCAGCACAGAGATTACTGCCTTCCAAGTCGGCTTGCCGCAAATTTGCTCCTGCCAAGTTAGCACCACTGAGCTGACCACCCCTGAGCGTTGCTTTCGCCAAGAAAGCTCCTCTCAAATCGGCTTTTGTCAAATCAGCAGCCGTTAAATTTCCCGTTCCTAACTTGACAAATCTCAAGTCAACACAGCGCAAAAAAGCTTGGCTCAAATTAGCTTGGGTTAGGTTGGCTCTACTCAGAGTGGCTGAAGCGAGATAGGCGAAGGGTAGATTTGCCTCTGTTAGCGTCGCAGCGACCAAACTGATCTCTGCCAAAGCAGCACCTATCAAATTAATCTGAGCAAGATTGACCCCATTAAAGTTTCTTTCTCCTAACAAATACTGTTGAAGAAACTCGTGGTCTTGCATGGTTCACAACTGGAATCATCCAGCACCTCTACGTTGATGCTAGAGTGCCCCGTGAGTTGATATCCATACAAAGCTATGAAATTCTATACGAAAGTTAAACAAAATACATGAAATCTAAAGCATAAAGGCCTGCACTGAATAGCTCGATACCCTTTCGTTTCAGCTCCTCTACACTCGGAAATATTTACCTATTGATCTCACTCATTCCTGTCATGACCAGTATTAAATCCACGGTTGCGATCGCAGCCACTTCCCCACTCCTGTAGGTCGGCGCAGTTGAATGTTTTTGCTGAAGTTTGACACAGTCTTCTGTAACTCCGCTGTTGTAAAACAGTACCCTAATCGATGAGATACGCTCAAAAATTCTTCGGGTGATTTAGCCGCTTCAAACTTCTCGCGGAGGGACTGATTATGAGCCACCGCTTTCAGAAACCGATCCGCACTTTCTAATGACATCTTGATTCTTCCTCCCAATTCTTAAAGTCCGCTCCTCAAGCTTTAGTCAGAAGCTGTGCAGGACAACTAAGCAGGAGGGCAATTTAACCTGCGTGAATTTTCTGACTTCTAGCCAAAGCAAGGGACTGACTCTGGTAGGGGAATACCACTAGTCTTTATGAAAAAAATACTTTTTGAACTACGTATAAAATACTACTTTCCTCCGTATTTTAGGGAGAAATTAAAGTAATTTTACCAAAAATTAGCACTTTGTGGCTAATTGCTGACCATGGTAAAGAGTTTCATAGCGATGTACCGAACCCTAATATCCCTCTCTTAAGAAACAATTTGAGTGGGGGATGCAGCAATGAGGTCAATCCCATTGTTTGAGTTCTAAGGAATGGAAACTCGCTCGTTGTTTTTCGCGGAGGACATGCAGCGGTTTTAGTGTGCCACTAATGCTCCTTAAGTAGGTTAGTAGCGCATTCCATTCATGATGGTTAGGCTACCTTTTCGCCTCTACCCTAACCATCAATGACTAATTTTACGAAGAAACGCCTTGGACTCATAAATCAATCTGTGCCATAGTCGTCTCCAGATCGTGAGTCGCCAACCAGACCATTTTGTCCTATCCACATATTTAAAGAAGTCTTCTTTGCGTGGGCAGTGCCGAGATACCCAAGGCTTCTTTTCTGACACAAAGTGAATGATGTAAGGGTTGCGGACTAGCTCATTATAAACATCCTCTGGAAGTAGGCTCTTGCTGTCTCTCCAAGGAAAATAATCCTTTGAAGAGTAGTCATAGAAAGAAGTAGCGTTGAAATTCCACTTAGGATCAAGCTGTCCCCACTTGCCAATCAGAAGTGCGTTCAAAAGACCTTGATCATACCAGCCTATGTACTTCAGATTTTGCACAAAGTACTTTATGGCTTTATCACTAAGCTTATCAGCTCGCCACTTTGCGAGGTCGATTACCAGAATTCCTGCATTAAAGTACGGAGCATCTGGATCGATCCCTAATTCTTGGTAATTTAGTTGCCCAGTAGGACTAGATATAAAGGGTATCCATGTGTCACGTACAGCTAGTATATAATCTTCTCCGAAATCGGTTTGCCATAGCTGTAATAGATCTCCTTTTATAACTAGATCGCAATCTAAATAAATTACTTTTTCAAGCTGACTAGGCAGAAGTTCAGAGAGTAACAGCCTGTAGAATGATGCGATTGAAACATGTTCTGATTTAGATAGTGCAAGCCCGGATTTCTTTGATTCGTGAGCTTCTATAATATCCTCAGTCAAAGAGTTGGGTATTTGAATGAATTCAACTTCGCACCTTTCCTGAATTAAGGAACTCAAGATCTTCTGTTTATTGAAGTCAGTAATTCCTCCATCAATAATGTAGAAAAATACTTTGCATCCTTCTTTGAGGTTTTCAACTGTAGAGCGCATTGTTACTGCAAGTGGCATTGCATAGTTGTTGTCAGATGCGCAGACGACGGCTATGGATTTACAATCAGACGAAGGCTTCACCTCGCTTTCGTCTACCAAATTTTCAGCATGAATAAGACTCATAAGACCTCGTATGTTTCAATAGCCTGGAAGCTTGTAATCCCTGGAAGTGAAACCTTAAATCCAACCAGAAGATTAGTAGAAGATTTAAACATAATAACCACACCTTACGATGCTGCTCATTAGTCGCAGCGATCGCCGCTTCGGTATTATCTTACCGGACGGTGGTCAAGCTCAGGGGTGGATTTGATCGCACAACATTTCAGGTACATACATGCTTAAGGTCGCAATGCTTTTTATTCAGATGTGCCCTAATTGTGTCCAAATAGTAGCTCAAAAAACATGGATTTCATTGGGGATATTCGCAGAAGATAATACGATTAGCATCCATAAAAAATCAATGCGATTACCTACCAATTGCTGAGTATATCGGAACTAATTGGAAGCGAGAGACGATCGCAGGTTGAAGGCTTAGCCTGTGATCTTTTTCAGATCTCTCATTCAGATTACACGAAGCTGCCCACAGTCAAATTCGGGCGCTCGTCTCAAGAATTAGGCTTCGCATATCATCTTGAAACTGTTGAATGCTATGATTCGACCTTACATACTCGACTGCATCCTTTGCTTTCTGTTTACGCCATTCCTCATTTTCCATTACAAAAGCGATCGCGGACTTGAAAAGCTCAATTGCTTCTGTGTCAAGGCCATCACCAGGAACACTACCAACATACCGACCAAATCTAGAGGGTAAGTTTTCGACATCAAGACAACTCACGATCAGCGTCCCGTAAGATAACGCTTCCAGCCAAGAAATCGGAATTCCCTCCCAGATAGACGTGTTGAGAAGAATCTTTGAATCAGCCAAGTACTGTTTTTTGTCTTTCCCTTCTAGATGACCAACGAAATGTATGTTTTTCACATCCCGATACGGTAGTAATAATCTCTCCATCTCCTCTTTGCGGCGAAGCGTCTGACCAAGAACATAGAACTCATACATCGGCATCTGCTTCGCAATCTCACAGAATACCCAGGGACGTTTCTGCGACTCCAGACGGGCAAGAAAAACGATTTGATTCTTCTTATGCTGTTGCTGGAGATCGTAGTTAAAGTCAATGTCAATTGGGTTTAGAAGACGGCTAACCTCTATCGAATCGTCGAGCTGATAAAGTTCTCGACCGAGCGGATTGAGTGACACACCTTGCGAAATAAAACGAATTTCCTTGCTGTGTGCGCGGACATACTCATAGACAGCCGGACTCCAAAATGAAGACTCTGGCATCAATTTCATTGTCTCAATAAATTGCCATACTGATAGTGGACGTGGATCCTGAAACCAAAGTATGTGCTTGTGGTTGGAAGGCGCAAGTGCAATGGCATCGAGGTGCGTCAGTTCAATGGACAAATAAGCATCATACTCCTTCATCCGAAGCCAGATTTTTGATAAGAAGTCGCACTTGGACAACTTATAAACGTATCTATTATCAATCTTTCGACATTGAATACCACCGTGCACTTTAAGCCCATGAAGGATAACTTCTACCTCTATCTGCTGATCAGGAAGGTGCACTGCAACAATGTGACGCGCAAGAAACCCGTAACCACCATAGGGAGTGTTCCATCCACCGAAGTACTCGTCAATCAGTACGGCAACTAGAAGCTTAGACCTTTTTTGTCTAAACACACGACGTACAAATCGGGAAAGTATTATTTGCACCGAGTAGTAGCAAAACAGACACACATATAGTATTTGTAGCGGGGAAAACAAAACCTGCTTAAGTCGACGCTTTATCATCTGAATCTTAGACCGCATTAATAGCTTACATTTGTTGATAGACCGTGTACCAAGGTGGTAGGCCATGGGGCATCATCTACCAAGCCATACTTGTGTAAACGATTCACTGTACGCCTTTGAAGACCCCTCGCAGACTGCGCCCTCGTAGCGAAGCTCTTCAGTTATCAGCGTTGAGAGGGAGTCAGGAATGACCACTCGTCGCTTACATCCGTTAGGCAAGGTTTTCTAGTCATGCTCCTAGCTCAACGAAAAGTGCATAGCATCCTCCAGTGAATCAGCTTTGTGAAGACTAACCTTTCAGAGGAGCGAGTTCCGTTCAACAACATAGGCAAACTTGTTCCATAATGCCCAAGTACAAGCGGTGCAGACCGAGAAAGTGAGTGCAGATAAACTGTGGTCATTTGTTTCAAAAAACAGAAGCAGTGTCTCCCAGACGAGTTGGATATTGGTGACTGTTGAATTGCTGTGAGCTTAGCTGATTCCAGTGGACTGATTTTGGCAGCACGAGTGGGAAAACATACCGATGAACTGATTAAGGAATTAGTCACCAGTAGCGAAGGGAAAACCTCGTGTAAACTGTTCAATGGCGATGGTTGGGATGGTTACGAACGTGTATTACCTCCCGAAATTCTGCATTGCATTGGTAAAGACAAAACGCCGTGCTTAGAAAGAACCAATGGCATTGTTAGACAACAAACGGGACGTTGGCATCGCAAACAGAATAAGTTTGGCAAGATATGGCAGCAAACCAAGGTAACAACCCGGTTAGTCGTGAGTTACTTCAACTGGATTTGGCAGCATAGTCGGTTAAAGACAACAGCAGCTCAACGGGCAGGATTGACCCTGCAACCCTCGACTTGGCATGATCTAGTTACTTATCCCACTATTATTTGATGCACTACCCTCAGGCCAATCTACCTAAAGATTCTTCATACCATTAGCAACAACACCAAGAGTAAGAACAGAAGACAGTTTGAAGCCCTCTAACGCTTGCTTTAGAGTAGCGCTCTTCGTTTTATCCAGTCCAACTACTAGAACAATTCCATTTGTATTTGTTGCGACAAGTTTTGCGTCCGCTAAATCAAGCAAAGGGGGCACATCATAAACGACGAGATCATACATCTCCTCAAATTGCTGCATCAGAGTTTGCATCTTCTTCGAGGACAGCAAGCGAGTTGGATCTGGCGGAACTTGTCCAACGGTGAGAACAAAGAGATTTGGTTCCACAGGAGACTGCTGAACTGCTTGATCAAACTCCACTTCTAAAGAAACAATATTACTCAATCCCTGTAGATTCGGCAGTTGCAGCCGAACATGAAGTTGGGGACACCGAAAATCTGTATCGACCAATAAGACCCGTTGTCCCAATGCTGCCGCCGCTTGAGCTAGATAAAGCGCAACTGTAGACTTTCCTTCTCCAGGAGACGGTGAACTAATTGCCAAAGAACGAATCAGCGTATCCGGATTGAGCAACCGAATATTGGTGTAGAGCGATCGGAATGCCTCTGAAAATGGTGAACTATCGTAAAGGTACGCTGATTCACTCTTCGGCACACTAAGTCTCTGCCGCATTTGACGCATTAAGCTGATAGGTTCTGGCATAGGCACACCTGTCGCTAGAAATTGCTTCTCCGTCTCGGCTAATTCTGCATTAAATGGAATCACGCCTAGCATTGGCAATTTTGCCGTATCTTTGACTTCTTCGGGTGTATGCAAAACATTACTCAGTTTTTCGAGCAACAGCGCTGTACCTACACCCAGCAACAACCCTAAAATAACGCCCAGTGCCCCCGTTTGCTTAATTCCCGCAGACGCAAGTTTTGGCTTACTGAGTGGCGTTAAAATCTGCCAAGGGGTTGTCCGCTGTCCGGCATCAATGCGTAAGGCTTCTCGTTTTGCCAGAAATTGATTGAGGTTATCAGTTCCAATCTTCAGTTCTTGTTGAATATCAGTGTATTGACGAGACACAACCGAAAGCTGTTTAACCTGCTGTTTCAGCAAGTCTTCTGTTTGCATCAGAATTGCTTGGCGAGCCTTCAAGCCTCGTACCTGGCTCTCGACATCGCCTTGGGATCGTCCTCCTTCGCGTTCTAACAACGGTTGCAGATTTGCAAGCTGCGATCGCAGGAGTTGAACTTGCGGTGCTTTTTCCTGAAACACACCCGACGTCTTAGCCACTTGGGCCTCAACTTCTAAGAGTTGGTTCAACAGATTTTGATAGCGAGTGTTTTCTCGAAGCGCAGAAGAAGCGGGTTGATCTCTTTGAGTCAGTTGTTGACGCAGATCACGATCTAGCGCCAAACCCTCCTCCAATTTAACGTCTGTTTCCAGACGTTGCTGTGCGATCGTTGCTGTTTGCTCTGCCAGTTGCTTACTGGTTAACTCAGGATCAATTAAGTTATACCGCTGCCGAAACGTCTGAAGCCGATCTTGAGTCGTTTCAACACGCTGCTGCAACTTAGGAATCTGCTGATCAACAAATTCTATACCCTGTCGTACATCTACTAAGCGTTCCTCAAGGCTGTAATTAAGATATGCCTGAGAAACGAGAGTTAGCACCTCTCTTACCTTCTCACGATTACTGTCTTGAAAGCTAACTCGCAACACCTCACTATTGGGAAGCTGAGTCGCTTCTAAGCTGCTTGATAGCCTATCGTAGGTGAGGTCAGGATACTTAGGCTTGAGCGTTTGCACGACCGGCTCAAGAAGATTTGGACTTTTGAGCAGTTTTAGCTTTGTCTCGTCTAGGGCTTTTTCAGGTTCAGGTTTTTGCTGCTCTCGATTGCCTAATGTTTCAGGCACCGAAGAAATAACTTGGCTTTCAGCAGTGACGGGTTTCGTGAGAATTTCAAACGTGGATTGGTAAATGGGTTCACTGGTCACTGCTTTGAGGAGTGCCGCTGAAGACACCACAGTCGTCACGCCTAGCACGATCGGAATCTTTCGTCGCAGTACCGCAGCTACCTGACCAAAATTTAAGCCTCCTTCACCTTCGCCATCGTGGGGTATTGCATTGGTCAGCGGTAGTCGGCGAAGTTGCTTGTTGCTCCCGTTTACGGCAAGGGCTTGCGAATTTATCTTACTTTCCATGATTGCCTCTGCATAAGATCACGCGGATGAAATGACAAGTGAGCGCGTAGGCGAAATTGAAGCGAATGGACAGACGTGGTCAATTCTATAAACACATCCAAGAGGATGAGAGATGTGGAAGGACCTAGTTCACCCTAGTGAAAATAGAATATCTGTAAAGAAAATGGGTAGATGCATGGACAACAAAACATGTTCTTTACTGTTCACTACGTGATCTCAATTTTGATCTCAATTTTCAATCTGAGTGGCAGAGAACCCGTAGACAATGCGTTTAAGCTAAGAAAACCCAACGTTATCGATCAAATCGAATTATATTCAGTTGCCGAATTATAATTCACTGCTTTAGTTCATCACACTCGAAAAACTAAAAACTCATTAAATGACAGCAGAATCGAAGTGTTCGTTCTCTCTGCTATCTCAACCCATCGAATGAAGAGTGTTACCCTGTCATCAAATTATCTACGATACTCGTTTTCACTATAGTTCCTTCGTGTGTACATCGCGCGGACGAATTAACAACTCCCTACCTGCCAACCAGATGAAAAGTGGAATTGTATCAAAGTATCGCCGCCAAAGTCTTTGAGGTTCCTGAACGAGCCGATACAGCCATTCTAGACCTGTTGATCGAATCATAAGAGGTGCCCGTTTATGAAGACCAGCATAGACCGGAAAAGCACCTCCCAACCCAACCATGACAGCCTTTATCTTTCCTTTATGCTGTGCCATCCAAATTTCTTGCTTAGGACAGCCCAACGATATGAAAACAATGCCCGCTCCACTATTATTGATCTGCTGAATGATAGCTTCATCTTCTTGAACAGTTAGTGAGCGAAAGGGCAGAGGTTCCATCCCAGCGATGTCGAGATTAGGGAATTCTTGCTCTAATCGCTGCTTCATACGATCGAGAATCGTTTGTTGAGAGCCAAGAAAGAAAACACTCACATTCTGCGAGGGTGCAAGCTGACAAACTGCATCTAAAATATCTAGTCCAGCAACTCGGTCTTGACGGGAGACACCCATTAGCTTGAGCATCCAAACGAGTGGCATTCCATCAGGGGTCAACAAGTCTGCTTCTCGCAATATTTCTGCAAACGAAGAATTTTGATATCCCTCTATCAGCATGTGGACGTTTGCAACACAGACCACCTTACTCAAGTACGATTTAGCCCATTGCAGCAGCAACTGAATTTGCTGATCAAACGGCAGTGCGGTAACAGGAAAACCAATAATTCGCCCGGAGGGGTTCTCATCGATCATGGTCATCTCAATTTCTGGATAGAGTGGGGGTTCCATACGTAATTCACTAGGCACTCAAAATGGATACGGCTGTTTCGAGTGCTCGAAGATGAAAGTGAACGAACTGGACAATACTATCGGCAGCGCAGTCAACAAGACAAAAACCAGATGATCCCCAAAGCTTCTCTCGAAGGATGCCTAGTCGCAAAAGCCTCTTTCGAGAATCTGACTATATTGATGTGTCGAATGATATTACCTTTTCTGGTGAAATACTTCTCAAGAAGTAATCTTTATATAGTTTTTACACGATCTCCAAACTAACTAAATTAGTCCTTTACAAACAATTACATCTAATACATCTGACGCATCTGTACCAATCTATACAATCAAGCCATGTAAATCACAATTAGGGGCACATTCTTGATTTCAAAAGTCTTATCGCAGTCAAGCATAGTCTTGGTGGCCTAAAATGCACACCTCTGAATCTAATAAGGGAGAGCGTTGTTAGCGTAGAGCATTTTAGACAAGCAGAAACTAAAAAGCTGATTGTACTTTGCATTAGTGAGGTAACTGACATGTGTGAGGTAACTAAATTGAACAATATCAAAATAAGGTCAGAAATAGAAGCTACTCGATCATGCAGTATTTGCATAGGTTTAATCGAAAATAAGCAAAACTCAGCACAAACAGGAAGTACTCTCAAGAATGCCATTTTAGGAACAGCTAACTTGCGGTGAGTGAGTCGAAAGTTATGCAAGCTTCAGGCTGTTTCGCTCACATCGTCTGCAAAGTGGTCCGTTCGGTTTCTCAAGGGCAGAGCTTGTTTCATTGTAGGAGGAGGAATATTAGCTGTAGCTAATTCGCTAACGGTCGCCTTACCGTTGCCATTTATGTTGAGCAATTCAACAACGTGTTATCCCAGCAGGTCTCTCGATTAGTCCAGAAAACTCTGTTGTCCTGAGAAGCGTTAGAAATCACATTTGTGTTATTTGATACTTTTGTTGTGCCTACAACAAATTATTACTTTTGTAGGGCCACCATGCTTTACCTTCTTTCAATAAATTCAACCCTGTCCTCATAACATTGTCGGGCTTAGTTAACATAGTGTTCTTCTATACATTCCTGGCATTCCGAGCAAAACTTACCGGTAACTTCTCGAATTTACTCACGCTCAGCCCTGTCAAGCTTTGTAATACTCGTGGTTTGTTTCAAACCTGGATGTATGACAGCATCTTAAACTCCGCAATCCTTTCTTTGCTAGCAGCTTAAAGACTGCTAGCAATAGTAAATGTGAAATCTTATTTTGCTCAAATTATCCAATTTAGCCATACATCAGTAGATAGTTCTGGGGCTAAATTATAGATACCCATCTATGACGACTGCCATCAAAAGCCTCGTTATCCGCACATCCGTAAAACCGCTTAGTTTTCGCTTCAGAATAAAGGGGGATTGCTTAAAGATTTTATGAAGAACCTAAAAACAGCCTAGCTGATACCGCAGAAATGCTGACATATTATGTCTGGCTACAGATTTTACATCAGGTGATACGGAATTTGATGGTAACTCTGTAGAAAGTCTCAGACTTGTCAATTTAAGAAAACCAGAGGATTTTGCGTCTGCCCCAAATGTTTGTTTAGGAATCTCTCGGATGTGCCAGTCGATTGTACTGTTCTAAGTGCAAAGCTATCCGAGGTACTGATTCAATTCGCAAGTAAGGATCCAATCCATGTTTGAGTCGTCCGTTTCGTATGACAGAATAGCTCTGTAAATTTTTAGCAGTTTATTCTAGTCAACTAGTAGAGTCCATTCAAATGTTAGGTCTTGCTTTTTTAGTAGAGCACTGCTGAAAAACCTCATCGACATTTGTCTCTTTGAAGTCATCCCGCAAATAATTTCGCCGGTACGAATGGCAAGCGAATAAGCGCACTTACTTGAGAGGATGCAGTTTGAAAACTCTACAGAAATGGAAGCCATTAACCGGCTTTAATGAATCAGAAGGTAGACCTATAATGACGGCCAATGATGGCCAGTTGGGCAGAGGTGTGAAGATTTTTCATTCTGAGAATCTCTACAGTTGTGAGACAAAGATTGTCGGTTTTGGGGAGATTCAGAAGAATGTCGCAGTAGAAGGTCGGTGCAAAATCTCATCCCATAATTTTCTATGTGAGAGTGTTGATATTGAAGATGAGGTGTTTATTGGACATAAAGTCATGTTACTAACAACATCCATCTGCATCGACGAATGAAGATAGTAGTCTGAAAACCGAAGCAGACTGGATATGTGTCAAGACGATTGTGAAACGCTGCGCTTCTATTAGCAGTAATGCCACCATTCTGGCAGGAGTGAGAATTGGAGAAAAAGCCGTATTGGGGCTGGAGCAGTCGTAACACAAGACGTCTTTCACTCTGCAATTGCGGCCGTAGTACCTGCGAATCATTGGCGGTGTCTGCGCTCTCGATCAAGCTTTAGTAACTGCGAACAATGGTTCGAGTAATACCTAAAACAGCCTTATCCGAATGCAAGTTCCCGCTTGGGTGAAAGACGATGAACAACATGATTAATATCAGTGTGATTGGTTATGGTTATTGTGAACCTAATTTGATTCGGAGCTTTTCGGAAAGTTTGAGAGTGCGGGTAGAAACAGTCAGGACTTTGGCTCAAATCTTGCTAGCAAAGGTGCAAACTCGCTATCTAAGGATCGACATTACAACGGAACGCGAGAGATGTTTGCCGATCCCAAAATCGATATTGTCGCGATCGCTACATCCGTTTCTACCCATTCCATTGTGTAGTATGTCACTAAGACTTTAATCTCAACGTGCTTAGGGGTTAGATGCTATTTTAGTTAGTTCTGAATCTCAATTAAACTATGTCTCAATTCCTGTCTAGACTCTTTTATCTCACAAAGGGGCATCACAAATCACTCGTTGTAGTGGCATTTCTGTTTGTTTTTGTATCTGGGTTAGAGGTTGTTGGCGTCGGAATGGTTGGTCCATTCATAGCTGTTGCAACCCAACCAAGTTTAGTTGAGACTAATTACTGGCTGAATTTAGTGTACAGACATCTAAATTTCAGCTCCAAGGAAAGTTTTCTGCTTGCTCTAGGTGCGTTTCTTCTCATTGCATTTTATGTAAAAGCCTTTTTAAGTTTTCATTCTCAGAAGGCAGTCTTCCAGTTCGGCTACACCTTAAAAGGGGAACTGGCTAATAAGTTGTTGAAAGCATATCTCGAAGCTCCATACAGCTTTCATTTGCGTGCTAATTCAGCAACTCTTACTCAGAATGTTGTTGGCACAACTGATAGCGTCTGTCTCTATGTCATCATGCCGCTTCTAACAGCGATATCCAACGCTACAATCATCCTGGCATTGGTTTCATTGCTGGTTAAGGCTAGCGCGTTAGCTCTAGTTCTTATTGCCATGCTGTTACCTGTGGTTATTCTTCTGATTAGACTGATGAGAAGGCATATGTCTGTTTGGTTCAAAGAAGGATGGGAGGCATCTGCTGAAATGATTCGTATCCTGAACCACGGATTAGGAGGCTTGAAAGAGACCCGAGTGATTGGCTGTGAGCGTTATTTTGAGCAACAGATGGAGAGACAGACAAAGAGATTTTCTACAAATTCAGCACTGGCTCAAAGTTACGGTAATCTTCCACGTTTTGTGATAGAAGCGTTCATGATTACTTTTCTCATCGGTTTTACCCTGCTGTTTATCAACTTCAGCCAGGGGATAGGTCAAAATTTGACTGCTATTTTAGGAATCTTCGCCTTAGCCTCAATTCGGTTGCTCCCAGCTGTAAGCAACTTGGTCAGTAATATTGGCACCCTTAGGTCAAACACCTTTGCTGTAGATAAACTGTTCTTCGACCTAAGAGAAGTTGAAAAGGGGAAGCTTGATGCTCCTAAAAATAGCATTAATCATTTCACAGGTTTGCCATCGGCCTTCGCCAAATCAGTCCTTCTATTTAACGAACAAATCGTTTTGGATGAAATCGATTTTCTATACCCACGCACATCAAGAAAGGCTTTAGATGGCGTCTCTTTAGTGATTCAGAAAGGTGATTCTGTTGGTCTAATTGGTAAATCTGGAGCGGGTAAAACCACTTTGGTAGATGTTCTTTTAGGACTTTTCACTATCAAATCTGGAGATATAAAAGTTGATGGAATCTCCATTTACGAGAACCTACGCGCTTGGCAGAATCTAGTTGGGTACGTTCCTCAATCCATTTTCCTGATTGATGATACCCTTGAACGCAATATTGCCTTCGGGGTGCCTGATTCCCTAATCGATCAAGCTAAGTTAAGGAAAGCGATTGAAATGGCTCAACTTAGTGAAGTCGTTGAGCGTCTCCCGGATGGTATTAAGACAATGGTGGGTGAGCGGGGCGTGTTGTTATCGGGTGGGCAGCGTCAAAGAGTTGGCATTGCGCGTGTCCTTTACCACGAACGAGAGATTTTAGTGTTTGATGAAGCAACTGCGGCCTTAGATACAGAAACAGAACATCTTATTACAGAGGCGACAAAGGCTTTGAGTGGTATTAAAACAATCATCATTATTGCCCATCGTCTTTCTACTATTGAACACTGCGATCGCATTTATCAACTCGAACAAGGTCGAATCACAAAGTCAGGTAATTACCAAGAGGTTGTTCTAGGCCAATAACAGTACCCAAGTGTTGTCATGAGCAGGGATGTAAGAAGATTTAATGTATGAAAGTAGCTTACGTCACTCCGTTTGATTCGAGAACTCTAAGTAGTTCAAATAATTGGTCTGGTTCTGGCTACTACATTGCCCAAGCTATAAAAAACCAATCGGTTTTTCTCGACTACATTGGTCCGCTCGAGGATAAGTTTCGACTCAAAATTCTCAGCAAATGTAAGAGCCGTTACTATAAGCTTTTTAGAAAGAACTACATAAAGTATATTGAACCTTTGGTCTTGCAAGATTATGCAGGGCAGGTAGCTCAAAAGATCCGCGGTAATCGGACTGATATAGTTTTTAGCGCATCTAGTGATTCCATTGCTTACCTTGAATGTGACCAGCCAATTGCCTTTTGGGCAGATGCAACGTTTGCCAACTTAATAGATTTTTATCCTGCATACAGTAATCTCTGTGAAGAGTCGCTTAAAACCGCTCACCGAATTCAAAGCATCAGCCTAGAAAAGTCTAAGTTGGCAATCTATTCTTCCGAGTGGGCTGCCCAAACTGCCATTAATTATTACAACACTGATCCTAAAAAAGTCAAAGTTGTTCCCTTCGGAGCCAATATTGAAATTAGGAAAAGCATTAATGAAGTTAAAGCTTCTATTGACGCTAGACCAACTAATCAGTGCAAGCTTCTATTTTTAGGAGTTGATTGGTTCCGCAAGGGAGGTGATGTTGCTTTAGAGGTAGCTAAACAGCTAAATAATTCAGGTCTAAACACAGAATTAACCTTGATTGGTTGTCAACCGCCAGACGGGGAATTACTTCCTAGCTTTGTAAAATCCTTGGGCTTTATCGGTAAAGCCACTACTGCTGGAAAGAACAAAATATATCAGCTTATAGCCGATTCTCACTTTTTAATTCTGCCTTCAATTGCAGACTGTAGTCCCATTGTGTTGTGTGAAGCAAATTCATTAGGAGTCCCTTGCATCTCTAGAGAAGTTGGCGGAATCTCAACGATTATCAAAGATAATTTGAATGGTAAATTGTTTGATAAGAATGCTGCCCCTATTGAATACTGTGAATATATCTACAATACATTTACAAACTATACCCAGTATAAGGAGCTAGCCCTCTCTGCTTTCAATGAATATGAATCACGTTTGAACTGGCAAGTGGCTGGAAAAAAAGTTAGAGAATTACTTACATCAGTTTTATGAATGGTCAAGTGAAGGAAGAATTTTTAGACGGAGCCATGGTAAATAATAGTGGAAGCACAATTATGAATCGCCCTAAAACGGTCTTTATGAGATTGGATGGACGATTAGGTAACCAACTGTTTCAATTAGCTGTAGCCTTGAATATTTCGCAGAAATTTCAGGTTGAAGTTCTACTAGACGAGCATTTACCAAAACGCCTAGGCTTTGAAAGCTTTTTGTTTAAAGAATTGTCTGTATTTAACTATTTTCGATACTGCTCCAAAACAGATCTTCTCATTAATAGAATTCGCAACAATTCAACTTTCAGAAAATTATTTAAAGAGGAGAGCATATTTGTAGAGAACGAGAATAGTCATCGTAAATTAGACTTCTCACAGCCGTACAAGTCATACACTGGATATTTCCAGTCGCCTAGCCTTTTCCCAGATAAAGAGGTACTTGTTAAAGCATTTTCTTTGAGAAGTGAGTTTATCTGTGAGTCACTTTCTAAGCTCTTAGATTTAGCTAAAGGAACAGAATCTCTCGCAGTCAGTATAAGAAGAGGCGATTTTTTGCAAGCTCCTCACTTAGGCGCATGCCCAAGTAATTATTATTTTGATGCAATTGATTTCGTCAAAAATAGGAGAAAAATCGATTACATCTTTGTTTTTTCTGATGATATTGGCCATTGTCGTGAACTGCTAGCTCATCTTGATTGTAAAGTTGTTTATGTAGAAGGTTTTGCACCTCCACAGTCTTTGTATTTAATGAGCCTCTGCAAACATTTTGTGATTGCAAATAGCACATTTAGTTGGTGGGGAGCCTGGTTGTCGCAGAGCAGTAATAAGTTGGTAGTCTCTCCATCTCCTTGGAATGACAAAGAAGATATTCTACCTGATTTCATCCCTCCTGATTGGGTTAGCCTATCTAAGTATTCCATTCCTACGGGCTGATTGAAAAATAGTTCTTCTAATGGAGAAAGCTAGCTGAATCCAATTTAGCTTTATTAAAAAAAAACCTATGAGTGAAAGCATCTTAGTCAGTGTCATTGTCAATAACTACAACTACGATCGCTTCCTTGTTCAAGCAGTGGACAGTGCCCTAAATCAAACATATCCAAACATTGAAGTCATTGTTGTTGATGATGGCTCGACTGATAAGTCGCGGGAAATTATTGCTGGTTATGGCGATCGCATCATTCCCATTCTGCAACCTAATGGCAAACAGGCATCTGCTTTTAATAGTGGATTCGCTCGCTGTAAAGGCGAGATTGTGCTGTTCTTAGATTCTGATGATTACTTACTTCCTCATGCTGTAGATCGCATCGTTTCTGTCTGGAAGCCGAATTTTTCTAAAGTTCACTATCGCCTGACCGTCGTAGACGCAACTGGTCAGTCCCTGGGCTATTCTTTCCCTCAGGGTAATGTACCACTCGCAACAGGTGAAGCATGGCGAATGTTGCTGCAAGGTGGCGGTTACGTGAGTACTCCCACTAGTGGTAACGCCCTCAGTCGAAGTGCGATGGCAAAGGTGTTTCCAATTTCTGATGACTATAAACTGACTGCCGATGACTATTTGTCTACGTTAATTCCATTTCACGGAGAAGTGGCGGCGATTGAAGAACCTTTGGGTGCTTATCGAGTGCATGACAGTAATCAGTGGGCACTGACTACGGTTACAGGCGATCGCTTTCATCGGTTCGTTAAACATGACTTGCAAAACTTTGCATTATTGACTCAAAAAGCTCAAGAACTGGGGTACGACATTCCTATTGACTTAGAGCAACGCTCAATTGGACGACTTTGGTCACGTATTATCTCACTACGTTTAGCTCCGTTGAAGCATCCAGTTCCTGAAGATCGCCCACAAGTGTTAGTTTATTCGGGCATTCGCTGCCTCTGGAAATATTCTCAATTCAGCTGGATCAAGCGCATATTCTACAGTGCTTGGTTCATTTGGGTTGGCTTTGTGCCCCTCCCTCTGGCTGAACCAGCGATCAGCTGGCTTTATGCACCCCAACAGCGCCCCAAACTTGTGAGTTGGACAGTCAATAAATTTCGCACTCTTGTAAGCTGAGTGAATCATCGAACAATCCTGGTTTTGGCGTGGAGATGACACAAGATTTAAATAACGTATCAATGGTAACAAAAGGATTAGAGGACACAAGCGATATTTGACGGTTGATACGGTGGGAGTAGTGCTATCCTGCTTTGTCAGCGCTGCCAATGTTGCAGATGTCAAAGCGACTCCAGTCGTGTTAATGCCTGCATTAGAGCACAATTGACGCTTGCTTAAAATCTTAGCTAATCAAAGTTATCGAGGCGTGATCCCCATTCTGTTGCAGCAGACATTCAGCACAACGTTGAAGTTAACCGAGAAATTGGGACAGGGATTCGTCGTAGAGCCGTGAACGGGTTGCTGGAGCGCACCTTTGCTTAGCTGGAAAATGCGTAGCGTTGTGTCGCGACTATCAGGAACTCCCAGAACACCATGAGAGTTTCATTTATATCGCGGTAATTTGATTGATGCTGCGTTAGCTTACTCCATAATCGATGCATTCGTGCTTCAGCTACGCTTCTTTAGAAACTGCTTCTTATGAAGCATTGGTAAAAATACTGAAGTGGTTACTAAAAAATGATTTTGCTATGAAATAATTACTGGGAACATTTAATTGTGTACTGAGTAATTAGGAACTGAATTAGTCGCGACTACTATTCTGACTATTCTCCTATCACTTTTTCATTTAGGCTTTCGTTAAAAAGTCAAAGGAGTGTGACAAAGATGGCTGAACCACTTGTAAGTATTGGAATGCCGGTGTACAACGGCGAGCGCTTCATTAAACAGGCGATTGATTCAATTCTGGCTCAAACGTTTGAGAACTTCGAACTAATTATTTCTGATAATGCTTCTACAGACAAAACTGAAGAAATCTGTCGGGAATACGCTGAAAAAGATAAACGCATTCGCTATTACCGAAATGAGAAAAATCTTGGTGCTGCCTTAAATTACGATCGTACCTTTCACGTATCTCAGGGAAAGTACTTTAAGTGGGCTGCCCATGATGATGTCCTCGCCCCAACTTTTCTGGCTCGAACTGTAGAAGTGTTAGAAAATTCCCCCTCTGTTGTTGCCTGTTGTGCTCACACCATACTAATCGACGGCGAAGGAAGAATTATTAACCACAGCAATGCAAATGCCACTACTTCAGATCGAGTTCGGCAGCTTGATTCTGAAAAACCGCATGAGCGTTATGGAGAAATCTTGTCAGTTCGCATGTGCTTTGAAGTATTCAGCTTAATACGATCTGATCAGCTTAAGAGAACCTCATTAAGTGGAACTTACTACGGCGCGGACAAGGTACTTTTATCTGAGTTAAGCATCATGGGTCCCATAGTAGAGATTCCTGAGCCACTCTTTTTTAACCGTCGCCATTCCAATCAATCCGCGAGCCTGAAGACTGTAAAAGAGCGAGAAAAATGGATTGGTTTAATGAGAAAACATCAATTTATATCCCCTCGGCTCCTATGTGTAAAAGGATATTTGCATGCAATCTTTAAATATGAGTTAAGCCCACTGGAACAACTTGCTTGTTTAATGGTGTTCTTTCAGTGGTTTGTGAATTTCGACAATTGGCAACGCATGATTTCAAATGTGATTGGACAGTATGCACCAAAACAGCGAATGCTCAATTATCCCCTTCTACCAATCATTGAGCCTTTAGAAACCAGAGAAGGTCAATGATTAGATTGATAGATTAGTGGGCTTAGGGTGTTGTTAGCAGATCCTGCTTAATGCTTTGAGCAACGCTTGTTCATCCCGTTTTGTTTTCTCTGATACTCTCTCATTCGCGCAGATTGCAAACCGTTTCTAAGAAGTCGCTTGGACATGGGAAAAGAGATGACTGCTACTGCTGATTCGATACACACTCAAAGCTCAAGACAATCAACTGGTTCGGGTCTACGGATTTTGATTATCAGTCATGCCTACGTTGTTGGCGTGAATCAGGGAAAGCTTAACGCGATCGTAGAAACAGGCAAGGCAAAGATTGGTCTATTGGCTCCCAGTAACTGGAAAGCTCTGGAGTGGAATCGCCTACTACCCCTCGAAAACCCTTATTCAAAACTGCATCTTTACTCTGCTCCGGTCGCATTTACTGGTAAGGGCGGTGCTCATCTGTACTCGCCCTGGGATCTCTGGCGGGTCTTGAACGACTTTAAGCCGGATATTATTCAAGTTGAGGAAGAAGTTTTTTCTCTCAGTACTTTTGAGCTGGCAATTTGGAGCCGGCTCACAGGTATACCAATGGTTGTCTTTGGATGGGAAAATTTAGAGCGACGCCTGCCCTTGCTGCGCTGGTGGATCTGCCAGTTTGTTTTGAAGACAGCTAAAGCGATTATTCCTGGTAACCAAGACGGAGCCGAAATTATGCGGAGTTGGGGCTACAGCGGACTGCTGGAAGTTATGCCGCAAATGGGCGTTGACCCTAACTTTTTTTCACCCCGTGAACGCAGAATTGGGGCTCAAGTAGGAGAATCTGAAGGAAGCGATCGCCCCTTCAACATTGGCTATTTGGGACGTTTAGCTCACTCTAAGGGAATAGATTTAATTTTTGCGGCAGTGCGGGAGCTACGGCAGCGAGGGCTAAACGTCTGTGTAACCTTGTGCGGCTCTGGAACTGATGAAGAAGCCCTTAGACAAGAAGCTGAAAACCAGCAAGTTGCCGATTTAGTCATCTGGCGCGGAGCAGTACGCCACGAGCAAGCCCCCGGAGAACTGGGGATATTTGACGTTTTGGTGCTGCCCTCTCGCACAACTCCTGTATGGAAAGAGCAGTTTGGACATGTGCTGATCGAAGCAATGGCAATGGGGATTCCAGTAGTTGGCTCGTCTTCGGGCGAAATCCCGAATGTGATTGGGCGAGCAGATTTGGTGTTTCAGGAAGAGGATACTAAGGAACTAACGGTTATTTTAGAACGCTTGATTCGTGAACCTCAATGGTGGCAACACGTGAGCCAATACGGCATTGATCGTGTCGGTCAACACTATAGTCATGAGCGAATTGCTGAGCGCCTTATTAGTCTTTGGCAGTCGATCCAAACTCGCAGCACTTTAGAGAATTACTGAGGTGAAAGATTAGTCTCATGCATCTAACTATCATTCGCCGAGAACGGGGTAATGCTATCAGTATGGATGTCTATGCTGATAACTTAGTATCGGAGCTAAGGCAAATTCGGCCACAGTGGACAATTACCGAAATTGCGCCCAATCCTTGGTGGGATGGTGAGGACAATCCATGGCACTCCGGAACTGGATTACGCAAGTATTACGAGCGTTTCTGGCAACATCCTCGTCAGGTTAAACAGCAAGAAACTGATCTCTTCCACATCATTGACCACAGTAATGCTCATGTTGCTTACTGGCTGATGCATTTGGGTAAACCGATTGTCGTCACTTGTCATGATTTGGTTCAATTTATCTACCCTGAAATTCTTCGGGAACAAGCTCGCTTTCCTGCATTCAGCACGGCAATGTTGAACTACTCGGTGCGAGGTATGTTGAAAGCAAGCCAAGTCATTGCAGTATCGTCAAATACTGCAAACGATGTTGAAAAGATACTTGGGATAGAGCGTCAAAAAATTGTGGTCATTCCGAACGGAACAGACAAACACTTTCATCCACTTCTCAATAGCTCTGTAGAACATCTAAGACAGAAATACACAACCTCGCCCGATGAAGTTTGCTTACTGAATGTAGGCTCATCACACCACCGTAAAAATCTTTTAACTGTTCTCAAGGTTTTACACATATTAGTACAGGATGGAACCTGTGTTCGATTATGGAAGGTTGGTGATGACTTCACAGCAGACCAAAAAGCTTTCATTCAGACGCATGGGCTTGAGCAAAAAGTCATTTATTTAGGCAATCCCAACCAGGATTTACTGCTTCAGATTTATAATGCAGCAGATATTCTAATAGCACCGTCGCTTTACGAAGGATTTGGATTGACAGTGCTAGAAGCGATGGCTTGTGGAACACCTGTCATCACATCTAATGTTTCTTCATTGCCAGAAGTAGCAGGCGATGCAGCTATTTTAGTTGACCCAATGAATGTGCAAGCGATGTCGGAAGCAGTTCTTCAGTTACTAAATACTGCTTCATATCGACAAGTCCTGCGAGAAAAGGGGATGGAAAGAGTTAATCAATTCACATGGAGACGAACAGCAGAGCAAGTTGCACAGGTGTATGAAAACTTGACAATTCCTGTTCCCCTGCATCTTGCCAAAACAGTTTCTTAGCAAAGTTGCTCTCTACTAGCCTAAAACAATCGGCGTTGATTACTGAGTTTCTAATTCTGGTAAATCCATGAAGGTTCTACTATCTGCTTACTCTTGCGAACCAGGAAAGGGATCTGAACGGGGTGTTGGCTGGAATGTTGCCAGTGAAGTTGCTAAACATCACGAAGTTTGGGTGTTGACACGTCCCGATGAGAGCCGGGAGGAGATCGAAGCCGAGTTAAACCGTCATCCTAACCCCAATCTACACTTTGTCTACTTCACATTACCCTTTTGGCAAGACAGCTTACGTTGGGGACAGGCAGGAGCTATGCAACTACACTACTACCTTTGGCAAATTCAAGCCTATTTTGTTGCTCGCACACTGCACAGCAAAGTGAGATTTGATGTAGCTCACCATGTTACCTTTGTTCGCTACTCCTGCCCTAGTTTTCTATCACTATTACCAATTCCTTTTATTTGGGGTCCTATTGGCGGAGGCGAATCAGCTCCTTTGCCATTTTGGGTGGACTTTAGCTGGAAGAATAAGCTGTACGAAGTTGCAAGATTAGCCTGGAGAGCGGTAGGAGAATTCGATTTATTTACCCACCTAACCGCTCGTCGGAGTGCCCTCGCTTATGCTGTCACTGATGATACAGCTAAACGCTTGAAATGGTTGGGAGTGACTCAGCTAGAAATTTGCCCAGCGATCGCGTTGATTCAGAATGAAATTGAACATTTGTCTCAATGCACACCAGTCAGCAGCTCTACGAAATGCCGATTTATCAGCATTGGACGACTTTTACACTGGAAAGGGTTTCACCTGGGGTTGCGGGCATTCGCTAAAGCTAACCTTCCTGAAGCCGAATACTGGGTTGTGGGTGATGGTCCCGAACTTAAACGCTTGCAGACCCTGGTACAAGAGCTGGGAATTGAGCACCAGGTTAAGTTCTGGGGCGAATTATCTCGCCGCAACGTTTTACAGGCTCTCAGTCAGTCGTCCATTCTAGTGCATCCCAGCTTACACGACTCAGGAGCTGGGGTTTGTTTAGAGGCAATGGCAGCAGGTAGACCAATTCTTTGCTTAGATTTAGGTGGTCCTGCTACCCAAGTGACGGCCGAAACTGGATTCAAGATTTCAGCGGAGAATCCACATCAGGTTGTTGAAGCTATGGCAGAGGCAATGATAAAAATGGACAGCAATCCACTCCTCTGTATACAACTGGGACAAGCAGGGCAACAGCGAGTCCAGGAATTTTACAGTTGGGAGGCAAAAGGTAAACAGTTTGCAAAAACTTACGAGGAAATCGAAGCTTTTAATCCCGTGGCAGACTCCCTAGACACTCATTCAAATGCGTAAGAAAACAGCTCAATAATATGAATACCAAATTTTTAAGCTTTACTGATTAATCCTTACCCCTCTTATCATGCACATTCTGATTGCAGTTTTGCACCGACCTTCTAAGCCAACGGGTGTTTGCAGGCACGCCGCAAATCTTGCTCGCTGCTTGGCAGATTTGGACCAGGTTAGTCAAGTTACACTAGTAACTGGGGCATGGCAGAAAAACTATTTTGAAACGGCATTTGCTATTTCATCCCCGAAGATCAAAATTGTTGGCATCAATATTAAAAACAGTTCAATTTCAAGGAATCTTTGGTTTTTATTTGGATTGCCAAGGCTAGTAAAGCAGCTTAATCCAAGTATTGTTCACTTAGCTTTTCCATTACCATTCTTGAAATCGCGCTTTCTCTGTCCTGTGGTGGCAACAATTCACGATTTATATCCCTATCAATTTCCCGAAAACTTTGGCTATCGGCAGGTTTTATTCAACCGCTTGTTTTTACAACAGTGTATCCATAATAGTAATGGCCTAATTTGCGTTTCTAAAACCACTCTAGATGATTTGGAAGATTATTTTCCTGAGGTTGTCTCTCGTCACAGGACAAGGGTAATTTATAACTTTGTTGATTTTGGGCAAGCTGGGACAAAACTACCTAAGGCCTTGAACGACAATTTTGATGCTCCTTCTATCCTCTGTGTGGGTCAACATCGCAAAAATAAAAATATTGATTTGCTGATTAAAGCCTACGCTTTGTTGCGCGATGAAGGTCGATTGAGCGAAGCAACCAAGTTGATCATTGTTGGTAGTCCTGGCCCTGAAACAGACACGCTGGTTCACCTGATTCAAGAGCTTTCGCTGGAAGACTCAGTGCTGATGCTCTCCGCGATCGACGATGATGAACTCTGCTGGCTCTATCAAAACTGCCAGCTTTTTGTAATTGCTTCAGCCCTAGAAGGGTTCTGCATTCCTTTGGTAGAGGCACTATACTTTTCATGTAAGGTTGTCTGTTCCGATATTCCCATTTTTAGGGAAGTTGGTGCGTCTAGTTGCACTTATTTTGATCTAGCAGGAGACGCAGTTAAAAACCTAGCTCAATCCATGAACCATTCGTTAGAATCAGCTGTTTTTGGCAAATCAGATGTCCATTTACGGTTCTTAAAAACAGCGATCGCGACTCAGTTTTTGCAGTTTTATTCAGAGTTGATGTAAATGCAACAGCCGAAAGCATACTTGAAAAACTCGATCTTGATCATTGTTGCCTTCTGTAGTATTTTCTACTCGCGGATCGCTGCTACAACGACCCATTTTGCTCTGCTCAATTTGCTACACTTTGCCATCATTCCTGTCGTGTGTGCGATCGCCCTCTTCACAACTCGCACTAAAGATTCTAAGCAGATTTCGCTCTGTCTTTCGCTTCTAGGAGGATTGTTGGGGCTGTTTTCAGTGACAATTGCTAGTGCACTCTGGAACGACGCCGGTCTCATTAATGCGATCGTGAGCTTCATGATGCTTGGCGAACCTTTCATGTTTCTACTAGCCTTCAGTTGTATTCCTTTGACGATCAAATCATTCATAACAATCAGGAATTTTCTTTATTACTCTGTACTGATTAATTTTCTACTAGCTGCGGCTCAGAAGCCTCTAATTGACTCGGGTCAACTTAGTGCAGGTGGACCAATTGATCAAGGCGGATTCAATGGGACTGATGGATGTGGAGGAGTATTCTTTTTGTCGGGGGCGGGCAATTATGTTTCCGCTACCGTATCTTTCGCATTCGCTGTCTACTTTTTCAATCAGAAAACGGTTCCCCTGTGGATACGAATTGTTGTCGCGATCGCAGCGGTTTGGCATCTTTTATTTTCTGACTCTAAGCAACTTGTTCTTGCCTATGGAGTTGCATGTTTGCTGTTGATCCTAGTGAGTTCAAAAGACGTTGGCAAAACCCTAAAACTATTGATTGGTCTCCTTCTAGTTGGGTTCATCGGAGTATGGTGCGCACAAAATGTAGAAGCATTCAAGCCATACACCGCTTGGGCAAGACCAGAACTCTATGGGTCTGATGGCTTAGCCTGGTATGCGAAATTCTATTCAATTCGTTCCATCCTCAGTCATTATGAGTCTCCCTTGAACTGGCTACTGGGACTTGGACCAGGACATACTGTAAGTCGTTTAGGCGCATGGTTTCTTAGAGATTATCCAGATCTCTTGGGTCCTCTCGGTTCTACTACTACACCGATCGGTCAACAATCTATGGATTTTGTGGCTGGCTTCTGGCTCACAAGTGGCTCTAGTATCTTCAGTCCCATTTTTGGTTGGGCTGGAATTTGGGGCGATTTAGGAGTCTTAGGATTAGGTGCTTACCTCTATCTAGGCTACTTAGTCTGGCGATACTTTGGTCTAGATGATACTTTGAAAGTCACTCTACTGAGTGTATTTGTAATAGGCTGCATTTTTACTCAAATGGAAGAACCAGGTTATATGATCTCGATGGCCTTTCTGCTGGGATTACCGTGGCAAGAACGGCGACTTAGAAAGGAGGCAGCAGAAACATTAGAGGTCAGCCCTGATTCTATTCAGGTAGAAAGATTAAATGTCTAGCTCTCCCTTCTGCAACTTCTCAGCTAGGTTCCAAACACGTATTTAACTAGCCATTTGTGCCTGTTCAGAAGAGAAACGATGAGCCAGCTCAGTAAAAAGCTAGATACAGAAAAAGCTAGCATTGAAGCGATCGATACTTGCTGAGCCAGTGAAGGAAACACTTTGGCAAGCAGAACTTTAACAATGTTCATCGGAATTGGGTGAATTAGGTAAATTCCAAAAGAACAAGCTCCGAGGCTTGCAGCTAATCTGCTCTTCTTAAAGTGATTCGAGCCAAAGATCCCAACAAGGAGTAGGAAATAGGCAACCAACACCTCTTGTAAGGAATGAGGTAACCATACCTTTCCAAACGTCGCTGTCAGAATGAACAGAACTAGAAACAAAATCGTTAGGGGTTGTGGTTGTAGCCTCGATTCTGGCTTAGCTAGGAGGCGATGCAAAATTAAAGCGGTGAAAATGTAAGGAACACACCAAATAGCCCAGACGATTTCAACGAGTATAACCCGAGCGATCGCATACCCAATTCCACCAGGTATCCACTTCAATAGGCTAGCAAACGCAATCCCTTCTCCTAGCTGGAATCCATTTCCAGTCGTATAGATAAGTTGGTTGACTGCAATGCCTCCCACTGCGATAACGGTTAGTCCCAGCAGGTTGATTTTGCGATCGACCAAATATTTTGCAACTAGAAGTAAGGAAGTACCTGCTAGCAGAAGTGGCAAAAAGTAAAGCTGATAGGAAGCGCGGCCAAAGAAAACGAGTCCTAATGGATCTTGAAAAAGCTCAGCGAGGCGTTCTGGCTTGTGTGCCGCTAGAAAAAAAATTGCTCGGACAATGAGATAGATAACGCTCCAAACAACATAAGGAATAACAATGCGCTGAATTCTAGACTTCCAAAACTTTGAAGAAAGATCGATAGTTGACTTACGAGTTAGAAAGTAGAAGGCGGTGGCCAGAAAGAATGGCACTGCGAAATAAAAGAGCAATCTGAACGCGATCGCTTCTTGACTGATTGGAAGACCCCAAGTTTCATCGCCCGAATGTACTAACACTACTGCATAAGCAGCCAGCCCACGACACCAGTCAATCCCTAGTAGCCTAGAATTAGTGGAATTTTCTTGAATGCTGAGTTCAGGTTGATTCATACTTGATAAGCTCATCAGATTCTAGCTACGGAAAACAGACATTTGCCTACAAGTGGATACCAGAGTTCAATCCGATCACGTTTATGGTTTGATTAAAAGCCGTTCAGATTTGCGCTGAGTAAAAATCGTCTTCGCCCGTCGCAATTGGCGGTAAGTGATCAGAACAATTAGTGCTAGGCTATTGATTCCAGCTAGCATCAGCAATCCAGAATTCGCAAAGTTAAAGCTTGAACTTAAGCCTAAGCTCATTCCCAAAGCTGCAGTGAGCATAGAAGAAACCATCACAACATGCTTCTGCTCTCTCTCTACTAGCAGCTTCTCGATCGCAGTTCCCGTTACCAGGCCGCTCAGTGCGCCGCTCACGCCTCCCAACCCGGCGCTAAAAACCACTGTTGAGCCAATCACGGTTGCAATACTACTTGAGAGAGCATGTACCAACATTGTTCCTCCCAATACCGTTGCGGCAAACGTACTGGAAGTTGCTCCAACGCGCCAGCCCGAAGATCGCATTAACCAAGCTGAACCCTCTAGCCCAATCGCACTGCCCAAAATAGCACCAAATTCGACTGATGAAGTAGCGATTTCCAATCGTTGTACACCCCAACCTGTAAACCAACCCAACCCCAAGCAAGTGAGTCCCAAGAGCGCTAGTAATCTATAGGAACGCATCGGAGACGCAACTGGAATCTGTACCGTTTGAATTTGAAGATTCAGTGCGTAGGTCGTGGTCAATGTATTGGTGTGTAGTAACAACTTACGGGAATAAAGCTTGCCTGCTAGGAGCCTGCCTGTCTCAATCGTGATCTGAAAGTCGGCGCTGTTTCCCACAAACGTAGTTGGTTCAACCGTGATCCATTGGTAGAGGTCTGGATGAGGATCTTGAGGATGGGGTGCCATTTCCCAATGCCCCGCCAAGGTTGTGTCTGGAATCGGATTGGTGAGCGATACGGTTTGCGTCAACACATCTCCCGACCGTTCTGCATTCAAGACGAGTGTAGATCGGCTCAAGTGTACTTCTGGTGGGCGAATTGGAGACTTAGGAACTGCGGCTAACGCTGCCAAGGCATTTGGAAAACGGTCTTTCAATTTAGGTTCGACCATCTTTTCCAGCCATTGAATCCACTGATCATTCAGCCTAGAAACTAAATGCTTAAAACTGACTTTGTAACTGATATCAACGAGTTCACCAATTTGATCCGACTTCGTTCCTGTGAGTAGACAAATTAGCGTCATGCCCAGCCCGTATAGATCAGAAGCGGCGCTCAACTGTCGATTGAATAGCTGCTCTGGTGGCATAAAGCCCAGCGTTCCTTTTACCACGCTGCTGACACCAACCTCGCCTTCTCCAACACGAGCAAAGCCAAAATCAACTAGATAAACTTGACGGGCGTCATCAACGAGTAGATTTCCTGGCTTGATGTCTCGGTGAATCACAGGAGGAATGCGAATCTGTAGATAAACCAAGATTTCCAACGCCGCGATCGCAATTTGACGAACTTCATCTGGAGCAAAACTTCGGGGCACGGCCAAAGAATCCGCCCGCTTGTATTCTTGAATCATGCAAAACCCGTCTTCGGTCTGCACAGAATCGAGATAACGCGGAATACCTGGATGATCCAACTCCCGCAGAACCTGAATTTCGCGCTCATAGCTATCGTAGTCTGCCCAGCTTTGCGATTTAGCAAACTGAAATTGCTTGATCACAACTTGTTGCTGAGTTCGGGTGTCTGTTGCGAGATAGGTGACACGTCCGCCAGCCCGATTATGTCCTAGTTCTTTCTCGGCTCGATAATGATACTGAGCAAAATTGGGGAAGTTATTCATAATCAGCTTCAAATTCCCTAAACGCTATTGCACAAACAGCGAGTCTTTAAGTCTACGGGAAAACTAGCACCCGCTATTGTTGCGATCGCGACTAAACTTTACAATTCCAAGCCGTTAATTTTTGGACAGCACTCTTTTGAGAATGAGCCATTTCAACCGCCGTTTGAGGCTTTAGCCGTCCAGCCAAACCGTAGCTTACCAGTCCCACTACTTCGCGCATCATCACTCTGGCTTTCTTTTTCGCACTCCACGTTGTAGAAAGCGCACTCACTTGAGGAATTGACGTATAGCCGAAACGCTGGAACACGAGAAACGATCGCAGCATGTGCGGAGCATCAGTAATAAGCAGAATTTTCTGATTTTGTTGAGGCTCCAAAATTACTGAGGTAAACAACCCATTTTCTTCAGTTGTCAAAGAACATTCTTCACCTCCTAGCCTTTGTACAGGAATTCCTTGCTTTTTTAAGTCTTCGAGAATCCGTATTGCATCCAAGCGACCACTTGCAAAGATTTTTGAGGTGCGCCCTGCCCGCCATTGTTGAGCAGCAAGGTCGACTCGTTGATAACGAGAAGGTTCTCCTCGACCCAGGATCACCATCGCATCCACCGGCTCTCCAGCATCTTTTGGTAATGGCAATACGAATGCTTTGAGCGCAAGTTCAACTGTGGGTGGCGCAGTGAGAACAATGTACAGCACGACTGCGATCGCCGTTGGCAAAATAACTCGACGCCGCCAACGGCGAGAAGCAATCAGCCAAAGAACACCGAGCGCGGCTAGAACAATGAAAACCGCCATTTCATGTTGAAGACACAGATAAGATACCTGAACTTTTACAGTATTCAGGATTAATTCTCAACGGCGACCATAGCAGTCTATACAGGGGCTAAATAGCTCAACTAGAAATATATAGTTTTGATGAATTTTGAACTATATTCTGTAATTATTGAGTTTTCTACGTTGATTTACGTAGTATATTCTACGTAGACACAGCCCTGTAGCGAAATTACCTTGGGAACTCAAACCGTAGTGCTTGTTTTTCAGTTTTCGGGAAGGATTGGCGTGAGTCAGTTACTCAACCTTGGCCTGCTTAACCGAAAACTTTTAGGGCATTACTGAGTTTTAGTTTTAGATACGGTCTTTTTAATGGTATGGGCACACCTCTGTATGTGCCTTCGCGTGAAGGACAATTACGCAGGATTGCTCTTACACATTCGTACTAGACTCCAGCAACGCCTTTTTTCGATTCCTGGGTCTTTCAGCGCGCATCCTTGACGGGCGAAATCTTGGTTAGCAGGGCTGTCCACATGATAGAGGGATTTGCGTAGTAACTGATTTCTTCAACCTGATACTCTACATTCTCACCCGCTTGACTCAAAATTAGACGATCTCCTGGTGTAATTCCTTTGCCGCAGCCGGTCATCTGTCCAGTCTTTCCCTGCCCGATCGCTTCAAATACATAATCTGTTCCTGGTTCAAGATGGGTATAGTCATAAATTTTCCTCCGCTTTAAAAAGGCAGTAGCAAAGAGACCAAGTAAATGTCGAAAGCTGGCAGGCTTAGTAAATTGTATTCTTCCAAACTCCATAACATTCCTTATCTACTTTTACAGAACTGCTGATGAACGTAGCATCAATAGCTAAGCGGCTTCATAGTAATCAAATCATTCTTTAGAAACCACACGACAGGAAGACTGTGACAGTTCTCGCTTCCTGTCACCTTGTACTTAGGTAGCGTCTAAAAAATCATGCGTAAGATAATAAATCATCACAAACTACTTACATTTCTAGACGCTTGAACGCTCACGTTCTTCAAGAAAAAAGCGATTCCATTTCACTCATTGTGTGGGCTGTCCCACCTCGACGGACTTGAATTAATTCTGCACAAATGCTGATTGCAATTTCTTCAGGTGTGAGAGCACCAATCTCTAGCCCAATTGGAGCATGAATCTTTTTTAGAAAGCTTATATTTTCTCCTTGATCAGCCAATGTTTGAGAGACGTGTTGAATACGATTGCGGCTTCCAATCATGCCGATGTAATTCATTGAGTAGGTCAGCAATCTTTTCAGCGCGTTCACGTCTTGCTCAACACCACGAGTTACAAGGGCGATATAGGGAGAGCGAGCACAGGAAATGCTTTGTATCGCCTGATCCATCGAGGTTGTTAATAACGAAGCATTAGGAAATCGCTCAACTGTGGTGAGTTCAGCGCGATCGTCAGTCACAATAATTTGGAATCCAGCGAGATGCGCCACACGCGCTAGTTGCACCGCAATATGTCCTGCACCAATAATTAGTAACACCGGAGGAATGTCGATCGGGTCAACAAAACATCCAGTCGCTGTTAGCTGCGGTGTTTCAATCCATTCCGGCACCAGGTAAGGCGCTTGATCAAAAGGAGTCACGATCGCGGCAGGTTCCCCGCTGTCTAGTGCAAATATGATTTGCTCGACTAACGGTAAAAGAGACTTATCCCATCGTTCCAGCCAAACGAGCATTTGTCCGCCACAAACGCCCTCCGTGTTTCGTCCGGGATCCCCGGAAAGATCGATTTCGACAAATTGTTTTGTGTTTGTCTTCAAAATTTGAAGTGCCTGTTCGCACACTTTCGCCTCTCCAGCACCCCCTCCAATTGTGCCTACGGCTCGTCTGTCTGCACAAATGAACATTTTTGCTCCAACTTCTCTAGGTGCAGATCCAAAGATTTGAGTTACCGTTGCTAAAACAACTGGTTGTTTAGCTAGTTCAACGGCTAGTTGTCGATAAAAATCGCTCACAAGCTCGAAATAAATCATTTCTCTGAAATTGTATCTTTCCTATACTCAATAGAAATGGTTCTGTCGCAAAACTATTCAAGAATTTAGGAGACATCAGTTAACCTAAGCTGAGGGTCATTTCTCCGACATCGCTCTGGACTTACCCATTTCCGTGCATCTAGCTCCTCTCCAACCTGGTTCTATGTCAAGAATACCAGAGTCGCAGTTATCGTCCCTGTTGCATGTACGTGAGCGTGGCAGTGACGATGCATCAAGCTGAGTTTCGATGGCCTTTAGGGTCGAAGTGAGCAGACTCGCTCATGCGTCTCAAGTTGCATCAATGTCCTCATTTTCTGTGTGGCTTGAGGGCGATCGCTTCTATCAATCGTACAGCGATACTTTATTTGCCCTGCACGAGTTGCCACAGGAATTGACCGATTTGACCGATCTCTTGTGTCACCTTGTCAGGCCCAATGCCAATAAACTGCAAGCCAAACAGCACAATCGCAACTAGAAGTGCCGTTTTTACCGTGGCTTTAACCACTTTGACAAGCCATGTGAATACCAAAAACGTAACAACGATCGCAGCCCCAAGCAGTAGCAGATCCATAGCACTATTCGTGGTCGGGTATAGCTGACTTTACCTCAGATCTGTAGCGATGTAGCCGATCGCTTTAGAAAAGTCTGTGTGTCGTAAGTCTGTGTTTTTAAACGTTGCGTTCGTCAAATCTGCTTCTCGAAACGATGTGCCAGTGACGTTTTTCCACTGGTAGACAATCGATCGCAGCGACAGAGTTGTACACCCCAAGTAGAACACCGTCACAAGGCTTAGTAACACTCCAAGCCCAAACTCATGCGTACTGAGAAACGCGCCTGCTGTTGTTCCCCAGAAGAAAGCAGCCCCATAGCTGGCAATGGTTCCGGCAGTAGCGATCGCGACTTTAAAGGCTGGAGTATGTCTAAATCGCGTCAACAGTAGGAGCGCGATCGCTCCAATCACGATTCCTCGCTGAGCTAGTCTAGTGCGCTGTCCGGCTAGGCGTTGAGCCGCGTCATAAAGCTCTAGCGATATTGTATTTGGCTGATGTAACTCGTAGAGCGTGAGATAATCGCGCAGTGCTGATCCGTAAAAGAAGGCGATAGTGAATCCCATTAATGCACCGCATAAAGTCGCAGTGGTGATTCGAGCGATTTGTCCTCGTTTCGTGTTAGGCCATAGCGCCGCCAACGCGGAACAAACGCTCGTTACACTGAGGATGATAGCCAGAACAGGAATGAATCCTGCACTCTTGTCCAGGGGCGGTTGTGAGATCGTATTAAACACGAGCCGAGAAACTGCATCTCCACTAACGAGTGCAACGCTGACCGTCAGCAAGATCAAACCAATTTTCTGCCGTCTGCTCAGACCTGCGATCGCGCCTGTAAAGTTTGCCCCATTCAACTGAGCATTTTTGAAGTTGCACCCTCGAATATCTGCACCCTGAAAGTCAGCTCCAGCTAGATTCTGCCCTTTGAAGGAGCGATTTTGAAGATTTTGATGAGTGAAGTTCGGCATAGCGGAAATTGCAAGATTCAGCCTGAAGTATAGTACAAACGTGTGATGTGTAAGTTGTTACCATCAATCTCAGTAACCAATCCTCAATAACAACGATGAAACTGCATTTTCCGGGACATCTTAAACCGATTTTTGGCATTTTAGTGGGAGGATTGCTCAGTATTCCAATCTTGCTGTACGTTTTGGCGCAATTCTCTCGTCCCCCTCGTACGGATGAGACGCGATTGCTCTTTCCCAATGTGACCTATACCCGGGATGCCATAGCCTTGCCTCGTCCGGTCATGATTCACGTTGTTCGCTTAGATCTATCTGCTCAGAATCTGAAGGCGTTTACCACTCCGGGAGTTCGGGCAGAGCGAAATGGGGCAGAAGTCAAGGCACGAACCGTTTCAGAGTTTCTTAGAGAATTTCGCGTTCAGGTTGCCATTAACGCCAACTTTTTCTATCCGTTTCGAGAAGAATCGCCGTGGGATTTTTATCCTCGTAGTGGAGATTTGGCAAACAATACAGGGCAAGTTGCCTCCAACGGGGCAACCTATTCGTTGCCTCAGTATGATTGGTCTACGCTCTGTTTTTCGGCTCAAAATCGCGCTCAAATCGATGAGCTTGGAGTGTGTCCGGCGGGAACGGCACAGGCGATCGCAGGGAATGATGTATTAGTGAAGCAAGGCAAACCTGTGTCTCTGCCCCCAGACGTGGCAAAAGAAGATAAGCCGTATCCACGCACAGCCATTGCGATCGACAAAACAGGTAAGAAAGTTTGGTTAGTGGTAGTCGATGGAAAGCAGTTTCGCTATAGCGAAGGGTTAACGATCGCCGAATTGACGGACTATATTGTGACCGAATTAGGAGCCGATGCTGCTCTAAACTTAGATGGCGGTGGGTCTGTAACTTTAGCTGTGGAAACGCCAACAGGAGCGCAGGTTTTGAATGCACCAATTCAGACTCGATTGCCGCTTCGAGAACGTCCGGTAGCGAGTCACTTAGGATTTTATGTTGGGCGGTAGGAGCGGGTATAGGATGTGAGCTAACGCAATGTCCAAGCTAAAAACCGCTCGGTGTAATATAGAGCTAGTTGATTACTCACTCCATTAAACACAGCATCAAACGCATGTTCTGCCCACGGAACTTCAATGAATACAGCAGTATTGCCATTTTTGTTTAAATTTTCATACAAAGCACGTCCATATTTTGATTGAACGACGTGATCGCGCTTGCCATAAATCAGCAGAGTTGGTGGCAATTCCGGTTTAACATATTCGTAAGGAGATGCCTGCCGATATAACTCTGGCAACTCTTGAGGAGTGCCGCCTAGAAACGATCGCAAAATAGCCTGTATGTCTAGTGGGTCAGGAGAGGGCGGATCGTCATAGCCAAGGGTCAGCTCTACTGGGCCGTAGTAACTGACGATCGCTCGAATTGGTAACACTTGAGATTGAAAGCCCGTTAATTTTGCTAAGTGCCCGCCTGCTGAACGACCCATCACTGCAATTCTATTAATATCAATATCGTATTCGTTAGCGTGTTGCCGAATAAACTCAAGCGCAGTTTTAATATCTGTTGTCTGTGTTGGAAACTTATACTGAGGTGCATGACGATAATCGATTGCCATTACGGTATATCCGCGAGCCGCCATGTATTGGCTAAAATTCTCATTGGCGGATGGAGAACCAGTTCGCCACGCTCCTCCGTAAATCATGATGATGGTTGGATTCTTACCCGGCTCAATCGGGCGATATGCATTCATCGTTAACTGAACGCCATCAGGACTCGCTACTTGAATTCCTGTTGTTTTACGGATCTCTTGAGTCGGAATTCCGCGAAATGCATCGATTAAAACAAACGGAGCAGGACGCATTCTCGCTTGAGAAATTTGAGTTAAATACGTTTCACCGAGACCTGCTTTCATGGCGATCGCAGCTTCCTGATTAGCTCCCGAAAACTGCGCCAGCGGCAATGCACTGAGGACTAACGCCACTACACTGATCCCCAACCAGACATAAGATCCCCACTTTGACAACAGCTTGAGGGCAATTAACGTTGCGATCGCGTTGAGTCCAATTAGCCAAGGACTTACCTCCGGTGCGCCCACGGCTAACGGCAGCACTGCAATAATGGGAGCGGGCACGACAATCCAACTGGCAAGAAACAGCCCCGTGCAGCTTAATAACAGGGCCGCAATCTTGAGATAGTGAACGTTGAGCAGTTTGTTTATAAGGTTCATAGTCGCCACAAATCAGGTCTATTCTAAACCATCATTTCTTTCCCCAACACTCAGCATCTTCTTAGCCAACTGCTGTTTGACTAAAGATCCTAGCGTTTGCATCGCGTCATTGATGGTTTGTGACCACGGCAATCCACAATTTAACCGGAGACAGTTTGTATAGTTTCCAGAGGGCGAAAACATATTACCAGGAGCCACACTAATGTGATGTTCCAGCGCTTTTTCGTATAGTGCCATTGCGTCAAATTCATTGGGTAATTCTAGCCACAGCACATGCCCGCCGCCGGGTCGAGTGACTCGCGTTGGGCAGGGGAAATACTCACAAATGGCTTGAGTCATGCGGGAAAGCTGGGCTTGATAAGCGCGGCGGAGCTGGCGAAGATGACGATCGTAGCTGCCCGTCGATAGAAATGCTGCTACTGTCAGTTGGGGTGCGATCGCGGTTGTCCAATTCATTGCCATTTTCAACTGTTGAACCTTCATCTGATAGCGTCCTGGTGAACACCAACCAATTCTCAATCCAGGGGACAGCGTTTTGCTAACCGATGCACAATACAACACCCGTTCTGTTGTATCAAACGCTTTAATCGCCTTGGGCCGATGCCCTGACAGAAACGTCTCGCCGTAGGTATCATCTTCAATCAAAGGTACGTCATAGCGTTCGAGCAGTGCCAGAAGGTGCTTTTTCTTCGAGTCACTCATACAACTTCCCAGCGGATTACTAAAGTTAGATACTAGAAGACAAGCGGCAATAGGGCGTTGTTCGAGGGCAATTTCCAACTGCTCAAGGGAGATTCCATCTTTCGGATGAGTTGAAATTTCCAATGCTTTGAGGTGCAAAGATTCTAATATTTCTAGAAATCCATAATAGGTTGGTGACTCGATCGCCACGATGTCTCCTGGTTTCGTCACAGCTCGCAATGCTAAATGAATCGCCTCGGTTGCACCATTGGTAATGACTAAGGCATCGGGAGATAAAGAACATCCTGCCTCCATTAATCGTTTGGCAACCTCATGGCGCAACACTTCACATCCATTCGACGGACTGTAGGTGTGCAGGAGCGCAGGATTTGTCCGCAAGATTTTTCCCATCAACCGATTTAATGCGTCAACAGGCAGCAATTCAATACCGGGAACTGCTGTTCCTAAGCCAACATTACAGGTGTCGCGCATCGTTTCACTGACTCGAAATGCTAGAGAAATATCAACGGGAAGCGTTTGTTTTGGCAGCGTACACTGCTGGGGTTCATCGGGGGGGTTGAGGTGAACGGGCTTGACAAAATAGCCCGACTGCGGACGAGCTTCAATCACTCCTTGATCTTCAAGAGAGCGATAGGCTTCAAGAACAGTCGAGATACTGATGGAGAGTTGCTGATGAAGCTTGCGAACAGACGGTAAGCGATCGCCGTCTTGTAATGTACCTTCACTGATCAACGTGCGGATACGATCGGCAACTTGCTCATACAACGTTGAAGACGGCGTTGCATCAATGGGCTTTATTCTCATCGTTCATTCCTCCGTTAATAATGGCCGATACAGTTACGGGCAGGAAAGACCATAACAGCGACCAAAGAATAAACTGTATCCATCACAATTTAATCTAATTGCATCTGTTTAGACAAGAAAAAATAGCTCAAAATTAACGTTATAGAGAACACAACTACAGCGCTCGAAAGACAGATAGGACAGGCATTTTGTCCTCTGCTTTTTCATGCCAAACACCGGAGAAATGATCATGAAAATTCGACTCGATCAGATTTGGGAAAGTTGGGTAAATGCGATCTCAAACCGCTATGAACCGCAAGTATTACAACGTCGCGATCGCAAGGGCAACAACTACTTCAAAACGTACGATCCGGAAACTCGCAAATCTAATACATTTAGTTCTGAGCAAGAGATCCGGATCTGGTTAGATCAACGTCACTCTAATCTGTAAAAAGCGATGACCGAACAAGAAGCGCTAAACATTGCCCAAACCTGGATTCAAGATTGGAACCAGCACAATCTAGATGCAATCACGTTGCACTATGCTGAAGATATTGATTTTACATCGCCATTTGTCGCTAAACTCGCCAATCATCCCAATGGTAATCTCCAAGGCAAAATAGCATTGCGAGATTACTTTGCGAAAGCGCTAGAGGCTTATCCTGACTTAAAGTTTGAAGTTCTAGAAATTTTAACGGGAGTGGATAGTATCGTCATCTACTGTAAAAGTGTGCAAGATCGATTAGCAGCAGAATCTATAACAATTAATGCACAAGGATTAATTACCGTCTCAAAAGCACATTACAGCGCAGCAGTTTAATCTAACAACGGGACATGAACACCTCTTTAGAGCTTAGCGGAGCCAATCGCACGTACTACACCACCACGTATTACACTACGCTGGCTGAGTATAACTATTGGATGAACCAGAAACTCTATGCAGTTTGTGCAGATATTCCTGACGCAAAGCGAAAAGAAGATTTGGGAGCCTTTTTCAAGTCAATTCATGGCACGTTAAACCACATCTTGATCGGCGATCGCATCTGGATCGGACGCTTCACCCATCAGCCCTTTATCGCTAAACTCGATGAAGACTTGTATGCTGACTTTGACGAATTAAGGCGAGAGCGCGATCACACCGATCAAGATATTCTAAATTGGACAACTCAACTCTCTTCAGAGTGGCTAAATGCACCATTCGCATTTATCAGTACTCAACAACCTGTGAAGACACGGACACGACCCGCTTGGTTGCTCGTGACTCATCTGTTTAATCATCAAACCCATCACAGAGGTCAATTAGCTACGCTGCTGAGCCAGCTTGGGTATGATTTAGGTAGAACTGATCTGCCCTATCTGCCTAGCTTCGACGACTCATGAAGACCAACGCCATTCGCGTTTTAGACAATCTTGGTATCTCCTACGAACTGCGAACCTATGAGGTCGATTCCGACGATCTAGCGGCAGAAAGCGTTGCCCAGAAAATTGGATTGCCTGCGGAACAAGTGTTTAAAACGTTAGCGGTGCGAGGTGATAAACATGGAATTGCTCTTGCTGTGATTCCAGGCAATACTCAGCTAGATCTTAAAGCGATCGCGCAACTATCTGAAAATCGAAAAATTGAAACGGTTTCTCTTAAGGAAGTGCAGCCCCTTACAGGATACATTCGTGGAGGGGTGACAGCATTAGCGTGTAAAAAAGAGTATCCAGTCTATGTTGATGAATTGATTGAGCTTTTTGATGTCATCTCTATTTCTGCTGGTACGCGAGGACTGCAAATTTTGCTGCATCCTAGCGATTATATTCGTGCTGTTAAAGGCGTTGTTGGTATGATTTCGCAGGATAAGACTACTTGAGTGAGACGATTGGATGCGATCGCAAAGCTGTATCTGTATCAAATTTGAGAACAACTCCCCAATCATCCGGGCAGTGAGGCTAATATCGTCGCACAACATTCATTTTGCGCTTTTTACAAAACCCTTGAAGAAGCGTATTTTCGGAGAAACGTATGGCTACTCGCAAACTTAGAATTACTCTTGGTCTTCTCTCACTAACAGCAAGTGCTTCGGCAGCAGTTCTGATGTTGCCAGAACAAACTATCGGACTCACGCCACTTACAAAGCCGCTTCAACAAAATCAAACTCGCGTTGTATTAATAGGTCAGTCGACCTCAACAACTCAAAAAAGCTACACCAATAAGCAGTTTGGGTTTCGCTTCAGCTACCCAACTCAATTGGCTTTAGATAAGACTCGTGAAAAGAAACAGCCACGAGCTGGAGAAACGCTGCGGTCGAGTCTTTCTCTCTGGCCTCAGAAGGTCTATGACAGCATTCAGGCAGGCAAATATGAAGGCGGAACAGAATATCCTCCCAGCATTGACGTTTCAGTACACAACAATCCTAAAAAACTCTCTCTTGTAAATTGGGCCAAAGGACATCAACCCGGAATTCAGAACGTGCGATCGCTGAAGGTGGACGGACAAGCGGGCATTGCATATACGGCAGATGGGCTTTACGCATCCGATAATGTGGCATTCTATAGCCCGAACCGTCAAATCATTCTCTTGAGTGTGGGCTATCTCAATCCAAAGGAGCAACCTCTACGCAGTGCTTTTCGGGATATTGTTGCCAGCTTTCAATTTGTTCGGTAGCAGATGAACTCTCTAGCGCTCTTGACCTGCAAGGCATTGCTTTGAAAAAATGCTATCGATTCATGTTTGTAGGAACTACGGGCACGGCTCAGTCTGTCTGAATTATCTGTCTGAATGAATTGAAGCCTGAGATTCAGGTTTCTCAATCTGGTGAGTCACTGGTGAGTTACTAGAGTGTAAAGCTCAACCAGACTCATCCAATCTACCCTAAGCGCACCGTTCAACACAGCCACATGAACCACTGGATTTCTTACCTACTCCCTCTGGGAATTGGTCTACTAATCACCCTTTCACAATCGCTTGCAGGAATGGCAGCAGATTTGAGTCAACGTTCCATCGCGACGGCACAAACGACTGCGGCTCCTAGCCAAGACTATAAGCTGCTACAGAATTTGCTAGCCGCCAAGAACTGGCAGGCAGCAGATCAAGAAACCCGGCGCATTTTACAGCAGTGGATACATGCAGATGGTGATCTGTTTGCAGTCCCACGAGCGAACACCATTCCAGCAGAAGCGATTCAGGCTCTCGATCGGATGTGGCGAGATGCGAGTGGAGGCCGCTTTGGCTTTGGTGTGCAGCAGCGAATTTGGCAGGAAGCCTTGGCTCAGAATCCAACGAATGTTAGTGCTGCCGTGAAAGCGTTTGGCGATCGCGTCGGCTGGACTCGCACCACACCAGACCCTACGAATTTCATTGCTCCTGACTGGCTCACAGAGCCGGAATTGAAGTACAGCACTCAGGCTCCTCAAGGGCATCTGCCGTGGGCAGGCATTTCCTGGGAAGTCGTCTCTAAGCTGGCTCAAGAGCAGAGCTGCGGCAGTTGCACGACCGACGCCCTATATTTGCAGGGAGATCGATTCATCCGCTATGTTCCTGCCCTATTCAACCGAGTCGGAACGGCTCTCGATACCCCATCATCTGTCAATTCTTGGCAGAACCTACAACAACGACAGCAAATTGATCTTAAGGCACTTTATCCAAATATCTCCTGTCCTGTTTCCACTCTAGATCAAGCGATTAGTCCAAACAGTCAAATTCTGGCTGTGAGCAGCTACAGCTATGAGCGGGCGTGTGTCGGAGCAACGAACAATAGCACGCTGGCTCTGTGGAATCTTCAGCGAGGAACGCGACTCGTTACCTTAGTGCGAGGACAGGCGACGGAATCTTCTTCCTACAAAGGGCAAGCTCAAGAACCGCCGACCCAACCGACTCGAATTGTGGGCGATGTGGCAAATGCGATCGCGTTTACGCCAGATAGCCGTCTAATTGCCGCAGGTCTCTCAAATGGCGATATTCGTCTATGGGCAACTGATACAGGACAAGCCATTCGGACTATAGCTGCTCATTCCTATGCAGTCAGAGCGATTGCCATCAGTCCCGACGCCCAGTTCCTAGCGAGCGGTAGTTCCGACCAGACGGTCAAGATCTGGAATCTTCAAACTGGGCAGGTACGGCAAACCATTCGGCTGCAACCCGCTGATGGAATCGTGCATACGGTGCTGATTAGCCCTGATGGTCAACGAGTTGCTACAGCTACCGACAAAAACAAGCTACAGCTTTGGGAGATTTCAACAGGTCGGCTGATTCGCACTCTTGTGAATGAAACTGTCACTACCAATGATCGACTGTCCATGATGTTTAGCCCCAGTGGGCAAGTGATCGCGATCGCAGATGTTGACCACAGCGTTAAGCTTTGGAACGCCACAACAGGGGCACGGCTGATTACTCTGCGAGGACACCAAAGGGCGGTGCAAGCGATCGCTTTTAATCCCGATGGTCAAACGCTAGCCAGCAGCAGCCAAGACAACAGCGTGCGATTGTGGAACCTAAAAACCTACCAGTTGACCCAGACGCTCAAGGTTGCGGACTCACCGGGTCATCAAGTCATGCCAACTGATGCAGGACATCTAGCCTTTAGCCCAGATGGGCGAGTGCTGGCAAGCAACGCATTGCTGCTGTCGATCGTCCAGAGTGAACCGCTTCCTGCCCAGTACGTAACCAAGTTATGGGAGATTGCAAGCGGTCGGGCTATTAAGACCATTCGAGATGTTTCGACGTTTAACTTTAGTCCGAATAATCGGTTTCTAGTGACTAACGGCCAAACATTGCAAATCTGGCAAACGCCACAGTGACTCCACAGTGACTTTAGAGCGTTTCCTTCGGGGTTGCGCTCTGCGCTAATCGCTTTGCCAAAACCTTATAAAGGAATCGCATCATAAAGGAATTGCATCAAGATTCCAGTGCATTCAGTTGGGGTAGTAGCGACTGAAACGCCCGTCCGCGATGGCTCACCTCATGCTTCATCGCGGCAGGCATTTCTGCAAACGTTAATCCCTTTTCGGGCACAAAGAAGATTGGATCGTAGCCGAACCCGCCTTCCCCGCGTGGAGCCAGAAGAATCTCACCGGGACAAATTCCCTCAGTTTGCACCGCGATCGCGCCATCTGGTCGCGCCACCGCGATCGCACACACAAACCGCGCCTCTCGATCCGGGCGCTCGCTCAATTCCCGCAATAATCGCTCAATCCGATCCGCGTCAGACGTCCCATATCGCGCTGAAAAAATGCCTGGCGCATTGTCTAGCGCCGTCACTTCTAAACCCGAATCGTCCGCGATCGCCCAGTTTCCAGTTGCGATCGCTACTTGTGAGGCTTTCAACGCTGCATTCTCAGCAAACGTTATCCCCACCTCATCGACCTCTATTTCCTCAGGCTTTAGCTTCAATTCCCAACTCAGCCCTTCTAAATACGGTTGAATTTCACGCAGCTTTCCTGGATTTCCCGTCGCAAGAACTAGTACCGTCATTATTATTTTTCCTTCGCGATCGGCATCTTATACCTTATCGCCTTCCCCAATCCATTGCTGAAATGCCTGCCAATTTAATACATCTTGCAAAAGAGTTTGATAGCCAGACACATTTGGATGCAATCCATCTTCTGTAAACTGCGTCTTGCACCACTCTGATCCACGCGCTATCCAGAGGTCAAAGAGATCGAGATAGGGAATTTGGCGATCGTCACACGCCGATCGCGTGGCTTCTTTGTAACGATATTGATCGGCGTGGTTGTAATACAAGCAGTCGAGAAACGGCATTCGTTCTTCATTCACCGGAATCATGCCAACAAACAAAACAGGGCACAAGCGCCGAGCGCGATCAAGCAGGTCTGTCATCTCAGCCCCAAACTGATCAAACTCAGTGTAATTCTTGCCGTCTGATCGTCCTAATCGCGGCGAATCATTTATCCCGACCGATAAAATAATCAAATCAGGAACGCGATTTCGCAACTCGCCCCGGCTCTTAAACTCATCTTCCAACCGATGCGAAACCTGCCGCACTCCATCGCCCCGCACTCCCAGGTTGTACAGCGCGTGATTCGCTCCTCCTGGTGTCATCCACTGCCGCCTGAGCCGCTCAACCCAGCCACCCCCGACCGGATCGCCAAAGCCATAAACTAAACTATCACCCAATGCCAGTATTCTAAAGGAGGCTGGCGGAGCCTGAACTCGGTTGGATTGAGACGGAGAAACAAGGGTTTGCATGAAACCGAATGATTTAAACTAGGGCTACGCTATCAATCAAAAAACGCAATTAAAAAATGTTACTTGACTCTATCATCGTTAACAGAGATCTTTAAAACTTTACATAACGTCGAGTAAAATGTCATCCATATAATCTGAGTAGATAATCTAGTAGGGTGTGGTAGTCACTCACTTATAGACCGCATCACTAACGTTCCAAATCCTATGGCAAAATCTGGCTCTCTCCATAAACGTCCATCCTTTGATACGGTTCAACTGATGCGCCGCGCCGATGATTTAATCAACGCAGCGTCTAACCGTTATCGCATCACTGTTCAAGTTGCGAACCGCGCTAAGCGTCGCCGCTTTGAGGACTTTGATAGCGGTGAAGATCCAATGATGAAACCCGTAATGCGGGCGATCATTGAGATGTCCGATGAATTGACCCAACCGGAAATCATCGGTGAGTAAGGTCTAATCTAGAGTGGGGTGGAGTCTCTTCACCTCGCTTCTTAGATGATCAATCAATCAAATTAGATGTTCGGTTTAAGACGGGAGTGCCTGAGACGATGAAGACCTCTAAGCGACTGTTGATTGGGTTACTGCTGCTGACCTCCATCTTGGTCAGCCGTGTTCACCTATCTGTTGCTAAAGAAGCACCGAGTCCTCAGCTGATACGATCGCAAGACGTTAACTCACCTCATCTACTAGCACAATCGAACGCGACTCCAGCCAGTCCCGCATCACCAGGACGCGTCAGAATTCAAGAGGTTTGGCGACGAATTTATCAAATGTTGCCTGGTCTTCCCCTCGAAAACCAGTATGTCAATCGTGCAACCGGAAAGGTCGATCCGAACAACACGCTGGTGAGCCGTTTGATCCGCTATCACTACTATGGGAAAGGCCGGCCAGTCAACTATCGCCTCGATTGGAAGTTTACTCTAGCTGATTATTTAGGAGTGAATGAGCCGATAGATGTCTCCACTTATCCCGGTACAGACAATTTGAAGCAAAATCCGTTTGAGCGCGATCGCGCCGTGATTGCCAAGCTCGATCGTAAACAGCGTGATGCGCTCATTCAAGCCTTAGTCACTGCTTTTAGTCCCTCAGAGAACGCCTCATCGCCACCGATTCCATCTCCAGCACCGGGACTTCCTCGCACTCCCCTCCGCCAACCTTCTGGTGGAGCGCAGTTATTGAAATAGAACCTCATGGGACGACTGCTTAAAACCGGGTCGGGTTGGCGAGTTGGATGGAACCCAACCGCTGCTGAATTTAAAGGATTAGTGGGAGCAGAGGATTGGGCAGTCGAACTAACCGAAGCGGAATTCAACGATTTCTGCCGTCTTGCGGAGCAACTCAGCCAAACCTTGCAACAGATTGCCAGTGAATTAATGGACGAAGAGAGAATTGCCTGTGAGCTAGAAAGCAGTTTAGTGTGGCTAGAAGTCGAAGGATACCCCACTAGTTACACACTGCGGCTGATCGTTTTATCTGGGAGACGAGCGGAGGGATTTTGGTCAGCCACTGCCGCACCAGAGTTGCTACAAGCGATTCAAACTCTAAGTGTTTTCTAGAGAGTGTTATGCACTTTTGAACCTGGTTATTCTAGGTATTGCTGACCATCAACATGACAAACGCAATCCGGGAAAAGCCAACCAACGCGCGATCGCAAGCTACTGAATTACGCACCGTTGCACGCTTAGGGGAGGGTAGACTGTAGTTTTGCGGGTTCAAGATTAATGAAGGGGACAGCACCCTCGCCTCCTAACACCTGTGGAAATTTACCATCCCATTTCTCGATCGCTTGCTTTTGTAACAGTTCTGACGTTAGAGTTTCTCGCAGCAGCCGTTGGGCTTCCGCTTGTCCTTTTGCGCGATTAATCGTTGCTTCGGCTTCTTGCTCCGCTTCTCGCGCAATATAAACTGCTCGTTGCGCACGCTGCTCTGCAATTTGCTTTTCTTCAACCGCCTTTGAGAACTCGGTTGAAAAATTTAGATCGACTACGCTGGTATCTAAAACGAGAATGCCGTACTTATTCAGGCGTTCTCCCAATGCTTCATCAAAATCCTGCTTGAGTTCATCTCGCTTGGTGATCGCTTCTTCTACGGTGCGTCGCGCCGCTGCAATCTTGAACGACTCTTGCGTTTGAGGCGCGATGATTTTCGATACAATATTCTGCAATGTGCCTTGAGTACGGCGAATTGTGACGACCTGCATCGGGTCTAATCGAAAGTTAATGGCGAAACTAGCCGATAGCTGTTGCAAATCTTTGGTAGAACTTTGGGCAGGCACCTCAAATTTTTGTACTGTTACGTCATAAATATCTGCCTTTGAAATAAAGGGTGGTTTCAAGTGAACGCCTTCTAGAAGCACTCCATCTCTGGATTTGCCTAAAATGCTCAGTACTCCTGCCTGACCCGGATTAATAATTAGAAAGGAACTCAGTCCGAGGGCGACTAAAATTCCTAACACTCCTACCAGCAGGATCGTTTGCCAGCTTGGTTGCTCTTTCATCGGTTGTCTCCAGCAATTTAAGCTTTTAGATTCTAATGTACATACTAAAGTTGCCTAAGAGAGGCCGTTATTCCACACGGAATGCAAACAAGCAGTACTTCGCCAAGATAGGGACGAGGAATGAAGCGAAGCATCACGGCACTTCTTTGAACTCTCGGTTTCGTTTAGTAAAAATCGATTCATCTATACGCTATCTCACGAGTAACTAAACCAGCGCACGATCGTCGCTCAGCAATCTTCACCTTTAACTGGTCAGCATGTTGTCCTAGAAATTTTTATTTTCTAGTCAATACTTTATATTTATTTATTCCAAAGCTGCTGCTAGTGGAGATTATGTAAAGCGAGTGCGCTGCAACAAGGCTTACGGGATATCTGAGTGAAGTAACACTGGCTGAAGTTTACATCAATGAAGAACTTTTCGCTCTGGGGACAGGATTGCTCAACGCCTCAAGAGTCGCAGGGGAATTCTGAATTTTTTCATGCAGTTCCAAAATTTGCCCTATACATTCATATGGCATTGCTTAGGAAAAGTTAGGTGTTGTAGTCCCCCACATCATGACCGGCGAGTTTGAGCTAGAAATATCCAATCTTTATTCAGTTTGGGAGACGCACTACTATGAAATACCTGAAGCGACTATTCGTTGGAGCCTCGGTTGCGATCGTTCTGGAAGCAGGTGCTACTACATTAGCTTCTGCTGCGACGCTTGGACCTCAAGAGATTGTATTTGACACAGCCAATATCAACACTTGGCTCTACAAAGACCCCACAAATCTTACTTATGAAGCCGTGCAAGGGGTCTCTCGTAAGTCATTGAATGACTTTAACAATCAGGGAAATGTTGCAAAGGCAATTCAAGCGCTGACGGATGACAATCGAGAGACTAATGTTGAACTGTGGACTAACGGAGAGACCATTACATCGAATGTAGGCTTTTCTGCCAAACTCGGCAAAAACACGGTTCGGGTTGAAAGTGTGACGCTAGCAGATTGGTCAAACAACAATGGTCAACTCGCCAAAAGCTGGCTCAACGGCTTTTTGTCTGCTTACGATTCGGTTCTGCTGCCTGAATGGAAGAGCTTAATTCCTAGCAAGTATGACGAGATGCTAACTGCTCTAACTACAAAAGGGCTTTATAGCGCTGGCGACCCGAATATTGGCAGTTTGTCTTTTGACACGGATACGAACGAGTTGAAGGTGGATCTGGTGGGCCACCTAGATCGAGCTGGCCTATACATCGACACGAGACCAACCGTTCCTGATTCTCGCGCCAAGATAGATGGTAAGCCAAATCCAAATCGTGGCAAACCGATGCCCAATCCAAGCTATCTCAAGCCCAAGTACGATGCTCGTTATGCAACAGGCAGTAAGGTGTTGGATGATGTAATCGCCGCGATCGCGGCTGGGTCAGTTCAGCAAGGGAAGTATTTCCAAATGAGCGAAATTGCCAAGATCACCTTTAACGATCAGCTAGACTACGCCTTTGCCTTTGCTGCTGCAGATTCGGGTGCGATCGCGGGTGATCGCAATAAGACCACTGACTTTACCTCTCATACGGGGATCTACACTTGGACAAAGAAATTTCAGTCTCCTCCAACCTCTGTACCAGAACCTGGCACGATTTTTGGCACCTTGGCAGTAGCGGGGCTTGCTTATCGGATTAGGCGTAAAGGGGTTGTATCTAAATAGCAGACGGATGACACCTTAGAGTAAAACAAAGCAAAACGCTCGATCAAAGGTCGAGCGTTTTTACCATAGAAGATGCGGATTATGGCGTAATGCTAACTGCTGCGTAGATCATGGTTTATGCGGTTGTGCAAGGTCATCTCGCTATGAAGTTGTTAGCAATACAATATTGGATCAGGAGTGCAGCTATATTCAGATGGTGGGTGCAACACTCCAGCCGGACTCATTTAAGGTTTCGGTAGATAGTAGAGGCGAAACTTGGTTCAGCCACGCTGATGTTGAGCGCTTCTATGTCAAGAGTAACGATCTCGTGATCGCTCGAATGCGCCTACTGACGGTGAATTAAGGAGACCTGCATGAGCGATACGCATTTCGACCCTTCTCGTTGGGAAAATTGGCCGATCGTGGCAGTACTCGTGGTGCTAGCTGTGGCAATGATTATCGATGCATCGAAAGAGACATAAATAATTCCCTGAATAGTGCAAAGTCGCTTCTCGAGAGACGAGCGGTTTTTTTGTTTTTATGCGGAAGAAACTTAGTCTCAGTCGTGTGTAAAAGTTAAGTTCATAAGTTTTTTGAGCATGTTACACATCGTTCTGAAATAGGGTTTTGAGTTCTGTTGTATATCGCGTTGAATAAAGTGATAAAAGCGGCAATCCCTTTTCTAGTACAGCTCATATTTCATTAACTGACAGGGCAGCGTTCCATTGTAGACTGCAATTCGCTGGGATGATTTTAGCCCGATCGACTGCGAGAGTTCCTTATTGCCACTCAGCACAAAAGCTGTCCAACCTTTGAAGCGCTGCTTCAGAATGTCGCCCAGCAGTTTGTAAAATGCTCCTAAGTCGCTGTCTCGCCCCAACCGCTCACCGTAGGGTGGATTGCAAAACAGAACGCCGCTGTCTGAGGGTGCTACTACGTCAGACAGATCCATCGAGGAGAACCAGATGTGATCTAGTACACCGCAGCGTTCGGCATTAACGATCGCTTGCTGGATCACTTCCTCGCTGCGATCGCTGCCCCAAATCGGTGCAGGCAAAAAATCTCGCTTACTGGCTTCTGCTTCTTGAATCAACTGCTCTAGAAGAGCCGAGTCAAAGTCGAGCCAGGTTTCAAACCCAAAGCGATCGCGGAACAGTCCGGGCGCGATGTTGAGTGCCTTAAGACTGGCTTCTAAGGGCAGTGTGCCAGAACCACAGAGCGGGTCATAAAACATTCGCTCTGGTTGCCAGCCCGATAGCTGAATCAGCGCTGCCGCCAGAGATTCTTTTAAGGGCGCAGCTCCGACAGCAGGACGGTAGCCTCGGCGGTGAAGGCTGTCTCCAGAACTGTCGAGGCTAACAGTGCAATGATCCCGCTCAATATGAACGTTGATTCGCACATCTGGCGCTTGCGTTTCTACGTTTGAGCGATCTCCAAACGCTTCTTGCTGCTGGTCAACGATCGCATTCTTGACCTGAAGCGCAGTAAAGTGACTGTGGTTGAGCTGTTCATGTTTTCCAGTGGCATTCACTGCCAGCGTTTGGTCAGGCGTGAGATACTGCGACCAATCAATTGTTTGAATGCCGCGATAGAGGTCTTCTGCATCATGGCAAGGAAATTTGTGCAGCTTCACCAAGATGCGGAACGGCAGTCTTGCCCAAAGGTTAGCGCGGTAGAGCAGAGCGCGATCGCCCTCAAAGGCAACTCCACAGAAACCCGCCTCGACGGACTTTGCGCCCAGTTGCTCCAGCTCTTGAGTTGCTAGCGCTTCTAGTCCCCGCGCAACGGTTGCAAAGCACTGATTCATACAGGCTAAATTCCTATGCCTCTAATGATAAAAATCTGATTCAAGGTTTGTGGTATTTGCAGCGTCTTGCGCTTGATCAAAAGCCACTCGGCAGAAGGCTCTCATTATAGGCCAAAAAGTACGGACTCTACCTTGCTAGGGGTAAGGATAGTCAAGGTGCAACTTTGCTACCTTTACGGTTTGATCGATCGCACTAGTTGAAGTTGCGAGTCTTGAAGACTGTTATCAACTCTTTAAGTGATAGAAATTACATTGCCATTATGTGAAGCAATCGTTTCTATGGAACCAAAGAAGCGATTGCAATCTAAATACTTCTTGCAACGATGAAGACTATTGGATGTGTCGATATACCTTATTTAGTGAGAAAACTCGTACTCAAAGCGTCGGTTTTTATTCTAACGCTACTTTACACAAATTAAGATTTGTGAGTTCTTGATGCATCTAGGGTGCATTCGCCTACATTGATCCTGTTATTTGACGATCGAGCAACTTAGTAGAAAAAATCGCTACTAAATACAGGAAACTACGATACCCAATCTTATGCAACTTTCACTCATTCACCCGGTCATGAATCTGATGCCAATGCTATTAGCTCAATTGAGCGATTCTGCTGATTCTGCCGCTAGCACAGGTGTCTCTGCCGGAACGTTCGTGTTTTCTGCATTCGCATATGTCTTTTTCTCATTTTGCACCTGGAAAATCTTCCAAAAATGCGGGACTGAGAATGCTTGGTATGCCTGGATTCCGATTTTAAGTACCTACGTCCTGTTTAAAACAGTGGAAGATGAAAGAGCCGTTTTGTGGACGGTTCTCAGCATTATTCCCTGTGTAGGAATTGTGTCTGCTGTGATGTCGATCGTGGCATGGGTCAAGGTGTTTCAAAGGCTAGACAAATCTCCTTGGCTGCTGTTGCTCTGCTTGACTGGAATTGGTGCATTTTTCGTGTTTGGCTATGCTGCGTTTGCTTAATGCCGTGATGAAACTTAAATCTAGAAAAGTCATCTTCTCGTTGCTGCTTGCCCTGTTTGCAGGCAGCTCGTTGGCAACTTATTCTGCATCTGATGCAAATTTCCTGCTTAAAACTGTTGAGCTATTAGTGATTCAGCAGATTGGAGCTGGCATCATTTATTTGGTTTGTTTTGCGCCAGATTTACTGCGATTGGCTTTGCCAAGCTCCGAAGGATCGTCGGGTTCACGAAAGGAATCTCACTGAGTTAAACCCGCTAAGGTTAAGTATCTTACGCGATCGCACAATTCCGCAGAAAGGCAATTCATGCCCTTCTGCGGAATTTGATTCAGGATAAATTTTTCCATTGTGCAGAATCTCCGATTCCTTGAAGAAATTGGAGATCCCATAGGTGGTTTCTTGTGTTCAGGTTTTAATGGTGAATGATGGGTGAATAAGCAGTATGCCATTATCTCAGCAGGCTCGGATTAAACGATATTTCTATTGCGCGATCGCGATCGCGCCAATCATTGGCGGTTTTACATTGCAATCGGGAATTTCATTTCTAAGCTGTCCACTAAAATATTGGATTGGCATTCCTTGTCCCGCTTGGGGATTAACCAGAGGATTTATTGCGATCGGGCATGGACAATTTAATCAAGCTACCGCTTATCATTTATTCTCACCAGTGTTGTTTACAGCATTTCTAATTGCAACGATTCATCTGTTGTTAGAACTGATTCTAAATCAGTCGGTTCAGATGTTTTATGTAAAGCTTCTAGCTCAATCTAAAATTCAAGTTTTTCTGTTGATGATGTTGCTTGGCTATCACGGTTCACGAATTTACGAACTCATAACGTTAGGAATACTCCAGAACGATGCCCTTGCTTCACCAGTCGGACAAACCCTTTTTCGTTAAGCCTTTATTTGCTAAAAATAAGGTTTGCCAAGCTCTTGAAGGATGGCCCGCATTAATTGATTGGGATCAATGGGTTTGGCAAGGTGTTGCTGAAAGCCTGCCTTAAGTGCTTGCTGCTGATCGTATTCAGCCGCATACGCTGTTAGCGCGATCGCGGGAACTGTTTTTCCTCGTGGCATTGCTCGCAGCAGTTGCATCAGTCGGTAGCCATTCATCTCCGGCATTCCAATATCGCTAATAATCAGATCGGGAGTTGATTGCTCAATGGTATAGAGCGCTTCGGCGGCAGAAGATACAGCCGTGACGATCGCTTGCTCTTGCTCTAACATAAATGTGAGGATGTCTCGCGAATCCGCTTCATCTTCTACCACTAAAATTTGAACGTCCCTTAAGTTAGCGCTCGGTTCAGGCGCAGATGCAGGAGCCACTTCAACCTGATGTGTAGCCAGCGGAATTTTGACGGTAAAGGTGGCTCCCTGTCCTTCACCGGGGCTGTCTACTCCTACCACGCCACCGTGCAGTTCAGTAATTTGTCGGACGATCGCAAGTCCCAACCCTAAACCGCCAAACTTGCGAGTCGTTGCCCCATCTTCTTGGCGAAAATGCTCAAACACGTAGGGCAAAAACTGGTGGTTGATCCCTTTTCCGGTGTCGGTTACTTGAATCTGAGCGTGAGATTTGCCAGAAGAAAGGTCAATGGTAATCTGCCCGCTTTGGGGCGTGAATTTGACGGCATTGGAAAGGAGGTTCCACACAACTTGCTGTAAGCGTCCTGAATCTCCATTGACCATCACGCCCTGCTTAGCACCCGTTATTTGGATCAGTAAAGACTTCGCTTCAGCAGCTAATCGAACCGTTTCGATCGCGCTAGAAATGACCATACCTAGATCAACAGACGCGATCGCAAGGCTCATTTTGCCGCGTAGAATTCGAGAAATGTCGAGTAAATCATCAATCAACTGCACCTGAAGTTTGGCGTTACGTTCGATCGTGGCGAGCGCGTCTGTGACTCGTTCGCCTTTCAGTTTGCCTTGTTGCAGCAATCGCGACCAACCGAGAATCGGATTCATTGGTGTGCGGAGTTCGTGAGATACCACAGCGAGGAATTCATCTTTAATTCGATTGGCTTGCTCGGCCGCTTCGCGGGCGGCTTGTTCGCGCTGTAATAATTCTTCCCGCTCTTGCTCAGCCCGTTTACGATTGGTGATATCCACGACCATTCCCAACAACTGAGTCGGCGTGCCATTCTGGTCACAGTAAACACTGCTACGTACCCAAATCCAATGAATGCTTTGATCAGGGTGGATAATTCTGCACTCAAAATCCCAATTGGTATTGGCAGAGAGCGTTTGTTGAAACTTCTCGTTGACAAAGGCGCGATCGTTGGAGTGAACGTGAGTTAGAAAGATTTCGTAGCTCCATTCTGGCAGCAGTACTTCATAACCGAAGATTTGGTCGTGTCTAAGTGATCGGTGAGCAGTATGGGGTTCTGTGGTGAGATCGAGATCCCATGCGCCAATTTGGGAGGCATCTAACATGAATCGCAGTCGAGCCTCATTTTCTCGCAGATCGGCTTCAGCTTGTTTGCGATCGCTAATCTCAGCACATAGAATCGAAATGCCGTTTGGCGTTGGATAGACCCGATTTTCAAACCAGCGATTCCAAGCGCTGTAGTAATACTCGAACTGTACCGGCGTTTTTTCTCGCATCACCTGATGTAGGCGATCGTAGAACTCAGTGCCAACGAGATCGGGAAAGAAATCCCAAACGTTCTTGCCAATGACCGCTTCGCGCTGCATTTCGGCAATTTCGAGTTGACGATCGTTAATGTAAAGATAGCGCCAGTGATGATCCAACACAAAAAAACCGTCGCGTAGCGTAGACAACACCTCTTGCAGATTTGCTTCTGCGGTTTTGGCTTCCGTTCGCAGGGCATGTTCTCGTGATTGCGATCGTTGCCGTTGTTGGGCAAGTTTGAGACTCGATTCTACGCGGGCAACCAGTTCTCTGCCTGAAAAGGGCTTGATCAGATAATCGTCGGCTCCCGCTGCAAGTCCTTCGATCCGCGATTCTTCTCCGGCTCGTGCTGAGAGCAAGATGATCGGAATATTTTGCGTTTTCGGATCAGATCTGAGCGATCGCAGGAGTTCAAACCCGTCGAGTCCGGGCATCATCACATCAGTTAAGACGAGATCAGGAAGATGCGATTCTCCCGACGATCGCACAACATTGAGCGCTAAAGTGCCATCTGCCACGGTTTGAACCTCATACTTCCGGCTCAATAGCCGCTTGACATACTCGCGCATATCAGCATTGTCATCTGCAAGCAGAATACGAGCAGCAGGCTCAGCCGCCTTGACCTCCTGGATCTCTTCGGCTTCATGGTCAGTCGGCAGCCAGCTTAGCGCTTCTGTCACGAAGGGACTCGTTCTCGCAGTTCCGTCTGTGTTGCGCTCTGCGCTATGTCCTTCGGAGTTTGCGCCTTTGGCGCTAATCGCGACGGTATGACCGATCTCGCGTTGATGAATTGGTACATGCGCCGTTCCAGTCGGAATCGAAACGGTAAAGCAACTGCCTCGACCGAGAACGCTAGTCACATCAATCGTGCCAGCGTGGAGTTGCACGAGTTCTTGCACCAGCGATAAGCCAATCCCAGAGCCTTCAAAACTGCGTCCTTCTGCACCTCTAACGCGGTGAAAGCGCTCAAACAAATGCGGTAACTCTTCGCTAGGAATGCCAATACCCGTATCGGCAACGGCTAGTTCAACCCGATCGTCTAGCCATCTCAATCGAACAGTAATCCAGCCATGAAACGTAAACTTAAACGCATTAGACAATAGATTGAAGATAATTTTCTCCCACATCTCGCGATCACTGTAAATCGCTTCAGGCAGGGGAGGGCAATCGATCACAAGCTGCAACCCGGTTCGCTCGATCGCAGAGCGAAATACACTGGCAAGCTCAGCCGTATACGCCGCCAGATCCATTGGTTCATAGGTCGCTTGCGTGCGTCCTGATTCGAGGCGAGAAAAATCAAGCAGCGTATTGACGAGCTTAAGCAACCGTTGACCATTGCGCTGCACCACTTCAAGGCGATCGCGCTGCCGGAGAGAAAGCGGTTCCTCAGCATCTGCTAACGCTTCTTCTGCTTCACCTAACACCAACGTTAGAGGCGTGCGGAGTTCATGGCTAATGTTGCTGAAAAAAGTGGTCTTCGCCCGATCAAGCTCTGTTCGCGCCTGCTCATCTAACTTGTCTTGAGTGATGTCGCGAACTTCAATAATGGTGCCAACAACGCCATTGCCTTCTCGAATCGGACTAGCCGTATAAGCAACTGGATAGAAGCTTCCATCTTTGTGAACGAAAACTTCTTCTCCTTGCTCCTGATTGTTCTGCGGAAATGCTTGATCGATTGGACAGTCTTCTAGCGCATAGGGACGCCCATCCGGATGAGTATGATGAATGACATTGTGGAGCGCCTGCCCCTTCACTTCAGCCAACCGAAACCCCGTCAGTTGCTCTGCCGCCGCATTCATGTAAATGCACTGCTGCTGCTCATCCATGATAAAGAGAGCGAGGGTAGCGTTGTTGCAAACCGCTTCAAGTTGGCGTTTGTAATACTCAGCGTTGAGCGGCTCCTCTACACTCAGAGGAGGTGGATTACTGGGTAAATCTTGCTCTGCTGCTGTATCTTGTCGTGTCATAGCTCAAAGCAAACCTGCTGTTTTGGGGCGGTTTTGGGTCGAGTCAGTTTAACCCAGTCAATTATTCACTGATCCTGTTACTAACTGAGCCTATCGGCATATTAAAAGCGCGATCGCTTCTATTAGTGTATCGGGATCGATTGGCTTTGCGATATGGCGCTGAAAGCCCGCTGCGATCGCGCGTTGCTGATCGAGTTCCCCGGCATAGGCAGTGAGCGCGATCGCCGGAATGGCTCCGCCACGATTGGGGGGCAGGCTGCGAATCTGACGAATCAAAGTATACCCATCCATGTCTGGCATACCAATGTCACTTAGAAGGAGATCGGGAATAAGCTGAGAACCAGTTGCAGTTTCTTCTGAGTGAAAGGTGTTAATTGCGGCGGCTCCTGATGTAACGGCGATTACCGTTGCGCCTTCTTGCACCAAAGCAAATCGCACCAATTCACGAGAGTCGGAATCATCATCCACGACGAGAATGCGAGTGCCACTCAAATTCGCAGAAACTGTTTCTTTCGAGACATCGGCAGAAATAGCATTGACCCCTAGTGGAATCTTGACGGTAAAGGTGGCACCCTGATCTTCGCCCGGACTATTTACCGCGATCGCGCCGCCGTGGAGTTCGACGAGTTGACGCGCGATCGCTAGTCCTAATCCCAGTCCGCCAAATTTTCGAGTCGTAGTGCCGTCTTCTTGCTGGAATCGCTCAAACACATAGGGCAAAAAATCAGCACTGATACCTTTACCCGTGTCGGTTACTTGAATTTGGGCGTAAGTCCCTACTTTGTCTAAGTCAATTGTGACCTGCCCACCGCTAGGCGTAAACTTCACCGCATTGGACAACAAATTCCAGACAATTTGCTGCAATCGGCTCGAATCACCCATTACCGTTATTGTCTCTGTTGGCAGGTTAGTTTCAACAGCGATCGCTTTGGCTTCTGCTGCTAGTTTGCTAGTGTCGATCGCGGCTGTAATTACGCTGCGGAGATCAACCGCCTTCATGTCCAGACTTAACTTGCCTCTAAGAATTCGGGACACATCAAGCAAATCGTCGATGAGCTGCACTTGAAGTGTGGCATTGCGTTCGATCGTCTTGAGGGCTTCTTGAGTTTTGTCCGAATTGAGCCTGCCGCTTTGCAACAGTTTTGACCAGCCTAGAATCGGGTTGAGCGGCGTGCGGAGTTCGTGCGACAGAATCGCCAGGAATTCATCTTTGATGCGGTTGGCGGCTTCTGCGTCAGCTCGTGCCGATTGTTCTCGCTCTAATAACTGTTCGCGTTCTTGTTCTGCCAGTTTGCGTTCCGCTTCACGCTGCTTTGCAACGGTAATGTCTTCCGCCACTCCTGCCAGCCGATCGGGTTGTCCGTTTTCACCGCGCACCACAAAGCCGCGATCGCGCACCCATCGAATCGAGCCGTCAGGACGAACCACGCGATATTCTTCATCCATACTGCCCTCAGCGAGGCATCTTGCGGGAGCCGTCCTGACGAGATCGCGGTCGTCGGGATAAATGCTCTCGATCCAGGAGCTAAAGTCGCTCAGTAAACTCGCCCTAGATCGCCCCCAGACCTTTTCGTAGGCAGGACTCACGTAAAGCAACTGGTGAGCGTGCGGATCAAACAGCCAAAAGACGCTATGAATTGTTTCTGCCATTTGGCGAAAGCGCATTTCGCTCTCACTCAGTGCCGCTTGCTGCTCTTCTAAACTTGTCACGAGGTAGCGCAACGACTGGGACAGTTTGGCTAATTCATCCTGTCCTTTAACAATGGGAATTTCGACACGCGAGTTTCCTTGCCGACGCTGATCGGCGATCGCGGTAATCTTGAGCAAAGGATTTACAATTTGGCTAGCGCTAAGCCAGCTTAAAAGCGCAAATCCAATCCCAAATAAACTCCCTAAACCAAGAATTTGGCGTTGTAGCGATCGCGCGGGGGCAAGCGCAACATCTGCATCTTGACGCACCAGCACGCGCCAACCCAAGCCCGGATAGCTGCGATAGCCTCGGCTTTCTGCCACTCCGGTAATAAATTCTCCATCTGTCCACCGTTCGATCGCGTAATTCTGATTGGGCTGTGCCGTTTGTACATTGGGCAATGTTAGTCTCTTCCCTTCGTGAGACGGATCTCCTAGCAGCACAGTGCCTTGAGGATCGAGAATCAAGATTTCAACTTGTCGCTTGCGTCTTACCGGTTCGAGCAGGGACTTTTGAATCTCTTCTGTCCACTTCCAGTTGAGGTGGGCGGCAATGACCCCTTGCAAGTTTCCTTGTTTATCCCTAATAGGAGCCGCTAAATCTAAAAATCGAAGTGGCTCTTGATTCGGACGCTGTAAGATTGGCTCTAGCAACTTAGCACGATGCACATCTCCCACAAACGGACGGACTTGTGCTTTCCGAAACCAGTCTTTAGACGATGCATCAACCCCCTCTAAAATGCCCTGCGTACTGGCGGTAATGATTCCTCGCTTGTTTGTGATGCCGATCCAAGCATAGTCTGGGTAGGTCTGCTGGGTCTGATTAAGCAGCGATCGCTGTTCTGCAACTAAAGCGTTAGGATTCCGAATTGGTGGCAAGGCAGCGAGAATTTGAATTTCGCGATACCGCTCGAACATCCCCCGATCAAGTTTGTCTGCCATTTGGGAGGCGAGTTCTGCCAAAGCTTCTCCCTGTGTAGCTTGGAGCCGCTCTTGAGTCGTGTTGCCCACACTCCAACTCAGCAGCAAACACAGCAAAATCACAATGCCACCCGTTGCTACTCCCAAGCGAGCTTTGAGGCTGTGGTTTGGGTTAAGAGACATCACGCGATCGCGGAAAGGCAAATTAACCATACAAGCAGTAGCGAGAACTGGAATGGATGGGAGACGACAGAATATCCTCTTTTTAAAGATAGACAACGCGATTTCGCCGATCAGCTTCCAATCAGACCTCAGTAGACTACGCCAATCGGAGGGTGTCAGGGCTCTATCTTAAGGGGGAAGCCAATTTTAGAATAAACTCTCAATTGTTGGCAGCGCTACCTTCAACCTGCATTCTTACTTGTTGCGGGGGTAGTGCTGCAACAAATAAGAATGCCTGCGGCAACACTTCGTAGATAAGGATGGAAGAATAGCTCTGCTGACTTCCTTATCTCTTTCTAAACATCTCTTTCTAAACCCACACCTTAAAAATGGCAGACCACTTAGTTTAAATGGGGTGTTGGAACGCTTTGGTGACTTGAAGCCGCACCCTCGGTTGAAAGCATTTCCTGTGCTTCAGCCAGCATCGCATCCTCGACCGATCGCGGCAACTGAACGTCGGCTCCATTTGTGACGGCTCCGAGCAGTCGTAAATTGTCCGATTCATTCAGTTGATCAATTGCCGTTTCGAGCAAGCTTTGCTGCGTCACGCCCGGCCGGGTCACGAGAATCATGCCGTCTGTCAAGGGTTCGAGTAGGAGCGCGTCATTGCACTTACTGAGCGCCGGAGAATCGACAATCACCAGGTCGAAGCGCCCCCGTGCGTCTTCTAGTAATCGTCGCATTTCACTCGATTCTACAATCGACGCAGATTGCTGCTGCGGACCTGGACTCGGCACAACATAAAGGTTCTCCACATCAGGCGCGAGACGAATACAGTTGCTAATTTGTCCTAAGAATCGAAGCGGCTCAACTTGACTATCGGGATCAGGCGATAGATGGACGTAGCGAGACGCAGACCCCGATCGCAGGTCGGCTTCAACCAGTAAGGTGCGTTTGCCCGCACGAGCAGACGCGATCGCCAGGTTATACGCCGTGACGGTCTTCCCTTCTCCATCGACTGTACTGATGACCATCACGACTCGCGGCGCTTTCACATCGCTCAACCGCAAATTACTCCGAAACCGCTCATAGTATTCAAAGTACGGCGAATTGGGCTGAGCCAAGACTGGGGAACTGCCGGGAATAAATGATTTCACGCGCGGCAGAACGCCCAAAATGGGCACATCTCGCTGTCGAATGGCTTCGCGCAAGTCTTCTTCCGTGTAGAATGTGCCTTCTAGAGTATCAAGTAAAAAGACGAGACCCGCCCCGATAACCAACCCGACAACACCGCCGATACCGAGCGTGATTGGGATACTTTTTGGAGCCTTGAGACTGGCAGGAGCTACGGATGGATTTTTCGCTAAGCTCAAGCTACTGACGGTCTCGGCCTCTGCCGCTCTGGCATCGACAAGCTTTTGCTGCATCTGATCATACAGGCTCTTTTTGAGCCTCACCTGATCTTCAAGGCGAACCCGCTCCATCTGCTTATTAGGAATGCTAGAGAATTCCTGTCGAAGCTCTTGCTGCGATCGCGCCGTTGAAATTAGCTGTTGCTGAAGCGTTTCTTGTTGAGTTTTGAGGTTAACTAGCGTGTTGGCTAACTGCTGTCTAGCCGGATCAAGGCTGCTATCTTGACGCACATTGCCGATCAGTGGGGCAGCAGAACCATTGCCCCTTATTACTTCAGCAGCTCGTCTCCTCAGTTCTTCGTTAAACGCTTCTTGCTGTTTTCTCAGCGTTACCATTTGAGGATGCTCAGAGCGCAAATCTTTACCTAAAACTGCCATTTGGGACTCGACTTGCTGAATTTGGGCACGCAGAGTCGCAATGATCGGGTCGGCACTTAGGGCGGACGAGACATACGCTTGGTTGGGATCGAGCCCCAGTTTGGCCTGTAAACTGCGAATCTGCGTATTTACGCCGTCTAACTGGAGTTGCAAATCTCTCGCCTGCTGCTGGCTCCCCGTGATGGATTTGATGATGCTGCCATCCTGCGCTGCTAGAATTTGGGGTCCTTGCGATCGATCAAAATTCTCCAGAGCGTTCTCGGTGGTCGTCAATTCGCTTTTCACCGTTGGCAATCGTTGCTGAATCGAGTCAATCACCGATCGCAATCGCGCCGAATTATTCGACCGACTCTGCTCGACAATCCGTTGCGTCACTTGCCCAATTACACTAACGGCGCGTTGCTGATCTCTGTCTTTGTACGTCACATCGATCTGTGCTTTCCCACCGCCGTCCTTTGCTTTGTCACCACCTCCGCCAATTTTGACCGCAATATTGCTGCTCAGTTCTTTGGGCTGAAGTCCGACCTCTTTTGCGATCGCTTCGATCAACTCTTTCGGCAACAGCGTTTCGGCTGTAAACGTCTCGACAGGCTGCCGCACTTCCGTACCAATGGTTGAAAACGCGATCGGCGGCGCATTAGAGACAAGCGAGGCTTCAGCAAGGTAGCTGGGTGGTGCTTCAGGCTGAATGGCGATGACTCCGGCTGCCCCCAGTCCTACTGCAACCCCGGCAGGAATGACCCATTTATAACGGTTAACGGCGAGAAAGTAGCGCTTGATGATGGGAGGAGACATAGGTAGAAGCCCGTCGAGTTAGAGAAGACTATCGATCGTTATCGTTATCGCTGTTATTCGGACCAAACAGATTAGCTGCACCGCTTCGCAATTCCCGGAAGAACAGCAGGAATCCCAGCACGTCTCGGAAGGGCTGAGTGAAGGTATTGAGCGCGTAGGTGATCTTGCCGACCAAGTTGCGACCAATCACAATCACATCATTATCTTCTAAGACAACATTCTGCGTCAGGTCGCCCATGAGAACATTTTTTGCATTAATGTCACGAGACACAGCCTCTTTCTTCACCGGATCAAAGCGGATCAGGGCAACTCTGCGAAAATCGATGCGATCGGGATTGGGGCGAGCCGCAGATAAGGCGTCTAGAAACGTGCTGCCGTTGGGAAGCGTCACATTGCCTAAGCCGCTACTGGCATAACTCAGAACCCGTACCGTAATTTGAGGTTTCACTAAGGTCGAGCGAGCAACCAAGTCGCGATCGTACTCCTGAGCCGCACTTTGCTCAATTTTTGGAATCACCACAACATCCCCATCTTGCAGCCGTAAATCGGGCAACGCAGACCCATCTTTCAAGGGGGTGATCAAATCGAGTTCTTCTTCCAGGGTCGAACCATCCTGCAAACTGCGTTTGACTCGAACGGCTCGCAGGTCGGCGGTTGAGGTTGCACCTCCTGCGATCAACAATGCCGAACTGATCCGCGGCAGTTGAAGCGGGTATAACCCCGGACGAGTGATTTCGCCAGTTAGGGTGACTAAGACTGGGCGAGGATTACTCAGCGCTAGATACACAATCGGATTAATCACATAGCGATCGAGTCCTTGCCGGACTCTCTCTTGGGCTTGTTCGATCGTCAATCCCTGTAGCGACAGACGCCCGAGCAGCGGAGCGGTGATATTTCCTTCTTGATCGATCGTGGCCTGGAAATTCAAATCGGAGAATCGTTGAACCACGACTGAAATGGTGTCTCCTCCGCCCAAGCGGTATGGCTCAAAGGCTTGAGTCGGGAGCGCATTTATGGGTGGAACAGGCGTAACGACAGCAGGCACCGTCGGTACAGTTGGTACAGGTACAGTTATAATCGGCGCAGGTACAGTCGGCACAGGTGCAGTTGGCCCGGGTACAGTTGGCACAACTACACGGCTTGGTGTGCTTGGAGTTGGCATCGGCGCTGGAAGCTCACCCCGCTCCCGGAGTCGTTGCCGAGCTTGCTCAACGAGATCTAAAGACGTCGGACGCCGAGGAGACACAGTTGGGTCGGTGTTGCGCTCTGGTACGATTGGATCTGCCGGGTTGAGAACAGGAGGCATCGGAGTCTGACTCATTAGAGTTTGACTGGATGCAGAATCAGCCCATACTGAGTTGGTAAGCCAAGTCAGCATCCCAAGTGGCAACGTCGCTGCGACAGAATGAGTACCGATTAAACAGAAAGCAGTCAGTCGAGAAGCTAAAGACATAACGAGAAGACGGGCGGGCTAATATCACGATGGATCTCACCGATACTCAGTAAATACCCATTTGATCAAGATTATTCACACTGACCCCATTGGTTTCAGGGATCTCAGTATCAGATTTGTGTTGTTTTTGATGAAGTTTGCCCTTCATTTTACGGGTGGATCACAAATTCGCTCACCCAGCGTTCTCTTTTAAAGCACCCTCCATCAAGGTGATTTGCACAGTCTGAGCTAATGACTCTAGTTTCGACCAAGATTTCTCAATGTCGTCTAAGGGTTCGATGGGCATTAACAGACTCACCGCCACCCAAGGCACGCGACGATCGCTCCATTGCGCAATGCGGTCAGCCACAAACCAATGGCTCGGCATGGGATGCCCTCCCCCTGACCAGGCATACCATTGCAATACTGCATAGGTTTGTCTGTCAGTCCACGCTCGAAAAAAGCGGGCGGTGACTTGAGCAGGCGATTTGGAGGTGATAAATTCTGCGGTTCGGGTAGAATCAGTTTTCCAGCCTTGAACGCCGTCGAGATCAGTCCATTCTACGGCAGGCTGATCTAACGGCCCATTTTGCGGAAACAGAAATATGGTTGCTTTTGTTGGAGAGCTATTTATTGGAGAACTTGTTTGAGAACTATCTATAGCCCTGTCTGGGTTGCGCTTCTCGCTAATCGTTTGTTGCAGCCAGCGATGCTCCCCAATGATTGAAACGCGCCGGTCATCAGTTTGCCACTCTGTCAACGTCAGCCCATCTTGTCTAAGCTGCTTGAGTTGCTTGAGAACTGTGACTCTTGGCGGCGATGTCCAACGCCAGTTGCCGCCCGATAAGTAGCCTGGAATTGCCCCCCAACAGACGAGGACAACCAGCAACAGGAGAAGACTTAACTTGGCGAGGGAAAGCTGCTTGAGCTTGGGTAGAGACAGGTGCATGAGGCAAACTCAGATAGGGGCAAAATTTAAGGCAAGTCTTGAGTTACGGCTGGCGCGAAGAACGCTTCAAGTTGACGAATTACTACCACCAGTAAACCCAGCATGATAGCCGAGTAGCCATCGCCGCCCCAGCCATCGTGTAACCAATGAAAAGCAGCGGTTTGGCTCGTGCCATGAAAGTACGCCAGCAGGGTATTTCGGACAATATTTGCGAGAATGCTAGTTGCGATCGTGGCGGTCAAAAAAGAAATAACGATGGGGCGCACCCGCAAGTTATCTGTCCAATACAGCAACATCAGCGCCACATATAAACTGGTAAACAGCATCTTCAGTCCAGCACAATAAGGTGCTACCTCTACGAGCTTGCCTCCAACTGATAGGTAGATGTTTTGCACGGTCACATCCATTCCCAATTGAGCCAGAACGAATCCTGCACTTCCCGCAATAAAGGCTTGTAGCGGTAGGGTATAAGGTGCAATCAGATAAGGAATTTCGTTTGGGGTTGCCAAAAAGACGAGTAGCAGTGGAAATGATTGTAGCTTCAGACCCGGTATGCCTTTGAGCCATAAGCACAGTCCGGTAAGCAGCACAGGAAACGAGATATTGACCGGATCAGGTAATCCACTGAGATATAAGACTCCAGCCATCAGTAGAAATACTGCGCCTGACAGGGTTACCCCTGCAAATTCTTGGCGCTGCTTTGGGCGTGCTGTCATTCGATGTAGAACGTCTTGAGGCGAATCGAGCCGTTGCCATCGTCGGCGGTGTGTCCAGGCGATGTATGCAGCAAACGGCAGCCCGATCAGCCCATGGCTAAAGTACTCGTGTTCGATGCTGATAGATTTTCGCAGCCAACCGTCATACCAGTGAACCAGTAGAGGAGCATACATCAGCGTCAGTAAGCCGAGTAGAGCAGCATCACTCCAATAGCGTTCGATAAGAGAGATCCGGGCAGTTCGCATGGCGTTAGGCCGAGAGTTGGATTGCAGATGGTGTGGCGAGAGCTTCCTCAATCGCGCCCATCACTTGTATCACATGTTCCTCAGTAAGACCCGGATACATGGGTAAAGAAATAATTTCTTGACAAAGGGCTTCTGCGATCGGGAAGTCTCCGGCGCGGTAGCCCAAGTTCTTAAATGCAGGTTGGAGATGGCAGGGCAACGGATAGTGAATTCCGGTTTGAATTCCTTGGGTGTCTAGATAGGCTTGCAGCGCGTCTCGATTGACCAGGCAGGGGGTCTCACCCAGCAGTGTATTCCGAAACGCTCGAAGCACATAGAGATGATAAACATGACCTTTACCGCTTTGGTTTTGAATCGGCAACAACCCTTTAGAGTGGAGCGGTTTCAGGAGTGCGTTGTATTGCTCGGCGATTTGGCGGCGATCGCGGTTCCACTCATTTAGGTACGGCAGTTTGACACCTAGAACAGCCGCTTGCATCGAATCCAATCGACTGTTTGTGCCGTAATCGGTGTGAAAATATTTGCGGGGTGCGCCATAGTTTCGTAGGGACCGGAGTTTTGTGGCGATCGCCTCGTCTTGAGTGACAACCATGCCACCATCACCCAACGCCCCCAAATTCTTACTCGGATAAAAACTAAAGGCGGCGGCCATGCCGACTGAACCTGCTTTGTATCCTTCTCGCTGAGCTAAATGTGCCTGCGCTGCATCTTCAAAAATTAGCAAACCGTACGTGTTTGCTAAATCTCGTAACAAGGTCGGCGATACCATTTGACCGTAGAGATGCACAGGCACGATCGCGCGAGTTCTGGGTGTGATTGCGTTTTCTGCCGCCACTAAATCGAGCAGTGCGGTCTTCGGATCGCAATCGACTAAGATAGGAACTGCGCCTGTTCTTAAAACGCCAATTAGAGTGGCGACAAATGTATTCGCCGGTAGAATAACTTCATCACCATTGCCAATTCCGCAAGCTTGCAAACCAAGTGCGATCGCATCCGTTCCACAAGCGACCCCTACTCCAAATGAGGCTCCGCAGGCGGCGGCGAAAGCCTGCTCAAATTCCACAACCGCTTGTCCTAAAACATAATCGCCTCGCTCGATCACCGTGCGAATAGCGCGATCGATCTGCGCTTGAATGGGTTGGTGTTGCGGCGTCAAATCGACAAATGGAATGGTGGTAGGAATGCTCTGCATAAGTCATGTCAGTAAGGAAGCTAGTCAGGTTAGAGTACCCACAGAAGGGGTATCAATTTAGATTTGCATGATTTCTAGAGCGCGTCTGTCAACGCGCTTTAAATCGCCCTGTTCTTCGATGACATTAATTCTTCGATGATATTAATTCAATGACATTAAATTAATATCATTGAGCGCCAACTGAGTGATCGCAACTTGAGCGCTATGGCCTGCTCTTTTCCCTTACCCTGGCTTCTCCACTTCTGGAAGCTTCAAAAACTCGACTGTAATCCAACGCGGTAAGTTAGTCCGGGTTGATAGATGCGATTCGATTTTTCATACGTGCGATCGGCAAGGTTCTCAAGCAGCAGCGTGAATCCTAACTGGTTTGTAATCGGAATCCGGACTCCAAAATCTAAGTTAATCCAGCCCGGAGAGAACTCGCGACTATCGTCTCCTGGGTTTAGAAAGATTGCTCGCCGTGCCCCGCTAAAGTAGCTGATATATAAATTCACTTCCCAGCCATTCGAGGCATAGCCAACGCCCAACTGGGCTACAGAGTAAGGGATTGAGCTTAACTGCAATCCTTTTTCAGCACCACTTCCAATCTTGGCATCGGTGTAGGTGTAGTTCACAAACGTTGACCACTGCGGCGAGGCTTGCCAGCGCACGGCAGCTTCTAACCCGTTTGTATTCACGAGTCCAATATTTGTCCAACGTCCCGATTGGATGCCTAAGCGATCGTTTAATCGACTGCCAAAGTAGGTGAATTGCCCGGTTAACTGCGAGGAAAGCTGAACATCGACTCCTGCTGACCAAGACGCACCCGTTTCAGGGTCTAAGTCTGGATTAGGCAACCAATTATGCACGGTGTCGAACAGGTAAAGTTGATCGAGTCCTGGATTGCGATGCACCGATACGACACTGCCACGCACCGCAACATTCGGAGAAATCGCCCAGCGTGCGCCCACACTGGGATTAAGATAACTTCCGAAATCACTGGTAAAGTTTTGCCGCAGTCCAACTTCAGCCTGTAAAGTGTTGGTAATTTGCCAAGTATTGAGTGCAAATAGAGACGCTTGAAAGCGATCGCGCTCAATCTCACCATTCAATCTCGAAAATTGAGGCACGGTACTAGACAGTTCTCCTGTGAGAAACGCATTCTGCAGATCAATTCCCCACTGAAGATTGTTGGTTCTACTGGTTTGCCAATTATGTTCAACTCTAGCGTTTAAGGCGCGAGAATTGAGGTCTCCTGTCCGAAAAAATCTCGCTTGGGCGGGACCTGACGTGTTGAATTTGTCTTGATTGAACGATAGCGTTGTCGTTAAGGTTGAGTCGTTGCTGTTACCTAGCTGAGATTGCCAGGTTAAGCCAGCATTTAGCTTGTCGTGATTCAAGCGATCGCGCTGAATCGGAAAGCCAAAATATAGCAGTCCTCTTCGACTGGTAATTGCCGAAACATCTAAACTCAACGTGTTACGCGAGTTCAGATCTACGCTGAAGTTGCCATAGTAATTCTCAATCTTGGCATCGCTATTAAATAGTCTTCCATCTGCGCCGCGATTGGCTGCACCGATGGGCACTCGATAGTCGTTGTCTGCTTTAAACCGTTCGTAACTGAGAATGTAGTTTAACTTGCCTGACGAGCCTGTAAAGTTGCCCCGATAATTCGATAGCCCATAGGAGCCGAATTGTGCGAGTCCGTTCAGTTTTGGTGGGCCGCTCCCCTTTTTTGTGATGATGTTAACCACACCGCCTACTGCTTCTGAGCCATAGAGCGTTGCGCTGGTTCCGCTCGATAGTTCGACTTGCTCGATCGCACCTGTAGGAATGCCGTTTAGATCGGTTGCACCATGATAGGTATTAACGTTCGTTCCGATCGGTCTGCCATTGAGCAAGAACACGGACTGATTAATCGATGCGCCCCGGTAGAACGTTCCAGTATGAATATCTGCGCCATAGCCGACATCATTGATCGCAAATCCTGGTAGACCGCGTAAAACTTCTGCGGCGCTGTCTGCTCCCTGCTTGCGAATCTCATCTGACTGAATTCTATACACCGGGCTAGACGTTGGCTTTTGGCGTTTTCCTTCAACGACAACCTCTTCTTCAGATTGCGATTCATCCTCTTCTTCAGATTGCGATTCATTAGAAGGTGCTTGAGTCACGATTGAAGGAGTTGAAATTTGAGCCAACTTCGCTTGAGATACGTTAACCCCCGGTTCAATCAGTAATTTAGCCTCAGTTTTTGGCTCAAGGTCGCGGATTCGCAGTACTGGTGTTGAGTTCTGCTCAATGCTGAACTCATTGGATAAGGCATTAATAATAGAGTTTGAGCTACGATTCGCTTTTCTAAATTCTAAAGTGTTATGCCTAGCATTGCTCCGAGCGTTGACAGTAACAGCGACATCTTCTACTTCAGTTGCTTTAACAGAAAGAACTTCAGCGAATACTAGGTTAATGCTCAGGAATGCAGTACTTGCGGCCCCTAACGTTAGTTTAAGATTAAGATTTTGTTTCAGCACAGTGTCTACTTCAATTCAGAATTACCTGCCAGGTCAAGGGTTAGGCAATCTTGGTGACACAAATATCATTTGAGCAAAGGTGTACTGCCGTCAAAAGACAGTTCGTCGTACCTGCGGCGGTACACAGTTTAAAGAACAATCTAAAGTCGCCAAGACAATCTGCTCTAAACACTTAAGGTGAAGACACTGAGCCTAGACGGATTGTTAATTTTGCGGATCAGGCAGAAGCTTTAGCTCAATTCCCTTCTGAAAAATTTGTAAACGATTCAGATGTGGTGAGCCGACGAAAAATATAGTGAAACAGACATGCGAAACCTGGCGATTGGCTTTGCCAAGCTCCAAAGGATCGCATTCTACTCAAAGCATCGCGAGCCGTGGAATTAGAGCAGGTGAAGGTTTACGGAATTGGACGAGCAAAGATGCAAATCTGGAAAGGATTGACCAACTTCAATAGAAGTACGAAAAGTACGGCTTTGGTAGTAACAGAATTCTAAATTGCCAGAACCAATCGCCTAGCCTATTCAAGCAGGTAATTGGAAATCTAGAAGCCACCGCCCCTATTTTGCTTGATTCCGAACCTGCCGCGCTACATCTAACAACGTTGACCAGCGTTTCTGAAGTTGCTTTGCTGTCAGCCTCAGCGTTTGCATGATCTCTTGATCATCGGCTTTGGCTTGTTTGAGTTGCAGAAGCTGTTGCTGATCGACCGAAAGAGTTCCTAAGAAGATGTCCCACTGCTGAGTGGAGAGTCCAAAGTTTTGATCTAAATCAGCTCCAAGCCATTCGTGAACGACTTTCCAATTGCCAGAGGTCGTGAACTTTTCAACGTGATATTTAAAGCGCTGTTGCAGATAATCGCGTTGCCGGGGTGTCAAATTCAGAATGTCATCGATCTCCGGCACAGACAGATCTTTGAGCTTGAGCGTGAGATAGTCTACACAGTCTTGTTGCCCTTGAGATCCGAGATATTGCATTAGTTCAGCAATAACGCGATCGCGCAATCCCGATTCCGACGAATCATCTTTATCGGCTACCATCTGCTCTCGAATCATTTGCAGCACTGGAGACCGTCCATAGGTATCGGCTTCGTCACCTTTGGCAGTTTCCATCGCCGTTTCAATATCGACTGCAATTTCTTGAGGCTGACGACTAGCAAAGCGCTGCGCCCGTAGAATCACAAGCTGTTGGCTGTGCTGAGTGGGTAGGGTAATGCGACGCTTGCCGTATTGCTCAGTAAAGGCCATATATTCTGCCAGTTCTAGCCGAGTCCGAGGCTGATAGGTTTCGGCTAACTGATTTTCCCGACGGAACGCTCTTAGCGATTCGGTGTAAAAGCCTTGGAGAAAATCTTCGATTAAGCTGTACCGTGCTTGAAAGCTCAGTTGCAAGTGAGCGGGCGCGATCGGACGGTACACCATCGTACTGAGACTGCTGTGAAGCTCAACCCGACCTTGACGCGACCCTAATCGGTAGTAATGAACGCACTTTTGCAGCCGATACCGCGCCAGCGTTAGCCGCCAAGACCCAACTTCGCCTGAATGCTGAATGCGATCGCTCTTTGCACAAATTCGTTCTACTTCTGTTGCAATCCGGTCAGCAACGGCATGCACTGTTTTGCCCGCCACAGTTAGCTCAGATTCCAGTTCGGCTGCTAGCAGGTTGACCAGACGCTCGGTTGAATTGAGTTCTCCAGAGTGATCTGCTACACCAATGTGGCTAGAATCCCAATTCTCATTCTCTAAGGGAGTAACGGTTAGCCGCTTAGAATCTTTAATAGATTTTGCGTTCATAGGTTCGACCTGGACTTGGTAGTGCACATTAGTGTCTACATGTCATTGCCCTGTAGCTTCGGGAAAGATTAGCTAGGCATATGTCAGTTTTTGAGGTGGTTAGAAAAATCCTCAACCTAAGAAGATCGGCTCAACCGAGTGCAGACGGTTAAAACCGTTTCGTCGTTAGTCACGATAAGGAATGTAGGCGTAGCGATCGCTTAACTAAGTAATAAATAATACCTTTGATTACCTTTCATCAAGTGGACAGTTATTCAGGTGGCAGCCCAAGGTGCTCAGGCAACGGTTGCCCATTCGGAAGCCGCTTGCCATCCTAGACCTTTCCGTACCATCGCTGGGTCGTCGCCTGTCAGATCGAGAATTGTGGATACGGCATAGGACGGTTCTTCTCCGGTATCTACAATAACGTCTACCAAGCGATCCATACTGTCAAATAATTCGGCTAACGACAGGTTTTCTGGATCGCGTACTTTCACTGGAATGATCTCATCATCTACTGGAACGTGGGCAGACGTTGAAATTAAAGGATTTCCCATTGCCGATAACAAGGCTTGACATACAGCACTATCGGGAACACGAATACCAGTCGTTTTGCGCTTCGGATTCATTACCAGCTTCGGCACTAATTTTGTTGCTGGCAGCAAAAAAGTGTAGGGACCCGGAATCAAACTCCGCATAATGCGATAAGCCTGATCAGTCACCACGGCATACTGAGCGATGTCTGAAAGTGAGGGACAAAGAAACGTCAGGGGCTTGTCGTTAGACATCTGTTTGAGCTTTCGCACCCGCTCTACGCCAGATTTTGAGTTGAGATCGCAGCCGATCGCATAGACCGTATCGGTTGGGTAAAGTACAGTCGCTCCACTTCGCAGGGCATCGGCAATTTGATCAACGCTACGAGCTTGCGGAGTGTCAGGATGAATTTTGTAGGTAGTCGCCATAGCTGATAGTTGAAATAGGATATAGGGTGAAACCGGAAGGGCAATTCCAGTTTTTCTAGCCTGTGCCAGTTCTTCTAGCCTGTAATGGTGTCACAACGATGAGTAAAGTCGCTTACCTTGAATGTCCGACGGGAATTGCAGGCGATATGTGCCTGGGTGCATTAATTGATGTTGGCGTTCCATTAGACTACCTGACTCAGCACCTTGATCCTTTGGGCATTGCGGGTGAATACAAACTGTGGGCAGAAAGCGTGCAGCGCAATGGACAACGGGCAACTAAGCTGCATATGGACTTAAGTGACGATTCCCCTCACCATTCTGCCTCACAGAGCGCTCACCTATCAAACGCCCCGCATCATTCTCACTCCAAGCAGCGACACTTGCCCGAAATTGAACAGATGATTCGCGTGGCCCAGTTACCTACAAGGGCAGAGACTTGGAGTCTAGCGATTTTTCGTCAACTTGCTGCAGCGGAAGGGGCCGTGCATGGGATTGCACCCGAGCAAGTGCATTTTCACGAAGTGGGAGCAGTAGATGCGATCGTGGATGTAGTCGGCACCTGTTTGGGGTTGGATTGGCTCGACCTCGAAACCTTCTACTGTTCGGCCTTGCCCACGGGAGGCGGCACAATTCGCGCTGCCCACGGGCGTTTACCCGTTCCTGTTCCAGCCGTGCTGAAGCTGTGGGAACTGCGCCAAGTGCCCATTTACAGCAACGGAATTGAGCGAGAACTCGTGACCCCGACCGGAGCCGCGATCGCGACCACGCTAGCCGCACAATTCGGCGCACCTCCCAACATGACCTTACAGAAAGTCGGTCTAGGTGCAGGCTCTCTCGATCTTCCCATCCCAAACATCCTCCGCCTGTGGATCGGAGAGTCCTCTCCCTCAGAAACCCAAACGCCCATTGCTCGATTCTCCCTCTCATCCCTCATCCCTCCTCGCGAAGCGGGTCGAAGACCTCCCTCATCCCTCATCCCTCATCCCTCATCCCTTCCTCTGATCACTGCTCTCGAAACTCAAATCGACGATCTCAATCCTCAAGCGATCGGCTACCTGTTCGATGTCCTCTTCCAGGCAGGAGCCGTCGATGTCTTTACACAAGCGATTGGTATGAAAAAGTCCCGTCCCGGAATTCTACTGACCGTTCTTTGTCCACCAGAAACGGTTCGGGCGTGCGAAACAGTTCTGTTCCGAGAAACAAGCACTCTAGGAATTCGGCATTCTACCCAGGTGAGATCGATGCTGGATCGAGCGTTTCAGCTTGTGGAAACGGGTTATGGACAAGTGAAGATTAAAGTGGCGTCAAGAGAAGGTGCGATCGTTAATGTTCAACCGGAATATGAAGACTGTGCTGCGATCGCCCGTCAGCACGGGTTAGCGTGGCGAGAAGTGCATCGACTGGCGTTGCAAAACTGGTATGGTCAGCAGCCTCAGTAAATGTTTAGAACATCAGGCAAATCAGGATCATTGTTACACAACTATTAAGTTATTTTGCAGAACTTTGCCGCTCTCAAATCTACTTCAAAGCGGCATACCCTGTTAGATCCACGCACTTTTTTCGTCAGCAAAACCGATTCTTAAGAATTCTTTCCGTGGCTTTACTGACCCATCGCGGTGATACTTCAAAATACGGCTACTTCACCTTAACTAAGAGATAATCCGATGATTAGTGATGATCCCTTCACTTTGCCAAATCCTGTGACGGCGTTTCTCTCCGACTCAACCGTGTGGCAACGTAGAAGAACATGTGCAACTTCCAACCGGGCGGCAACTACTCTAGACAAACCCTTCGAGGTCAGAACTTACAGGGAGTCGATCTCACTGATGCTGACTTAAGCGGAAGCGATCTTCAGGACGCAAATTTGAGCGATGCCAATTTAGAGCGGGCAAATCTCCAAGGAGCAAACCTTACCAATGCAAACTTGCTCCGAGCGAATCTCCAGGAAGCCTCTCTTCAACGCTCCTGCCTTTCTCACGCCGATTTGAGCGACGCCAACTTAGACCAAGCGCAACTCGACCATGCTGTGATGGAGTACGCCGTCCTCGATCGCGCCTCACTTCAAAAAGCAAGTCTCAACCATGTCAAACTTGACTACGCGAGTCTTCGGCAGGCGACGCTTTGTGAAGCTTCAATGCGGCTCACAAGTTTAAACTGTGCTGTGCTTGAGGAGGCAGATTTAAGCCTAGCTGTGATGGCAAACGCCTTTCTGAGAGAGGCGAGTCTCAAGAGGGCAGTTTTACAAAGAGCGAGTCTGACCGAAGCAAATCTCAACCGATCGCACCTGAATGACGCAGACCTATTTAATACGCTGCTAATGGGGGCGAACTTAGAATCTGCTTGTTTAGAAAATGCGAATTTGCAAAATGCAACCTTACACGGGGCGTATCTTAGCCGCGCCAACTTGAGAAGGGCAGACTTGAGCAATGCAGGGTTACGTCGCGCCAAGCTCAGAAGTTCGGATCTGAGTTTTGCAACCCTCAGTCAAGCTGAACTACACGGTGCACATCTCAGCTTTGCCAGACTGCATAAAGCCAATTTGAGTCAAGCTAAACTAGAGGGCGCTGATTTAGCCGGGGCTGACCTCAGGGGTGCTGATCTGCCCAATGCATCTCTCAGTCGAGCAAATTTAACCGCCGTAAACTTGAGCCGAGCCAACCTCACCAGAGCCAAACTCAACAGTGCCAATTTAAGCGAGGCAAATCTGTATCGCGCCACCTTAAGAGAAGTGCATTTTGGCGGAGCAAAACTAGCAGGAGCGAATCTAACCTGTACCGATTTGAGCCAAGCAGTACTGCGACGAACCAATTTGAATGACGCTAATTTAAGCGACGCAAATCTGCAAGAGGCGGATCTCAGCCGTGCTTTTTTGAGCGGAGCACAACTTCATCGCGCTGATTTAAGCCATGCTCGTTTAGGAGGAGCAAACTTGCTCTATGCCAATCTAGAATCGGCAAATTTAACGAGCGCAAATTTGAATCGAGCCTACCTGATTTACAGCAACTTCAGTGGAGCCATCTTAGCAGGGGCGAATCTGCGATCGGCGAACTTAGCTGGAACCCGGCTCAAGGACGCAAATTTAGAATCAGCAAATTTGCTAGGGGCACTCTGGACGAGCGAAACGGATTGGACAGATGCTCAAATCTGCAATGATCGAGGCTATGCGCGATCGCAAGAGCAATCTCTCTTCGCTCAAGGTGCCCTGCGTCAACTGACCGAAGCCAGTGTTGCCATCGAAGAAGCAAGAATTGATCTCGACGATCGCTTGTCGTGCCTCGAAGATTTACTAGAGCGATCTAAGTATCTGCTCAGGCGGTTAGAGCGCACTGCCGAGAAACTAGATAGCCAGACACAATCAGATCTGATTCGCGCCATTAGGACGCGAATTGTGAACTTTGACGAAAATTACGATCGCGCCGTGAGCGAAATTAGAGATTACCAACAGTGCATCGAGGCATTAAACGAGGAAAGCCTTCAACCAGACATCGTGAGAAACTTACTTTTTAGAATTCACCAAAGCATCACTCAGTTGAATCAATACGCGGAGTTGTTTGAGCGGTTATGGGCGCATCAAACCGAAGTCAGTCACGACGAGATTGTGATTGACATTGTGATTGACTTGATCGAGTCCCTTGATGAAGACGAGGACGAAGATGAGCAACAGAACTATGGCTGAAATTTTCCTAAGTATTGTCAACCTATGTATTGCCAGCTTAAGTTAAAGAGCGTTAGTTTCGTTCTTTACTCGGTGGAAGCAAGTTGCGAGTGATGACGTAATAAAGTCCTGCGCAATCAGACACTAGCGCCGCCAGAAGCGCATTCTCCATCGGTTCTGAGTAGGCTTCTCGGATACCAAAGGCGGGCAAGATACTAACGCCATCAACCAAAACGGCGCGATCGCCATTGGCACAATTAATGACCAGAGCGCGACCATTCGATCGCTCAACGCATATCTGAACCGGCCCCGCGCTTCATCGGCTACAAAATCCGCTTTCTCGATTCCGCGCCGATCTAGGTAGTTCTCAGTCGATTGAACCGAGGACTGGCCTAAATAGGCATGGTGATCGACCTCAGTTAACGCCATTGGCGCAATCTGAATTGCCGTCTCATCAATGTTGTGCCGATTAAGATACTCTCCAGTGGACAAAGCCATAACACCTCAACCTATCCGTAATTTCAGGAAAGTGACTCCTCATTCCACGGGATCAAACTCCGTGGGTTAGATTGCTCTAACCGTTTCGATAGGTTCGCTGAAGTTAATCACCGTCCTGAAATTACAAATGGATTTAGAAAGATTGGATCTGGAAAGCTGAAGTTAGAAAGGCGAGTCTGAACGAGATTGAGAAATTGTCTAACACAGTGTCTAACATACTGAAAATGTGAGTACTGAAAATTAAGTAATGACGATCTCTTTGATCACGCGATCGTCTTGAACAACACCAAGGCTGCGACCTTTTTGTCGCTCTTCGTGGGCAATGCCGTAGAGGGCTAAGCCAGTTCGCAGCACCTCTGCCATGTTCTTGTCCTCAGCTTCCGCCAGTTCTTGAAGCAAGGTATAGGCTTCTTCAGAGAGGTCAAGATTTAGACGTTTTCTGACTTTGGATGCGACATGCAGCTTAGTTTTATGGTTTGCCACAGAAGCGTTTTTGTTATCCGCCATAACTATCCTTTTTCGTCTCAACTATGCGTTCCCAGGCATTTCCTGATTCATTAAATTTGAGTCATGAAACGAATTTGAGTCCTGAAACCAGGGCAGCAGCGGGATATCTGACTACGACTGGCGTTTGGCACAAACTCTGACAAGAATCAATTTGAGCATTATTGAGCAATTATTCTGCTAGGTGTAATGCCTGTCCTTGATCTTCCATACAACTCTACTTTGAACTTCAAAGTTTGTATCTGTTGGTGGACAGAAGTACATAGAATCTACATAATTATTATATCTCTTGCTTAGTATTGTTTGTGCGTTAGAACACATCAGATTAGAACCCGTATAAAATCCTGTTACAAGCAGTAAAACAGAACAATAAAGCCTGCACTAAGCTGGCAATCTAGCTTAGGCAGGCAAAAGGGGATTTAAGGTTCGATCATCCTACTACAGAGATCTGAGTCAGGAACCTCTTCTCCGTCTTTGCTGGTTTGGGCAAGCTGAACGAAGAGGATAGACGACGCGCCGAAGGAGCGTGCAATCTGCTGACGAGTCATCTTAGGCTGACGGCGCAGCAAACGTTGAGTGGAAATGCGATCGCGCGGATGCGGCTTAGAGCAAGACGTTACCCACCGAGACTTTACCCACTGTGAGCAGAAGCGACCTGTAGAATGAGACCTCCGATTTGAACCCTTAGTGAACCTACGATTTTCCATAAGATTCTCCTACAACAATCAGGCTACGTCTGAAGCATTCGTCAAACCATTGAGCGAGACTGGCTCAACCACCAAAGTGATGTTGATCGTTTCGATGACTCGCACTTGGGTTCCGGTGGGCAATACGACGTCATCAGGGCAAACCGCATCCCACCAGGTGGCTCGGTACTCCACACGACCCGACTGTTGAGGGTAAATTGTCTTTGACACGATGCCAATGTCATCTCGTAGGCAGTATTGCGATACTGCTACGGATAGAGTTGTAAATTCTAGAGAATTTTGAAGTTGCTTTGAGCGAAAACGCTTGAACAGATTTAGGAAATTGGGAGCTTTCATTCATTCCTCCGTGAAGATTTAATCAGGTTTCACGATGAACTGATCGTCAGCAAGCATAAGAGCGCTCTGAAATAGACTCAATATAAATCGAGCTTGCATTCAGTTTTTCTAACCATTCCTCACATCGTCTGCACCCTTCCGATGCTGTGGATGTTGCACCATGATGGTATGAATCTTGAGTGAAAAATCAGCTTTATTAACTGATTAATTGCAAATATAATCCTATTTTAATGGTGTGTCAATTACTCAAAATATACATAAAATTTGTGCAACGCTATCAACTAAAGCTAACAGTCCGTTGTGACGCTAAAACTGCTCACGAAAAAAGCCAGATGCGATATCTGGCTTAACTACCTGGATATTTACTGCTAGCGGTCTGTACATTAGTCCACGTCGCCTGATAGAAGTCGCTAAATCTTTTAGCTCGTTTTGCTACCAGACGAACGATCAACTGTAGACTACCTACTAATTAGTCTGCTGCCTTACCCTTAATGCCTTCGGCAGTGCGTCTTGAGCTAGTAGAAACCGTGTCTCCTGCGCCCACTACGTTATCTTTCACGTCGCTAGCACCCTTGCTGATGCGATCGCCCAATTCCTGTGTTTTCTGGCCTGCCCGCTCACCGCTTCCGGCAACGCGATCGCCTGTTGCTTTGAGTTCCTCTTTGCCATCATCAAGGCGTCTCTTCAGCTTGTCTCCCACCTCTTGCGCCCGTTCTGGGCCACGGCCATTGTCCCAAACCTTTTTCGCGTAATCTTTCGGGCTGTCTGCCTTCATAGCATCAGCGTTGTCAATTAGCTGCTGTACCCGACCCTCGGTGCCTTCAACCGCTTTCCCCGAAGGGGCTGCATCGGTGAAGTTGTTCATGCCGCCTTCGTAGGGCTGGTTCTGTCCAGCAGGATTAGGGCCACCATCGCCAGAAGGGGTTTTGACTGAATTAGACATTTTTGCCTGTGCTGGGCCACTGCAAGCTGTGTTAAACAGTAGCACCGCACCCATCAGAAAGGCGGTTAGAACTTGTCTCAGACGGATAGATTTGATGAAAGACATGATTTTGCTCATAAGATTCTCCGTGTAATTTCAAGTGATAGCGGTTTACTGACCAATTGCTGGATTTGCCTTGGCTTCAGGACGAGCAGAACCTTCCTCTGCCGTCTTCTCTAAAAATGTAGAGGCATCTTTGAAGGCTTCACCAACTCGCTCTAAAATTTTTGCATCGGGGTTGCTGCGCTCAAGCATCGGTTGCTTGTCGTTTGGCAAACCTGACAATTTTTTCGGGGTTCTGTAGCCAATGTCTGGATTACTAGATTCAGAGGTTCGATCTCCTGGATAAAGTAAATCTGAAGAGTTACTCTTAATCGAGGTACTTGCAATCAAGCGATCGGAAGGCAAGTTCGATTGAGGCTTACCGTTTACTTTAGGATCAGTAGACATTCTGTAGTTTGTATATCCGTCTCCATTCTTGGTGTGAGGGTTGTTGTTGCCTCCCATCTGAACAGGCAGATTGTTTGGACGTGCACCCTGAGCAGTTTCATTGCTACAAGCCGTGTTTAATAGCAAGATAAATCCTGCGAAAACGGTTACTAAGAACTGTCCTACTCTTACTTTTTTCAGAAATTCTGCTAGTCTTTGCATACGCTGCTCCTGCTAATTTAAGCCTTAGTGATTGGGCTTAAAACTTCTACATAGACAGTGACGGGTCAAATTCCCCTTTCAAGGAAAATTTGGCTCCAACTTGATAAGCCAAAACAGCCTAGAAGCCGAAACCTTATTTGCGTCAGTTGTCATTCGCGTATCAACAGTACAAAGCCAGAGACAAGGTACGCCTCTAACGTAGGTTCCATTCTCTAGAAGATGGTGGGTAGAGAGATTCTAACTTCGGACAGAGATTAACGATCGCAAAACGGCAGCAACCGATTGCAGCGAGCTTTAGAGAAGTTCGGTTTGTAAAGTCCCAAGGAGCACGATGCCTGCGGTGAAAGGTTCCCATTGTGACTTAAGGTTAGATCGGAGCAAACCTGATGGGACGCTATGAAAGATCTGCGATCGCGGCTCGCTTGGGTCAGTCAACCTCAATTCAAAACCGGAATACGCTGGCTAATCATTGGCGCAGTGTTATATTTCTTGACAAGAACGCTAAACAATCATTGGCAAGAAGTTGCTCAAATTCGGATTGAAAAAGCGGGCTGGGCGAGTTTAGCGATCGCAACCGGGATTACACTATTTGCCCATATGTTCACAGGTTATGTCTGGACGTGGATCTTGCGGGAGCTGAGGCAGCCCGTGAGCGGTGCGTGGGGAGTGCAGGTTTATCTCAAAACGAATCTTGCCAAATATTTACCTGGAAACGTCTGGCATTTCTACGGACGAATTTCGGCGGCCAAGAAGGCGAGCATCGCGGTAGAAGTTGCGACGTTGAGCGTCTTGCTAGAGCCTCTGCTGATGGTCGCTGCCGCTTCTATTGTAGGACTGGTTAGTTTCTCTCAGCTCGATATTCATAGATTTGCGCCCCTTGTGCAAGTTGTTCTTTTGATTGGAACTCTGAGCGTTGTGCATCCACGGTTTATCAATATTTTGCTGCAACGAGTGGCGAAGCTTAAAAAAACCTCGCTCAATTCTGCTCCACCTCGGATTCGACAATATCCAGTACGGCCATTATTTGGAGAAATCGGATTTCTGCTCCTGCGATCGCTTGGATTTATCGCTACGTTCCTCGCAATCGCCCCTGTTAGAGTAGACCAGTTTCCACTTCTCGTCGGCTCATTTACTTGGGCGTGGCTGATGGGGTTCATCATTCCGGGTTTGCCTGGAGGAGTTGGAATTTTTGAAGCAACTGCGATCGCAATCTTAGGACAACATTTCCCACCTGCCCAAGTTCTAAGCACAGTTGCCCTTTACCGTTTGGTTAATACGTTAGCCGAAACCCTTGGAGCAGGACTCGTGATCATTGACGAAAGACAGCAACTTTAGCCTCCTTACTTTGTAGTTCAAGATAGAATTCTTTGCGCTACTGGTTTGCGCTACTGATTGTTTTAGGTTTCTCTTAAGGTTCATCAATAGTAACTGCCTTAGAAGAACTTACGATTTATTCGCGATCGTTATTGCTTTCCAGAACAGAATTTTCTAGAACAGGAGTTGACTTTGTTTGTGCAAAAATCCGGTAATCATCCAACGCCACATCTGTCTGAACCGATGGGTTCGACTCGTCCATCTTGACCAAATTGTAATTAACGTTTTCTGCGTAAATAGTAAATGTTACATTAAAGATCTCTAGAAAATTGACAATCCATCGGCACTCCTCTTCTGGATAGTCTTCGTAGTATCGAATCAGCTCTGCAACCCTTGCTTCAAGGTGAGTTCGAGAATTTCTACAAACTAGAATAAGCTTGAGAAGCAAAATCACCAAGGTCATCGGATTGCCTAGAGAAAGCAAAAGAATAAAGAGCGAAGATGGGTCTTGCTTATTTTCAGTGGTAAGGTACTCAATGATTCGATTGCACGTTCTAAGAATTAACGCGTCATTGATTAGTTCTTCATCATAGTCTGAATAAAGCGCATCGAGTTTCTCTGCTAATCTACTTTGTAATACTTCTGCAAATGCGCTTTTTTCGGTTGAGAAAATTAGGTACTTCTGTAGACTCTTCTTAAACTCTTGATAGCTTAAGTGCTGAGTTTGCTTAAGAAAAATATTTGCTAAATTAGCATAGCTAAATCGCCCTCGCTTTGCAACAATTGTTTTTATTAAGAGCAGAGCATTTTCACCTAATTCGGTAGGATTTTTAGGAACTCTTTCGGGGCTTCTCGCCGTTTGGGACTTAACAATATACATTGCCAAATCAAACTTAAATCGCTCCTTTAAACGTTTTGCTAATGCTCTTGCTGCTTCTCGTTGCTCAACTGGATTCTGTAGATCAATAAATTGAGGAACTAATAGATACGATACATACCGATTTGTCCAACGTTCCTGAGTATTTTGCTGTTCGTCATATCTTGAAGCAAATAACTTTAAGTCCTCGTAATCTTTACTTAGACTAAAGTTGGTAACCCAGTCCTTTAACCGTTTTAAGGTTGGAGAAATCGTTTGCTGTTGGCGCGTAGAAGCCTTGAAGAGTTGAACCAAGTCTTGAATCGACTTGTAGTGCCGTGCTGCATCCCAGTTGTTTACTAGAATGTAACAACAGCGCTTCAGCGTATTTCTAAACTCCGTTTCGTCATTCTTAAGAACAAGCTCGTATACGGCCTGAACCGTGTGTGAGCTTGTCGAGCCAACTTGACAGAAAAAGAGCCGCTTAAACTCTAATAAAACTTCTTCAGGAGGCCATTTTTTAACAATCTCTAGTAAGAATTGATAGAGAATTTCTTGCGAGGGTTGAGTCTTTTGTTCAAGGTCAGAGTGTTGCGAAATGGAACTGTTTTCCGATGCGGTTTTGACAGAACTGCTCTGTGCCACATGCTCAGGCGGCTTGGCCTCCTCTGGTAGCGCCTGCACGCCCATTGCGTCAGCAGGATAGTTGCTCTGATTGTCTGACGTTGTACTCATGTCTATCTCAGCATCAGTTTATGAGGTGTGCCGACCGTTTTGTCCTGTAAGATGAGCAAAACCAACTTGGAGTATTGCCCATCGGATCGCTCAGACTTTTATGCCTACGCGGATCTTGACTCCTACCCTTCAGTAATGCCCACAGAGGGCGCGATCGCATCACTTACAGCCAAATCAAAAAAGCTGAGATTTTATGAAAAGATGTAGGTTTCAATCTAGATCAACTTTAAAGGGATGGGGAACTGTACCCTTCTTCAACCGTCTAACCGATTTCTAAAAAACTTCTCGTGCGCTTATGTCTCGTTCAAGCTCCCTCCGTTACTATATTCTGACGCGCCTGATGCTGGCTCCGCTGATGCTGTGGCTGATCACCACGCTGGTGTTCTTGTTGCTTAGAGCGACACCTGGAGACCCAATCGACGCTCTCTTGGGTCCTCGTGCCCCTCAAGCAGCAAAAGATGCCTTGCGAGAGCAGTTGGGATTAAATAAATCACTGCTACTTCAGTATTTCGACTACATGGGATCGCTGTTGCGTTTCGACTTGGGTAAATCGCTGACAACGCAGGGGCAGAGCGTTTGGGAAATTATTACGAAGTTCTTTCCGGCGACGGTTGAACTCGCGATCGTAAGTATGGCGATCGCGCTGATTGTGGGAATTACTGTTGGCGCTATTTCTGCCTCGCGTCCTAATACAGCGCTCGATGCAGGAGGACGGCTGTTTGGCATCGTGACTTATTCTATTCCAATGTTTTGGTTTGGAATGCTGCTGCAGTTAGTTTTCTCAGTGCAGTTGGGTTGGTTCCCTTTAGGTACTAGGTTTCCAGTGACCATTTCTGCGCCTGAAGGACTAACAGGGCTATATACGATCGATAGCTTGCTGAGTGGAAACATCGCTGGATTTTTTACCGCACTGTACTATCTCGCACTACCAGCCATTACATTAGGCGTTCTGATTAGTGGAATTTTTGAGCGAATTGTTCGGGTTAATTTGAGACAGACTCTGCAAGCAGAATATGTTGAAGCCGCGAGAGCGAGAGGAATTCCTGAATCAAAAATATTGATTAACCATGCGTTGAAGAACGCCTTGATTCCGGTAATTACAATTTTAGGATTAACGCTTGCTGCAATGCTAGGCGGCGCAATTCTTACAGAAGTGACATTTTCTTGGCCCGGACTTGCTAATCGGCTTTACCGCGCCATTGCTCAACGGGATTATCCAACCGTTCAAGGAATTGTTGTTTTCTTTGCGGCGATCGTTGCGATCGCCAGCATCGCGATCGACATTATCAACGCTTACATTGATCCACGAATCCGCTACTAATTATCTGCTACCCATTAAAATGCGGGGAGATGAACCAGAATGATTCATCTCCCCGCTCACTGTCAGAGTCTTATCTCTCTAAGACACTACCGCAAGCACTCTGCTGGAATCGGTGCAGCCGCCTGATTAGAGGTCGTCGAATTATTAGACATAGAACTGTTGTTCATCGTAGAACTGTTGTTCATTGAGTTGTTCATCATAGAACTGTCGTTCATCGAAGTGTTCATCGAACCTGAGTTGCGATCGCGTCGCAGATTCGCATCAATGTTCAGCGATGCTTCACGCCCTGAGGTTCCAGCAGGGCCGTTTGCCCGATACGCAACAGCCGCACTAGGATTATTTCCGGAGAACTGTCTATATTCACCTTGCGTCGAGTTGCCTGCCGAAGCACTTCTCATTGAGTTGCCCATCATTGAGTTGCTCATTGAAGTACTTCTCATCAAGTTGCTCATCGAACCTGAGTTGTTCATCGAACTCGAGTTGCGATCGCGTCTTAGGTTGGCGTCAATATTCGCGCTTACTTCACGCCCTGAGGTTCCAGCAACACCATTCGCCCGATATGCAACAGCCGCACTAGGATTGTCACCCGAAAACTGTCTGTACTCGCCTCCCGTAGAACCATCCGTCGAGCCAGAAGCCATAGAATTCGACGTGTTGTTCGATGTATTGTTAGACTGCTGATTGTTAGACGGCTGACCTGAAGAAGTTTGAGCATCAATAGACGTCGTTACTTGGCGTCCTGTCGTTCCTTTCGGACCATCACCAACAGCCGCACCAGTGCTGTTAGATTGAGTCGATTGAGATGTAGAAGAATTATCTCCAGTCGTTGAGGTGCCGCTCACAGGTCCACCAATCCCGCCATTGATATAACCTGCACACCGATCGGACGTTCCGTTCGAGGGAGTGCGGTTAGAAGGGGCCTCGTTAGGAACAGACTGATTAGGACTGAGAGTGGGGCTTCCTGAAGATTGCGCTAAAACAGGCAGACCCAACAACGCAGAAGCACTCGCTGCTCCTAATAGAGCAATAGCTTGTTTCAGATTAAATGAATTCATCAGACGCTCCAAAATTCTTGATATGTAATTTAAGTGAAATGTAATTTTTGTTACTGTTTTAGAGTAAGAGCTACAAGTAGGAAGATTCTCTGTCTTTAGAATCAATTGCTCTCTCTCTTCAGTTGGATTAGACTTAGCAGGTTCTAAAATTTAGCTCTAGCATGACGTTATTTCGTTAATCTAGACTTAGGCTGAAAGCTAGTTACTCTCTTGCAACCTGTACTTGGAGGCTCATAATGATTGAGTTATATCAGTTTGAACTATCGCACTATGTCGAAAAGATCCGGCTGATTTTGGATTACAAAGGGTTGGAATATCGAAAGATCAATGTTACTCCTGGTATTGGGCAGATTGAGTTATTTCAGATGTCAGGTCAGCGCCAAGTTCCGGTGCTAAAAGATGGTAGCGAAATCGTTGCAGATTCAACTGCGATCGCAGAATACCTCGATCGGAAATATCCTGAAAAGCCCCTCATTCCTTCTGATCTTAAGCAAAGGGGCTTGTGTTTACAAATGGAGCAGTGGGCAGACGAATCGATCGGGCTGAATGCTCGTAAGGCCCTAATTGGTGCGATTGGTAAAAATCAAAATTTCCGCACTGCCGTTCTTCCCAATTCCACCCCGGATATTCTTAAGACTGTGGTTGGCTCCATTCCAAGCGACTTTTTTAGTATTCTCGGTCTTGGCGTCGGAATGGGACCCGATGCGGTCAAACAGGCTGAAGCTGAACTGAAGCATAGTCTAACGGCGCTGTGTTTTATTTTGCGGGAACAGCCTTATCTTCTGGGCGATGAGCCGACATTGGCAGATTTTGCGGTGGCAGGTTTGACGATGTACGTCAAATTCCCGAAGGGTCCTTATTTAGATATTCCCCACGGGCTAAAGGATCAAGGTGTTTCTGGAATTGCTGATGTGGGAACGTTTGAGCCATTCTTCACGTGGCGCGATAAGCTTTACACTGACTTCCGCAAGACGTTTTCTAGTACAGGTTATGCGAGTTCTAGTGGCTCTGCTCCAACGTCGATCAACATTGACTAAGCAATAACGACAAACGATTTATCAATTGTAGAACTAATTAATCGTAGGAACATTCTAAGCAATGTTTCTACGATTTCTTTTTGCAAACCCAAATATCATAGAATTCGGTTTGTTCTTGCCGTTCGTATCGCTGCTTAAATTCTTGTTTAAATTGATCGCTGAATAGCTTTTGAAGCGGCGGATAATAGCTGTAAACCTCGAAGGGTTTTTCATTTTTAGGAATTAACCAGCGTCGAATTTGGCATGTTCTAATAGCGTTCAGCGTATTCTCAGGCGTATTGTTGAGTCCTGATGCTTGCATTTCCATTAGCGATGCAGAATCTAACAAATAAGGATTGTTTGCAAATACTAACGCAGGTCGGTAAGCCGCCAGAGGATAACTTGAGCCATAGCCCATTGAAATTCCTTGGCTCTCACTAGCCGCATCTTTTCCGTAGACTTGCATCACTCGTTCAAGGTCTTGCACAACACGATTTGCTTTGCCAGGCTCCAAAGGATTATTCGTTCCATTCACCAACCGTAATAACGGTACTTCGGTTGAATACACAGTGAGAGAAATCGACACTATAAACGCCAATGCAGCACTGATACTAAAGGAAGTCACAAATTTAAGCCATTGCTTATGGCTATGCTCATGAGGCTGCAAACTCTTATTAATCAAATCGCTTAACAAATAAATGAATAACGGAACAAACGGAAGCATGTTATTCTCTAATGCTCCGCGAGTTGCACCCGCGATCGCAGTCACTCCAATACAAGAAATAAGAACAAGCAAATATGCTCCGTGCTGCCAGAGCCATTGGCGAAAGTATCGTGCGTTTGTGCAGAGTAGTTGCAACGCCGCGATCGCAGTTGGCACACTGATATATCCCATCCACAACAAGTTCTTTGTCACCTGTTCGGGGTTAATCCCTTTATTCCCAACTTGATGCAGCCAGGTTAAATAATTAGTAAGTGAGACATTTGAGTAGAGCATAAAGGGAGCAAGCGCCACGGCTCCAGCTCCGATGAAGGAAACACAGGTACAACCAACTCCGAAGCGTTGGAGTAGCAACACGTAAATTGGTAAGAAATGAAGCATCGCTGTAATTTTAAGATTAGTGCTGATGCCGAGTGCGATCGCGCTTCCTATGAGAGCGCTCCATTTGTTTCCATATGCCGCTAAAAATAGTCCCGCCGTTGTGCAAAGCAACAGCAGTGAATCAGGTCTTACCCAGAATGAGGATGTGACAAGTCCTGTTGCCGAGGTTAGAGCGAGAAACCATAAGCTAGTCAATCCACATCCCAAGATTGCTAAACTAAAGTTTAGGCGTTGTTTAAACAGTAGAAAGCTAACAAATAAACTTAATATTCCTGCTAAACAACCGGCAAGTTTTACACTAAAGAAGCTGGGTTGAAGTACGTTAAGAAATAGTCCTTGAACAATATATAAACATGAACCGTAATTATTGATATAACGCTCTGCGGCATCAAGGGCAGGATAGAGCGGATGCCCGGTTTGAAAGAGCCAAGATACAGATGCAACATTCGCTTCAGCCGGATCGGCAAATGTAGGAGAAGTAAGATAAGTGATAGCGAAACACAAATAATTTAGAATTGGAACGAATGCCGCTATGACCAAACCGATTTTAAGCGTTTTAGAACTGAAGTTCAGCCGATTTTTAACGGGTAAAAAAAGAACAGCAAAAATCGCACCAACCCAAAACAACTGGAGAAAAAGTAGCCAAGATTGTTCGATAGGTAGCCTCTGACTTAAGACTTTTAGTTCTGTAATTAAATTGAACGAATCCATTGTTATGCAGCTTACAGCCTTTTCCAGCCTAATGAGGTACAAGCTAGAGTAATGTAAAGTGCCATCTCTAAGCTAGCGATTATGCAACCCTACTCGCCCGACCTCCGCCAGAGAATTGTAGACCGATAAGTAGCTAGGCGGAATTAAACTTAAAACGTTCTAGGGCGTAGCCCATTGCTTCACTTCGCATCTCCATGCCTTTGATCACCGCCATTGCTAAATCATACTCATCTTCAAACATCTGTCCCACGAT
>JAHHHP010000005.1 GCA_019359275.1 Myxacorys chilensis ATA2-1-KO14 | reverse complement strand
CATCTTCACTGCTGCAACTCGGGCAAAGAACGGGTTCGAGAACCATCAGAGTTATCCTTGCTGAAACCACACTCCTCCAGTATCGCAAAATCCACACGTCTAGAACACGACCTAGCTGTTTTAGAGCCTCAACTAGAATCACAATGTTTTGCATCGTGAATGCTCAACTCCCTATGAAAAGCCATCCACCTTATGACATAGGTAAGCTCAACTTAACTGATGAAAGAATCGATATTCTTCTATATCGATTTATTTCCCATGACTGATGAACAGAAATACTCTTAATTTGTATTGTTAAATCAATAGAATATACCGGACTGAACCAGTTTCCTGCGGTACATTCGTCCCCATTTTAGTGATCCCTTTTAGTGTGTTTTGGTGAATTGATCTATGTTTATTTCAAGTCATAAAAAGCGGCTTGCGTTGATCTCGGTTCACGGTGATCCGGCAATTGAAATTGGTAAGGAAGAAGCAGGCGGACAGAATGTATACGTGCGCCAAGTGGGTGAAGCCCTGTCGCGCCAAGGCTGGCAGGTCGATATGTTTACCCGACGTTCTACTCCTGATCAAGCTGGGATTGTGCAACACACACCCGATTGCCGCACGATCCGACTCACCGTTGGACCTCAAAAATTTATCCCTAGAGACGAACTGTTCGAGTACTTACCAGAGTTCGTGCAAGCGTTTCAACAGTTTGAGAGTGATTTAGGAGCACAGTACGACATTGTTCACACGAACTATTGGTTGTCGTCTTGGGTAGGGCTTGAATTAAGGAAACTCCAGGGCACGAAGCAGATTCACACTTATCATTCGCTCGGTGCAGTCAAATATCAAGCTGTTTCAACGATTCCACTGATTGCCAAAACACGTTTAGCAACCGAGAAAACCTGCTTAGAGACTGCAGAACGGATCGTTGCAACGAGTCCGCAGGAAGAAGACCACATGCGATCGCTCGTCTCAACGAAAGGTGAGATTGATATAATTCCTTGCGGAACCGATATCCGTCGCTTTGGTTGTGTTTCCCGTGCAGAGGCCCGTCAGCAGTTGGGTCTTGATCAAGACGCCAAAATTGTGTTCTACGTTGGACGGTTTGATCCGCGCAAAGGCATTGAAACAATTGTTCGTGCTGTAGGACGTTTGGAACTGCAAGATAACTTTAAGCTAATCATCGGTGGTGGGAGCCGTCCGGGTCACAGCGATGGCAGAGAGCGCGATCGCATTGAGAGCATTGTTGCTGACCTGGGCTTGCAAGATGTCACTACTTTTCCTGGGCGCTTAGGGCTAGACAATCTCCACCTCTATTACGCCGCTGCAGATGTCTGCGTTGTGCCCAGCCATTACGAACCGTTTGGCTTAGTGGCAATTGAGGCAATGGCAAGCCGGACGCCTGTCGTCGCTAGTGCCGTAGGCGGATTGCAATTCACTGTGATTCCAGAAGTCACAGGGCTGCTTGCGCCTCCTAAAGATGCTGCTGCCTTTGCAGACGCGATCGAGCGGATTCTGTCTAGCTCTGAATGGCGCGATCAATTAGGACAAGCCGGACGAGAGCGGGTTGAGACGATCTTTAGTTGGGATGGTGTTGCATCTCAGTTGAGTAAGCTCTACAAGCGTGTGTTGAAAGAGTCAAACCAATCAGAAGTCGCGGCGAAAGAGTCTAACGATTCTGCAGTGAGTGCTTGATGAAACCCTAATCATTCTTTCATCGAAACATTAGGACTGGCTCAGAATCAGCAGTATGCGGATGAAACAGAGAATTCATCCGCTATTTCTTTGCTAACTAGATGACTGCTGTCGCAAAGGCATAATCACCCTGCATCACTGGATTCTTGCCCTAGGCTTTGACGAGGTGTAGCTTAAGTCACTCAAAAGGCAGACCCTAGTTGCGAGTCAACTTCTACTCTGCTGTAGAGTCCGCAACAGTTGCTATTCGGTACGCTACTAAATATAGGAGCCTAAGCTCCCAATTAGCAAACTATGCAACTCCAGAGCGAACGTTTGATTGACATAGACTCGATTGATACAGAAGCGTCTGCAAGCCCCGTTGAATCTGCTAAAGCGGTTGGACTGGAGTATGTAACGGACGACATGCCAGGGATTCGACGGCAGAAGTCAGGAAAGAAATTTATCTACTTCGATGTGAATGGCGATCGCATTCGAGACCAAGAGACGATCGATCGCGTCAATTCCTTAGCGATTCCACCGGCCTATAAAAAAGTGTGGATTTGTCCGCTAGAAAATGGGCATCTTCAAGCAACTGGACGCGATGCCAAAGGGCGTAAGCAATACCGATATCATCCCTTGTGGCGTACTGTGCGTGACCAGTCTAAATTCAGCCGAATGATGGCATTTAGCGAGGCGCTACCCAACATTCGACGCCAGCTAGAGAAGGACTTAGCGCGACCAGGATTGCCCAAGCAAAAGGTATTAGCAGCAGTTCTAAAATTGATGGAGTTAACGCGCATTCGAGTTGGCAACGACGAATATGCCAAAACCAATGACTCCTACGGCCTCACAACGCTTCAAGACGAACACGCCGATATTTCTGGCTCCAAAATTCAATTTACCTTCCGTGGAAAAAGCGGCGTCGATCATGAGATTGAAGTCAAAGATAAACGTCTCGCAAAAATCGTAAAACGCTGTCAAGATCTTCCTGGACAAGAATTATTTCAGTATCTTGATGAAAGTGGCAATGTTCAAGATGTCACATCAACGGATGTGAACGACTATCTCAAGGAAATTGCTGGAGACGATTTCACCGCTAAAGATTTTCGAACTTGGGCTGGAACCGTTCTCGCTGCGACTCATCTCTCAGAAATGGGTCGTTTTACCTCACAGACCGCCGCCAAAAAAAATATTACGCAAGCGATCAAAGCTGTTGCCGCTCACTTAGGCAATCGACCCGCAACTTGTCGGAAGTATTATGTGCATCCAGTCATTCTAGAGGCTTATTTGAATGAATCGCTGCATGTTGTGACTGAGAAGCATTCCACGACCATAGTGGAAGACGGTCATGCCCTCAGAGTCGAAGAGCTAATCGTTGTAGCGCTACTGGGTGAAACTGCGTGAAGCAATAAAACCCCCAGCACGAGTGCCAGGGGATTCATCAGGGTGCATCTACCAATCCACTATTCCCAAATTTCAGGTCGCAATCAGGAAAGTTTAGGCAGAATTTCTAGAAATTTGCGCCAAAGTGGGCGATTGGATAAAAACTAACGCGATTAGCGCAGAGTTACGCTTTGCGCTAATGGCACCTACTTTAATCTTCCGCAAAGATGTATTTATAAAGCTCACTCGGATCAGGCTCAGGACTATTGATCGCAAACTGTACTGCATCTTCCACCACAGCTTGAATCTTTTTATCGATATCTTTGAGTTCCTGTTGATCCGCCAAGTTTTGCTCAATTAGGTAGGCTGAAAACTTTTTAATTGGATCGCGAGCCAACCATGCCTCTTTCTCAGCCTTCGATCGCAGTTCATCTGGATCCGCTAACGAGTGACCCCGGAAGCGGTAGGTCAAACACTCGATCAGCGTTGGACCTTCACCAGCACGGGCACGCGCTACGGCTTCTTCAGCAATACCGCGCACTGCCAAAACATCCATCCCATCGACTTCGTATCCCGGCATCCCAAATACGCTGGCTTTCTTGTAGATTTCGGGTTGCGAAGTCGCGCGATCGTGGGCCATACCAATTGCCCACTTGTTATTTTCGACCACAAATAGAATAGGCAATTTCCAGAGTGCTGCCATGTTAAGACACTCAAAGAACTGACCATTGTTAGTGGTGCCGTCGCCAAAGAAAGCGGCCGTTACTTGATCTGCACTCGCATCACCCATCGCTTCCCGGCGATACTTCGTTTGAAACGCGGCTCCAGTCGCGACTGGAATGCCTTCTGCAATAAAAGCAAATCCGCCCAGCAAGCGATGCTTTTCAGAGAACAGGTGCATCGATCCACCCCGGCCTTTGCTGCACCCGGTTGCTTTGCCAAACAGTTCTGCCATCACTTCTCGCGCAGGCACGCCGCAGCTAAGCGCATGGACGTGGTCTCGATAAGTACTGCATACGTAGTCGTCTCCCTGACGCATCGCTCTAATAACGCCCGACGAGACTGCCTCTTGACCGTTGTATAGGTGAACAAACCCGAACATTTTGCCCCGGTAATACATTTCGGCACACTTGTCTTCAAAAGAGCGCCCCAGTACCATGTCCTCGTAGAGCATTAGCCCCTCTTCCCGCGTCACTTGGGCAGGGGCAGTTTGAAATGTGGGAAACGCTCTTTCCTGAACCATAAAAGTAACAACCTCGCTGCAATACCCAATTAGGGACAGAATGTAACAGGGCTAACGACAAAAAGCGTCAGCACTCATAATTTAATCTAAAATACCTTTCTGGTGGGTCAAAGATCAAACAGTCGGCAGAGGATGATAGCGGTTACCGCAGACAAATACCTAAAGCTTCATCTCCTATTCCTATTTAAGGTAAGGTCTGCTCTCTATTAATATAGAGTGTTCTAGAACCCTCGTTCCTAGAACACTCTATATGTTAGACAACTTTAGAGTGAGACCGCTATGATTTAATGCTGCCTGAGCGTCTATCTATCCTTAAGACTGAATGAACAGACCTTAAGACTGATGAACAGATGACTACGCTTTTTTAGGGTAAAATACCGTTTCTGCTAAGACGGGGTATGATGGCTCTCATTCGCTCGTCACGTCCGCTGATCACTTTTGACTGTTGGGGAAGTTAACCGTGCGTATACCGCTCGATTATTATCGGATTCTGGGTCTGCCAAATCAGGCAACGTCTGAGCAGTTGCGGCAGGCTCATCGCGATCGCACTCTCCAACTTCCGCGACGAGAGTACTCTGAAGCGGCAATTGCTACTCGCAGAAGCCTGCTAGATGAGGCATATGCTGTTTTGTCCAATCCTGAGCAGCGACAGGACTATGATGAGAGCTTTCTCGCATCAACTTATGAGCTTGAGTCCAACCCACCGGAAGGGTTGGCAGACGATGCCTTAGACGTTAACACTCCGACGGTCGAAATTGACGATCGCCAGTTGATTGGGGCACTCCTTGTGCTGCAAGAACTCGGCGAGTACGAATTGGTTCTACGATTGGGGCGTCCCTATCTCAGTAGTGGCACAGCCAATCTACGCGATGGGCGCTTTGGCGATCCAAAACTGGTGCTACCCGATATTGTGCTAACAGTTGCGTTGTCTTGCCTAGAATTGGGGCGCGAACAATGGCATCAAGGGCAGTATGAGAATGCCGCAGAAGCGCTAGAAACAGGGCAAGAGCTACTCTTGCGGGAAGGATTATTTGCCAGCGTTCGTAATGAGATTGGCTCAGATTTATATAAGCTGCGCCCCTATCGCATTTTGGAACTGTTAGCCCTGCCGATGGAACACAATGACGATCGGCAGCAAGGCATCCGGCTGCTGAAGGACATGCTACACGAACGGGGCGGCATTGACGGTGCCGGAAACGACCAGTCCGGTTTAAGCATTGATGACTTTCTGCGATTTATTCAACAGCTACGAGGCTACCTAACGGCGGAAGAGCAGCAGGCTCTGTTTGAAGAAGAATCGCGTCGTCCCTCTGCTGTAGCAACCTATCTGGCAGTCTATGCCCTCCTCGGTCGCGGATTTGCCCAACAGCAGCCCGCCCTGATTCGCCGAGCGAAGGCAATGCTAGCGCGATTAGGAAGCCGTCAAGATGTCCACTTAGAGCAAGCGGTTTGCGCCTTGCTATTGGGACAAACCGAAGAAGCGAGTCGAGTTTTAGAACTTAGTCAAGAATACGAGCAAATTGCGTTTATTCGTGAAAATTCTCAAGGCTCTCCTGACCTGCTGCCCGGACTGTGTTTGTATGCAGAACGGTGGCTGCAAGATGAAGTTTTTCCGCATTTTCGCGACCTCGCCCAGCAGCAAGCCTTGCTGAAAAGCTACTTTTCAGACGAGCAGGTGCAAGCCTATCTTGAAGAACTGCCCACGGAAGCCGAAAGCCGACACGATTGGTCGCTCACTCAGAGTTGGAACCGTCGCCAAGGAGAAGCCACTCAGGACTCTAAAATTGCGACTCGTAATGGCCGCTCAACTGGGGCCGTGTCGGTTGAGCAATTCGGTTCTCGGGCGGCAACGGCAACTCTAACCTCGGCTACAGGGTCTACTGTAGCTACGTTGTCGCCTGCAGAGCGCTTTGCCAATCGGTCGTCAGAAGGCAGTTTGCAAGAAGCAAAATCTCCAGCTGGGCGCAATCCTTCGCTTCGACGATCGCGGGGAGGAGATGCTTCGGAGCCTGGTAAAGCTAATCGTAATGGTGCTCAGGCAGACGCGGTTCCTTCCCGTCGAGGAGAGGGATCAACATTGCGTAACCGTCTGCCGATTTTGCTGCTAGGAGTGGCGGCGGCAGGGTTGCTAGGATTTATTTTGATTAAATCTGTCCGATCGCTAATAGGAAGTAGCACGAGTCCTGCAAGTGAGCCGCTGTTAGTACAACTCGATCAGCCTGTTGTTCCCTTGCCGGACGCATCTGAAGCAGCCTCGATTTCGGGAGAGATGAACCAAACAACCGCGCAAGCGGTTCTCGATGCTTGGTATAGCGCTAAGCAAGCGGCAATGGGACAGACGCACTCCCCTGAAAAGCTGGCTCAAATTTTAGCTGAGCCGAAGCTAACCGAGTGGCAGCGTTACTCAGAAGAGGCGAAACGAGACAACTTAGCCATTCAGTATGAACACTCGCTCAAAATCGATAGCGTAGATGTGAGCCAGACCGATCCGAACCAAGCGATCGTAAGCGCAACGGTCACCGAAATTAGAAAATACTTCCAAGGAGCGCAACCGTCTGACACACAGAACGATCGCGACATGCAAGTGCAATATACGATGGTGCGTCAAGATAATCAGTGGCGGATCAAAGACTGGAAATAGTGATTGAGAGAACGTGCCTCTGCACCCTTCATCTGCACAATGCTGTGAGACAGGAGGGCTTGATTCCGCTAAGATTGTTTGACAGTATCGCCCGGTGCAGTGGGCATGATTGAAGTTCTTTTGCATGCTTATACTCCTTTGATCCTATGGACAGGATTGGGAGCGATCGCGCTTCGGTTTTTGCCTCAAACGTTTCCTCGCTTGCTGGGTCGGAGTCTCTATTGGGTCGGTGTGCCTTGGCAGCTTTTTGGGTTGGCGCGGCATACGCATTTTGATCCAACCCTCAGTTTGGCTCCGGTGGTAACGATTGCCACCCTCGGCGTTGGCATTGTTTTAGCATGGCTTATTCTACAAGGCTTAATTGCTCTAAAACAGAGCAGGTTAGACGTATGGATGCCTCCCATCCCGCCCCTTGACAGCCCTCACCAAGGAACCTTTGTGATTGCCTCTATGCTGGGTAATACTGGGTTTATAGGGCTAGGCATTATCCCAACTTTGCTACAAGCAGGAGATATGAGTTGGGCGGTGCTGTTTAGCGTCACGCAAAACTTAGTGGGAACCTACGGTGTTGGAGTTTTGTTGGCTAGTTACTATGGGAGATCTGAGCAGCCAAATCATTGGTGGATGCTGCTACGGGACATAATGACGGTGCCGACTCTGTGGGCATTTGCAGCGGGTTATTTGACGCAATCGGTCGAGTTTGCGCCGTGGGGAAGCGCGATCGCAGACTCGGCGTTGCTGTTTGTAATCCCCACTTCGTTTGTTTTGATGGGCATGCGTCTGGGTCAACTCCAAGGATTGAGTAGCTTAACAGTTGCTGCCATTCCTGTCTTTCTCAAAGTGTTGGTTCTACCTGCCTTGGTCGGCATTGGTACAACCCTCCTAGGACTGTCAGGAGATATTAGACTTTCGTTAATCTTAATGGCAGGCACGCCCAGCGCTTTTGCAAGCTTAATTTTGGCAGAAGAATACAATCTCGATCGCGACCTTGCAGCGAGTTGTATTGCCCTCAGTACGGTTAGCATTTTGCTGACTATTCCACTGTGGCTGCTAATTTTCTAACCCAAACCTCATATAAATAGCACTGTATTAAAAGAGAGTGTATCGATCCGCACTGAAATTCTAAACAATGGTAGAATTGCCCCGACACAGCTATTTCGGTATCTGCACAGTTGTCTTGAATCGTTAGTTATGCCACCCACCTTGATTGCAGAAGGTACGACCGCTCAGTTTAAGTCCACCCTTGGACACATTTTAGTGGTTGAAGACGAAGATTTGATTCGAGAAACCATCGCCCTCGCGCTGACAGAAGAAGGGTACGATGTAACCGCTGCGTCCAATGGTCGCCAAGCACTAGATTTGCTGCAAGCTTCGCCAGGAAAGCCGTCTAGCGCTGCTCCCGGAGTTGTCATTGATCTCATCATTCTCGACTTGATGTTGCCATATGTAAATGGTTTGGATCTCTGTCGGCTGATGCGGCGCGAGGGAAATAGCGTTCCGATTTTGATCCTGAGTGCCAAAGGTAGCGAAACTGATCGCGTTGTAGGCTTAGAAGTCGGGGCAGATGACTATCTCACGAAGCCGTTTGGAATGCGAGAACTTGTGGCTCGCTGTCGGGCCTTGCTGCGTCGGCATCAGCAGTTTCAGACTACACCCAAGTCCTTGACTCTACAATATCAAGGCATCACGCTCTATCCTGAAGAATGCCGTGTCACTGTGCGGGGCGATCTCGTCAACTTCTCTCCAAAAGAATTTAAGCTGCTGGAGCTATTCATGACGCATCCCAAACGAGTTTGGTCACGAGATCAGCTTCTAGAACGAATTTGGGGACCTGACTTTATTGGAGAAAGTAAAACGGTTGACGTTCATATTCGTTGGCTACGAGAAAAGCTAGAGCGCGATCCGAGTAATCCTGAATATTTAGTTACTGTCCGGGGGTTCGGCTACCGATTTGGCTAACTTCTGGGTCATTGATTCAGAGGATTTACATCTAGCGCTCTATATTCTGCCGCTCTTCGGAATTAGAATAATCCGTTAGGGTTGTAAATAATGGCTGTAGTCATTACTATGGCTAGTGCAAGCTAGTTTGGATGCACTGGCGACGCGCCCCTTTTTCTCTAGAATTATGTTGTGAGCTTTTTGTGGTTTCTGCTTGGACTGGCGATCGGTGGTGCTGCATTGCTGATTTACCGAATGCGGTTGAGTTCTCGGCTAAAGCAGCTAACTCATGCTCTCAGCACGGATCAGGCAGGGGTGGGAATTTCGCTGACATCACAACTGACCCTTGCGATCGCGCATCACCAGGAGATCAATCACGATCTAGAGCACGTAATCGAAACGTGGAAACAAATTGTTAACGCGGCACCGATTGGCTACATTCAGGTCGATGAAGAAAATCAACTGATTTGGTGTAACCCCCAAGCGTGTCAGCTGCTGAGCATTCAGTTTGGAGTTCAACACCCTCCACGACTGCTGCTGGAATTAGTGCGATCGTATGAACTCGATTCGCTGATCGAAAAAACTCGGAATTCGCAGCAACCCCGGCAGCGCGACTGGCTATTCTACCCAGCAGCCGTCGATACCGAAAATGTGACTGATCCCCGAACAACCCCGATTCGAGGATCAGCAATTCCTCTCTTTGATGGGGCGGTCGGTGTGTTTTTAGAAAACCGACAAGAAGCCTTTACGTTGACTCAACAGCGCGATCGCTGGGCATCGGATGTCGCTCACGAACTAAAAACGCCGCTGACCTCCATTCGTTTGGTGGCAGAAACGCTGCAATCTCGGCTAGAGTTACCCCTACGCGATTGGGTTGATCGGCTGCTAAATGAGACAGTTCGGCTCAGTATGCTTGTGCAAGAGTTGTTGGATTTAGGGCAGCTAGAGATGAATCCAACTCAGCAACTTCGCCTGAAAAAAGTAAATGTAACCTCGCTGATCTATGCGGCGTGGAATAGTCTTGAACCTCTAGCGACTGAAAAACAGCTACACTTAGAGCATACAGGTCTAGAGTCGGCCATCGTGAACGCTGATGAGGCGCGACTGCATCGTGTGTTTCTCAACCTTTTTGATAACGGCATCAAGTACAGTCCGATTCAGCAGCCGATTCACGTTCATCTTCAAACGGATGACACCGACGAGAAAATGTGGCTGAGAATCGATGTCATCGATCACGGACAAGGATTTCCCAGGCAAGCGTTATCTCACGTGTTTGATCGCTTTTACCGGGCTGATCCCTCGAGATCGCGGCTGGAGCGATCGCGGGATTCTACCGCGACTTCGATTCAGCCGAGTAGTGGTAGTGGGTTAGGACTGGCGATCGTTCGGCAGATTGTTGAAGCTCACCACGGCACTGTTTACGCTAGAAACCACCCTGAGACGGGAGGGGCCTGGCTGCAAGTTGTTCTTCCTTTAAGTCATTCTTCGTTATTAAACTGACATAGAAGATTTGAATTTGAAATCAAACTAGTTTTAGGTGCTCCACTCAAGCATCTCCCTGTACGCTAGACAGCACACCCCCACTGCAATTTGTGAACTTTTAGCGCATCTACGCAGGCAGTTTACGCTATTTAACGGAATCCATGATCGTGTAATATTTATACATACTAGTATTTATACAGGTGCTGCTTCCGTAGTTTGAATGTAGGTAAGTGGTTGATAGAGATCCAGCAGTTCCACAGGTTCCGCCATCGAGTTTGTATGCAAGAACGGGTGCAAAAGCTTCTTTCCCAATGGGGCATCGCCTCCCGCCGACAAGCGGAAGAGATGATCGTGGCGGGGCGAGTCCGGCTTAACGGCGCGATCGCAGAGCTTGGGCAAAAAGCCGATCCGACTCACGACCTAGTTGAAGTGGATGGCAAACGGGTGCAGGTTGAGGCGCGTCCGGCTCGACTATATCTGCTGCTCAACAAGCCTGTTGGCGTAGTATCGACCTGCACTGACCCGCAAAAACGCTCCACCGTATTAGATCTGCTGCCTCCCGAACTTCGGTATCACCAAGGACTTCATCCCGTTGGTCGTTTAGATGTAGAATCGACCGGAGCCTTGCTCTTAACAAACGATGGCGAATTGACCAACTATCTGACTCATCCTCGCCATCACGTGGCTAAAACCTATGAAGTTTGGGTAGAAGGGTTTCCCTCGGAGTCGGTCTTGCGGCAATGGCGTGAGGGAGTTATGTTAGACACTCGACAGACATTGCCTGCTACAGTCAAGGTGATTCGTCGTTCAGAGTCTCAAACCCTGCTGCACGTTGTGCTTCGAGAAGGCAGGAACCGACAGATCCGCCGGATTGCAGAGCAGCTAGGGCATCCTGTTCGACGCCTGCATCGAAGTGCGATCGGCTCTATCAGTTTGCGACGGGGTAACACTTTTCTTGCCTCCGGAACGTACCGTTTTTTGAAACCCTCAGAAATTTCTTCTTTAAAGTCCCCCTTAAAGTCTCATAGTGGTTCACAAGTCGTCATGTTGTCAGCACAGGTGAAGGAGCGTAGCGTATGAAGAGGCAAATTCTCCAGCACAATCGGGAGCAGTCCGAACGGCTGACCGAGCTAGGAATGCGTCTTCGCGATCTGCGCCAGCAGAAAGACATTCCTTTAGAAGAGATTGCTGGCAAAACTCGAATTCAGCCGCGGCTGTTACGCGCGATTGAGCAAGGCAAGCTAGAGGAACTGCCAGAAGCGGTCTATATTCATAGCTTCTTGCGTCAGTACGCAAATGCGCTCGGGCTAAATGGTGTTCAGTTCGCCAGCGAGTTTCCAACGATTTCAGGATTACCCGCCTTTCGTTCTACACGATCATGGCGGAGTCTGCCGGGAGCGCAACTGCGCCCGATGCACTTATATTTGCTCTACATGGTGTTGATTGTTGCTGCCGTAAATGGGCTGTCGCTCCTGGTAAATCGCTCTGCTCAATCTCCAGTTGCAACGGCGGATCTGCAAACGCTTCGACCGATTCCATCGGTCATGTTAGGTCCGGTCAGCCCGGCACAATTGAGTGTTAGTAAGGTGGGTGCGAAGAACCAGCCGAAAGGAGTTCAAAAGTCAGTGCGTTTGGGCGTTACATTGACGGAGCAATCATGGGTGCGAGTCGTTGCTGACGGCAAAACCGAGTTTGAAGGCGTCCTCTTGGAGGGGAGCCAGAAAACGTGGTCGGCAGATAAACAACTCGTCATCCGAGCCGGAAACGCCGGTGGAGTTTTGGTTGCATTTAACGACGAGCAAGCAAATATCATGGGGCAGCCTGGCACGATCGCAGAAAGGGCATTTCCGCCTGATGCTCAGTTTGCCAATTTGCCCGAGAATATGCCTTATGTAGAGCCAGTAGTTGAGTCGCCCTCGCCTTGAGATTTGTTGAACGCGAGGCGGTTTTAGGCGACCTGTTGGATGCAGTCTGGAGCGTCGTGAGTGGGGCTATTGACAGCGCGATCGACTGGATAGATCTTCAGGTCGCTTGAGTATGGATCGAGCAGCGATCGTAACTCGTCGGTTTGAGTCACGCGGGGATCGAGCCAGCGATCGTACTCGTCTGGATCGAGAATCACGGGCATTCGATGATGGATTGTTGCTGAGCTTGAATTGGCATCGGTTGTAATGATCGTACAGGTTTCGAGAACCTCACCGCCCGCCGCACCTCGCTGCTCCCACAGTCCAGCAAAGGCAAACGGTTTATGGCTTTCTAATTGAAAATAAAATGGCTGCTTCTGACCTGATTGTGTTTTCCACTCGTAGAAGCCATCCGCTAAGATCAGGCAGCGTCGCCGCCGAAAGGCATCGCGAAAGGCCGGTTTCTCAGCGATCGTTTCTGCTCGGGCGTTGATCAGTTTTGACCCAATAGATTCGTCTTTGGCCCAAGACGGGATCAAGCCCCAACGCAATGTTTTGAACGTCCGATCCTGCTGTAGGATTTGAACGATCGCGGGAATCGTTTGCGTCGGCGCAATGTTGTAGCGAGGCTGCCAATCTGGAACTGCGCTGAGTTGAAAGGTTTCTGCAATACTTTCAGCCGACTGGGCTAGAGAAAATCGACCGCACATACTGATTCGCGTGGTGAGTAATTTACGTAATCTGCAACCATAAAATCTGATAAAAAGCTTGGCAGTCCTTCAGAACTGCCAAGCTTTATTGAATTCTTCTCGTTCACAATCTATACAAGTCGGGCGATCGCTTTAACACCAATTCTTTGGCATCACTCTTTCACGCCTTTACTCTTTCACGCCTTTAAAGTCAGCCTCTTGAGTTTTAGCGTGGAAGGCAACGTTTTGTGCAACGTTATAAGCTTGGGGAGGAGTATCAGTGCGGGAATCGGAAATACCTTCGGTCGGCCCTGCGATCGCTTTCCATGCTTCTAGTCCGCCTCTAAGTTCTGCCACGCTGTTGAAGCCAGCCTGACGCAATTGAGACGCTGCTTCAGACGTTTCTGCATCATTTGCGCCGTATATATAAAGATCACGCTGGGACTCAAAGTTATTTTTTGCCAAGTCCACGAGTTCGTTCATCGGGAACTCCATCGCGCCCAAAATATGGCTGTCATTGTAAGCGTCGCGAGGACGAACATCTAAAATCGTGAGTGCAGGTTCACCCCACTCTAAGCGGGACTTTAAATCGTGTACTGAAGATTCTTTTTTAAGATCAGGAGGCGTCGGAGTAACGTTAGGCAGCGCGTCCTTGGCTTTTTGAATCAGATCTTGTGGATTTTCCATAAAAATAAATTCCCAGTAAAGATAACTTAAGACTCACAGTTCACACTCAAGCTGCGAACTACGAGCAATGTTCGATGAATCTCCTATCGGTTTTTCACCTATTGAAACTTTAAGGGGGACAGAGAATATGACAATCTTTCTAAGGTAGGAAGGCAGGGATCGTCTAAAGATATAAATATTCAGGAATAATTCATTCGTACTGAGAGTTTCTGAGGAAAGATAAATCTGGGTTGGCAGCGGATTAAAGAACGTATGAAGAGGATGTAACAGATGGATCTGTCGTTCGTTCATCTGCTTCATCGGCGATCGTGCCTCCGCTGCCAGTATTCTTCTCGGACATTCTCTAGAGGATTTGAAGCTGTTACAGGCGATCACAACCACTCTCTAGCACTGAGTAGCAGCTTATTCCACGCTTTGAGTTCTCCAGGGTGAGGGATCGATGGATTGACCCTGAACGTACAATCCCCAGTGGAGGTGAGGCCCTGTCGCTGCGCCAGTGCCACCCAGCGCACCGATTGTTTGTCCGGCTCGAACGAGATCTCCTTCTTTGACGTTGATTTTGCTCATGTGCAGGAATATGCTTTCAACGCCTTGCCCATGATCGATGCCAACGCAGTTCCCGTGAATTTTGAAACCTTGCGATTCTCGACCAATTAACATCACCCGTCCTGCTGCTGGGGCAACGATCGCAGAGCCGTAGTTGCCTGCATAATCCACGCCTCGATGATAATAATCTTTGGCAAAAACACCGTTATAGTAGCGTCGCAAGCCATATCCGGTCGTTACTTCCCCCACATTAGGACGGGCAAACTTGCCGTTCCAAAACTTCTGCGGACTGACGATCGCTTTGAAGGCATCGACGCGATCGAACTCTAAGTCTGTGCCATCCCCATCTTTGCCGGGGGGAAGCCAAATTCGCTGAGTTGGAAATGAGCGATTCCGTAACTTCACGTTTAGTGTTTGAACGTCGCTACCTGCGTTCACTTTAAGAGCGAGGGTTCCCGGACGATCTAATGGGGTCGTCGGCAGCAGGGCGCGATACCGATTGTTGCCAATATCAAACGCTGGATAGGTTTTTGCGCCCATTGTGACTGTCGGAGCCGCGCCTTCAGCTTGCACAACGACCGAAATGGTATCTCCTAGCTGAGGATTACTGGGACTAACTTGCGCCTGCATTGCTTGTGAAGGTTTTGCAAATACGACAAGCGCGATCGCAACACATCCTGCAATCACAACGTTGAGAACAACTGACGATTTGAAGAACGAGAAAATGGATCTGACCTGGTGAGGAACAGGCATGGATTACAAGAACTCCTGATTGAATGCAATTCGATAAACAGTCTACAAGCAATCAGGAGAGGGAAAAACTCTTGCAGAGAGTCTAATGAGCGATTCCCTAAACTTAGCCGCGCGAATTGTTAAGGACTAGTGCAATTTTCTAGTTAACAAACAGATGCAGCCAAAATTGTACTGAAAAAATCCTTTAAACACCCTCAAGGTTTATGCAGCTAAAGAGGGAAGTATTTAGATTGCCGAATCTGGACGAGGCGACTCACTCATGAAACAATTTGTTTTTCCCTCAATCAGTAATGACTGATGCTCCTGTGTCTTTCAATTCACATTGACTAATAGAAGTAGGCAGAGCATGCAATTAAGAGAGTTGAGAGTACTATTACTTTGGATCAGTACAAGCAGCTTGAGTTTAGGACTGAGTTTCGCGTTAGCGGGTTGGCTTGAAGGAGCGTATTATCCTCCGCCTCGCGACTTTGACCTTGCTTCTCCTAGTCTTCTCGGTAGCCTGTTTGCAGGCTTTGTGCTTGGAGTCGTTCAATGGTTACAGCTTAAAGACCAAGGGATGCGAATTCCAATTCGATGGATTCTGGGTACAACACTCGGTATTTATTTAATCGCAACAATTGGATTAATAAACAACAACCTATCTGTATGGGGTAGTTTCAATCAGCCTGATACTTTTAGAGGCTCAATTCAGAGCACTGTCAAAAGTAACGCTGTTAGTGGGCTGCTAGGAGGTGCAATTCTAGGCGGGATTCAAGGATGGACGCTTCGTACCCGTGTGGTTTGGTGTCTGACAAACGCTTACGCTTGGTCAATGGGTTGGGGTGCGGGTCGGGGTGGAGCTTATTTTATAGACTCTTGGGGTTATTGGAGACTCAAAAATCTCTCCACACCTATGCAACTGGCAATTCACCTAGGAATTGTAGGAATCATTTCAGGACTAATTAGTAGCTTTGTCACAGGGATTATTCTTCTAAGATTAATCCGATATAGCCGTGTTGGGTGAGCAATCTGAATTAGGAGATCCGGGATCGGTTAGTTTATCAATCGTGCGATCGTGATTGTTTGTCTAAATCAATCGCGCAATTCTTCTGAGACAAAATCAGTTCATCCGCGCGGCAGGAATAGCAGTTAGGATCGCTCGGTTGTACTTTGATGTACAGACGATCGCAGTTAGTTCACACAGGTTGCATCTCAATGTATAAGCGTGTGAACTAAGATCACACGGGTTACAACTCAATGTACAGGCGATCGCAGTTAGATCACACAGGTTGCAACTAGGTTTACAAGCGTGTGATCTTAGTTCACACAGGTTGCAACTGAATGTACAGGCGATCGCAGCTAGATCACACAGGTTGCAACTAAGTACGAGAGGCGACGCAGCCAAAAGCAAGTGATTCCATAGCGTTAAGGTTCTCTGCATGAGTCCTATCCTGTAAAGTAAAGGCGTTGTGGTTAGAGAACTGTGATGGTGCGGAACCTTTTATTAGTGCTGATTGTAGGGTTGTGTTGGTTGGGACTTCCGAGTGTTGCTTATGCCGATGCTCCAGTGTATGAACAACGTACCCAACACAATTCGGATGGAATCGGCAAGATTTACATGGGGCGCGAGATCGCTCATGTGATGGGCTATGAAGGAGCCGGATGGTTAGAGCGATCAGGGCGAGACGCTGAAGAACAACCGCAAAAAGTGATCGCCGCCCTGAGTTTGAAGCCGAGCGATGTTGTTGCCGATATTGGCGCTGGAACCGGATACTTTAGCTTCCGGATTGCATCCACCCTGCCTCAAGGCAAAGTCTATGCCGTGGATGTTCAACCCGAAATGATTGAGATTTTGAATGCGTTCAAAGCAGAGAAACAAATTTCCAATGTTGAACCGATTTTAAGCAGTGTCACCAGTCCGAATCTGCCAGAGAACAGTGTTGATGTGGTATTGATGGTGGATGTCTATCACGAGTTGGAGTATCCACGAGAAATGATGAGCGCGATCGCGCAATCTGTCAAACCCGGCGGACGCATTGTACTGGTCGAATATCGCGGCGAAAACCCATTTGTGATGATCAAACCCTTACACAAAATGACGCAAAAACAGGTCAAGAAAGAACTGCGATTAGCGCAGGGCGCAACTCCGAAGGAATCGTTGGGCTTAACCTACATAGAAACGATCAATAGCTTGCCTCAACAACACGTGATGATTTTTCAGAAAGGTGTGGTTTAGGCGAAGGTTTCCCAGGTTTTCACCCACTGTTGAGCTTCGATCGTGCCTTCCGTTGGAAATTGCTCCAAAAATTCTTTATCGGAGGCGGGATTGTAAGGCCCTTCTTTAATCTCCAGCATCACCGTATCGGGTTCTAACGCAATTAGCGTGTGATAGGTTCCTTCGGCTAACTCAATGCCGCGAGTTTCGCCATTGGCGGTGATTCGCTCAGTTTGCAGCACCTCGCCTTGTTCGTTTAGAATCAGCAGCGCGATCGCCCCTTGTAGCACCAAAAAAAACTCAAAGCCGTTCACATTAGGGGCGCGGCGATGGCGATGAGGCCGCACATAAGTTCCGGGTTGCAGGACGTTGAGAAAACGCTGCACCCGCTCGTCTAATTCGTGAAAGTTGTAGTTTTGGCGCTGGCGGGAACTCGTGCGAGACTGAGATGCGATCGTCGTGAGCAGGTCTTGGGTGAGGCGCTTAATCGGTAATTCCACACGTTGTTGGTTAAAGATACTTTTCTAATAGTAAGTTCAGCTTTTCTTTAGCGGCGTCAGGAATTTTATCCAACGGCGTAAGGATCGCATACTTTAACGCCGAGTGCGCCTCGGACGGAGGTGGATTCTGGGTCAACCGTCGCACCGTCTCTTGGATTACTTTTTGAGCATTGGTCGCATTGCGCCGAAGATTGCCAATCACCATCTCAACCGTGACGCTATCGTGATCGGAATGCCAACAGTCGTAGTCTGTGACTAACGCCAGTGTTGCGTAGGCAATTTCAGCTTCACGAGCAAGTTTGGCTTCGGGTAAATTGGTCATGCCGATTACCGTCGCGCCCCAACTCCGATGCAAATTTGATTCTGCTTTAGTCGAGAAGGCAGGGCCTTCCATACAGACATACGTTCCACCGCGATGCAGCGTCACATCGGTGAGATTGAGACTCGCGATCGCGTCCCCCAGCACCTTCGCTAGATTGAGACAAACCGGATCGCCAAAGGCAACGTGCGCCACAACTCCTTCTCCAAAGAAAGTAGAAATACGGTTTTTGGTGCGATCGATAAACTGATCGGGGAGTACCATGTCAAGCGGCTTCGCTTCTTCTTTCAGCGATCCCACTGCCGACGCTGAAATCAAATACTGGACGCCCAGACTCTTCATCGCATAGATGTTTGCCCGGAACGGAAGCTCAGACGGCAACAGATGGTGATTTCGACCATGCCGCGCTAGAAATGCAACTCGCGTTTCGTCCAATGTTCCTAAAATCAAAGCATCCGACGGATCACCAAACGGCGTTTTAACACGCACTTCCTCTACGTCTTTCAAGGCATCCATCGTGTAGAGACCGCTACCGCCAATGATGCCGATTTTTGCTTGAGACATAAGCGGAATGAGGATTAGAAGTGATCAGAGTTTATTCTACTGTGTTTGTGGGGTCTGAATCTTGATGTCATCACCAAACAAGGCAAATATATTCAATAAAGGAGAAATATGTCATATATAAACAGTTGGTAAGCACTAATGAGTAGGCTTGAGGTCATTTCTAGAGAAAGATTACGAGCTTGTTCTAATCAGGAAATAAACCTCTTTGAGTCAAGTTCAAGAATTATTTTGCCCTCTGACTTTAAGGATTTTTGTCGCGTCTTTGGAACAGGCAGTTTTGGTGAGTTTGTAGATATTTTTTGTCCGCCTGATGTCGAGTTTTCTAGGGAAATCTCAGATAACTTACGGCAAGCATTAGAAATGCTTCGAGAAACAGACATCCGTTTCGAGTCTAGAGCAGCAGATGACGTTCTAGAGAATGCTCTCATTTTCGGTGCTGATCAGACCCAAGATTACTTTCTGTGGGATTTAAGAGCATATAGTCTTGAGGATGATAGCTACGATATTTATTTTGTAAAAGTGAATTCGCCGAAGGCTTACTTAGTTGGTCGAAGTTTTTCTGAATTTGTAACAGAGTATTGCTTGGGAGAAAGAGCATTTGATGTACTCCCTGAATCTCTTCATCCTTCGAAAGATGGCATTCAGCAAACTTTTACCGCTGAGGGGTTAGCATAACTACCCTGAGTAGTTTTACGACATAGTGAGGCTTTGTTGCATGACTTATTTGAGAACGGAAAGCTACTGAACTGAAAGCCACTGATAAGATGAAGTGGAGACTTACCGAGCTAATCCGATGCCTGCTGAAACCTCTTCCCGTTACGTCACCCGAACTTCTGAAATTTTGAGTGGAGAGCCAATTATCACAGGCACTCGGACATCTGTGCGAGCCATCGTGAGTCTGTGGAGGTTGGGCATTCCGCCAGAAGAAATTCTCAATCATTTGCCTCATCTAACCCTAGCGCAAGTATTTGACGCCTTGAGCTTCTACTTAGATCATCAGGCAGAGATTAATGAATACATCGAGCGAAACCAAGTGCCCGATGAATGGGTACACTCATCGGTCAAGGCTGTATTGGGTGCATCGTGACAATTTTTGCTTCACTCTACACGGATGAGGACATGTCGGCATTAGTCGCCACACTGTTGCGATCGCGCGGGTTGAATGTCGCAACTGTTCCTGAACAAGCAGCCCTCGGTAAAACTGACCGTGAACAACTTGAATTCGCCGCTTCTGTAGGTAGATGTATTTTGACTCATAACCGTGTCGATTTTGAGCGGTTGCATCTTCAGTACATGAAGGAGAATAGACAACATGCTGGAATTATTGTTGTGCCTCAAAGAAGCGCTTACGAGGTAGCACAACGGATTGGCATTTTAGTGAATTCGCTGATGGCGGATGAGATTAGGAATCAGTTGCTGTATGCATAAACTTCTTAGATGAGAGAAACGCCTGTCGCTGCTGTTATTACTCAATTTAAGGCTTTGGATGCGCTGCCTTCAGTAACCAAACTCCGGTGTACGTCATTCCAGAATCATCTGGCTGAACGAGCAGAAAATGCAGCCCTCCACTCACGTGTTTACGCTGTTCGTACTGCTCCGCCGCCGATCGCACCTCTGGGTCATCAAACGTGTTGAGAATCCAGCGATCGCGCTCTCCGGCTTCTAGAATTAGTCCGTCGGGCGCACCGGCAATGTAATTGAGAGAAACAGGCTGGGAATCTTGCAGCCATTGAGCGAGTTGCCGCGATCGCCGTCCCCCATCAAACACAACTCCTGGAATAGGCAGCGTTGAGGCTAACCCAAGGTTTAGAGGTTGTAATTCGTGGGGTAGGTTTAAAAACGGAATGAGGCGATCGCGGAAGGCATCAACGACATCACCCGCTGGGAGCGACGCAAATCGCCAGCTATCGCCTCTAAAAGCATCAGGAATGGGCTGAGGAGGATTTCTCATAGATCATTCGTAACTCGGTTATTCTCATTATCGAACAGAGAGATCGAACGGTGAGCAACCGAGTTACGACGATGAACTAGAAGCTGCTCTGTTGCGGAACTTTTGCCAGCGTTATTTCAAACGCTTTTGTTCCAGGAGCATAGACTTGCGCGACATAATCCGCGATCATCCGATGCGTACTGAAGGCAGGACAGTTCGTTTTCAGTGAGCCTTTCATCATCGCAATCCAGCCGTGAGGGATGCCCTTCTCATCGCGATCGTAGTAGAGTGGCACGATTTCCTCTTCTAACAGCTGATACAGCGACTCGGAATCAATCCGGTCTTGTAGGGCTTGGTCACTGGTGTTGGCATCTTCACCGATCGCCCAACCATTCGTGCCTTTGCCGTTCACATCTTCCTGGTAGCCTTCACACCACCAGCCGTCAAGCACACTGCAATTCAGACCGCCATTAAAGCAGACCTTCTGACCACTGGTTCCAGACGCTTCGAGCGGGCGACGGGGATTGTTCAGCCACACATCAACGCCTTGCACCAACTTCCGCGCCGTATGCATGTCGTAATCTTCGATAAACGCCACGCGATCGTTGACATTGCCATGATTGCGACACCATTCGATAATCCGTTGAATAATCCGCTTGCCTTCTTCGTCTCTAGGGTGTGCCTTACCGGAGAAGATAATTTGCACCGGACGCTCTTTATTGCTAAAAATCCTCAGCGCTCGTTCTGCATCCCGCAGCAGCAAATCACCCCGTTTGTATGGGCTAAAGCGACGGGCAAAGCCGATTGTCAGAATGGTTGGATCGAGGAGTCGGTTGGTTGCCTCAATCGAACCGCCATCTTCGCCACGCTGCTGCCGTGATTGGCGAACCTTGTATCGCGTGTGGGCGATCAGCCGCTCTTTGAGAATTTGATGGCGCTCCCACAATTCTTCATTGGGAATCTGATCGACTTTTGCCCAGGTTTGGGGATCGACAAGTTGAGTTGTCCAATCCTCACCCAGGTATCTGTTGTACAAGTCTTGCATTAAGGGAGCTGCCCATGTTGCCGCATGAACGCCATTCGTGATGTAGCCAATCGGAACGGCATCCTCTGATTTTTCGGGATACATCACTGTCCACATTTTGCGCGAAACCTTGCCGTGCAATTCGCTGACGCCATTCGCAGAGCGACACAGCCGCAACGCCAGAACTGTCATGCCAAACGGTTCCCAGGGATCGCCCAATCGACGAGCACCCAACGCTAAGAACTGCTCACGAGACAACCGGAGCTGATCCCAGTAATTGGCGAAGAACGAATCCATCAGGTCGGCGGAGAATACATCGTGTCCTGCCGGCACGGGTGTGTGCGTGGTGAAGACGCAGCGATCGCGCACCAACTTTTCGATGTCGTAGAACGATTTGCCTGTTTTCTGAATTTCCAGGCGACACACTTCTAATAAGCAGAATGCCGCGTGACCTTCGTTTAAATGATGCACCGATGGCTCGATGCCTAACGTCTGTAATGCCCGCACGCCGCCAATACCCAGCACGATTTCTTGAGCAATGCGCGTCTCTTGGTTGCCGCCATACAGGTGTCCGGTGAGCCAGCGATCGATGGGATCATTATCCTCGCGATCGCTATCGAGTAGATAAAGGCTGACCCGTCCAACCTGCGCTTTCCAGATCTGGATCTTGACCGTCCGGTGGCGAACCTGAATCTCAAATTTGAGGGGCTGCACTCCGCCTTCATCTTTGAGCAGTTCAAGCGGCATCTGCTCAAACGGATTGTTCGTGTAATAGTCTTCTTGCCAGCCGCTTCCATTGAGGCGCTGATGAAAATAACCTTGACGGTAGAGCAATCCGACACCAATCAGCGGCACACCCAAATCGGAAGCAGATTTGAGATGATCCCCAGCCAGAATGCCCAAACCGCCCGAGTAGATCGGCAGCGATTCGTGAATGCCAAACTCAGCACAAAAATAAGCGATCGGGTTTTCAGCCGTGATTTGTGGAGCAACGCGGCTCGACCACGTGCTATCCGATTTCATATAGCGATCGAACTGATCTGCCAGTCCTTCTAGCCGCGCCATGTATTGGGGATCACAGGTCAGTTGCGTCAGACGCTCATAGCTCACGGTTTCTAGCAAAGCGACTGGATTGTGTCCACAGCGCTCCCACTCCTCAGGGCTAATCGTCTGAAACAGCGAGATCATATCTGGTGTCCAACACCACCAGTAGTTGAACGCAATGTCTGCTAGCCGTTTGAGTGACGATGGTAATTTGGCACTCAATCTGTCAACAGGAGCGGCAGTCGTAGTATAAGTCATAGATTAATCTCTGAGCGTTTGCAAAGCGGAGCTTAAATCGTAGAGGTCTGAATAAACATTAGCTTGACCTATTTCCACGAAATTCAAACCCGCCAATATTAGGGGGGCAATTACCTTGATCCCAGTCCGTGCTTAACTTTACGGGATGTCGTGAACTACACGTTTTCGATCAAAAGCGTTCGTGTTTGCATCGTAACCTGTTGATCGACAGAAAAAGTCTATCGATTCTTCAAACACTTTGAAGATTTTCAACTCGATTGATTACGAATTACAAATTTTCCTGGTCTCGATCTTCTTCCTGAACGTGCCGTTCTAGATAGAGATCTACAAACTGCTCGGCGGCAGTGCCATCGAGTGCCCGCAAGGCTTTGATAACTTCAGTGACAGCTTCAGCTAGGGGGTCACTGATCTCGTTCACCCACTGATGAACAGTGGAACGGTTGATTCCCATGGTCACTGCCAAGCGGTTTTGGCTAATGCCGTGGCTAGACAGTACTTGTTTAAGTGCCTTTCCTGCTTTTCCCATGATGTCGATCGTTGCAGAGCTAACCCTGTTGCTAAAAGACGGTAATAGATACTGACGATAATAGGTACTCCGAAGCGTCAAAATTCCCAATTGGTAAAGATGCAGTCTGATCTAAGTACTAGAGGATTCAACTGACTTTGCAATGCAAATCTCTTGGAGCCAAGCGCACAGATTTTTGAATCAGAGCGGTTTTTCCAAGATAATTACGTCGATAATTTTCGCCTTTGAATCTAGAGTGCTTTGACTCTAGAGCGCAGGCTGATTTGCTGCTAAGCCTAATTTGAGGAACTACCCTGCAATTGCCTTAGTTGATTATATATAGCTATATACCGTTCTATCTTGATCTGGGTAAACATTCCTATCCTCCGTACTAGCCATTTGTCTTGACCTAATTGTCTTGACCTAACAGTAATGCAAATCTTCTAAATTGTTCAGCTTTGCGATCGTATAAGGAATTTTCGTCGAAAATTATAACTATAAAAATTCTGCATGCTTCAAGTCATGCGCCATTGAATATGCCATGCAGAACTGACAAAAGAGCGTTTGCCACGGCGTTTAATCTGAAGTTGTTTAATCTAAAGATAGAGGATGTAAACGCTAGGGGTTTGCTCCCTTGACCGTTCACCAATCAAGAGCTGTGACGAGGTGGATAAGATTTTCTCTATGCTTCTCGTCGTTATCTCTACTCTGCCGTTATCTACAAAAGGAAAAGGTCAAAGGTTGTATGTCTTCTACCAGTCTGAGTTCCGTTTCGGCTCATTTATCACGCATTCGCCTAGAGATCCGATCACTCCAGCCCCAGTTGGTGACGTGGCGTAGAACCCTCCACCAGCGTCCAGAACTTGGTTTTACCGAAAAACTAACGGCCGACTTTATCGCCCAAAAGCTTCAAGACTGGGGTATTCCTCACCAAACTGAAATTGCCCAAACGGGAATTGTCGCAACCCTTGAGGGCAACCGTCCTGGTCGCGTGCTGGCGATTCGAGCCGACATGGACGCTTTGCCGGTTCAGGAAGAAAATGATGTGCCCTACAAGTCTCAGCACGACGGCAAAATGCACGCTTGCGGACACGATGGACATGTGACGATCGCGCTCGGCACAGCTTACTATCTCGCCCATCATCGTGATTTTGCAGGGACGGTAAAAATCATCTTTCAGCCCGCAGAAGAAGGTCCGGGCGGAGCGAAACCGATGATTGAGGCTGGCGTCTTAAAGAATCCTGACGTAGACGCGATCGTAGGACTCCACCTGTGGAATAACCTACCTCTGGGCACAGCCGGAGTGAGGGCGGGGGCACTAATGGCAGCCGTAGAAACCTTTCACTGCACCATTTTAGGTAAAGGCGGACATGGCGCGATTCCTCAGCAGACGATCGATTCAATTGTGGTGGCATCCCAAGTAGTAAATGCGCTGCAAACAATCGTGGCGCGCAATATTGACCCGATTGAGTCGGCAGTCGTCACGGTAGGCAAATTCCATGCTGGAACCGCTCTTAATGTGATTGCAGATACGGCCCATTTGAGTGGAACGGTACGCTATTTCAACTCAAATTATGCGGGGTATTTTGAGCGACGGATTGAGCAACTTATTGCTGGAATTTGCCAAAGCCACGGCGCAAACTATGACTTGAGCTATCAGTCGCTCTATCCGCCGGTGATCAATGACGGCGCGATCGCGAATCTGGTTCGGTCGGTTGCAGAAACTGTGATTGAGTCACCGCTCGGTGTTGTCCCCAATTGTCAAACCATGGGCGGCGAAGACATGTCATTTTTCTTGCAAGAAATCCCAGGCTGCTATTTCTTTTTGGGGTCTGCCAACGCTCAGAAGGGGCTCGACTTTCCTCACCACCACCCCCGGTTCGACTTCGATGAAACGGCATTGGGCATGGGGGTTGAGATGTTTGTGCGCTGCGTTGAGCGGTTTTGCCAGTAAGAGGATTGATTGGTAGCGGATGTAGCCGAAACGACTGAATCTATGACAGTTCCGTCTAGGTTGCGATCGCGCAAGTTGACTTGATGTAGTAGAGGAACAGTAGAAGGATTAATTCCGATTGCGCAATTGGCGTTGCCTCCAATTTGCCAATTTGGAGAGTTCCATTTCTAGCTCCCTCAAGCTTGAAGAATCGAGGGGACGAGTGCGTGAATCCTACATCCGCTACATCCGTTACAACATCTGCTGCCAACTGGATGCCTGTATTAGTTCTGAGGAAACCCTATTCCATTCATAAAGTTTCTATGAAGAAAGGCGATCTCTTTATATAGGCAGATTATTTCATCCTGAAATCTACGTAGAGAAGTGTACTAGCTGGATGTCCCTCCCTCGCTAGGACTACGATGTTAGAGCTAGTTCCCTCAATCTTGGCATTGCAATCTGTTCAAGATGCCCAACTTGCCAACGACAAGCCTGTAGAAGCGATCGCGGTTACTCAGCAGAAAGCGCCGCTTCCTCAGGCAAACCCAAAGGTAGATCCAACGCCTGCGATCGCGATTCCGGAATCGATCTCAGTTCCATTAATCTCTGCGAGTCCTATTCCGATTCAGACTCCAGTCATTATCTCGACGCCTGCCCCTCGTACAGTTCCTGCAACGCCTTCTAGAACTTTGCCCCCTTCTCAAGCCGCTGCCCCGAAACCCATTTCTAAAGCACCAAATACCTCTCAAGCCGCCGCCCCGAAACCCGTCTTTAAAGCACAGGCTACTTCGCTTAGCCGTTCTCAAACGGTGAAATCGATATCGTCATCAAAAGGGATAGTTTCGACAAAAGTAGCAACTACGACTTCAACTCCTTCATCTACGCCTAAAAAAATATCCTCCTCGAAAGACATTATTGTTCCTACTCAAACCGTTTTACCTGTTTCCGTCGAACCAGTGATCCTCAAGACCCAACCTGCAACTGAAGTTCAGCCGAAGAAGGAGGTAAAGAATCAGCGGATTGCGGTTGAGAAGCTCTTAAACAAGTCAACTGCTGAGAGAGCCACGCCAGCTACTCCTGATGCGGGTCAACAAAATTTAGGTCAGCAAATCGATCAAAAGAATTTGGATCAACCGAAAAACTCACAAGAGCAGTCCGCTCAGCGACTTGCGAACCCGGCACTTGTGCAGCAACAAAAGCTGCTAGAACAGCGGTTAGCCGAGATTGTGGTGAAAGACAAGGCTGCGAAACAAGCAAAGCGGCAAGAAGCCCTGATTGCTCGTGCCTACCAATTTGCCGCTCGACAGCAATTTGAGCAAGCCAGAAAAACTCTACAAGACCCGGAAATTGCTTCTGAGGTGCGATCGCAGGTGTTAGAAACGATTGGCTCGATGCAAGCCACGAGTCCGCTTTCTAAACCAACGCAGGTTGCTAAAGCTCCAGTTATTGTCAAACCCGCTCAAGCTAAACTGCCTCAAGCCAAATCCTCTCAAGCTAAACCTCATGTCGTTCAGACCGTTGCTCAGGCTCCTGTGATCACTCAAATTCCAGTGGCGGTTCCAGAGATTGACCGAGTTCCGATCATCGTTCAATCGAGAAATCTGCCTCAGAGTCCAGTGAAGTCGAAGCAATCTCTCTTTAGAAACGAGCCGAAGACACCGCAATTAACCCCGCCAAACTCCAAAGCAGTTCGCTTCGATAAGTTTGTTGGGTCGAGTGATGGTGATTATGCCGTTGTCAATCCGTCCTCAACGAATCCGTCCTCAACGAATCTAGCGTACAACCCTAATCTTCCTAAGTCTGGTCAGATCAGCGATCCCGCAGGTGAAGTCGTGTATCCTCTACCTGCCCCTGTTCCAGTCACATCGAGCTACGGTTGGCGCACTCATCCTGTCACGCGGGTCAAGCGATTTCATTCTGGCATCGATCTGGGCGCAGCGCAGGGCACTCCGATTCTGGCGACCCGTCAAGGAAAAGTTGCCATTGCCGATCGGTTAGGCGGATATGGACTAGCGATCGTGGTGGAACACCAAAACGGCAAGCAAGACACGATGTATGCTCATCTTTCCGAGATTTTTGTGAACCCTGGACAAAAGGTAGAACCGGGCGCGGTGATTGGACGGGTTGGTAGCACTGGCGTTTCGACAGGCCCGCATCTTCACTATGAAGCGCGGCAGCGAAATGGCTCAACGTGGGTGACGGTCGATCCTAGCCCTCAGTTAGAGTCTGCGAAGGTGCGGTTGATGCGAGCCAATTCGTAAGGGTGCGATCGGCTTTACCAAGCTCCGTTTGAGTTGGCTCCGCGAAGTCTGTTGGATTGCTTTCAAGTAACACCTTTCAAGCACTAATGGATTTCGCGGCTCGAACGCAGGTCTGCAAATTTGCATCGGTCTTAATCGCATCAGGATGAATATGAGTCGAACTGACGCGATAACCCCAGTCTTGCAAAATTTGCGTCAGCGAGGCTCGTTTCGGAATATCGATCTGGCCGCGCCGCCCAATTTCACCTAACAGATAAAAGTAAGGCGGCAGATCTGTTTCGGTCTGCATCAGCCGCATCAGTCGAGCTTGCGACTTCCAATTCCAAGCTTCGGCAAGGGCAATGCAGGCTTGGAGATACTCCACATCGTGCAGTTGACCCAGCCAAATCGGGCCTGTGACTACCATCGGTTGAGCATCGTGAGGACATACCGCTCGTCCTAACTCTCGCCATGCGATCGCGCGGTAGTTGCCGCAGTGATGGCAGTATCCTAAGTAGCCGTAATTTTGGGGCGTTAGGCACGATCGCGCTACCAAGCGCACCATGCCTCGATAGATTTGTCCTTTAAAGAACGAAAAAATGGGTTCCACTCCAAAGCCGTTGGTCGCGGCGAGTTGTTGAACGTGACCAATTAGGAGCCTCAATCCTTGTTCGTGTCCTGCTGGGTGGACGCGCACATACGCTCCATAATCAGATAAGCAGTTTTGAGGAGCATGTCCAGTTGCAGTTCGTCCATCGGTGCTGGTGAGATAAAGTAATCCTCCGATCGCGACTGCTCCTAGACTTGCGCTCAAATACGGTGCTGGAGAACCAAAGCAATCTAAATCCACCAAGTCGTAAAAATCTTGGCGGTAGTAGCACCCGAGTAAAAGACGGTTTGCCTCTTGATGAGTGATCTGGTAGCGCGTCGAGGACAGCGTTCCTGTGTGGCTTGGCAATGCCAATTGTGCTAAGTTGTGCTGCAAAACCTCGCCTACATCTGGATTGCCGTCATTTGCCCATACCCAGTCGGCGTGGCTTTCTAAGGCATAGCGGAGGGCACGGATACCGCATCCTGACATTACATCTAGCACTCTTAAACGAGCCTGTCTCTGTCGATAAACCTCAGCCGCTAAGACTCCTAAATCTCTTGAAATAGCGCTCTGCGATCGATAGAACGAGTTGCCGATCTGAATCTCTGCTTTGCCTTCGGTGATGTAATCCTTGACTTGCGATTCGTAATGTTTAATCTCAAAATCCTCCTCATCCGCTCTGAAAAGTAAAGCTGCAATACTCTAGTTACCAAAACTAGAATCAATCTGTGAATAACTTCGCCAGCTACTACGAATACTAAGTTTTTAGTTTTAACAACTGATTGCTACGTCAAATTCAGCAGTTTAATTATTATTTATGACACAACTTCAATCGGTTGTGCTACCGCCGAACACCTAGAATATTTACTTAGATTGAAGCAACGAAATATCAAAAAAAAAGTCCATTAATTTAATTTTGGATACTATGGTTCCAGTGCATTTGGTGGGAGCAATTAAAACAATATCTCCTACTTCAGCTAGAGACGATTCTCCCCCCAGGGCACTAACATAGACGGCTAGGCATAACGCGTTGCTAAAGCTTATCAAGTATAAGGCAACACGGGTTTAGCTCCCCCGTTCTCATAGGACACTTTAGTTCTCTCGATGAAAACGCATATGGAGTCGCAGTCGAAAGTTAAAATTTTGCTCGTGGACGATCAGCCAGAAAACCTTCTTGCTTTAGAAGCCATTTTAGAGCATTTAGATGTGATTTTGGTTCGAGCAAGATCGGGAGAAGAGGTACTGCGATCGCTCCTGCATCAAGAGTTTGCCGTCATTCTCATGGATGTGCAGATGCCTGGGATCGATGGGCTTGAAACCGCTGAACTGATTCGTCGTCGCCCTAAATCGCGTCAAACCCCCATTATTTTTCTGACGGCACTCAATAGCGACCAGAAAATGTTTCAGGGCTACGCTTGCGGTGCGGTCGATTATCTTCAAAAACCAGTTGACCCTTCCGTTCTTCTCTCCAAAGTCGCTGTTTTCGTCGATCTGTTCAAAAAATCTGAGGCATTGAAGCATCAAGCGGCCCAACTGATCGCGGTCAACACCGAATTGCGGAGGAGTGAAGAACGCTTTCGCTCGTTGAGTACCTGTTCGCCCGTCGGCATCTTTGTCACCGATCCCGAGGGACACTGCACGTATACTAATCCGCGATGTCAGGCGATTTGCTGTCTCTCGATTGGAGAACGCATCGATACGTCCTGGCTTCAGTCTGTTCATCCGAGCGATCGCGATCGCGCCATTTCAAGCTGGCAAGCTCATCTAAACGATGGCGGCGAGTACTCCGATGAGTTTCGGGTTGAGTTGGCGTATGGCACGATCGGCTGGGTACATGTTAGCTCGGCTCCCATGCTATCAGCGGAGGGTCAACTCCTCGGCTATGTCGGAACGCTAGAAGATATCACTGCCCGTAAGCAAGCTGAACTTGCCCGGGTTCAGATGGTACAAGAGCAACTCGCGCGTCAGGAGGCAGAATCTTCTAACCGCTTAAAAGATGAATTTCTAGCAATTCTCTCTCACGAGTTGCGGACTCCTCTTAATGCTGTGCTGGGCTGGTCGCGCCTCTTACGATCGCGCTCCTTTGATGCGGAAGCCCGCGATCGCGCCTTAGAAACCATTGAGCGCAATGCCGCCGCTCAAGCCAGCATGGTCGAGGAAATTTTAGATATCTCTAAAATTATTCAAGGAAAACTCCACCTCAAATTTGGGCTAGTTAATTTAGAAGCGATTATCAGTAACGCTCTGCAAGCGGTTCGTCCATCAGCAGAGGCAAAATCGATCCAGTTAACCGCTGTGTTAGATACGCCAGGAGGTCAAGTGTGGGGCGATCCGGCACGGTTGCAGCAAGTGATTGGCAATTTACTCTCAAACGCGATCAAATTTACGCCTGAATCGGGGAAAGTAGAGATTCGCCTTAAGCGTCAGCCCGACTCTATGCCTCTTAATTTGCAAAATTCAATTCGCCCTCCGTCTCTGGTTCCTCGAACCTCAGAACATGTTCAAATTCAGGTTGTGGATACGGGCATTGGCATTAGCTCAGAGTTTTTGCCGATTATTTTCGATCAATTTCGCCAGGTCGATAGTAGTATGACTCGCCAATTTGGGGGGTTAGGGTTAGGGCTTGCGATCGTGCGTCATTTGGTGGAACTGAATGGGGGTCAGGTCGAGGCGACGAGTGCAGGTGAAGGGCAAGGCGCAACATTCACCGTCAGCCTGCCGATTTGGAAAGAAGATGTAGAGGCGATGAGACTAGCTAAAGTTTGCAGTTCTGATCTCGGGTTAGAGAGTGCAGACTGTGTGAGTCGGACTATGTGAGTCGGGCTATGTGAGTCAGGCTGTGTAACGCGATGTAGAGTATCAATACGGTAGGACTTACGCAAAGGTTTCTCGTTGGCAGCAGATCAGATAACGGATGACGACCGGATTAGTCTCAGCAGGGCTGCTACTTGCGAAGCCTTCCCGGAGGCATCTGTTATCCCTGTAGACGAGGCTTGTTCTGAAGGAAGCCCAATCCGCTTCTGGTATGAATTTTCGGTTTAGGGCGCATACCGTTAGGTAGACGTTAGCTATATTTACGTCGCAGTAGAATTCTTACCACGGTGTATGAGGGTCAAGCATTGCGACAAGGTTTAGAATCCACTCAGAAATATTCTGAGTCCATCAGTTTAGAGAATCCTGAGCTTCAACTGTTTGTGCGCCCCGATTTAGGAGGGCGGATCGATCAAGTGCACGATAAGAAAACAGGGCAGAATTGGCTTTGGCATCCGCCCGATTATGACGAGTCGCATAGAACCCTACCCCTTGGAGCCTCCTTTGATGAGAATTGGACTGGCGGTTGGGACGAGATATTTCCAAACGATGTGGAAGGCGAATTTCGGGAATATCAACTAATCGATCATGGTGAGTTTTGGTCGCAGGCTTGGGCTGTAAAATCGCATATGCCTTTTGACTTGCATCTTGAGCTGATGTGTCAGACGGTTCCGGTACACGTCAAAAAAAGGATTCAACTTCACCCAACAAAGCCAGAATTTACCCTGACCTACAGCTTTCAAAATCAGTCAGATCAAGAGATTCCGTTTTTGTTTAAGCACCATGCCGCGATCGCGATTGAACCCGACGACGAAATTCTGCTGCCGAATTGTCTAATCGAACCTGTAGTTCTCGACTTTAGCCGCATCATTGGACGCGACGGCAAAACTCAGTTTCCAACAGCCTTAGATGCAAACGGAAACGAAGTGAATGTGCAGCACACCCAAGCGCGATCGTCGCAGCTTCAAGAATTCTTTTACAGTTCAGAATTAGCCGTGGGTGAATGTGGCATTTCTAAGCCACGATTGGAGAACGGCACAACTCCGCTGAGATCGACACTGAAATTCCGATTTGACACAGCCGATTTTCCTTACGTTTGGGTGTTTCAAAGCTATGGCGGTTGGTGCGATCGCTATGTATTAATTTTAGAGCCATGCACGACCATGCCTTATGACTTAGAAACCGCTTGTCAACAGGGAACCGCTGCGATACTTCAACCCCACGAAACCCAAACTCGAACCTTAACGGTGCGATTGGAGTGACTACAATTTAATCGGTTTTTCAGCAGTGAAAAAATTTAGTGCCTCTCTTTGGCATGGAGAGAGGCGCTGGAGATGAGGACAAATGTAATGTGGTAATCATTCAATGATCACCATCCGATTAATGGGATTCGTATCGGGCAATCAACCATAGCGCAAATCGCTCCAATAACACCAAAGTTGCTGTAATTGCCAACGCTAAGCCAAACAGCACTAAGTTACTTTCGTTCCCTGCTTTAAGTGCGAAACTTAAAGACGTGGATACGGCTGGAGGATGCATAATATCAAACACAATCATTAACACAATCATTGTGACCATTGAAATGCCACCGGACAAGTAGCCATCACCAAAGATGAGATGGGTGATAAACCCAATCGTGGCGGCCAACATTTGAGCTAAGGTTAACGTTCGGACTTGATTGGTGCCATGCTGGGGATCAAGATAGATTAGAAATGCGCTAGAAGCAAGCGATGCAAATAAAAGACGTTGACGGCTCAATACTTCTACCAATGCTAGAACAATCAGTACCGTGATCGTTGGAACTGTCGCTAACATCAGTTCTCCTTTGCGATCTAACCGGCGTCTTATCGTGCGATTTGCACCTTCTATTGACTTTAAGCTAGAACGACGACGACGACCCATTATTCTGCCTCCGGTGAAGAACGTTCAGAGGCTCGCTTCCGCTCTCCCTGCTGAATCTCACGCTCTAGAAAATAGTTGAGCAGAGTCCGAAGGAGTACGATCGCGCCTAAATTCAAAATATCCTGTCGAGTGGGTGCAACGGCAGTTCTAAGAATGTCACTGGCAACGCTAAACTCCAACCCTAAAGCCAAAACTCGCCCAAGCTGTAGCCGAATTACCTCTGTCGAATCCAGCGAATGCCGATGTGAAAACGCTTGACGGAAATAAGCAATAATTCCTCGAATAACAGCGACTCCGATCACTAAAGCTGCTGCAATTTCTGCGCCACCCGCTAAGTAACCTACAATCACCCTCAGCCACTCCTCTAGTTGAGTATCTGGTGCCTCTTGATTTAGTTGGCCCGCATCTAAACTAAGCAGCAATGCTAAACCTAAAATCAACGCTAAAGGAAGCAGCAAATTAATGAGGTCATCCCGTGAAGGATCTGGTTTCGCCATACTTGTTTAGTCATAGTTGTGAAGCATCTAAGACTCAAGGATACTGATACTTTAGAAAGACTGGGGTAATGAAGTATCTATCTTGAGCACTGTTGCACTTTTTTGAACGTTGTGGATGCTGCATCATACGTCAGGATAATGGTAATGTAAGCTACCCAACCCTTTCTGGCATCAGAGCTAAATTTATCGCCCATACCTCGTTAGACAGACGTTAGACATATTTATGTCGCAGTAGAATCCTTACCACGGCAGATGGGGGTCAAGCAGTGCGACAAGGTTTAGAATCCACTCAGCAGAATTCTGAGTCGATTAATTTAGAGAATTCTAACCTTCAACGGGTTGTCCGCCCTGATTCAAGAGGGCGAATCGAACAATTGTACGACAAGACAACGGAGCCGGACGCCCTTACTTACAGTTTTCAGAATCAATCGGATCAAGAGATTCCGTTTTTGTTTAAGCACCATGCCGCGATTAGCGCGGAGCGCAACTCCGAAGGAACCGTTTGGAGCTTCGCGAAGCGAATTGCTATCGAACCCAGCGACGAAATTTTGCTGCCAAACTGTCTGATCGAATCTGGAGTTCGTGATTCACGGATTCGTTTGAGTTATGTTCCAGACTTAAGAATTGAAATTCAAGCCTTAGGGAAGCCAGTATCACGGCTTCAAAGCAGGATTCAGCATTCACTGACGTTGAGAACTTGTGTTGGACTTCTCGTTTGCTCTGATGAAGGTGGTGCGTTTAGCCTTCACAAGATTGAGGGTACTGAAGTGCCATCTGATGGAGATGTTGTTCCTCCCCCCTAATCTGTTTCCCTTAATCTGTTTTCACGGTTCGCTTTCTGGAGTGAAAACTGTCTCTTCTTGATTTGATTTCTGAATTTGTACGACCCGTTTGACCATTCGAGATTTTACTTTTGAGGTTTTTCTATGGCGCGATCGCTAACCTGGGGACTCGTTGTCGCCACGTACAACCGCGAGAAAGTTCTCCCAACCTGTCTTAAACTTGCAGTGAAACAAACCCGTCCACCCAGTGAAATTATCGTTGTTGACGCCAGTGATCATTGGGAGGGAACCCGCGATCGCATTTCGACTGAGATTGCAGCCTATCATCCCAACATTCGCTGGACTTATGTTGCTGCCCACACTCGATCTTCAACCCATCAACGAAATCAAGGCATTCACTTAGCCACTGCGGATGTTTTGTTTTTGTTTGATGACGATACCTTCATGTATCCGATGTGTGCCGAAGAAATTATGCGCGTCTATGAGGCAGATCCCGAAGAACGAATAAAGGGTGTGCAGGCGGCTGCGATGGATGTTCCACCTTCAGAACTGGAAATCAATGACACCAAGAAAAAAGTGGGTTGGTCAACGCAACATGTGTCGCGATTGGGTGCGATTCAGAGACTGCTCTGGAAGTATCTGCTTTTAATGGACAGGGAACAGCTTTGGATTCCCTACGAGCAAGACTATCCCGATCGTGAGATTCCAAGGGCGGTTCAGCAATTAAATACTCATCCAGTTCATATCATGGCAGGATATCGCATGACCTTTCGACGCGAAGTGCTTCTAGCTGAACCCTTTGAACCCCTACTGCTGTACTATGCAATGGCTGAAGATGCCGATGTCAGCTATCGAATCTCTCGACATGGAGCTTTGGTTGAGGCAGGCAATGCCAAGGCACATCATTTCAATAGTGGCAGTGGTCGGCTTTCGCGCTACCAAGTCTCTGCTCTTTCTGGCTTGAATCAGGCACTTTTCCTTAGAAAAAATTCTGATCACTTAATCCGCAGTCAGTTGCAATTTTATCAGTTGATCAGCCGACGATTAATTGCAGAGTGGCTTAAAGATGCCCTCAGCCGCCGATGGTCTTTACCGCAGGTTCGAGGACTCTTGACCGCCCTGAGATATTCACTACCAATTTTTACGATGAAAATTGAGCAATTGAGAGCATGGTATCCATCATTGCAGCAAAAACTTCTTCAGAAGTGATAGATTTTCTGGAAGTAATGGAGTATCTATCCTGAGCAACGTCGCGCTTTTTTGAACGTTGTGAATGATGCATTATAAATCAGGATAATGGTTCTGCCACCATTGCACCCACTCCGACCACACTTGATCTAGCAGTTGCGGGTTTGCATTCAATGTCCGAGTCTCGATCGCCATGTTGACCCAGACGCAGCGCAAATCCCGCAATGAAGCTTGACCTAAGAACCACGGGAAAAAGCGCTTTGACAGCACAGGCAGGGTGTTTTGGCGTTGGCGTAACTGGCGATCGCTGACCGACGTTCCACCGTACTGCGTCACGCAAGCACTCCGATGCACTTTGCCAAATTCTTCAAATCGCGCATATTCTCCCGTTGCTGAGTTGAGTACTCTGTAGTCCAGCTTGCGAGAGGCGAGTGTTGAGTCTTCTAGAATAGACGGAACGTGAATGTAAGTGTCCACAAAGTAGCGCATCTCGATCGTTAATGGCGCTCCGTTTTGGATGTATCGATACTGCTGGCCCGCTACCGTTTGAGCATCGACGCTGGTTACGAGAGCAGGTGCAGTTTCTTTCTGAAGCGTCATCGGGTAGCTCTGCACAAACTGCCATTTTTGCAACGGCACTGTTGTTGGAAACGTAAATGTTGGCACGTCCGGCATTTGATTCTTAGGAAAGAAAACGAGCTTTCCTAAAACACCCACGCTCCCTAGTAACGTAGCGGCTAACAGGTAACTGCGGACTTGTTCCCACTGCTTCACGACTCGGCTCCTTCTTGCACATCAGAGCGCTCTGCTTGCTCTAATAGGTAGTAACACACTCCGCCGAGCAACGAAACAGCGATCAGTGAAAAGATGAGTGAGCCATTGCCTAAATGCCAGTAATCAAATGCCTCTCGTTTTGATTGGGCAAATAAAATTGCCATCAGCGCAACACGAATACCGTTAATCACAAAGCCAACAATAATAGCAATGATCGGTAAAATCAATGTCTGAAAACGGCTCAACGGAAAGAGCATCACAAATATGAACGTCAACGTAAGCAGTTGAAAGATTAGACCGATGCCAGAACATCCAGAATAGACTTCTACGGTTCCGGTTGGCATGATCAGATTAACGCCTTGCTGGGTGACAGGATAGCCTGCATACCATAACAGATTGCTGGCAAGATCTGCGGTTGGGCGGGAGATGTCCAGTGCTGCCATCAAACTCGTAGTTGGAATGGCGATAAATCCAAGAATAACCAACTCGCGCCAGTACTGCCGCAGTTGCCCAAAGCCAGATGCCAGTAGCACTAAGCTGATGCCCGAAATAACAGGGGCAAATCGCAAGAATGAGTCGTATCCTGTAGTTGATGCACTCCGAAGCAAAATCCACGCGATCGCAAGGATGCCAACGCTAGTTGCCGCCCGTCCGCTATTAAACTTTCTCCAATCTTGCCGCCAGGCCAAAAACCAAGCTGCCGACCAACACAACACGCTTGGCTCTAATAATTCAGGATGCTCACTCCGCCATACTAGAGTCAAGTGAAGTGTTGTCAGCGCAACGGCGACTCCGAGCAGTAGAAACTTTGCATCTAAAAATTTCACGATCGCTAAATCAACCTAGTTGCCGTCTGGTGAATGACATTACTGAATTCGTTAAGCTGGGCGCGAGTCTCTGCGGATAGAGCTTTTCAGGATGGTTGTGTTGATCTACATCTATCCTTAGAGATAGCGCTGACTTTAACGTGACTTTAGTGGAAAAGATTCGACGTTCACCGTTGTCCTGCGGCTGAAGATACCAAAGCGCCATGCTCGGACGCTTCTAATAGATTGCGTTGCAGCGCATTAGGGAAGATTTAGGGCGAGATATCACTGACTGTAATGAGTTTTTAGCAGCGATCGCAGCATATCTGCCATCGGCACGCCTTCTTCAACCGCCTTCGCCTTAATTGCTTTGTGCAATGGTTTAGAGATATCCAACGTGAGACGCTTCATTTTTACCGACTTCTCAGAGGAATCCTCTTTTTCCGCTTTTTTAGCTGCCTGTTCTTGCTTTTTCGCCGACTTTTTATCAGTTTGCGGCTCAACGGTTTCTACAGTCTGCCCGTTGTTTGTACTCTTCGCAGCGCGAACAGATTTTGGTTTAGTCGCTTTTTGGGCTTCAGTAGACTTCTTCTCTGTCGTTGGTTCTTTGGCTTCAATTGGTTCTACTGTTGCTGGGGAGGCTTCTGGAACGGGGTTTTCAGCTACACCATTGTTCTCGCTCGTTTTAGACGGATTGGGTGAAACTGCTTTAGAGTTTGTACCAGCTTTGCTTTTTTTACCTACCATCTTCTATCTCCGTGGATCAACAAAGGTAATTTGCGAATTTTCGCCTTACCAATTTCTGTATTTACAGAATATCGTATTTACAGAAATAAGCGTCGGTGAATTCACGACAAGGCAGAGCAGACGCATCTAAAACTTAACTTTGACTTTTGGATCTAACAACGAGCTGACGACTCCGTTCACCCGCGGCAAGTAGCGTTTCGTTCTCAGCCAGTTATCTTTGATGCGATCGGTGTGCGACAGAATTGTTGGGCTACTAACAATTAACGAAGCATTAGATGAAAGCTCAAATTCATTTTTTAACTTAAAGTTATTGCCTTTCTTACCTAACCTTAACTATCACACGGTTCTCTTCCGCTATTCTAAACAGGGACTTGTTGTGCATCAACGGCTGCATCTAAAGCATCGCCTTCGTTGTTACATTCATCGCTAACTTAAATTTTTCCTAGCTCAATGTCCAATTTGTACGAAGTTGTCAGTAAAGGTGGTCCAGTCGTTATTCCTCTTGCAGGTTTGTCGATCGCGACCCTTTCATGTGCGCTAGATCGGAGTGTATTTTGGTTCCAGTTGTGGCGAACCGAAGCACAACTTTCCCATGATGTTTTGGAAGCAGCCCGCTATAGCTTGACTGATGCCCGTGCGATCGCAGTACGCTCAAAATCGATGCCACTCGGTCGATTTCTGTTAGCGCCCCTCAAGCTCAAGCAGCCAACGCCGGAAACCTTTCGCCTGGCGATGGAGACGGCAGGCGATGAAGAATTTGCCAAAATGCGAAAGGGTGACAAGTTACTAGAAACTGTGGTTGCCCTCGCGCCGCTCTTGGGGCTGTTGGGAACAGTGACAGGTCTCATCCTCACGTTTAATAACCTCAACATTGGCGGTGGGGGTGGCTCAGCAGACACGACAAAAGCGGCGGCGGGGATCGGCGAATCTCTCACGTCAACCGCAGTTGGTATGGTCGTGGCGATTCTAGCACTGTGCGTTTTTCGGATCTCTGTGACGCTGCAAGCTCAGCAAGTTGAATATTTCTCAAAAGTCGGCGGTGAGCTAGAACTCATTTATCGCCAAGTTTGGTATGAGCCATTTTTAGATGAAATCGAGCGTGCCGCTGCTCCTGAAGTTTCCTTTCGAGGATAGCTATGAAGTTTAAAGCTCAAAGTCGCAGCTCTCAAATGCCAGAATTGAATCTCCTTCCAATGATGGACGTGATTCTGACGATTCTGACGTTCTTTATTGTAGTGTCGATGTCGTTAACCAAATTTCAATCGGTTGATGCATCGCTGCCGAGTGCAGAGAAGGGAGTTAACCAGGAAACGCCTCCCGATCCTTTGGTGATTGGCATAACCAGACAAGGGCAAGTCATGATTGACACCACTACAGCCAACGATACTCAGATTGCTCAGCAAGTCGTTGGTTATTTTCAAAAAAATCCGAAGGGCAATATTATTCTCAAGGCAGACAAGTCACTTCCCTACGAGAAAGTTGTGCAGACGCTGGGAGTACTGCGAGATATTGGCAGCGATCGCATCTCGCTAGCGATCGAGTAAACCGCATCCCCTTTTAGTTTGACCACCTGTTGCCGCAGAGACCTATACCGAGGTTTCTGCGGTTTTCTTAGGTCTATCCTTTTGTCGGATCTTTGAGCCAAGTTACTACGATCGTGCCTTCCTGTCCTTTCACTGGAATGAGATTGAGGTAGATGGTTGTGCTGCCTTTTTTCAAGCGGTAGAGGTCGCCGCCACCGTATTGCCCTTGTTTCGCAGCCTCATCAAATATGCCTTTCAACTCTGGTTCTAGCGTGGCGCTATAGAAGGTTGCTGGAGCTTGTCCGAGGGCAAGTTTGGGTGAGGTGTCAATTCCCGGACGCAACTCAGGAATCGTTCCCTTCTGGAGTTCTGCCTCGTCCACAACGTTATAAAACATCTGCGGCTGACCAAACTGCTCTGGATTAGCGTTATTTGCTGGATTGTCTGAGCGATCGCCTTCCGGTAAAACCGTCGCCAACAGTTCAACATAGTCGGCTGGAGGACTAACCGATCCCTTCAAACTAGCCAAGTCTGTAATCTTCTCGCTAGAGAGCAAAATCACGGTGGTTGGCTCATCGCTAAATAAGCTGAGATAGCGAGTTTCACCGCTTTTAGCCGTGACGCTGAATATTTTTGTGCCCGCGCCATTTTCTGCGGGCGTCACTGTAAATCCTTTGGCTTTGGGAGCCGATTGATAGAAGCTCTCAACGGTGGTTAAAGCGGCGGTTGCCACACGGCAGTTTTCGCCCAACCCTTTTTCAAAACAATCGGGCGTAGAGGGTTGATACTGAGGAAAATCAGCAAACGATGTCGCGATCGCTGGTGTTTTATTCAGCGGCTGGCTTTTAGCGGGTGTACGATCTGCGGTTTTCACCTCGTCCGATCGCGGCTGAGTGGCTGACTTTTGAACGACTGAATTTGGGCTGACGCGATTAATTTTAGGCAGCGTTGGCTTGTTGGGTTTTGCGAGCGTTGCCTTAGGCAGTTTAGGTTGAGAATTCGCTTTCGTTGTCGGAAGCTGAGTGATCTTAACGGGTGCTTCTTTGTTCTCTGGCGGCTTCTGCTGCTCTTTTGGTAACGGCACAAAAAGAATCAACGCATGAAGTCCTAGTGCCACAAATAGCATCGGTCTAACCAACGCTTGAATAGAAGGGGGGATCGCAGGTAAGGATGGTTTCATCATCGCGCTGGATTGCTTTAATGATTGTTTAATTGGTTGGCTCTATCGTTACTGCGGTCGACCTCCATATTAGATCACTTTGTACCCACAGTTAGATCTCATAGCAAATCATTTTTGCCATACTTCGTTATGAATTGCTGATTCTAGTTAGCGTTTTAGTTCTCTTAATCAAAGATTTAACTTCTTTTAATCAGTTGTTATCAATTTGTTTGTCTTCGCTTAACTCCTGTAGTTGTACTGTTGTCGTTGTTACCTGAATTGCCGTATATCGGTTTTTGATGACAATGACACTCTCTGCATCCGTTGTACGTCGCGCTATCACTGCTTCTGCGGTAACAGCCGCGATCGCGCTCAGCCCCATCTTGACTGCCATTGCTCAAGCCATCCCGGTGAATGGAGCCGGAGCAACATTTCCGGCGTTGCTGTACGAAAAGTACATTTCCGAATTTAAGAAAAAGAATCCCGATATCACGGTAAATTATCAAGCGATCGGGAGCGGTGGCGGAATTCGTCAAACGATCGCAGGAGTTGTAGATTTTGGCGGTAGCGATGCCGCTATGACCGACGAAGATATCAGTAAAGTCTCGCGCGGTGTGATTCTTGTACCGACGGCTGGCGGCGCGGTTACTCCGGTTTACAATCTCCCGGGTGTCTCTAACCTCAAGCTCTCTCGTCAAGTCTTGCCTGAAATTTTTGCAGGGCGCATCACCAAGTGGAACGATCCTAAGATTGCTCAAGACAATCCTGGCGTGAATCTTCCAGACTCTCCTATCAAATCTGTGGTGCGGGCAGATGGGAGCGGCACAACGTTTATCTTTACCAATCATCTCAGTTCCATTAGCCCTTACTTCAAAGGTCGCGTGGGTGTAGGAACGGCTCCTCGCTGGACAACCAATCCGCTCAAAGGTCGCGGAAATCCTGGCGTTGCGGCTCTCGTTCAGAAAACACCCGGATCAGTTGGCTACGTTGAGTATGCTTACGCCAAGCAGAATAATTTGGCGATCGCAGCGGTGCAAAATAAGAAAAACGAGTACCTCACCCCATCGCTTGAGAACACGAATAAAGCACTTTCGTCGATCACTTTTCCAGATAATTTCCGCGTGTTTGAGGGTGATCCTGTCGACGGCTACCCCATCACAGGCTTGACTTGGATGATGGTTTACAAGAAATACGACGATCCCCAGAAGGCAGACGCCGTTAAGAAGTGGGTGCAGTATGTCTTAACAGAAGGACAAGAAGTTAACGCTTCTCTCGACTTCACCCGCATTCCTGCTGAGACGGCAAATCGGGCGCTTCAGCAAGTTCAGAGCGAAGTGAAGTAAGAAGCCCGATCACACCTGTGAGGGCTGACGCCGTTCCTTTAGAGCGCTTCGGGCGAATTGCTCTAAAGCAGGCTGGTAGAGGACGATTGGGGTTATAGTCCTTTACTTGTCTCCCCATGGCGATCGACGGCAGCCCTTTTTCTAATCGCCTTCCTAACGTGTTGTTTAGATTTCACACCCTGTCGGGGGGCACTTCTGTACAGATGCCCCTTTTCTTTTTCTACTGACCCGTCACCTGATGAATTCTTCCAAAGCTCAGTCAGAATTTCTTGAATCAGAATCGCTTAAATCAGAATCGATTGTGGGTGGAGACACAGCTTGGCTCGATCGCAGTTTTGCCTGGTTTCTCCAGATCATTGCACTTGCCGCGATCGCGCTCCTATTTTGGATGGGCAGCGTCATTTTCAAACAAGCATTCCCCGCCATTAAAACCTTTGGTGCAGCGTTTTTGACAAGTCAAGATTGGGATGTTAGTCAACTCCAGTTTGGGGCACTAACGTATCTGTACGGCACGGTTGTGTCATCTGCGATCGCGCTGTTCTTCGCCGTTCCGATCGGAATTTTTGTTGCCATTGTCACGAGTGAAAAGTTCTTGCCCGCTTGGGTGCGATCGCCGCTCGGATTTTTAGTTGAACTGATCGCCTCGATTCCCAGCGTCATTGTTGGACTTTGGGGAATTTTTGTGTTGATTCCCGTTCTCAAGCCAATTCAGCTTTGGTTGCACAATCAATTCGGTTGGATTCCGCTCTTTAGTACCGAAACCTTTGGGCCTAGTATGCTCGTGGCAGGTGTCATTTTAGCCATTATGATTCTGCCAACGATCGCGGCGATCAGCCGCGATGTCATGGCGTCCTTTCCGTCCGATCTTCGCACCGCTTCTATGTCCCTTGGGGCGACTTGTTGGGAAATGATCTTCACCGTTCTGCTGCCAGCAAGTCTGTCTGGTATTGCCGGAGCCGTCATTTTGGGATTGGGACGGGCATTAGGGGAAACAATGGCAGTGACAATGGTGATTGGCAACTCTGATCTGATTAGCGCCTCATTGCTCGATTCTGGAAATACGATTCCTGCTATTCTCGCCAATCAGTTTCCCGAAGCATTAGATGAACTGCATATTGGTGCATTAATGTATTTATCGTTAATTCTGTTTGCACTGACATTAGCGGTTAATGTCTTAGCGATGTTTATTGTAAAAATATTTGGATTTAAACATCAGTAGCCATGGCTTTTTTCGATCGACAACTGACGAAGCCGCTTCCGCTTGGACGCACTCTGTTTAGCTACGGGATGAGCGCGATCGCAGTCCTCTCAACGGCTCTCGCTTTAATGGCGCTGCTCTCAATTCTGTTTGAGATCTTCCGCCAAGGGTTGCCGGGGCTGAAATGGGAGGTGTTTACCTCATTGCCAGCACCCGCCGGGGAAACCGGAGTTCCGAGTGGCTTTGGCAATGCGATTCAAGGCACTGTTTTAATGGTCGCGATCGCAGCCTTGCTCAGCGTTCCGTTGGGAATTCTCACGGCAATCTACTTGTCCGAAATTGGTAAAACAAGTGCGACAGCAACGATTGTTCGATTTGTGATGTCAATTCTTAGCGCGGTTCCATCGATTGTCGTTGGCGTTTTTGCCTACGCCGTTATTGTATTAGCCACTCTGTTTAACTACAAAGGATTCTCGGCGTTAGCAGGTGCATTTGCACTGGCAGTGATCATGTTACCGATTGTAGTGCTGTCGATCGAAGAAGCATTGAAGCTTGTTCCTCAACAGCAACGTTTCGCGTCTGCCGCGCTGGGTGCAAACTCGATCCAAACAACATTCAAAATTGTATTAGCATCAGCATTACCAAGTATCACAACTGGCGTTTTACTTGCCGTTGCTCGTGTTTCTGGAGAAACTGCGCCGTTGCTATTCACCGCCCTCTTTAGTCAAAGCTGGATCGAAAATATTCTCAATCCAACTCCGTCGCTGTCCGTCATGATCTACAACTACTCTGGCTCTCCCTTTCCCGAACAAACTCAGTTGGCGTGGACGGCGTCGGTTGTGCTGCTCGGAATGGTGCTACTCACCAATCTGCTCTCGCGACTGATCACCCGCAAGCGTTAACAACATACGTTAACGACATGTGTGGTTCTTCTGAAGCTGCGCTCTGCGCTAGTCGCATAACTTACCTCTTCATTCTTCATCCCTGATCTTCTCTCTCCCATGTCATCCCCCAACTCTCCAACCCCTAGTCTCGCCACATCTTCCGAATCGGATCTAGCACTTTGCGCTCGCAGTGTAGATGTTTACTACGGAAATCGCCAAGTTCTTGAAGAGGTCTCAATTGACGTTTACCCAGGACAAGTAACCGCAATTATCGGCCCGTCCGGATGCGGTAAATCAACCTTTATCAAAGTACTTAACCGCATTGGTGAACTCGAAAGCAACATGCGAGTCAAGGGCGAGATTCAATTTTTTGGACAAAACATTTACAGTCAGCGAGTCAACCTCAATCGCTTAAGACGTCAAATCGGAATGGTGTTTCAAAAGCCCAACCCATTTCCAACTAGCATTTACGATAATGTGGCTTATGGTGTGCGGGTGTTTAGTCGTCCGTCTCGCGCTGTGTTGGATGATGTGGTTGAGTCAGCACTCAGCGATGCCGCCTTGTGGAATGAGGTCAAAGATAGTCTGAAGAAATCGGCATTAAGCTTGTCGGGCGGGCAGCAGCAGCGATTGTGCATTGCGCGGGCGTTAGCGGTAAAACCACGAGTCTTGCTGATGGACGAGCCGTGTTCTGCCCTCGATCCGATCGCAACCCTCAAAATTGAAGAACTGATTCGCTCCTTACAGCAGGAGTTGACGATCGTCATTGTCACTCATAACATGCAGCAAGCGGCTCGCATCTCAGACTACACTGCCTTTTTCAGCACGGACGAAAGCCAAGTGGGGCGGTTAATTGAACTGGACTCAACTGCTAAAATTTTTGGGTCTGCAACCCATTCTCGGACGCGCGACTATATTGAAGGGCGATTTGGTTGAAGCGAAAGCTTAATCTGTTTTGTTGAAGCGAAGGCTTAATCTATTTTTTAAATAACCTTAACCTGAGTGAACGGCGCGACACGTATTCTAGAGGTGGTTCACGCATCGGGCAACATGCCGACAGCCTTACTACCACAAGCCTATTTCCTGAGGAAGCTGGCTTGAGAACAGTAGGCTACATAAGCAGTATTGCACGACAACTCAGCAATCCTTGAACGTTCAAATCCTACTGTCTTCTCGCTAGAAGAAAAGGTAGGAAGCTTTTAACAGGTGTCTCTATGTCAACAAAGAGCATTAGTTAATGCTGGAATTTTAAAGTTCTGAGATGCGAGAATTGCTGTTACGAGCGCCTGTATGCAACTGTCCGAAACTCCCTATCTTGCTTGCATTTTAGTCGTTGACGATGAACCTTTGATTCTCGAACCCGTTACCCTTGCCCTCACTCAAGAAGGCTATCAAGTCCTGACTGCCAAAGATGGTCGTCAAGCTCTTCAACTCCTTCAACGCTCCTCTAGGACTTCGCAAGGTGAATCGCAAACCGCATCTGCTATCCCCACAATCGATTTGCTGATCCTGGATCTGATGATTCCTTACACTGGGGGGTTGGATCTGTGCCGATTGATACGGCAAGAGGGGAACACAATGCCCATTCTGATTTTGAGTGCTAGAGGAAGCGAAACTGATATTGTGGTAGGGCTGGAAGTTGGGGCGGATGACTATCTCACAAAACCATTTGGGTTGCGGGAATTAGTTGCCCGTTGTCGGGCGCTGTTGCGTCGTCAATCTCAACCTAGCGCTCAAGCTTCTCCTGTGCTTCAGTTTCAAGACATTGTTCTCTATCTGCAAGAATTTCGAGTCACAGTTCGCGGTGAAGAAATCAGTCTTTCTCCTAAAGAGTTCTCGCTGCTCGAACTATTTATGCAAACTCCCCGGCGTGTCTTTGCCCGCGAAGAACTTCTAGAACGAGTCTGGGGAATCAGTTACTTGGGCGATTCAAAAACAGTGGATGTTCACATCCGATGGCTGCGCGAAAAGTTAGAAATCGAGCCTAGCAGCCCGCAGTACATTATTACGGTTCGAGGATTTGGCTATCGATTTGGATAAGGAAACGTCTCGCTATTATCTGTTGTCCTTTGCAAACTGTTGCTGGAGGGCGATCGCTACCTCTGCATCTGTTACCAAATCCGCTACCACACCTTCAACTAGATCTTGCCATAATTGACTAGCTTCGCGAAATCTTGCGGGTTTAAGCTTGCGCCTCCCACTAGTGCTCCGTCAATTTCTGGTTGCATCATGATCTCATCAATGTTGTCAGGCTTAACCGAGCCACCATATTGAATTGTGATGTTTGGGTTGCTCAACTGCTTCCGAATCAGACCAACAACGCGATTTGCCTCGTCCGATGCACAGGTGTCCCCCGTACCGATCGCCCAAATAGGTTCATAGGCAATCACTAAATTCTGCTGATCGATGCCGACTAACCCTTTTTCTAACTGCTTGAAGATCACCGATTCCGTTTCTCCGGCGTCTCGCTGCTGCTTGCTTTCGCCCACACACAGGATAGGAATGAGACCCGCTTTTTGCGCCGCCTTGAGCCGCTGGTTTACCGTTTCGTCAGTTTCGCCAAAAAACTGTCGGCGCTCACTGTGCCCAATCACCACATAGCGGACGCTCAATTCAATAAGCATGGCGGCAGAAATCTCGCCCGTAAACGCTCCCGACTCTGCCCAGTGGACGTTCTGAGCGCCGATCTGAATGCGGCTACCATGCAAATTTCTAGACAACGTTCCCAAATCGGTGAACGGAGCGCACAACACAATGTCTCGATCGTCAGGAGTGGTGTCTAGTTGGGGCAAAAAACCCTGTAAAAACTCAATTGTCTCCGATTGAGTTTTAAACATCTTCCAATTGCCAGCAATGATAACTTTTCGCACAGGTCGCTCAGCCCAAAATCACGTTCAATAGCATCCTTCAGTCTACGGCTTTAGGGGACATTTTTGAATGTGCTAATTGCGCTAATCGCACCAACACGCCTCTAACCATTCAATGAGCTGCGATCGCGCCTCGGTTTGCTTCACCACGCTCCAGACGTGAATCAGTGCGATCGCGCTATCCACGCGCACGGTCAAGGGTTGATGAGCCGCGCACCAGCACTGCACGTCTAATTCTTGTAGTCGAAAGTAAACTTGCCAGCGATCGTCACACTGAATTTCGACGATCGCACTCGATAGGTAAGGGGAATTTTCTAAATTCACGGGGGTACTCACAGATTACAAAGAGTTGCAATAGTATTCAACTTGTCTGGTCAGATTTTTATGAGGGTGCTAAATGATGTAATGATGAATTTTCTGCTATCAATTCAGGTTTGAAGATATCGTTAGTTCAGCTTTTCAAGCTGCATAAGTTAAAGAATCTAAGCTATTTTTCAAACTCTACTATTGATTTGGAAATTGGAAGAGCGAGAGCCTAAATTCTCTTCTAAGTCGTCTCCCGCAGATGGTTCTCGGAGAGTTAACCCTGCTTGCTTAACCCAGTTACTTACTGTGTTATGGCTGATTCCTGTCGCTCGCTCGATCGCTCTCAACCCAGCCCCATCACAATACATTTTTAAGCAGATCTGTTTAGCATCTTCAGAGTAACCTCTAGATGAATAAGACTCGACAAACTGCCGTCCGCAATGTTTGCAAAGATAAGATTGTTTTCCCCGACGGTGACCATTTTTACTAGTTTGCTCAGAGTAACAGTGAGGACATTTCATCTCTAAATTGGGCAGCACAACCATTCGGAACTTAATCGTTATCTCAAAGTAGAAATTGTTACAATTTCAGTATTAAAAACTCCTCTCAACTGTGGCTTGGCAAGCCGCTTTTCTCGCTTGCTTTTTAATAGAAAACATGGCTCAATCGTTTATAGAGGCGTGTAGCGGTACAAAGTTACTGAATACTATGTCTATCCCTTGCTGAGTCCTGCTGAACGGAGAACACGTTAAGAGAACACTTAAGGAAACACGTTAAGGAAACATATTCACAGGAGAACCCCATGGTTGATGCTCAGATGCTAGTTCGTCCTTTCGGACAGATTGTAGACAATCCGGTCTTGCTAGAGCGCTCAACGACTGAGCCAGTTTGCGAAGGATTAAATATTCTATTTGCCAGTTTTCAAGCGTTGTACTTGCAGTACCAAAAGCAACATCTTGTCGTCGAAGGAGCAGAGTTCTATTCGCTGCATCAGTTTTTTAATGAAAGCTACGAGGAGGCTCAAGAGTATGCCCACGAGATTGGTGAGCGGCTCAATGGGTTAGGTGGCATTCCCGCCGTGAGCTTTAGCAAGCTGTCTGAGCTATGCTGCTTCACGCCCGAGTCAGATGATGTATATTCCTGCCGAGTCATGTTAGAGCATGACCTCAGCGCAGAACAAGCCATCATTGGCGAACTCAGACGGCGAGCGGCTCAAGCGGAATCGTTGGGCGATCGCGCGACTCGCTATCTGTATGAAAAGATTTTGCTTACAACCGAAGACCGTACATTTCATATTACCCACTTCCTTGCGCCCGATACTTTAGTCATTGGTCGATAGTGAAGTCGTTTAATTAGGTTACAGATCGCTGTAGAGACAGACATGTTCTCTCTACGGCGATTTTTCGTTTTTGGGAATCCAATAACGTTGATTCAGATCGAACAGTGTTTTATCTATTGAGAGCTAGACTCAATTAGTTCACTTCAAATAATCTACATAAATTCTCAATAACTGATGATTAAGTTTTGTTGCGGCCTGGCGTTCGTTCGTATAAAGCCCTTGTCCAATGAAGTTTTGGGCACAAACTAGTTATTTTATTTCCAGGTCAAAGGACTAAGTGCCGCGATCAAACGCTGATAATTTTGATAGCTAATGGCAGTATCTCTAAGCTTTTTCGATGCTAAAGAACCGCTACACTGGCGATCGCAGCCTAAAAGCGCCCATCCTAGAAATAGGTTGAAGCAAAATTTAGTATTAAAAAAGAAGCAAAAATATTAAGCTAGGGCATCTCAAGTCATCGGGTGTGAAATTGCAACCATTGCAATAACAAGCCTGCTATGACACCGGGCTGCTCCAGATGAGATAAAACGCCCGCATTAGGAATGGACTGAAAGCTCTGAATCGCTTGAGGATTTAGGGCCGCTAAACGACGACCTAGATCGATCGACGTAAACTGTGCCTGTTCGCCCCACACGATCGCGGTCGGAATCGTCAGTTGAGACAGGTACATTGATAAATCAAAATACAAATCGCCTCGCAAAAACGCTAAGGCAGAATATTCTGCATTGGGCTGACGCGCTGATTCTAGATAGGCTGAAACCATTTCATCGGTGATGCGGTTGCGCTTCGCAAACAGAAATTGCTCCAAAAAGTTCCGAACGGCTAACTCTGTTGTTGCGCCAATCGCATAAATCGCGCGATCAAGAAGCGGCAACCCAATGACTTGCAACGGAATTCGGCGCCCTGCATCTTGTCCAAAATCCGCAAACCCGGACGGACAGCTAAGAAAGAGCGACTGAACTAATTGAGGGCGCTCCACGGCGAGGCGAACAGCGATCGCTCCTGTCAGCGACGAAGCAACTAGCGTTACCGGCTCTTCGGAGACCTGCTGAATCACTTCTGCGATCGTGGTCAAATAATCATCCACGCGATAATTTCGAGCTGGATGATCTGAGCTTCCCCAACCAATCAAATCAGGTGCAATGACGCGATGTGTATTGGCAAATGTGGGATAGACTTTTGACCATTCGTAAGCAGAAGCTCCGCCACCAAAGCTGTGGAGAAAGACAATCGGAGATGAGGCGGAATCCGATGTCCAAGGTGAATCGATCGGGGTGTAGTATGCGATCGCGCCGAGCGATGTCTGAATGGTTTTTTGTCCAAATCCAGGGGGCTGAAATTGCAACATAGTGTCGTCAAATAAATGGCGTCTTCAAATAAATAGTGTCGTCAAATAAAGTTCCTTCCCACTGCCTAGAGCAAGAATAGAGCAAGGATCTGCGATCGCCATCTTCCTAAAGCCTTGCACTGCTTCAAGTCGTTGAACCAAGTAGGGACACCAAGCGCTTACAACGTATAAAACTCAATTCGTATTTCCGTACTTCATTCATCCGGTTTCCAATTGAGCGTTTCACTAAAATGAAGATGTTCTCTACCAAAGCGCAGCCATGACGCAGAAATGGGATCTCGGTAGATTCATTCAAACGCTAGACTATTTTGAAGCGATTCCTGTTGTCAGTTGGATTCAAAAAATGATACAACCCCGTCCTAATCCTCAAGCCGACCTTACAGGACAAGGTAACGAACGGATTCTGTTCGACTTTAGCAATTCTGCAACTGATATTTCCAAAACATGGGGCGCGTTGGACGATGTCGTCATGGGTGGCGTCAGCAATAGCTCGTTTCAGTGGAGTAATGGCAAAGCGATATTTGCAGGCAATGTCTCAACTAACAACTCCGGCGGGTTTGCCTCAGTACGGACTCGAAATTTTGATCCAGCCATCGATCTGTCCGGCTACACCGGGATTGAACTGCGGGTTAAGGGCGACGGCAATCGCTACAAATTTTTAGTGCGCGATGATGACGGTTGGGACAGTATCGGATACTCTTACTCGTTTGATACCGTGGCGCACGAGTGGATTAACGTTCGAGTTTCGTTTTCAGAACTGATTCCTGTGTTTCGAGCGAAAACAATGGCAAATGCAATGCCAGTGAATTCGAGTCGAGTGCGATCGCTGCAACTCATGCTCAGCAAATTTGAGTACGACGGAGCACTCAACCCTAAATTCCATCCGGGGGAATTTCATTTAGAAGTCAGTGAGATCAGGGCGGTATGAAATCCTTAACGATCTCTGATACCGCCATTTAGGATTTGATGCTTAGCTATTCAAGTATTTGTAACTTGAGTTTCTAGGCAAATTCACAAAAAAATATCTAGGAATTTACTTTGTAAATCAGTCTAAGGGTAGGTTAGGGCTGAAAAGTGGTTGGGCATTTTGAGTGAAGATTTTTCTCACAGAAAGTAGGGCTAAGGTAGTGTCTCTTTCTACCTCTTTCTGCTTGAGCGGTCTTCATAACATAGCTTCCCAAGCCATGCATAACATGACTCACCCAATCAGCACCTCAAACCCAAGTTCTTCAACCGTTCAAACTGAGACAGACCAGCAGAAAGCGTTAGCTGACGTGATTGCGAGAATCCGAGAATCACTTGATCTCGACACGATTTTCAAAACAACGGTGACGGAAGTTCGACAATGGCTGAAGGTCGATCGCGTGGCTATCTTTCGGTTCTACCCAGAACAAAATTGGGAAGGTGAATTTGTATCTGAAGATGTTGCTGCGCCGTGGGTATCGGCAATGCAACATAGGGTGCAGGATCATCGCTTTAGTGAACGGTTTGCACCGCTTTATCAGCAGGGGCAGATTCACGCGATCGCAGATATTCATGCAGGGCAATACCAAGACTGCTATCTCAAAATTCTAGAGCAGTTTCAAGTCCGGGCGAATGTGGTAGCTCCCTTACTTAAAGGGGAAACGCTATGGGGATTGTTATGTATTCATGACTGTCAGCAAGCACGAAACTGGGAAGATTCAGAAGTCGAGTTTGTCGGTCAAATCGCGCAGCATTTGGGAACCGCCATTACTCAAGCCGAGCATTTAACACAAGTGCAAGCCCAAGCCATCCGGCTTGCGAGTGCCGCAGAACGCGAACGGGCACTGGCAAAAACAATTGATGTGATTCGGCGATCGCTCGATCCAGACACCATTTTTCAGACTGCGACTGAGGAAGCCCGGAAACTGTTGCAAGTCGAGCGGGTGGCAATCTATCAATTCTTGCCAGATTGGAGTGGTTTGTTTGTAGCGGAGTCGCTCTTAGACGGGTGGAAGCCATTGGTCGATAGTTCGCCAATGGTAGCTGATACATTTTTACAGGAGACGGGAGGGGGCCGATACGTTCACAACGAAACCTGTGCGATCGCAGACATCTATCAAGCGGGACTCAAAGACTGTCACATCCAACTGTTAGAACAATTTCAGGCAAAAGCCTTTGCAATTGCGCCGATTCTCGTGGGGGAGCGTCTGTGGGGCTTGATCGCGGCGTATCACAATACGTCTCCTCGCGATTGGCAGCCATTGGAAGTTGATTGGTTGGCGCAGATTGGCACACAGATGGGCGTTGCGCTTCAGCACGCTGAGTATTTCAAACAAGTTCAGATTCAATCGGCGCTGTTAGCGCAAGTGGCAGTTCAGGAAAAAGCGGTCGAACGGCAGCGTGCGATCACAGCATCCATTGTCCGAATTCGACAGTCGCTCGATCTAGAGACGATCTTTCAGACGTCAGTTTACGAAGTGCAGCAGTTATTGAATGCCGATCGCGTGGTGATCTATCAATTCAACCCAGATTGGAGTGGACGGTTTGTGGCAGAATCGATGGCTCCTGAATGGGATTCGCTCGTGCATCCCCTGACTTCATCTTCTCATCTGCGCGACAATGTGAGCGATTGTAGCTTGCAGCAGTTAGCCACGCCACCGATCGTCGATTCCCATCTGCAAGACACTAAAGGAGGACGATTTTCAAGAGGTGAGCGGGTTCGCGTGTGCCACGATGTTGACCAAGCTGGCTTCTCCGATTGCTATCGCCAAGTGTTGAAGACCTATCAAGCGCGTGCCTACGCGATCGCGGGAATCTATCATGATCAGCACTTGTGGGGCTTGCTTGCCGCTTTTCAAAACTCTGAGCCTCGACGTTGGCAGAGCGATGAGGTTCAGTTGCTAACTCAAATTAGCTCGCAGCTTGGCGTTGCGCTTCAGCAAGCCGAGTATGTCAAACGGGTTGAAAAAACAGCCGAACGACAACGATCGCTATTCAAAACGATTGATAAGATTCGTCAATCGCTCGATCTCGATTTCATCTTCCAAACAACAACTCAAGAAGTCCGTCAGTTTTTGGAGGTCGATCGCGTCGCCATCTACCGATTTTATAAAGACTGGAGCGGCGAATTTGTCGCAGATTCGATCTCCGATGGCTGGACGCCGACCATTACTCCTCAAATCTCGGTCGCTGACATTTTTCTGCCCAATACTCAAGTGGGACAATACTCGCGTCACGAGGTTTTTGTGCCGATTTTGCAGGGCGAAGCGCTTTGGGGATTGCTGGTCGCCTATCAAATGTCAGAGCCGCGCCGCTGGGCAACCGATGAGAAGAATTTATTAACACAAATTGGCGTTCAGCTTGGAATTGCGCTTCAACAAGCAGAATTACTGGAGCAAACAAGACAACAAGCAACTGAATTAGCTCAAGCGTTAGCAGAATTAAAAGACTCGCAACTTCGCCTGATTCAAGGAGAAAAAATGGCGAGTTTGGGGCAATTAGTAGCAGGCGTCGCTCATGAAATTAACAATCCTGTTAACTTCATTTCTGGCAATCTTGGTCACCTTGATGAATATTTTCAAACTATTTTAGAATTGATTGATCTGTACCAAAAGCATGTTCCTAACCCTAGCATTGAGATTCAAGATCTGATTGATGATTTTGATCTAGATTTCGTTCGACAAGATTCATTAAAGCTGCTTCGCTCAATGCAAAGTGGAGCTGAGCGAATCTGCGAGATTGTTCTTTCACTACGCAATTTCTCGCGTTTGGATGAGGCTCAACGCAAGTTTGTTAATATCCACGATGGAATCGATAGCACCTTACTGATCTTGCAGCACCGCCTAAATTCAACGTCGGCTCGCCCTGCCATCCAGATCATTAAGCAGTATGGCGAATTGCCACTTGTCGAATGCTATCCGGCTCAGCTAAATCAAGTGATTATGAATATTTTGAGCAACGGAATTGATGCTTTAGAAGAATCGATCACGGCACGAAATAATATTACTCCTACGATTCAGATTCGTACCACCGTGGTAAATACGAGTCGAATTAGCATTCGGATTAAAGACAATGGAATAGGTCTACTTGACCGAGTGCGATCGCGCATTTTTGATCCCTTTTTCACCACTAAACCAGTGGGCAAAGGAACAGGTTTAGGGCTGTCTATCAGTTATCAGATTATTACTGAAGGTCATAATGGCGATTTGAAGTGTGCTTCTCAGCCCAATCGCGGCACAGAGTTTGCGATTGAAATTCCAATTCGACAATCTCAAATGCTGAGAACTAGAACCGAAACGGCTTAGCCTGCAAACATCCAAAAATTGAATTTGGTTTCGATTGAAGGCGGGCAACGGTGAGTGTCGGCAGAATTTTTGTCGGCAACAAAAGAATGCGGGAAAGTAGGCATTAGAGAGTGAAGCGATCGCCTTATCTTAGCGTCGGTGCGATAAGGCGTTTAATAGGCACCTTGCTACCCGACCAATGCCATCTGATGATAAGAAATGCGATGCATCGCTGCCCAAGATGAGAGATCGGCAAAAGCGCGATCGCGATACTGACCATACCGTTCTTGCTTGTTACGAATCTTCTGCGGTAATGCGGGCAAAATTCCAAAGTTCGGGGGCATGGGTTGAAAGGTTTTTGGAGCCGCAGAACTGATGAAATCAAACAATGCGCCCATCATGGTCGTTGCGGGAAGCTCCACAGTTGGCAGCCCTAGTGCCAACCGTGCCGCATTCGTCCCCGCTAACCAACCTCCGGCTGAAGCGGCGGTATATCCTTCTGTCCCGCTAATCTGTCCGGCAGCCAATAGCGTTGGTCGCTGCTTAAACTGTAGCGTTGGCGATAGCAATTCTGGCGAATTGATAAATGTGTTGCGATGCATGACGCCCATTCTGACAAACTCAGCGTTCTCCAATCCAGGAATGAGTTTGAACACCCGCTTTTGTTCGCCCCATCGTAAATTCGTTTGGAAGCCAACCATGTTCCAAAGTTGACCCGCTTTGTCTTCTTGCCGCAATTGCACCACCGCATAGGGACGATGAATCTTATTTTCTGCAGCCCGAAAATCGCCTTTACGGGCGTCAAACAGCCCAACAGGCTTCATTGGACCATAGCGCATCGTATCTTCACCCCGCCGCGCCATTTCCTCGATGGGCAAACACGCTTCAAAAAACTTTGCGGTTTCTCGCTCAAAGTCCTTCAGTTCGGCTTGTTCTGCCTTGCACAATTCCTGCCAAAAGTGCAAGTACTGGTCTTTGTCTAGCGGACAATTGAGATAAGCGGCTTCCCCGCGATCGTAGCGAGAGGCTAAAAATGCCGTCTCAAAATTAATCGACTCCCCGACGATAATTGGACTTGCCGCATCAAAGAAACTCATATATTCCATGCCCGTAAATCTTTGAAGATCATCGGCTAGGGCAGGCGTAGTAAGCGGTCCTGTCGTGAGAACCACAATACCTTCGGCTGGAATCTCTGTTACTTCCCCTCGACGCAATTCAATCAGCGGATGGCAAAAAAGCGTTTCAGTCAAATTTTGGCTAAACACTGCCCGATCGACTGCCAGCGCTCCTCCTGCCGGAACCTGATGCTCATCGGCTTTGCTAATTACAATCGACCCCAACCGCCGCAGTTCTTCGTGGAGTAGACCCGAAGACCGATCAGTAGCTTGCGCCCCAAAAGAGTTACTGCACACTAATTCTGCTAAATGTTCGCTGTGATGAGCTGGGCTTTGCATCAGAGGGCGCATCTCGTGCAAAATCACCGGAACGCCTGCTTGAGCAATTTGCCAAGCGGCTTCTGTGCCTGCTAATCCGCCGCCCAGCACCTGTATTGGTTGGAGATCTGTCATTGTTATCCGCGATCGTGTGTCTCTATTTAGGATAAAGGCTATTGATGAAGCACTGCTAATAAAGGCGGCATTTTCTGCGTTGAATTGAAGTGGTCTATTTGGTTTAGCCTGTTGTCTACGATCGCGTGGAAAATAATGCTCCTACGATATTTATTAACTGTTTATGAATACCGTATTTCTTTTGCCTTACTCATGAAAAAATTAGTTTACTCATGAAAAAAGCGTGAAGAATACGTATAAACACTGCCTTTTTTCAAAGGATAGCTTTAGAGTTTTGACAGAGACAAAAAATTATCTCTACTCAGAGCCGTTTTCTTCAAGGCGCTCTACTTTTCTCCAGTGGCTCTGTGTATGAGAGATTCTCCTATCTCCTAAGCGCCCTAGAGCGATCGCGGCAAGATGGGCTTGATTCAGTTAGGTGAGCGCACCTAAGAGCGCAAAGTGTGATTCAACAGACGGCTATTCTCAGCTAATCTTCATTAAAAATTTATTGATTGGAGGTGTTAACCCAGCATTACTTCATGAGGATTGGTCAACTCTGAAGAAGTACACCTCCTCTCTAACCGTATGTTGAAAACGCTAGTTTTAGCTTCTCTTCTAACAGGCGCATTGAGCAGTTTCTCGCAAGTGATCAGCGCAGATCGTACTTCTACAAGAACCGTAGTGTCTTCCGATTACACCTGCTACACGAACAAGGGAAATCTGGTCATTGCTCTAACTGGTTCAGTATGCGAATCTGATACTCAGAAGGCGACTAAAAATGCTAAACAGAATGCTTTTTCAGTAGACGTTCAGAAATCTGACAACTTATAAGTCGGTGAACCCAAAAAACGTATATCTAAACCTCCGATTTCTCGAAGAAATTGGAGGTTTTTGCATGAGGAATGTAATTCATTCTGTTTCTCTACCTAATAATCCGACTTTATAATCTGACAAATGATACTGAGTACCTTGTACTCTAGAGCCTATACTCTCTTTGTGTCTCGCTCCTATGGCTCGTGTTCGACCCATCGCGATCAGTCCTTCTCGCCGCAAGAATCTTTGGTTTGAAAGAGTAATGGCGATCGCGGCTCTTACCAATCTTGGCTTAGTCGTACTTGATAGTACTTATATCCCGTGGCGAGATTTCTGGTTCCGCCATGTTCCTGTTCTGGTACAGCGTTATGACCGTGTGAAAGGAATTGAACCCCATCGAGACACAGAAGCCTATTTAGAAACGGTGAATCGGCTAGAGCAAGACCTTCAGCAAGGCGGACCGCAATCTACAGCAGTGCGGACTCGCTTGCAGGAATTACGCGATCGCAGTGATGAACTGATTCAAAGCAATCCGTTTGCAGTTGCAAACAAATCTGGAACGTTAGAGAAAATCAAAAATCGGATGCGCGATCGCATCTTTGGGCAACGGCGTAACGAATCGTCCCGCCAAGCCTTTGCTGTATTTTGGAGCCAAAGTTATTTGGCGAAAAAAGGCGTCGATTCGGAACTGCAATTTTTTGATCAGAACATCCGCCCGTTGATCGCCTCTAACTATTATCGAACCATTGGCGAGAATGGCGAATTTACCGATTGGTTTTGGTTGATCGATGCGCCGTTTATCGCACTGTTTGGGTTAGAGTTTCTGGCGCGGACGTTTTACCTCAGCCGCCGGTTCAAAAGCTTGGGTTGGTTCGATGCCATGCTGTGGCGATGGTACGACATCTTTCTGCTGCTTCCGTTTTGGCGGTTTTTGCGCGTGATTCCCGTCGCGATACGCCTAGAACATGCTGGATTTCTTAACTTCTCCCGAATTCGAGTTCAAGCGAGCCAAGGCTTTGTTGCCAATATTTCAGAAGATATCGCAGAAGTCGTTGTGATCCAAGTGATCAATCGCCTGAAAGACGCGATCGCGCGGGGAGAAGTGTCGCGTTGGCTGGTGGAATCTGCCAAACGTCCTTACATCGACCTGAACCAGCGCGATGAGATACAAGATTTAGCGACTCACTTGTTACAGACAACGGTGTACAGCGTCCTTCCCAAAATTAGGCCGGATCTCGAAGCGCTGATGCGCCACAATATCGAGATGATTCTGAGTCAGTCTCCTGCTTATCAAGCGCTCAAAGCCGTTCCGCTTGTGGGTGACGTGCCGCGTCAAATCAATGAGCGGCTAGTTACAGAGGTCACTCAAGGCGTGTACGGTGCGATCGTTATGGCATTAGAAGATAAAGCCGGAGCAGAATTAGTCACTAAACTCGTGAAGAACTTCGGACAGACCTTTTCAACCGAATTGCAGCGCGAGCAATCCGTTCAGGAACTGCAATCGCTTGCAACAGATCTGCTAGAAGAAATTAAAGTGAACTATGTACGACGGTTAAGTGAAGAAGATTTTGAAGGCAGCTTAGAAGAGACCCGTCAGATTCGGCAGTTAAGACAATAGACGGGTCTAGATGGCTCTACTGGATGCTTCAAGAGGCAACTCGGCTGCCCTACTTCAGCAAGGTTTCTCGCAGGTACATTACCGTTGCATAGAACTGAAAATCCACATTCTTCTTCTTGCTAAATCCATGTCCCTCATCTTTTGCCATGAGATACCAAACCGGAACCTTATTATTCCGAACGGTTTTCACAATTTGCTGAGCTTCATTTAGCGGTACACGCGGATCATTCTGCCCATGCACCACAAATAACGGCTTCTTGATTTGGCTGGCATTATTCAACGGCGAGATCTTCTGCAAAAACTCTCGCATTTTTGGGTCGCGTTCATCGCCATACTCCACTCGTCGCAAGTCACGACGGTAGCTTTCTGTCCGCTCTAAGAAGCTGACAAAATTCGAGATTCCCACGATGTCGATCGCAGCACGAATGCGATCGCTATACTTAGTCGCGACGGCTAATGACATATATCCGCCGTAGCTTCCGCCTGTCACCAGAATGCGGTCTTTGTCTAAAGTCGGCTGAGTCGCAATCCAATCGAGCAGCGCCCCGATATCTTTCACCGAATCTTCTCGTCGAAATCCATTGTCGAGATCGACAAACGTTTTGCCGTAGCCTGTAGAACCCCGAACGTTAGGAAATACGATCGCAACCCCTAACTCATTGAGATAGTAGTTGAGTCGCCCTAAGAAACTCGGACGAAACTGACTTTCTGGGCCGCCATGAATATTGACAATCACAGGACGCTTACCTGTGAATTTGGCAGGCGGACGATAGAGAAACCCAGAAATCGTTTTGCCATCAAAACTCTTCCAGCGAACAAGTTCTGGTTCTGAGAAGTTTGCCGTGTTGAGTCCTCCGGTTTCGCTCTCTGTCCAGCGTTCAATCTTGTTATCGGTCACGTTGAGCGAATAGACATCGGCAGTCGATCGCGCCGCGACCAACGTGAAGCCTAAATCCTGGTTATTAGGATGCCATAAGATACCGCTCACTTGCCCAATCGGGAGCTTGGGGAGTGCTTTCTCCTTACCTGTTGCGGTGTCAAGCAAGTGCAGCACGCTCGCCCCATCTTCATTCGTGACAAAGGCAAGTAACTTTCCATCATCTGAAAGATCAAATTCCTCAACGTCCCACGGAATCTGACTGGTTAGGTAGGTGTGCTTCTGCGTTGCAAGATCAACATACGCTAATCGGAGGAATTCAGACTCGCGATCGGTGATCACATAAAGTCCTTTTCCGTCTTTGCTAAAAGCTCCTGCTTCATAAGAAACCTTGCTGTTTCCAGTTTTTGGAGTAGTCAGCTTCTTTTCGCCCGAAGTCGCATCAATGATCCAAAGGTTGCTTTCTGTCGCAGAAATATACTCTTGAACCAGTATTTTCTGATCATCGGGCGACCAGTCGGCAGCTCCCCAACCGCCACTTTCAACTTGAGCTAACAGGCGATCCTCCGGGGCCGGCGCAGCCGAAGCTTTTGCAGTCTGAGGATTAATTACGTAAAAATCTGCATCTTTTCCATTCCGCCGAGTCGAGGTATAGACCATGCGATCGCCCTTATTCGACCACACGCCACCGCTATTGCGAGATTTGCCGTCTGTGAGCAGCGTCACATTGCCCGAAGCTACGTCATAGCGGTAGTTCTGATTAAATTCATTACCCCCTACATCTTTGCTAAAGACAAAGTAATCTCCTTGGGTCGGCTGAAAGCTAGCTCCATCCACAGGTTCCGAGAAAAACGTAATCTGTTGACGACTGCTCAACGGAAACTTGACCCGATGCACTTGCGGTACATCGCCAAAACGAGTTGAAATCAGCATCTCTCGTCGCGTTGGATGCCAACTTAATAAACTCGCAAACCGAAATTGGGTGTAACGCTCAACGGTTTCCGTCAGAGACGACGGAATGGCTGGAATCCCCTCAACGACGAGGTTTTCTCCAGGAAGAATGGCGTCAGACTGAGCCATAACCATGATTGCAGGTAAGAGAACGATCGCCAGCGTTGCGGCTAAAAATCTTGAAAAAAATCGCATCTTTTAATCATACGAGAAACCGTAACCCTCTAAGCAGATGTTCAGGGAAAACCGCTACAGTGCAAAGGCATACCTATAACTGTAAGAGTAAAGGTCTGATGATCATCGTCCACCATCTGAATAACTCTCGCTCCCAACGAGTACTCTGGCTACTAGAAGAACTTGGACTAACGTATGAAGTCAAGCGCTACGATCGCGACCCAAACACTCTGCTTGCGCCAGCATCACTGCGCGAGGTGCATCCTCTCGGCAAGTCGCCCGTCATCACTGATGGTGATCTGACCTTGGCTGAGTCTGGCGCGATCATCGAGTACTTGGTCGATCGCTATGGCGAAGGCAGGCTCGTTCCCATGCCTGGTACCCCGGAGCGGCTGCGGTACACCTACTGGCTGCACTACGCAGAAGGCTCGGCGATGCCGCCTCTGGTATTGAAGCTGATCTTCAATCAAATCGAGAAGCGTCCGATGCCCTTTTTTGTGCGTCCGATCGCTCAAGCAATTTCAAGGCAGACTAAAAGCTCGTACATCGAACCTCAGATTGCGCTGCATCTGAACTACTTGGAGGCGGAACTTGAGAAAAGTACATGGTTTGCTGGCAATGAATTTACCGCTGCTGATATCCAGATGAGTTTCCCAATCGAAGCGGCTACCGCGCGGGCAGACCTAGATGTGAGCCGACCGAAGCTGATGAATTTTCTCGATCGTATCCATGCTCGCCCAGCTTACCAAAGAGCGTTAGAGCGCGGCGGCACGTACGAGCTTCTAAGTTGAACACTTCCTTTAGAAGCTAGGCGTTCGATTGAGTTGCATAAACTCTAATAAAATAAAAAAGGCATTCCACCTGGACGCCTCGTGCCCGAATGAAAGTGATTTAATGGAAGTGAGCTAATCGAGGTTTGTTATTAGCTCTTTGATTTTGTCTGTCGCTGCATGACTTCCTCTGGAAAATTCAGTTCAACGACTAATCGATTTGCCAGCAATCCAATCAGCGATTCTCTCTCAGCGCTTTCCAATCGGGAAGAAATGACCAAGTATTACCATTCAAGCGTCTGCGGTTTCCTCAGAGTTAACCGCGCTAATGACGTATCGATTTTTCCCAGCTTGTTTTGCCTGATACATTGCTTCATCTGCTTTTTGCAACAGGGTTTCTAGGTCGTCTGCATGGGTTGGATAAAGACTAATTCCAATACTCGATGAAACCAGTAAGGTCTGACCTGAAATTGCAAACGCTTGAGACAGGGTGTGTAAAATTTTTTCAGCGACGGTTGTTGCATTATTTAGATCTGGAATCGATGGCAGCAGCACAACAAATTCATCGCCGCCGAGCCGAGCGATCATATCACTGGTTCGCAAGCATCCACTCAAGCGACGTGCCACCGCTTGCAGCAACAAATCCCCAACTCCATGACCCAACGTATCATTAATACGTTTAAACCCGTCTAAATCAAGAAACAAAATAGCAACTAATTTACCATTCTCGCTTGCCCAATCTAAGCATTGACTTAACCGTTCATACAATAGATTTCGATTGGGTAATCCGGTCAATCCATCATGATTAGCGAGATAGCTCAGCCGGTCTTGCGATAAACGTAATTCTGCGTTTGAGCGAGACAGTTCTACCGTGGTTCGTCGCAATTCATTTTCAATGGTTTTGCGGTGCGTAATATCTCGAATCACACCGACTAAAAAGCGGTTGCCTGCTGCGTCTTTGTGCAGCGATCGCTTCGTGGCAATATGATAAGTCGTACCATCCGCACTTGTGAATTGTTCCTCGTGTTCTAATTCATGTCCGTTTTGAAACACCAACTCGTCTTGTTGCCTGAAAATATCTGCTTCGTGAGCCGGAAAAATGTCGTAATCCGATTTTTCGACAAGTTCTGCAACAGGCTTTCCTAAAAATCTGGAGTACGCTTCGTTCAATACGATCCAACGATGATGTTTATCCTTAACAAACACCGGATCGGGAATGCTGTTAATGACGCGATGTAAAAATTCTTTCGACCGCTTCAGTTCTTCTTCGCTATGAGCAATGTAGCTGATGATGGCTAGGGCGGAGCCAGTCAAGGCCAAAAAGCTGGGCACAACGGGAATAATCCACCCGACTAAAAACGCGCCGTAGCAAACGCTAATTAATCCGACTCCTATAAACAGGATGACCAGAGCGGTGCGATGCGGCGATCTCAGCTTCCAACTTAGACCCGTACCAACCGCCGCCCAAACCCAAATCCAAATCCACTCAATCGGTTCCGTCCAGGTCTGAAACAACGGTCGATTGTTGAGAGCGGCACTCAGAATTTGACTGATGAAATTCGCCTGAATTTCAACGCCTGCCATCAGTCCTGATGAGCCGAGCTGCAGTTTGGTGTAGGGCGTTGCCGAAAAGTCCTTGAGGCTAGTAGCGACCGAGCCAATTAAAACAATGCGATCGCGCAACTGATTCGGCGGCACCTCTCTGTTAAGTAATTGCTTCAGCGAAAACGTTTTGAACTGACCCGCCGCTCCTCGGAAGTTTGCCAGTATTTGATAGCCGCCGGCATCGGCTTGATTGTAAACTCCATCGTTGGGTGTCAGTTGCGGAAAAACGGCATTTCTCAATTGCAGATAGCGGGGCTGCTTCGCCCCTGGTTTAGGCTGAATTCCTTCTGCGCTCAAGTAGCGCAATGCCAACTTCAGCGAGAAACTCTGATATTGCTTGCCGTTTACTGTCCAATACAGAAGCGCCCGACGAATCTTGCGATCGCTATCGTACACAATATTGTTAAAGCCAACTTGCCCGAGCCGTTTGAGCTTCGGAGAGGCTGCCACACCTGACCCCTCGCGATCTTTTAGCTGCTCAATGCCCACTAAATTGGGCATGGATTGGTATGTACTGAGCAGATCAGAATTGCCCGATCCGACTGGAATATCCCGATAAAAGTCAACCCCTATGGCTCGTGGCTCTGCCGCTTGAACCGTTTGCAGCACTGCCGCTAGTTGTGTATCAGATAGAGGCCAACCCAACTGCTGAATGTCCTCTTCATTCATACCAATGATGACGATGCGATCGTCGATCGCTTCAGCTGGACGCAGCCGAAAAAACTGATCCACCGTGCTCAATTCCCAAGTTTGCAGCACGCCGCTCACGCGCAGACCAATCAGGCAGCTTGTCACTGCCGAAGCGGTGATCCAAATTCGTCCGCTCTCCCACACGGTAGTCAGCACGGTTGTCAAGACTCGTCGCCACTCAAGATGCTTAACCATGGGTTAGGTAGAACGGCATTACACCGAGAACAAGCATGGATAGATCGCGTTTTACGTTCTTTTTATTATCAGGGAGAGAACAAGCTGACTACGCAAGGGGGCTTGCTGCCGTTAACATCTCTCCAAGCAACTCCTGATTGGGCTTAATTGATAGAAATTTTATCACGGGAATCAAGAAGGGGTCAGCGAGGACAAGAGCCAAAATCAAGTGTGCTTTAATACACATCACTTAGGGTAATTTTGCTTAAACCTCTGCTTAAACCATCTGAGAAAGATTTGCTGCCCTAATGCGGCTGCGCAATCTGCTGAATGACCTGATGCCCCAATTTGCTGCCATCAAGCCGATCAACTTCTCGCACGCCCGTTGGACTGGTCACATTCACCTCGGTTAAATAGCCGCCGATTACATCGATGCCAACAAAGGTGAGTTGATCGCGCTGTAGTGCGGGAGCTAACATCGCACAGATTTTGCGATCGCGATCGCTAATTTCGGTTTGGGCGCTGCGGCCTCCCACAGCCATATTTCCTCGAAACTCATTGCCTGTGGGAATTCGGTTAACGGCTCCGATCGGCGTTCCATTCAGCAGAATGATCCGTTTATCACCATCTTTAGCGGCGGGTAAATAGGTTTGCACCATGATTGGCACTTTCCCTTGCTGAGTGCTAATTTCGATCAATGAATTGAAGTTGCGATCACCCGGCTGCAAAAATAAAATGCCTTCCCCCGCTTTGCCGTTGAGTGGCTTCAGCACTGCCGCTCCCTCGCGGTCTAAAAACTGACGAATCACCTGCTTATCTTGGGTGACGATTGTATCGGGAATCGCATCCGTAAATTGCAGGGCATACATTTTCTCATTGGCGGCTCGAATGCCTCTAGGCGAGTTGACCACCTGAGTTTTTGCCGGGTCAATGTAATCCAAAATATAAGTGGCAAAAAGATACGCCTCATCGACCGGCGGGTCTTTTCGCATGAACACTACGTCCATCTCTTCGAGCGGTTGAAATAGCGCTTCTCCGATCGAGTACCACTGCGCGATCGCGACCCATCGATTTTCACCTAGTGTCACAGGGGTCAGCGTTACGGGTTCGAGCAATGCCCACGCCTTGCCGCTGACAACACTTAAGCGATCGAGTTGCGTCACCCACACTTCATGCCCTAACTCTTGAGCAGCTTCCATAAACGCCACGCTGGTGTCATGAGTGGGGTCGAGGCGATGGATCGGATCGATGATGAATGCAAATTTCACGAGTAATGTCCTAAGGTGTTGAATTCGGCTGGCAGCAGATTTCGCAGCGGATGTAACGGAGCAAGACTGACCTGCTCGCCCATCTGTTGCCAACGAGAAACCGTTTTTGACCGCAAATTGCTTTAGCTTGCTTGCAGCAGTGCATCAAGTTTTCCAGCCCGATCGAGGGCATGAATATCATCACAGCCGCCAATATGCTGATCGTTGATAAAAATTTGTGGGACAGAACGCCGTCCACCTGAGCGCTCCGCCATTTTCATGCGTCCAGGTTCGTCGCCATCTAGATTGTATTCGGTGTACTGAACGCCTTTGCGATCGAGCAATGCTTTCGCCCGGACGCAGAAGGGACAAGTACTCCAGATGTAGATTTCAACAGTAGGAGCCATAGTCTTTCAATAGTAATATTTCTTAAATTTTAAGCGCTAATGACAGATCCAACCATTTAGCGTGAACCGACTTTGGGCAAAGGCGCGGGACGGGCACAGCACTAGCAAGACTTCATGGAGATAATAGCTTGGGAAGAAGACAATCGTGTTATTGCGCGGCTCAATGGTCACCGACGTTTCTGCTGACTCGTACCATCCGGTTTCTACCCCAATTCTTAAAAATATACGGAAAGTGTCCTGGTAATCCTCCTACCGAGGGTAATATGCGGAAAAAGTCCAATGATTTAGTTTTAGTGGAGATTACAGGTTCAGTGCTCAGCATCAAGTTACCGTAATGTTATCCAAACAGTGTTTTAACACCCCTTACTAGGCAGTTTAAGAATATGAAGCGGCGCAAGCTGTTGACGTTAACAGGACTGGGGACGACAGTATTTGGATTAGTTTCAACATCGCGGTCAGTCGCTCTGTCAACATCACTGCCCACAACACAGCTAGCATTAGCTAAGAATGAACGTATGAGATTACTGACAGAATTTAGAATCGATGCTGACCATTACCAGTTTTTTGTGTATGACAGTGGGACTGATCCGTGTCCTGAAAGCTTCTACTCCGAGCCTGATGATAACCGTTCAGACCTTGGTAGTTATGGACAAGGCTACATCACCAATGGAAAAACGATTTGCTTTGGGACTGCTGCTCATTTGAATAACCATTGGATGGAGGTCTATTCCTCAGCACAAAGACCTGAGTTCGGACAAGCAGAAAAAGTAATTGCCTTACCCTTAGTAATAGATTCCGGCAACATTGGGATCACGAGTTTGCTGGATTTGAATGAGCCCATGAAGAAAGTTGCTGTTAATTCTGGAATATGGACTGTTTATTTGTTGGCTTTCAATCTTGGTTCTGATCCAGAGGGAGATTCTGAAGTGCCCTCTGATGAGCAGTTAAGAGCTGATTGGAAGGCTGAACGGTACAAGATGGTTCTTGTACCTGGTTTTCAGACACCTATCGGTGTTTTACACGGAGCAGGAGCGAAGAAGGCCTGAGCGATCTATTACACATACGATAGTTCTCGGCGGGCCACTTCAGCGCTGCCATTGTCGTTGGGGATTTTGTAATAGTGGCCATTATTGTGCGCCGTTAGCTGAATCTCGATCTGCGACACCTGAAAGGGCGGATGGTTCAACTGAGTAAAAACAGTCGGCAACACCGCTTCTACCTGTTGCACCATCCACTGAGATAAGTCTGGAAACTCGTAGAGAATTTTTGATTTTCGGTAGTCCGTTTCACCCGTTGAGGTGGTAGTTGGGACAAAGTTGGATTCCTGATGCAACACATAATCGAGCAGACGTGAAGTGCCCTGCAACGTTGGCAGCCTCAATGGGTTCAGAAACTGATCCAGTTGAAGATACTTCGCCGCCTGAATCACGCTCATGTGGATACTGCATAGCTAACCAATTGACAGAGCCGTTGCCGCAGCGTTTCTAAGCCCAACCGCTCGTGAGCTGAAATAAACGCGGCTTGAGGAAATTCTTCCCGTGCGATCGCTAGGGTTGCCCCATCGACTTGATCAATTTTATTAAATGCAACCAAGGCTGGCCCAGGAGAAATAGGCATTTCTGACAAAATCTGCATCACTGCTCGAATCTGACTTTGCCACGCTGGGTGGGATAGATCCACCACATGCAGCAAGGCATCAGCTTCGGTGACTTCCTCTAATGTGGCGCGGAACGCATCCATCAATGAAGGCGGCAACTCATGGATAAATCCTACGGTGTCCGTGAGCAGCATCGACGTTGACGCGTGGGTTTCTGGATTGGAAACCATCAGCCGCCGAGTCGTTGGATCGAGCGTAGCAAAGAGTTGATCGGCGGTATAGACCTCTGCATTGGTCAACGCATTTAGCAATGTAGATTTACCAGCGTTGGTATAGCCAATCACCGCGATCGAGGCAACTTCTTGATGTTGCCTACGTTGCCGCAACCGCGCACGGTGCGCCTGGAGCTGATCCACCTCTTGCTGAAGCCGCGAAATGCGTCGCTGAATACCTCTTCGTTCTGTTTCAAGTTTTGTCTCTCCTGGGCCTCTGGTGCCGATGCCGCCGCCTAATCGAGACATGGCTTGTCCGCGTCCTGCAAGCCTGGGTAGCATGTATTCCAATTGAGCTAGCTCGACTTGGAGTTTACCCGCCCCCGATCGCGCTCGTTGAGCAAAAATATCGAGAATCACTTCAGTGCGATCGACAACTCGAATGCCGATCTGAGTCTCCAAGTTTCGCACCTGCGCCGGTGACAGGTCACGATCAAAGACAATCAAATTTGCCCCGATCGTCTGTGCCGTGAGCGAAATTTCCTGCACTTTTCCTTCGCCGACTACTGTTTGAGGATGAGGACGAGGACGTTTTTGCTTCAACGTTTGTAGCACTTCTCCGCCTGCGGTATCCACCAACCGAGCCAATTCCTGTAGACCATCCTCAAAGCGCTGTGGTGATAGATTAGCCGTCTGCACCCCTACGACCAACACCTGATCATGATCGCCATCCACCTGTTGCCCGGCCGATTCGCGCTGAAATTCTTCCTCTAGTCCTTCAACTAGGTCTAGAAAATCTTGATTAGCGATGATATCGAGACTAAGGGCAGGCGAAACCGTCCAGTTGGCTTCTGGGTGGGGAACCAAATGCGCTAGGTAGGCCGCTTTCACATATCCGGTGACGCCACCGCCGCGCCGCTCGAAACCGCCACCTGTAAGAGTTAGCGCTACAAGAGCATCAAGTCGCTGAATTGCCATAGCGGTCAGCGCTGACTCTCCAGGCGGATCTTGTTTGAGTTGAGTCGCAATACAGCGAATACCGCACAGACGCTCTGCCCCGTAGCGAGGGAGTTCTAGCGGCGGAATCTGGGTTTGCCTAGGGGTGCCGACGCCAACGCGAATCACTTGTCCGCGTCGATTGATATAAGCACAGACAGGCTGGTTCAAGTCTGTACTGATGGCAGCGAGGCGCTGGGCGAATTCTGGCGTGGTGATGCGATCGCCAGGTAGACGCTGATGGTACAAGCGCTGCAACTGCTTTAACTGACTAGATTTGAGACCTTGAAGATGACCGTAAACCGTTTCGATAAGGATCACTTGCCTAACGCTACTGTCTCTATATTAGATCTCCAGATTCCGACTAAACAAGGTTCTGTCTTTCCATCGGAGAATTATTAGATCTTTACAACATGCGCTCTTTTGAAGCTAGTAGAGCCAATCGGGGTGCTTTGAATCAGTTCACAAAAAAAGAGGGATGGCTCCCTCTTACAGTGTTAATCGCTTTGTAGAGTTGCGATTTATTCTTCAGTGACAGGCGCTAACTCTGCTTCTGGAGTCGCTTCAGGCGCTTCTTCAACGGCTGCCTCTTCAACGGCTTCAGGAATTTCCGGCTCCTCAACAGCGGAAGGAATTTCTAATTCCTCCTCTTCTGTAGGTGCTTCGATCGCAGGTGGAGCTTCTGCAACCGCAGCCGGTGCTCCGCCCTGTTGCTGCTGCATCACCGTTTCGCGATACTTCGCTGCCATTTCCTCGGCTTTCTCGTACACCACACTTGGGTTCTTCACCATATCGCCCGGTTCTGGCTCAAGCTGCTTCGTCGAGAGCGAAATCCGGCCCCGCTCAGCATCGAGATCAATGATCATGACTTTCACTTCGTCATTCACATTGAACACGCTGTGGGGCGTATCGATGTGATCGTGAGAAATTTCAGAAATGTGCAGCAAACCGCTAACGCCACCGATGTCAATGAACGCACCATAAGGCTTGATGCCGCGCACCGTGCCGATCACGACTTCGCCAACTTCCAGACGGTTCATCTTACGCTCAACCAGCGCCCGACGATGGCTCAGAACAAGACGGTTGCGCTCTTCGTCTACTTCTAAAAACTTGAGCGGTAGCTCTTCAGCGACTAATTCTTCCTTCGGCTTGCGAGTGCTGATGTGAGAGCCAGGAATAAAGCCGCGCAGTCCTTCAATGCGAACCAGCGCTCCGCCTCGGTTGGTGGCAAATACAATCGATCGCACCGTAGCATCTTCGGCTTGGAGTTGGCGAACCCGCTCCCATGCCCGCATATACTCAATCCGGCGAATCGAGAGCGTCAACTGTCCGTCTTCATTCTCGTCAGCCAAGATGAAGAACTCCCGCGTTTCGTTGGATTGCAACACCTCATCGGGGTTGTCCACGCGGTTGATCGACATTTCTTGAATTGGAATATAGGCAGCCGTCTTAGCACCAATGTCAATCAGCGCACCTCTCGGCTCTAGGCTAAATACGGTTCCGGCGACGACATCTCCCGGACTGAAATGATAGTCGTATTTGTCTAGTAAAGCCGCAAAGTCTTCGTGGGTAAAACCGACATCCATAGCTACTGTGTTCTGATTGACCATGCTAATTGTTTTCCTGGTTGTCTCCGTAAAAAAATCGCCTCCTGCTGATGCGTATGCACATCCGGAAAATGTGCAGCCTACACCTTCATTCCTTAGGGTCTAAGGAACGGTTTGGACGGATTAGTGAGTTCAGAATTCTTATGATAGCTCAATCTCTCTCTCATAACACAGGGCGTTTGACTTCTTAGAGAGAGTTATTGAATGGCGCGATCGGTACTTTGAAATCAGAGTTTTCTTAATTTCTCCCAGTTGTAGAAGTGAGGCAGATTAGGTTCCTGGCTTTAAGTAGTCGAGTAAGCGATCGCCCGAATCGGCACGGACGAGTCCTACGGCAATATCGGGCAGTGTTGTGACGTTGGGATAAACCAAGTAGCGCGGTTCCCACTGGGGGCGAAATTTTTCTTTAAATTGATGCAGTCCTTTAAAGTTGTAGAACTGATTAAGATGCTCGAAGAAGTAGTGCAATCCTTTCTCGACTCGATGAGCGCCCGGTGATTCTCCCACTCCGGCAAGAGGGGATAAGCTGAAATTAAAGCTGTCGTATCCGGCTTGCTGGAAGTGCTGTAATAGTGATGCAAACAGAAAATCCATTGTGCCTTTTTCGGCGTCGTGGCAATGGCGCATCAAATCAATGGTGACTTCGTGACGTTGATATTTTGAAAGTAAATTGGCAAAAGCAATGATTTTACCGTTGGAGTTGTAGAGTACGGCGATGTGACACTGCTGCAAGTAATCTTGGTCAAACCATCCGATCGAGAACTGCTTTTCTGATCCTTGCTTTAGTTGCAGCCATTCATCACTGACAGGCTTTAATCGATCAATTAGAGTGCTGTCGATCGGGGGTTCGTAGACTTGAAATCGATATCCGGCTTTGGTGAATCGATTGATGGCGGTTCTAAAATCTTGGTTGGCTTTTCCCTTGAGGTTGAAAGCGTGCAGATCGACGATCGCTTCTTCGCCAATTTGCACCCAACGGTAGCCAAACGATTTGTAAAGTGGCAATTGATCGGGCATCGCTTCGTAGAAGGTGGGAAACCAATCGTTGCGATCGCAAAAGTATTGAAACCCCTTCAACGTTTCCCATCGATCGTCCAGTGGGCCAATCGGATCGCCGAGCGCGATCGCGGCTCGACCTTTGGCAACATACGCCACAACGCTTTGACCCGACGGACTGAAATAGTAAGATTTGTCAGGCAGCAGTGCCAAGCGTGCTAGAGAAGACCGTCCGTGCTCGTCAATAATGTATCGCGCGTGATCGCGATCAACTAACGTTGCCGGATCGCCGCGCAGCAACACAGGACGCAAGACCATGAGTAACGCATAGGTTAAGGTAATGGCTCCGACTGCATAAATCGAATTGGCGAAGAAAAGCGCAAACCGTCCCCTTGGTTCTAATCCAGCGTTGTCTGCTGTAAAGAATATCGCTAGGGTTTGGAGAATCGAATCTTTAAAACTAAAGTTAACCGGAGTGCCGTTGACGTTGAAATAGCCATCAAGGATATAAAATCCGGCGGTTCCGTACGCTAGGGTAAATAGAACGGCAACGATCAGAATGCGAATGCCTTGAGCGCTCGATGGAGGATCGGATTGAGCGGTATAGAGTCTGCGGATCAAAAACAGATGGGCGAGAAGCGCGATCGCGAGCGTACTTTCTTCAAAATCTAAGCCTTTGATCAAATGGCTGACGATCGAGAGTCCCAATAGAATGACTGTAATATACCAAGCCATTCGCTTTCGTCTAGCTAGGTTCACCGCCAAGGTAATTAAGACAAATCCAGAGAGGGCGGCAAACAAATGTCCTCCTGCTTGCACAGAAAACGGGAGAAACAGCCCCAGCAAAGCAGATCGCCTGGGAACACTCGGCGTCACAGCCGAAAGTAAGTTGACCAACCCTGTTACCCCGGTTAGCACTGTCGCGATCCATAACCCCAGTCGGCTTCGACGAGAGAGCGTATCAGTCCGGTTTCGCTGTTTCATTCCATCTGTGCAGCTTGCGATCAAGTTTTCTCAAAAAATAAAGTTTTTCAAAAATAGCGGTGGAGCGCGATTAATTCGCTAAACATATTAATTTGCGCCCTGCTTTCGCTGAGCCATTCTAAACTGAGTTCCAACAAAGCGTAACGAATCTTTTAGGTGGCGATGCCAATAGTTCCAACCGACATCTTGACCGACAATGCCGTGTCCACCCGGAAAGACATGAAACTCGTTCTGAATGCCTATGAGATCGAGGGCTTGATGAAACTCTTGCGTGGCGTCTAAGAATTTTTCGTCTGCCTCTCCTGCATCGAGATAGATTCGCAGATCTTGTCGCTCTTCGGGAGAAATTTGATCGATCAACAGCAACGGACTGTTTTGATCGCCACTTTCATCTTTGAAATAGCCAGTGTGACTAAAGAAAATATGAAACTCATTGAGATATCGCAAGCCGATGTTCAGTGCGCCCCACGCTCCAGAAGATAGTCCTCCCATTGCCCAAAATTGGGGTTCAATCTGTGTTCGGTATTGCGATTCTATTTCCTTAACGAGATCAACGCCGATCAGCGTGGCGACTTTGCCGTTTTCACCGTCGTAATAGTCTGGATCCCAAAATGGACTGCTGCCGCGATCATCGCTACCGTCGGGCGTAACGATGATTGAGGGCGGAAAGGCTTTTTTGACGTAAAGATCGTGCAATACCGAGGTGAGTCGCGCTTTTTTCTCGTAGTCCCATTCGTCGCCGTGTCCGCCGTGTAGTAAGACAACGACTGGATAGCGTCGGTCGGGGTGGCGATCGTATCCAGGTGGTAACACAAGTCCGTAGCGACGAGTTTCGCCCATTGCGTCGCTGTAAAAACTTTTAATTTGAAATTGAAGTCCGGTTGCGGTTTCTGCGGGCGGCGGATCGAGTTGCGGAGCGCCTGCAATAAACACATACCAGCCGACAGCAGCGCTAATTGAGGTGAGCGCGATCGCGCTAGCAGTTAGTATCGATTGGCGTCGATTGATCTTAAGCCGCATTGGGTTTTGACAGGGAAACTTGATTTGGGTACGGTATCATATCTATCTACTGACGAAAATGTAGAGTTTACTGATGATGTAGTGTGTAATTCGCATTGAAGAGACGAATTTAACTGAATCAGGACTTACGCAAAGGTTTTTCATTGGCAATGGATGTCATAGCGGATGTAACAGATCACTTCCGGTTGAGCTTTACCCGTATCCGTTCCTTAAGCTATAGGTTTCAAATGTCGCAGTTGTTTCCTGTCACATTCAGTGGATAGATAGCGCGGGATCAATGTCTGAAATCAAAGATCAAACGTGTGAAATTGAGAATCAAATGATGAAATCACTGAGTCAAATCCTGTAAGTAGCTAGGCGGATTTAAACCGAAAACGCTCAAGTGAGTATCCTCCCGTTTGACTCCGTGCTTCCATTCCTCTGATTACCGCCATTGCTAAATCATATGAGCGCGGTCTTTGATCTGCTGCGCGACCTTCGGCGCAACTCGCAATTCCTGGAGCGTCCGGTCGGATTCCTCGCTCAGAACGATTCGTAAAGGGGCGGGCATTGGCTCAAGCAGAGTGAAGGATTTAGCATCTCCTTTATCTTACGTTTAATCTCGCCTACCTACTTATGGAGCGAGTTGTAATAGAGAAAGATTCAACTTAACAGAAGTTAAAAATAGCTTAAAAGACAGAAATAGATCTAGATCAAGATGATGTAGCCCAACAGACGTTGTGTGACGAATCTCTTCAAGGCACGGTGAAGTCAATCGAGTTTGTATCATAAAGAAAACTGAGTATTTTTACCTCAACTAATACATAAGAATGAAAGCCCTCACGAAAGGAAGATTTCTCTCTCTTGGAATGATTAGTATGGCTGTTTTAAGCGGCGTTTCTGCTCGAGCCGTTCAGCTATCCGATGGAACTGTTTTCTTTACATCGCCGCCTCGCTTAGAAGGAGCCTCGACGACTCAAAACTATGTCCGGGCATGGGTGGTAACCTATTACTTCACGCTGACGATTCCTGAAAATTCGGGAGAGCCATTGCAAAGAGTGACGATCGCACAAGATGAGAATGTGGATACTGTCAGGTTTTCAATCGATGAGACAAAAGCCTTTGAGGGTCAGCGAGGACGTCTAGGGGCAACGTTACCGATCCAAGCGACGACGAGTGACCCCAAAACAAAAGCGGTGACCGTGACGTTTAACCCACCGATCGCAGCGGGTAAGACGGTGACGATCGCACTCTCTCCCCGCTCGAATCCAGATTATGGCGGGGTCTATCTATTCGGCGTGACGGCGTTTCCACCCGGAGAGAAGTCTCATGGTCAATTCCTCGGCTTCGGACGTTTGAATATTTATGACAGTGGACCCAATTCTTTTTTCAGATTTCGCTAACTGTCTGGTGCTTTAGCGATGGGTGTGATCAGGTTAGCCCAAGGGCTGATTGAGAAGCATCGTTTTTCCTCTCACGCTTGTTACCGAAAACAAATGTTACCGAAAACAAAACCGACCCTTCTAAATTTAGAAGGGTCGGTTAACGTAACACTAAATCTGAAATTGCTTAAGCTTGTCTTCTATCAAGAAAGCCCTTGATCTGGGCGATCGCGGCTGGAGCAATTCTAGAGACTGCCCAACCTGCGGCTAACAAAACGGGCAGCAACACCACCAATACGCGCCAATCCATACTAGTGCTTTCTCCTCATTAAGGGTGTTCATTATTCTTTAATTTCTATCGCATTTGGTGACATTTTCAAAGTAGTCTTCTCAGGTTAGTTACATTTGTACATGAAAGCCTAGATCTGTGCCTTTGCCAGCGTGGACGAGGGCCAGTTTTTCGTACTGTTGGGCATGTTCGATCAGATGAACAACTTCGGGATCGGAAAGATCGCGCAGAGGTTTGGCAGGAACGCCGACGACGAGCGATCGCGGAGGTACATCTTTTGTCACGACTGAGCCTGCGCCAATGATACTGCCCGCCCCGACACGGACGCCATCGAGTACGATCGCGCCAATGCCCACTAAGCTGCCTCGCTCAATATGGGCACTGTGAATCACAGCGCGATGCCCAACCGTAACGAAATCTTCAAGAACGGTGGGTTTGCCAGGATCACCATGCACAATAGCTCCGTCTTGAATATTGGTACTTGCGCCTAAACAAATGCGTTCGACATCGCCGCGAAGGACGGCGTTGTACCAGATGCTAACCCCTGCTGCCACTTCAATCCAGCCGATTACCGTAGCATTTGGGGCGACAAAGGCAGCTTGAGAGAGGTCGGGCTGAGTCCAGAATGGTGGCGTTGGGATTGGAAATGGATTGGGATTATTCACTAGGGTTGAGAATGATTCTAGGGGAGCAGAAAATTATCGCAGTTATAATGATTTCACGAGGGCAGGCGCATACACAAACTTTGAGCGTTCGCGTTTCATGATCAATTCCAGTTTCCAATATCCCATTTTCGGACCCGAAATCCAGTGCCCGCACTGTCGTCAGACGATTCCGGCGCTCACTTTAACGGATACCTATTTATGTCCTCGTCATGGCGCGTTTGAAGCGAGTCCTGATACGGCAGAGCTTGTTCATTTGCAATCGGGGCGGCATTGGCGGCTTTGGAAGGACGAATGGTATCGGCAACACACTCATCCAGATGGCATTCGCTTTGAGATTCATGAAGCGCTCGACCGGCTTTACACGCAGGGCTATCGAGCAACGCGAGTTGTGATTGCTCAGCGCTATAAGGAGTTGATTAGCACCTATCTGGAGCGCAGTACGCCGTGGCGGGGACAGAACGATTCGCCAAAGCCGAGGCTCTATGGATTGCCAGTCGAGTTTAGTCCCGATCCGAAAGAGGAGCCGTGTTGGGACGTGATTAATTTTGACTTGGAGAAAGAGCCGGGTGCGCCAGTGAGGTATCCGTATTTTCGGTTGTTTGAGTGAAGAGAGAGAAGAGAGGGATGAGGGATGAACGAGAAGAATTTTGGGGCTGGTTGGGTTGTGCTTAGGTTTCTTGATTGACTAGATAAGATTAGAGAAGTCTTTAACTATCCCTTTCATCCCTCATCCCTCATCCCTAGTGCTTATGCATCACGTTTCGATCCGAACGGCGGATATCTTCAGAGCGATCGCATTCTATGAGCAGCTAGAATTCTCGGTCTGTGAACGATTCACGACGGGTTATACGCTGGCGTGTTGGATGGAAGGATTGGGCGGACGAATTGAATTGATCCAAATTCCGGAGCCGAAGCCTGCGCCAGATGCGTTTGGGGATGAACATTATGTGGGGTACTATCATTCGTCGTTTGATTTGACCCAAGAGGCGGATGATTTGACCCATTGGTTAGAAAATTTGAGGCACAAGTTAGAGGCACAGTCGCAGTCTCTGAAGATTTTGCTGGAGCCGGAGCAGCAGATGATCGGCGATCGCGTGTATGAGGTTGCTTTTATTGCGGATGCAGATGGGTTACCGATTGAAGTGCTGAGACGGGCGAAGTAGAGTACTATACATTCACCTTTTTTGGATAGGTGATTCATGCCTGCTGAGCGAACTGAGCCGTTTTTAGACAATTGGACCTATCTCAAGGTTGAACTTAACTGGCTAGAGAAGCTGCTGTTGATGACGGTGGCTCGGCAACGCAAAGATTTGAAAGAAGTGGAGCGGGTGGCTCAGACGAAAGCCGACCGGGTGACGAGTCATTGGTGGAAAGGGATTGTGAGCCTGGAGGGAAATGCGTCTTATGACACGCCGCCAGCACGAAAGAAGGCGGATTCGGAGGGACATCCGGAGACGTATCAGCAGCAGATGGCAGCGCGGATTCAAGCCAGCCGCGATCGCGGGATTAAACTAGCCTTACCGACGCTGTGCGATCGCTTCAATCTGTCTGCGTTTGAGAAAAATGTACTGCTCGTGGGGCTTGCGCCGGAAGTGCATCGACGATATGCCCTACTGTATGGATATTTGCAGACAGGCCGCGAGTGTCAGGATTTGCCGACGGTAGATTTAGCGTTGCGGTTGTTCTGCCGAAATGATGGCGAGTGGAGAGCGGCGCGATCGCAGCTAACCGAAGCAGGAGCATTACTTCGACATCAGCTAGTCGAGCTTGACAATGAGCTACCGTTGCCATTGCTCAGTCGAACCTTCAAGGTGGCAGATGAGTGGGTGGATTATTTATTGTCGGAGTTGCCGCAGTGGAACGCAGAACTGATACCCACTGAGGCAACAGAGGTATTAGGGCCAGGATGGGTTCAATTTTGCCAAGCAACGAAGGTAGAACAAGTTGCGCCGTTGGTGTTGCCGGAAGAATTGCAGGAGTCGCTCAAGCATTTGGGCGATCGCATTCAGCATTGCGATCAGGTTGATGTGGCATGGGACTTTCAAACCGGAGGGGACTCGCCAGGAACGGTCGTCCTGATGACAGGCAAACCTGGAACAGGCAAGGCGATGGCAACCCGGACGATCGCAAATCGGCTAGACGTGCCATTTGTAGAAGTTGATTTGGCAGTGCTAACGCCCGCCGAGCAGCGTGCATTGATATTAGAGATCACGATTCAAGCCCCGATGGTGTTGCTGATTCGATCGGCTGAGGTTTGGGTTGGGCGGATGTCGGCGCTACCGTCAGTTGAGATGGCTAAGTTGCTTCAGTCGCGACGATCGCAGCGAGGCTTGACTGTATTTAGCGTGAGATCGCAGCTTGCACTCCGGGCTGAGGTGCGATCGCAGCTTCAGTTCACTCTAAAGTTTCCAACTCCCGATTTAGCGGCGCGGTGGTTGTTGTGGAATCAAGCGTTTGCGCCTCACGTTCCGCTAGATGAGGATATTGATTGGGCAGAGTTGGCGGAAAAATTTGCGCTGACGGGGGGAGAGATTAGTGCGATCGCGCGATCGGCTGCATTCTTCGCAGCAGGGGAAGGAGAAACGGCAAAAATTGGCATGAAGCACTTGAAAGAAGCCTTGGCGCTCCACCGCTTAGGGGCATGAATTGAATCAAACGATCCAGTGCTTGGGCTAAGTTTGGGAGGCGTGCCCTCATCCCCTAGCCTCTTCTCCCACTGGGAGAAGGGGAATCAACTCTTGCTCCCTCTCCTGCGGGAGAGGGTTGGGGTGAGGGCAAATCCGAGCCTTCTTTCACGACCTTAAGCTCAAAGCATCCGTCCCACCCGTCCGATGATGGGTAATCCAATCGATTTGCGCTGCCACAGTTGCACCATCATCCAGAAGTTAACCAAAAAATAACCAGAGGTGAGTAGACTAGCCGTAATCAAAATTGGAATCTGGGAAGATTCTGAGGCAGTCGCGCCAAATCCCAGCAAAAGATAGGCAACTAGCCAACCAAGGCAGACCTTAATGACCAGACGACTGAGGGCGCGCTCTTGGCGACCGCCTCCCCGACGATAGAGCGTCCAGAGCGCTGGGAAAAAGCCGAACACAGGCAATAGATAGAGGAACAATTTAATATGACGGCTCTCGTCACGCTCTAGAAAATCAGTCATAAGACAGGGAGTAGTGATTAAGGAAGATGAACAATGGGATCAAGAGAGATAATAATAACTAGAGACTTCCCAAAAGAGTCAGGAACGTCACCGTTACTTCTTGCTGCATCATGCCCCAACGCAACAGGCTATTAACTTGGTGGGAGTCGTTGTCTCCCTTATTCCGTGCGATCGCGATCGCTTTATTCATTCCACTCGTTGTTCTCAATGCGTGGGCGTTAGCGTCGATCTTTACTTACTTCAATTCGCTGATTGTGATCCTCTTGGGGGCATCACTGCTGACGTTTTTGCTCAACTATCCAGTGAGCTACATGCAGCAACATGGAGCCACCCGTGGACGAGCGGCGATCGTGGTGTTTTTGTTTGCGATCGCGGTGCTGTTAGGGCTGGGCGTGACGCTTGTGCCGATTGCGCTCCAGCAGGCTGAGCAACTCGTGGTTCGTTTACCCGAATGGATCGATTCTGGACAACGACAACTGATTCTTTTAAACGATCAGTTAGAGAAAGCGGGCTTTCCGATCAGTCTAGATGTGTTAGCAGACCAAATCACATCCCCGGTCAAAATTCAGCTTCAGCGATTGGCGGGCGATATTTTAGGATTGGCGGTAGTGACGGTCACAAGCTTGCTTGATGTACTGCTGACGTTGGTTTTGACGTTCTATCTGCTACAGTTTAGCGATCGCTTGTGGGAGAGTTTGGTCGAATGGCTGCCTCTCAGGATTCGAGAGCCGTTTACCGAAACGATTCGCCTCAGCTTTCAAAACTTTTTCTTTGGACAATTGATCTCATCGACCTGCATGGGATTTGTCTTGACGGTGACTTTTCTGACGCTGCGAGTTCCCTTTGGGCTACTGTTTGGACTGACGATCGGCACGATGGCGCTAGTTCCATTTGGTGGGTCAGTTGGAATTGCGATCGTCTCGATTTTGGTCGCCTTACGGGATATTGGTCTCGGTGTTGAGGTGCTAATTGCCTCGCTGATTGTGCAGCAAATTATTGAGAACTTAGCCGCACCGAGAATTTTGGGCAGTGTGACCGGACTGAACCCCGTCTGGGTGTTTCTGTCGATTCTGACAGGGGCACGAGTGGGCGGTTTGTTGGGAGTTATTATCGCTGTGCCGACTGCCGTGGTGATTAAGAGCATTCTGGTGACGCTGCGATCGCCCCACGCCCCGATTGTGGATGCACATGGCGTTGAATCTCCAGTTGCGATCGCGGACGCAAATCGAGTTGAGGATCGGCGGGAAACGTCTGTCTCTTAAAAGATTGAAGCGATGGAGTTCATAACATAACAAGCGGAACCACCGATAGGATGGAGCCGCTTATTTTTTGGGCACGATAATTCTGTCCGAAACACAGTGAGATTTCAACCGATGTCAACCGACAGAATTAGTGCAACGCTCAGTGCGGCAGACCAAGTGGCGGTGATGAGTGCGGTTGCTTCGCAGTTCCCAAAGCGATTGGCTTCGCCAAGCTCCCCAATTTTGCTGACTTGCTCTAGCTGCGGGCGCAAAGACAGCATGGGAGACGGCTCATGTGATGATGGAGAATGGATATGCAGAGCCTGTATTGCAGGTATGACCTATTCTCGTTGAAGGTTAAAATAATAGTGAAGCGTTGGAATCATTCTAATGAGACTAGATCGTATTACGAGCGATCCAAAACGGATGAATGGACAACCCTGCATTCGTAATCTTCGCCTTACGGTTCGTCGGGTGATTGAGCTATTAGCAACTTATCCTAATCGAGAAGAATTACATCAAGAGTTTCCAGAGCTAGAGGAGGAAGATATCCGACAAGCCCTAATTTTTGCCTCTTCCTATTTGGACGATCGCATCATTGAGCTTCCTAATCGCTATGAAACTGTTGCTTGATCAGGGATTGCCACTCTCTGCGGCAGCGTTGTTGCGTGATGCAGGTATCGACACTATCCATGTTGGTGAAATTGGGATGTCTGAAGCTGAAGATGCAGGCATTATTCAGAGAGCCAAAGACGAGGGGCGTATCGTTGCGACTCTTGATGCAGATTTTCATACTCTGCTAGCACTTGATGTAGCGATCGCTCCTTCAGTCATTCGCATTTGGATTGAAAGATTACGTGCCCAGGCGCTCACGGATCTTTTGCTGACAGCGATCGCTGAATGCGAGGAGGATCTAGAACAAGGATCAGCCATTACGGTTGAGCTGAGCCGTATTCGTATCCGTCGTTTGCCGTTAGTGCCAGATGTCTAACAATCCCGTTGCACACCGACCGTATAGCGTCTTTGCGTTGAGTCCAAAAGGTTACTAGCGGCGGGTGGACAGGTCGTTAGATGGCTTAGGCTATCTGTAGGGGGTACTTCAAGATAATTGGCGAGGCATTCAGCACTGAGTCGAACTCATCTGTAGGCGATGCAAAATAGAGCAGTTGGAATTCAACTGTTAACTGAGCATTGATTTTACAAACAATGCCAAAAGGGATCACTTTTACCACTATCGATCTCGCTCGTCACGCTGACCTGTGCGTATGCTTCCGCCGTGATTCCTACGAGTGCAGCTTTTTGAATGGAGCACAACGTTTTGATCAAGAAAACGGTAAAGACGGAAAGGAATACCTCGATTGGCTGCAAAAACAGATTGCTGAGTTACCTGAGGGATGCGTCCATGTTTTAGAAGATGGACACATTGTTGGTCAAGTCGAGATGCGTTTGCGTGAGCAACCAAGACTTGGTTATGTCAATTTGTTCTACTTAATTCCTGAAGCGCGAGGCGGAGGGATAGGTGATGAACTAAATCAGTATGCAATTAAGGTATTCAAGAAGTTAGAGGTCAGCAAAGCACAGTTGTCAGTCAGCCCAAGCAATCACCGAGCAATAGCATACTATCGTAAGCATGGCTGGGTTGATCTTGGTCCACGTCCTGGACATCCAGAGGTGCATTTGATGGAAATTACAATCCCTTGCGCCACCTAACAAATCAAATGCAGCGGACAGTTCAAGCCCCTGGTGGTGCCTTCAGGACTGACTACCGCCGCTGATTTGTGCCGTTAACCTACTTAGATTTTTAGTTGTCGCGTAAGTTGAACTAACTCGTAGACAATAAACAAAATTTAGAGAGTCATAAGTAGGGCTAAGTATGCACCCAGAAGACACAGCCGCTCGATACAATCGGATTGCTGAGTGGTGGCAGACTCAGCATCAGGACTCGCTTTATGGAATCGTGCAGTTGGAGCGGGCCATCAAATTCACGCACAAGAAGCAATTCGCTCTTGATGTAGGGTGTGGAAGCAGCGGACGTTTTATTAAAGTCCTCAACGAACATGGATTTCAAGTGGAAGGACTGGATATTTCTGAGGAAATGATCGATTTAGCCAAGCAACTGCATCTAGGCATTACCTTTTATCGGGAAGATATCTGCTGTAGGTCTCCTCCCAAACTCTACAGCTTGATTGCTGCTTGGGACGGCACGTTCCATCTGCCACTAAACCTGCAAGAACCTGTTATGAAAAAGCTATGCGATGCCCTCAAAGCTGATGGCGTGCTGATGTTCACCTGTGGGGGTAGACATGGAAGATGAGGTTTCTAGTACATTTCAAGGTCAAGACTTTGAGTACAGCACGCTGGGCGTTAACGCTTTCCTAAAGCTTCTGGATGAGCATCAGTGTACATGTCTTCACCTTGAATACGATCAATATCCTGAAAATCATGTGTATGTGATTGCTCAGAAAGCTTGATCAACTATTTTTGTTGAATATTTTATTTTTGTGGCGTAGCCGATCGCCAGACTGCATCCGCTACGCGACAGGCATCTCGCATTTCTGCCACGTCATGAACGCGAACCACACCAGCCCCTTTTGCGATCGCGCTCACACACGCGGCGGCTGTTCCCCAAACTCGCTTTTTTGGATTAGGCTGATTGAGGATATGACCAATAAAACTCTTGCGAGAAACCCCCACTAAAATCGGGCACTTCAAACGCTGAAATTCATCTAGACGGCGCAGGATTTCGAGACTTTGATTGTATTTTTTGGCAAATCCAATACCCGGATCAATCATGATGCGATCGCGATTAACACCCGCTGCGATCGCGGCTTCGATTCGTTGCTCTAAGAACTGAAGGATCTCTTCAATTAGATCATCATACTCTGTTAACGTTTGCATTGTTTTTGGTGTTCCACGCATGTGCATCAAAATGATCGGAACACCAAGCGTTGCTGTTGTTGTTAGAATTTGAGGATCATACATTCCGCCAGAGATATCGTTAACGATATCGGCTCCAGCCGCGATCGCGGCTTCTGCGACTTGCGATCGCGTCGTATCGATAGAAATCGGAATTTGATCAAAAGTGCGATCGCGGCGAATCGCTTCAATGATTGGAACCACACGCTGGAGTTCTTCCTGTAGCGTCACCTCTTCTGCATTAGGGCGAGTCGATTGTCCACCCACATCTAGGATATCTGCACCATCGGCCACCATTTGATGCGCTTGCCTTAGCGCAGTCTCTACCGTATTGAACTGTCCGCCATCGCTAAAACTATCGGGCGTCACGTTAAGGACGCCCATAATGTAAGTTCGTTCACCCCAAGAGAACGTGCGATGAGTACGCACGTCTCCGGAAGAACCGCGCAAAGACCGAGAATTTAATGACATAAGGCGTGCAATTCGTAGTCTGCAATCCGTAATTTAGTGTTCTCTTACATAACGAGTCACAGACTACGAATCTACACTATTCTTGGGCGTCAAACGGCTGAAATGAAGGTCAAATTACATGATCAAATTACACAATCTGACTCAAGAAATTCACCTTGTCTTCAGTACCCGCCGACTGAAGCGCTGTGAGCACCTCTTTTGCAGCATCCGATACTTGATAATCCGCAGGCAGCGCAATGAATTGGTCGCCCATGTGACGAGCGAGTTGAGACCAGACCAGTAAGCGATCGCTTGGAGTCAGTGCTTCGTATGCGCTAAGTGGTGGCTCAACACCATCGCCTGGAGCCAGTTCTGCCATTGCTTTGCTTGGGTTAATGTCAAGCGCTACTTCATCGCGATCGGTATCAGACAACACATCTTCTAGAAAATGAAGTTGTCCTTCATGGCGCATTCCCAGAACTCCTTTCACCACATCTTCAACATGTTTTGAGGCAGTGGATGGCACCGATGCAGCTACTTGGGAATAGATTTGACCTAGTGCCGCAATTTGGTCATTAATCGGAAGTTGTTTGAACTTAGACACCAAAGTAGTAGCGTCTGTATTCGTAAATGTCATGTGTGCCTCGCTTCTTAAACAGTGCTGATGCAAGCCTAAGAATTAATCTGCGATCGTACCCCTACATAAAGTTCAAATAACTTAACCTAGATCAATCTCTCACGAGACAGATCAGAAGGTACGACATAGGAAGGACGCTAGATATCAGTAAATACGAAAGACTAGAGAACAGAAAAAAGGTTTGGGAGTAAGCTCTATGCTTCATTTGTTTGCCGCCGCATTTCCAGAGGCTCCATCCACTGCATTATTTAACTGGCAAGGAACGCCCCTGATTATCGGCTCTTGTCTTTTTGTATTGTTCATTGCTAGCCGCACTATCAAATATCCGCATGTCGGCGCGAGAATGCCGTTACCGTTTTCTAAATCTTTATTCAATAACATTAGCGTTGCTGGATTTTTAGCATCCATGAGCTTTGGGCATGTTCTTGGCTTTGTGCTAACGTTGGCACTTGCAAACACAGGTGTGAAATAAATATCTAAAAAGATACCTAAAACAAAGAGCAGGGATGTGCATCATCTCTGCTCTTGTTATGATTAATCGCTACTGCAATCGCTAACTAAAGCGGTCGGTAAACGCGGTAGTTGATGCTGGGAAAGATATTGTCAATCGCTTCGACCTTCTCTAGCCAGCCCGAATCGACTTTACCCATGTTTAGATCGTCATAGAGTTTGTTGAAGCGCTGGAGGTGCGATCGCGTTCTTCTCACGGCATAAGGAACCATCGTTCCAGTTCGCATAATGAACGCCCAGTCTGACGATTGCGCTAACAGTAGTTCTCTTGCCGCTTGATTCAGTGATCGCCATTCCAACTCATCCGCCGGTTCGCGCTTACTCAGTTCGATCATGCGCTCTGCGGATTTATGCAAGTGTGGATAAATCCAAGCATTCGTATCGTTTAACCAATATTCGTGAAACCCTTTGTAGCCCCAGCTTGACTGTGATGGGCGGCAGACCTGCTGCGTCGGTTCGGCCTGCAAATAGTCCGCCAAATGCGTCATGGCAAACGTGCCCTGATCAAACCAAGATTTGCGGAATAGGTAGTCAATAAACCACGGGCCTTCATACCACCAATGCCCGAAGAGTTCTGCATCATAAGGTGACACCACGATCGGCGGACGATGCATCATGCTATAAAGATTTTCGACTTGCCGCTCTCGGTTATACATGAAGTTAGCGGCGTTCTCGGCGGCTTTCTCGCGCGCCCAGTACGGATCGTAAAGCTGCTTATCTGACAGTCCAAGTCCTTTTCCCGTGATCCGATGGTACTTGATGCCCACATTCTTGCGCTGACCGTTGGGCATCACATAGGGCTTGATGTACTCGTACTCTGCATCCCAGCCCAAATCGCGGTAAAACTCGCGATACTCCACAGAGCCGGGATAGCCGACCTCCGATGACCAAACTTGCTGCGACGATTCGTGGTCGCGTCCGAACGCAGCGACTCCCGACTCAGTAAAGATGGGCGCGTAGCTGCCAAAGCGAGGACGAGGACGAGCATAAAGAATGCCGTGTCCATCGGTAAGGAAATAGCGCAACCCTGCATCGGCAACCATGCGCTCCAATCCTTCGTAGTAAGCGCATTCTGGCAACCAAATTCCTTTTGGCGCACGACCAAACGTTTCTTCGTAATGTTCACAGGCCACCTGAAGCTGTGCCCACACAGCCTGCGGATACATCTTCATCAACGGCAGATAGCCATGCGTTGCGCCACACGTGATGATCTCTAAGTTGCCGCTATCGAGAAACTGCTTAAAGGCTTTAACCAAATTGCGATCGTACTTCTCCCAAGTCTGCCGCACTCCGTTAAATTCTTTGGCATAATGTTCTGCCAAGTAGCGCATGTGGCCATTGTGGGCGTGGCGTTCGACCTCTAGTTCAGTCAATTCTTCTAGCTGCGCTAAGTGTTCGTCGTAGCGTTCTTTCAGCAGCGGATCGAGCAGCATAGACACCAACGGCGGTGTCATGCTCATTGTGATTTTGAAATCTATTCCATCGCGTTTCAGTCCCTCAAACACCTGAATTAATGGGACATACGTTTCTGTAATCGCTTCATAGAGCCATTCTTCTTCCAGCACATAATCACTTTCGGGGTGACGCACAAAGGGTAGATGAGCGTGCAGGACGAGAGCAACATATCCGATACTCATAGGATGTTTTGAGAACTAGTTAGCGATCGATTGCCCAAATTGTAAAGCAAATTGGTAGATAAAAAGTTCTATGGGGATCAGATTCTAACGATCGGGGATCAGATTCTAGCGTTCCTCTACGTGTATTGGATTGAGTGATCGTTAAGGCAATAATTTAATGCTTTGTCAAGCAATGAATTAAGGGATTGCGACCTGCTTCGTGAGGAGGGACACCTCCGATAACGCTACATAAACAGGAATAAAGTCGGCATTATCATTCTTTGTAACGCCTCCGATACAAAAGGTTAATCTAAGGGCATAAAAATTTCTTTTTTGTAATAAAATTTATATAGCGAAAGAAATAGGATCCTTGCGTATAATCTGAGCAGGAATCTTCATACTATTTGAAGATTTCAGTTTGGATCGAAGACCCTTTAGCAGAACGCCTTACACAATGCCTCGGATACTCGTTATAGATGATGATGCTGCTATTTCTGAGTTGGTCGCCGTCAATTTAGAGATGGCTGGCTATGATGTCAGCCAAGCTGGCGATGGCATTCGTGGTCAAGCAATGGCGTTGCAGCTTCAGCCCGACCTGATCATGCTCGACCTAATGTTACCGCAGGTGGATGGATTTACCATCTGTCAGCGATTGCGCCGCGACGATCGCACGGCAGACATCCCGGTTTTGATGCTAACGGCACTCAGCCAAACCTCAAACAAGGTAGAAGGCTTCAATGCAGGGGCGGATGATTATTTGACGAAGCCGTTTGAAGTTGAAGAAATGCTGGCACGGGTTCGGGCATTGTTGCGCCGTACTGATCGCATTCCTCAAGCGGCAAAACATACAGAAATTCTCAGTTATGGCCCGTTGGTACTGGTTCCAGAGCGGTTTGAAGCGATTTGGTTTGGTCAAACGGTGAAGCTAACCCACCTGGAATTTGAATTGTTGCACTGCTTGCTTCAGCGTCACGGACAAACGGTATCCCCCAGCGAGATCCTCAAAGAGGTGTGGGGCTACGATCCCGATGATGATATTGAAACCATTCGTGTGCATGTGCGACATCTGCGAACGAAGCTAGAGCCCGAGCCGCGTCATCCCCGTTACATCAAAACGGTCTATGGTGCAGGCTACTGTTTAGAACTACCTGGTGAAGGCGCTCAAGAAGAGAATCTATCATCCTCGATCGCAGGATAAAGGTTAGTCTGTGGTAACAACGCAAGGCATGCCATTTCCCAAATAGGGCGATAGGTTTCTGCTACTTTATGGGTTAAATGACAAGGTAGATGTCAAACCTTAGTCGAGTATGCAGCAATCGGAATTGAAAATTGCTCTCCTAATTGATGCAGACAATGCTCCCGCTTCAAAAGTCTCAGCCATTTTGTCTGAAATCGCAAAATACGGAGTTGCTAACATCCGTAAGGCTTACGGGAATTGGAAGAGTCCTGCAATGAAGTCTTGGGAGGACTGTTTGCATAAGTGTGCTATTCGCCCTGTGCAACAGTTTGACTATACAAAAGGAAAGAATGCGACTGATGCAGCAATAATTATTGACGCTATGGATTTGCTGTATACGCAGCGTCTAGATGCCTTTGCAATAGTGTCTAGTGATTGCGACTTCACTCCATTGGTAATGCGTATTTTGACCAACGGCTTAAAGGTGTATGGATTTGGTGAAGCGAAAACACCTCTCCCTTTTGTCTCTGCTTGTTCTACATTTTTGTACTTGGAGAAGCTCAGCCAAGCTAGAGAAGCTAAGCCTTCTGAGAACCTTGCGGATGCAAAGAAACCTGCCAACGAGTCGAAGAAATCTACACCTGCCAACGAGTCGAAGAAGTCTACGAAAGAGTTGAAACAGTGCAAGGTATTAGCCACAAAAGATACTGCAAAGCAATCCGCAGGGGCGAGGAAATCTACGAAGGAGTTGAGACAAGACGCCAAACTGGTTGCGCTACTCAGGAGTGCTGTTGCTGACACTCAAGATGACAGCGGCTGGTCAGAGCTGGGGCAAATTGGCATTTCCCTTTCAAATCAAGCATGGTTTAACCCACGCAACTACGGATACGCAAAGCTGAGCGGTTTAATTAAGGCAATTGACCTATTTGAGGTTCAACGAAAAGATAAAACGGTATTCGTAAGAAACAGGCAGAAAAGCAGTGTTAGCAAGGCCCTTAGCGCATAGAAGCTATCAGACATTGATACAAACCTGAGTGAGATGTTTCTAGGACAATCCGCACTGTCCGCGTTGCCGTAAGAAGTGATCGCACAACACCAGCGCCACCATCGCTTCAACCATTGGCACAGCTCTCGGCAATACGCATGGATCATGGCGACCTTTCGCTGCCAGTGTGACTTCTTCTCCATCATTCGTCACAGTACGCTGTTCTTTGCGAATCGTTGCCGTTGGCTTGAAGGCAATTCGTATCACAATGTCTTCACCATTCGAGATGCCGCCTTGCACACCGCCAGAGCGATTCGTCATCGTTCGGATTGTGCCGCTATCAGAATAGAACTCGTCGTTGTGTTCGCTTCCAGTGAGCAGCGTTCCGGCAAAGCCTGAGCCAATTTCAAACCCTTTGGTTGCAGGTAAGGACATGACCGCTTTCGCTAAGTCGGCTTCTACTTTGTCAAAAACGGGATCGCCCAGCCCCACCGGAACCCGTCTTGCTACACATTCGACTACGCCACCGATCGAGTCGCCCTGATTGCGGACTTGCTCGATCAAATCGATCATACGATCGCTGCACTCCGCATCCGGACACCGCACAATATTACTCTCAACTTGATCCATCGTTACAGCACTCGGATCGATCATCGCTTCGATGTCTTTGATGCGCTTGACATAGGCGATGATTTCAACATTTGCCGCTTCTTTGAGGATCTTCTTAGCGATCGCGCCTGCTGCGACTCGTCCAATCGTTTCTCGCGCCGAAGATCGCCCGCCGCCCTGCCAGTTGCGAATCCCATACTTTGCGTCATAGGTTGCATCCGCATGAGACGGACGATATTTCACCGACATCTCATCGTAATCCTGCGATCGCTGGTCTTTGTTTCGCACCAACATTGCGATCGGCGTTCCCAGCGTCTTTCCTTCAAACACGCCCGATAGAATTTCACACTGATCCGCTTCTTTGCGAGGCGTCGTAATTTTGCTTTGTCCTGGACGCCGCCGATCTAGCTCCACCTGAATTTCTTCTGCTGAAATCTCAATGAGCGGTGGGCAACCATCAATTACCACACCCACACCGCCGCCATGTGATTCTCCAAATGTGCTAATGCGAAACAGATGCCCAAATGTACTGCCCATGAGTGTCTATGCTGAAGGGAGTCTTTCATCGTACCGGAAAAAGAATTCGTAGCCCACAACTCGCACTGGAAAAGTTTTTCCTAATGACGACTGACAGACTACGAACTAACAGCTATTTTATGGGTCGCCCGGGATTCGAACCCGGGACCAGTCGGTTAAAAGCCGAATGCTCTACCGCTGAGCTAGCGACCCTTGCGGTGTTTTGACCTTAACCACAATAGCACGTATCTCTAGAAAGTGGAGAAAAATATTTTAGACTTTGGACAAAACCTGGCTTCATCGGGACAAAACCTAGTTTCATCTAAGCCGGAACTCCCAATTTCAGACTTTAGATTCTCATCGACAAGTTGCTAAATTGTCAGACGTAGTTTGATTTGGTGCAGTTCGCTCATGAGGGAAGATGTATTGCCCGTTGCTGCGACGATAGCCGCTGACCGCTACTCGCTTTGGATTGACTCCAGAACACGCTGAATCTAAAGCTGAATTGACGCCAGATTCGTTGCCCCACGATGGAGATTGAGGCGCGATTCCTTCGGAGTTGCGCGGAGGGCTAATTGCAGTAGATTGACGCACTGATTGAAATCCGATGACGCTGAGAGCGGAGACCACAGCACATGCAGCCGTAACCGCAATCCACCTCTTTGGATTTGAGGGGTTTGAATTTGAGGGGATTGAAGCTTGATTGGCTGAGGTTGATGTATCAAACTCTCCAACTAAGTTTTTAAGTTCTTGAATTAATTCTGCAACTTCAGATTGAACTTGTGAACTAGCGGCATTGTATTGATCGCAAATTTGATGTAGCAATGCCGCTAGCTCTTGCGGATGTCTTTCAGAGGCTTTCTTCATAGCCGCAACAATTAGCTTTTGAAGTGCTGCCGCTTCCAAAAAATCGCTTCTTTCTTCAGATCTTTTAAATCCCACTGTTCACCTAGCGCTATATGACTGCTCACACTTTACAGATTCAATACTGTAAGTATTGTTCCAGACAAAGCTAGGAGCATCACCCGAGTCGTTCTGATAAATTGGCAAATCATGCTGTCGGTTAGCGCCCAAATTTTATCAGCTTTCAACGGCGTTACGCTGAGGAGGAGCCGATGTTGTACCTAAGCTTTGCAAGTAAAGACCGCCGACAGTTAGCAAAAATAGAACGTATGCGATCGCTTCGACGAAATACAGATGATCCACATATCCAAACAGCGTGTGCAAAATAATGCCGGGAAATTGTTTAGCTGGTAATGCTTGCGACGTGTCCCAGACTAAACTTCCTAAGACGCAGGACTGCTGTGTGGCGGCAACGCAAACCGAAGCAAACCGCGAATCAAGCTGAGACAGAATAAACGCACCTTTATCGAAATGGGCAAGTGCTGAGATCACCAATCCTGAAACGATCAGCAGGAGAAACACACCCATCACTTGAAAGAACTGCCGTAAGTTGATTTTGATCCCCAGTTTGAACAACGCGATTCCGATCGCGATCGCGCCAATTAACCCAGCGATCGCGCCAACGACCGGAAGCCAGCCTTGCTGAAACTGAGCCGCAATAAAGACAACCGTTTCAAACCCTTCTCTCAGAACTGCAAAGAAAATAATTCCAAAAATTCCCCAACCTGCGCCACGGTTGACCGCTTTACCAATCTCCTGTTCGACCTCGGATTTGAGAGATTTAGCTTGCTTCGTCATCCAGATCAGCATCCAACTGAGTAGCGCGATCGCAACGACTCCAAACACGCCTTCTAAAATCGGTTTCAAGGCTGGCGCATAAGGTTGATTTGAGCGCTCTAGAAGTTGCAGCGTCCAGACAAACAGCCAACCCACTAAACCACTGGCTAAAATGCCCGTTCCGATGCCACTGTAAACCCAGCCATTCAGATTAGATTTGTTAGATTTATTGAGATATGCCAAGACAATTCCAACGACTAAAGCCGCCTCGACACCCTCCCGCAAAGTAATGATAAACGTGGGAATTGCTGCACTGAAGTCCATCGGCATAATGAGAGCTTTACACTGGAGGTTCAGCTTCTACGATAGGCGAAAAAGGTTTGGCAGATCCCCCGTCCAAACGCTAAATCTTTTTCCGCAATTGCTTAACGCTGATCGAACAACCGCTGCAGTCGCACCTTAGTCGAGACATAGAACGGAAACTGATAGTGTTCTGCCATCAACCACGACACAAACGCAAAATGCAGCCCAAAAGTCAGCCCGAGCCAAACCGTAGGTAGCCAAGACCCAGGGCTGTCGTCAAGCGGTGGAAAAGCGTGAGACGAAAGCCAAATCAGCGAAGGAGGCAAGACCACCAGCGCCACGCTTACTAGCCAGATCACGACCGTTAGATCGACATCAAGCTGATTTGCGGCTTGCCAATTTCGCCCCGTCCACCGCCAAGTCATGGGTTGAGAACTATCTTCAACATGAATAGACTGCTCTCGCAGATTGGCGGTGAAGATGTGACGGCAAAAATTACAGGCAAACGCATCCATCAAGGTCAGAGACTCGATGTGACCGTGGCGGCAAATCGGACAAATGTAAGTTTCTTGAAAGGTGAGAGCGCGTCGATCTTCTAGCCTTGGCTTTGCCAAACCCTTCGGAGCTTCGCGGAGCGGATCGTGAGAACCAGAAGCGTGTTTAGAATGCGGCATAATTGATTCCTTCATGGGAAGGATTTTCTTCAACTCTAGGCTTCCTTCAATCTAAACGATCGAGTTTGCCGATTGGTTTCACTCTCCAAAATGATTCATCTCTTAATAAAAAGAGACATCTAACATTAGATGTCTCTGGAGGTTCAAACCAACCCTGTTGTGACGTTATTTGATGTTGAGTCACGAATGTTGTTCAATGGCTGCGCTTACGCACCCAACGTTTTCAGCACTTCTTGACCATTTTGCTGAAGAATCACGGTAGGCTGTCCGTTTTTGCTCATGGTGATGCGCTTCAGCAGAACTTTCCCATTGGCAAGGTAGTCTCCAGACTGCACATATCGCGCTGAAGCGTCGGGTTCTTGCACGATCGCTGTCAACTTACCGCCCACTTGCAGCACACCAGTAATTGCTACGGTGTCGGCTAAGTTTGTAAGGGTTGGGGGTGCTGCTTGAAACGTTTCGGCTGGGGGAGGCGCTACGGGTAAAGAAGGAAGAACCGTAATAGGCGCAGGGACAGGTAGAATCGCCGTTTGCACAGGTTGCGAACTTAGCGCCGTTGGTTTGACTTGTACTCTTGGCAATGGCATCGACTGGCTAAAGCTGAGCTTGGCGCTGGCCTGTGATTTACTGGCTTGTGGCTTAGTAGCAGCAGGCTGAGGGGTAGTTGCTGCAAACTGAGCCGCCACCGTTGGGCTCGCTCTTAAGTCACCCGGCGGTAATGCTGCAAACGGATCACGGTCGGGCGTGTCAGGCTGAGAGGAATTTGTTGCAACCTCAGTTAATCGCGTTGATCCGTTCGTAACTTGAATCATGCCTGCGATCGGGATGGGAGAGAGAGGAGGATTGGCGGCAGGAACAGTAGGCTGGGAAAAAGTCTGAGGTGCTGGTAAAGGTGCCTTTGCTTGGTTGGCGACATTATTGCTACGGCAGCTTGACAGTACTAATGCTGCTAAAGCTAGACCAGTCACTAATTTTAGGGTTTTCATACTGACTTTTTACTCACACGGGGTTCATTTCTCTCAGGATGTTTTCTATTCTTCCCAACGCAAGTTTTATTCCAACAGTTTTATTTCAATAGAGAAGATTTACGGAGAATTCATTCGCTGGCTTTTCTAGAATGGAGAGATGAACCGAGCAACGCACCCTATTTCTAAAGATCTTGTTCTGGTTGGTGGTGGGCACAGCCACGCGATCGCGCTTCGCATGTTTGCCATGCATCCTCTACCCGGAGTCCGAATAACGCTGATTAGCGACGCTTCAGATACGCCGTATTCGGGCATGTTGCCAGGACATGTAGCCGGATTTTACTCGTATGAGGAATGTCATATTAATCTGCGATCGCTTTGTCAAATAGCTCAGGTTAATTTCATCCGCGATCGCGTTATCGGATTAGATCTGATCCATGATCGCGTGCAATGTGCTAATCATCCTGCGATCGCATTTGATGTTGTATCGATTGATACTGGCAGCACACCAAAATTACCGTCAGCGTTTCCGGACTCTAAACACCACGTAGCCGCAAAACCAATTGCAACGTTTCTAAAGTGGTGGTATCGGTTAAGTGAAAATGTTCCACCGAATCTGAGCCTTGGCATTGTTGGTGGTGGAACTGGTGGCGTTGAACTTGCGTTGAATATGCAACATCGATTGCGTGATCTGCGTTGTCAACCCGAATCGGATGATTTCACAATTCATTTATTTCAGCGTAGCCAAACGCTAATGCCAAAGCATAATGCGTGGGTGCAACGGCATTTCGAGCAACTTTTGCGTGGTTCTTCGGAGCTTAATAGAGCCAATCGCGGGATTCAACTCCATTTAGGAGAAACGGTTCAGGAAATTGAGAATGATGCGATCGTATGTGAATCGGGACTAATGGTTCCATGTGATGAAACCGTTTGGGTGACGCAAGCAACGGCTCCAAAGTGGCTAGCAGAATCGGGATTGACCGTTGACTCGGATGGATTCGTTCTAGTTAATGACACCTTACAATCGGTCTCCCATTCCCAAGTTTTTGCGGCGGGAGATGTTGCCACAATGGTGAACTATTCTCGACCAAAAGCGGGTGTGTTTGCAGTGCGTCAGGGAAAGCCGCTATTCCGAAATCTCCAACATGCTCTGCTGGCAAAACCATTGAAGCCCTATCGACCGCAGAAAAACTATCTCAGTTTGATTGGAACTGGCGACCAGTCAGCCGTTGCATCTTATGGGCAGTTGGGATTTCAGGCGGGCTGGTTGTGGACAGTCAAAGATCGTATTGATCGAGCGTTTATGAATCGCTTTACTGAGTTAGAAGCGACAATGGCAACATCAATGACAACACCTAGGACGAAGGAGACGAATCGCACTCGCGCTATTGTGGAGCAAATGCGCTGTCTAGGCTGTGGTGCAAAAGTCGGTAGTAGCATCTTAGAACGAGTTTTACAACGCATTGGAGATGAATTACCCAATCCTCAACGCAATGATATTTTGATTGGACTTGATGATCCTGATGATGCGGCTGTGATGCAAATTCCATCGGGAACAGCAATGGTGCAAACAATCGATTACTTTCCCGCGTTAGTGAGCGATCCATTTTTATTTGGGCAAATTAGCACGAATCATAGTTTGAGTGATCTGTTTGCGATGGGTGCAACACCACAGAGCGCTCTTGCGATCGCAACCCTCCCCTACGCAACCGAAGTCAAACAAGAAGAAATGCTCTATCAACTCCTTTCAGGAGCCGTTAAAACCTTGCAGCGATCGCAGGCTGTTTTGATTGGCGGGCACACTGTTGAAGGCGAAAAACTCGCGTTTGGCTTAACTTGTAATGGAGTCGCAGATCCAGATCGATTGCTGCGAAAAACCGGAATGCAAGCCGGACAAGTTCTAATTCTGACCAAACCTCTGGGCACCGGAACCCTGTTTGCTGCCGAGATGCGCCAAAAAGCAAAAGCAGGATGGATCGATGGTGCGATCGCATCGATGCTCCTGTCCAATCAAGACGCGGCGGACTGCTTTCTCAAGCATGGCGCAACCGCTTGCACCGATATTACGGGATTTGGGCTATTGGGACATTTGCTTGAAATGGTACGCGCTTCAAAGGTTGCGGTCACGCTGTCTTTAGAAGCACTTTCCTTTCTGGAAGGGGCGCAAGCTTGTGTTGAGCAAGAAATTTTCAGTTCTCTTTACCCGCAGAATATCCGAGCGAGTCAATGGATCGAAGACCTTTCTGCTGTCCGCTCTCACCCAGCCTTCCCACTCCTGTTTGATCCGCAAACCTCAGGTGGATTGCTTGCTGCTGTGCCATCGGCTCATGCCAATCCCTGTCTATCGTCTCTTAAAGCCGCAGGATACGTTCACAGCACTATCATCGGATCTGTCCGTTCTCACTACGATGGTCTAGAACCCGTTACGATCGCACAATAGTTAAGTGGCGATTACACCGTATCTTCATGTCGCAAAGCTACTCTGTTGATGATTTTCTAAATCGTTCTACCCTGCTTCTAGACACTCGAAGCCCAGGAGAATATGAACAAGGACGAATTCCGGGTGCAACCAGTTTTCCGCTCTTTTCTGACGCAGAACGGGCGCAAGTCGGCACGTGTTACAAACAGCAAGGACAAGAAGACGCGATCGAACTGGGGTTAGAACTAGTTGCGCCGAAGATGGTGGAATTTGTTAGAACCGCAAAGCAGCTTGCCCCAATTCGGCAAGTACGGTTGCACTGTTGGCGTGGTGGAATGCGAAGCAGCAGCATGGCATGGCTTTTAGAAACCGCAGGCTTTGATGTGACACGCCTGAAAGGAGGCTACAAATCCTTTCGGGAATGGGTGCGATCGACACTTTCTACACCTCGACTCATTCTCACGCTTGGTGGCATGACCGGAACAGGCAAAACTCAGATGCTGTATGCCTTGGCTGAGCAAGGAGAACAAATTTTAGATTTAGAAGCATTAGCCAATCATCGCGGCAGCAGTTACGGAGCGTTAGGACTGCCCGATCAGCCAACCACCGAGCAGTTTGAGAATGCGATCGCGATGCAGTGGATGAAATTTGATCCGGCTCGCCCGGTGTGGATTGAAGCGGAAAGTCGGCGGGTTGGTATGTGTCGTGTACCGGATGAACTGTTTACGCAAATGATGCGATCGCCCGTTGTGAGAATGGTGCGATCGCGGCAAGAACGAATTAATTTACTGTTGGATGTATACGGTTCTGCCAATCCTGAAGAGTTGATCGTGGCAACCGCACGCATTAGTAAAAAGTTAGGAGGACAACACACGAAACAAGCGACTGAGTATATCCGTCAAGGAAATTTAGCGCCTGCAATCAACATCGTATTAAATTACTACGACAAAACTTACTTATATGATCTGCAACGCCGAAATACAATCATTCAATCAGTTGATGTGACAGAATTACCTCTTCACGTTGCAGCAAAACAACTGATTGATAAATCGAGACAGATAGTTAAAGAGCAATCAGTTCAAGAGCCAATTATTTTGCACTAAAGCAAACAAAATATTAAAGGAAATCTTCAATGCTATTATCTATTTCTGATACTCATTTCAAAATTGATTTAGATCTTTGGGAACGAATTTGGGCGTTTTATTTCAACGCAGATTTACATATTCCCTTGGCTCACATCGTTCGGGCATCAACCGAGGAGCCATCCAGCGATTGGCGAGAAGTTCGGATGCCGGGAACTACCATTCCGGGCGTGATTAAGGCCGGAACTTATTACACGTCGCGGGGAAAAGAATTTTGGTATGTGACTCGCGGCAGCAATTATCTAACGTTGGAATTGAGGGACGAGTTCTATCAAAAAATTGTCTTAACGATCGAACAAAACCAAACGTGGGCAGATCAGATCAATCAGCGTCTCGCAGTCTAATGCCTAATTCTAAGAATTCCGTTTGTTCATCTGGGCTTCTTACAAAAACGTTAATTCGGGTTAAGCCATCAGTGCCAAAGCCACGCTCCAACCCGCCCTAGCTTCTCGACCCGTCCCCTCTCATTTCCTTTAGCGAGGGGGTGTCGGGGGACGGCTTCCGTCTCCTGACGGGCGGGGGCGCGGGGGAAAGTCCCCCGAATTGTGGCAGCGCCACCCAACCCGCTCTAACACATCTCGTCTTATCCCGAATTCACGTTACAAAAGGCAAATGTTAGGCGGAAGATTGAATGGCTCACTCAATCTTCCGCCTAAACATTCGGGATTAGCGTAACTCGCGGTTCCTACGGAGTTGCGCTAATCGCGTCTCGCTCTCGGCTCTCAGATACCGCGTGCAGACGTTGGTTCTTCAAATACTCCTCCAGTTGTGCTTCGATCTGCGATCGCACCTCCTGGCGATATTCCAGAAAATGCTCGTTTAACGCACACACTGAAAGGTAATGCTCGAACACACCCGGATTACGTTTGAGAATGCTAAACAAGTGATGCCAAAATATCCAACGTGTTTCTCGCGCCACACCTTGTCGCCAGCACACCGTTAGGAAAGCTCGTAGGACTTTCCAGGTAACTTTTCTGAGCTTAGATTTATGCCGGGGTGCGCCGAGCTTCAAGAAATGGCGGTAGGTACGATTGAGGTAGTTGCTCGGATCATAAAGCTGCCAGAATCCGCGCACATATTCGCGGGTGACTTCCTCTAACGGGCGAGTCGGCACAAAGTTCATTAACGTAGTTTGGTTGATGTTGGCAACATCTTCCATCAGGCGTCCTTCTCGCTTCAGCCGATGCCACAGTGCTGTGTCAGGCAGGGCTTGCAGCATACTGAAAATGGCGATTGGGATAGTCGTCTGTTCAACAAATCGCACGATGCGATCGCCCGCTCCCGGCGCTTCATTGTCAAACCCAATGATGAATCCTGCCATCACGCGCAGTCCGGTAGACGCGATCGCATCGACAGCATCACTAAGCGAGTTACGTGTATTTTGATGTTTGTTGGTGAGCGTGAGACTCGCTTCATCAGGCGTTTCAATGCCTAAGAAGACGCCATTGAAGTTGCACTCAACCATCAAATCCATTAATTCTTGATCGTTGGCTAAATCGACCGACGCTTCTGTACTGAGGTGGAACGGATACTCATGCTCCGCCATCCACACTTTCAGCTCTTTGAGAAATAACTTAACGTTGCGCTTGTTGCCAATAAAGTTGTCATCCACCATAAAAATGCTGCGTCGCCAGCCCAGTTGGTAGAGCGCCTCTAATTCGGCTAGAAGTTGCTCCGGGCTCTTAGTGCGTGGCTTGCGCCCGTACAGCACAATAATGTCGCAGAACTCGCACTGGAAGGGGCAGCCCCTAGAGAACTGCACCGACATATTATCGTAAAGCTCCAAGCTCAGCAGGTCAAAGCGGGGAATTGGCGTGATCGTCACATCCGGGCGATCGCCGTTAGGAGCACGAAAGACGCCTTGCGATTCGCCTCGCTGGACTGCCTCAACAAATATCGGGAGTGTAATCTCGCCTTCATCCAAAATGAGATAATCGGCTCCAGCAGCTTCTGCTTCCTGAGGGAGGGCGGTTGCATAAGGTCCACCGACTGCGACTGGCTTACCCCGTCGTCTCGCTTCCCGAATTTGAGCGAGAAAATCTTCTTTTTGCACAATCATGGCGGACAAAATCACGAGATCTGCCCAATCCCAATCTGCATCGCTCAGCGTGTTCACGTTGCGATCGACGAGTTTAAATTCCCACTCCTGAGGCAAAATAGCCGCAACTGTAATCAGCCCTAAAGGAGGCAGCATTGCCTTGCGATCGACCAGTTGTAGCGCTTTCTCAAATGACCAAAAGCTTTGTGGAAAAATCGGATAAATCAGCAGAACTCGCATTCTATAAACGCCCTCACAACAGTGATAATTACGGGAATCAAAGTTTACCCAAGCTTAGCGTGTTATAGCATGTTTTATTTTAATTACAGGTTGGAAGGTTAAATCTTGCGAATAGATGTAATGTTTTTTGAATAGCTTCAGACACAAAGGGGCAATACCTAAACGGCTTCTTGTACGTATTTAGGAATATCTTCGTTTAAAGCTGATGACGTTACAGGTTCTGTTTGCGGTTCCTTCATTGTGCTTTGCGATGCTGGTTCTTCTACTGTTTCCGATGTTTCAGTTTCAGATATTTCTGATTCACTCACAAGCGTTGATACAGGCGTTAAGACATTGATGTTAGAGTTCCACCATTCGTTTTGTAATTTCTCAATCGCCAATTCTTTTTGCTTCGCTTCGACTTCGATCCAACATGGCGCAGAGCGGTAGCAGCTTGGCATCACGGTAATGTAGTCGCTGTGTTTCTGATCAGCAAACGACTCTGCCCCATTGGAAATATGCACCAGTTGCCAGTCGGGAATTTGCCATGTTGCTCGGGCTGCGTTAAAGGCAGATGCTACACTTGGATCTTCGTAGCTCTCCGCTTGTTCGTGAATCACATGATGGTGCGCGTCAAACACCATTGGAACTCCGGTAGCATGACAAATTTCTAAAATATCGGTTGCGCCATAGGTGTACTCGTCATTCTCGAAGGTGAGCCGGAGTCGCACATTATCTGGTAAGTCTCGTACAACTTGTACCAATCGCTCGGCGCGATCGCCCTTGCCGCCATGAATATTCATCAGTGCCCACGGCGATCGCGGCAACCCCAGAAAATCGAAAGTGCGCGCGTAGGTGGATAGCACCTTGATACTGTTTTCAATCACCTCTGGGCGATCAGAATTGAGGACGATAAATTGCTCAGGGTGCAGCACCAATCGAATGCCGAGTCTTCTAGCTTGGTCTCCGATCAAACTCATGCCGTCGGCAAATTCTGTCAAAATTTCTGATCCGCTCGCGTCATCTGCAAACGGAAATAAGCCCGAACCAAGCCGATATAGCCCAATCCCATTTGCGGCGCAAAAATCGAGCGCAATGCCCAGTCGCCTTAGGTTCTCAGCATACAAATCTCGCAATATTCTCTCTTGCTCAGCCGTCTCGAACTGCAACAATCGCTTGCGCGTCACGGTTTTAAATCGAACCGTTTTGGACGCTGAAATACAGACCAGGCCCAGTGGATAATTTGTAGTTTGCAATTCGTGATTTGTAATTAAGTTTGTGGCTAAAGAATTACTCATAAACCGAGGCTCATAAACCGATATGACTAAATTTAGTGGCTTCAAATTCCAGGTAGGATAAGCCATGCGATCGCACTTTGTTTAAGACGCGATCGCATGGCTCACATTGAGAATTCACAAGAGGTTGGCGATTTAAAGCGCCTATTCATTCAATGACTTTTTAGTGCTAGCTCTTTAACCTTGACTCTTTAATTTTTGAGTGGGTCATGCCCCCAGTTTTTTAGGGAGTAGCGCCAGCGCGAATGCTCAATCTCGCTAGAAGGGCGCTGTGCCGAATGGCGATGAATATAGCTAATGACTCGTCGAACCTGCCCATAATCCTCTTCTGTGTAGTCCGCCTCTTTCTTGTGCAGCAAGTTGACGATCTGACGCCCAGATTCATGACCAGTAGATTCGTCACCCTCATGCTTTTTCATGCCAACTGACTTTGACTCTTCGGTGTCTAGCCAGGACTGAAGTTCTTTAGCCGACATGTTGACTGCCGCCTTAAACTCCTTGAGAGAAGTTTTGTTCTCTGCTTCGGTGTGATGTGCCATACCTACTTGTCCTTTTTCTTCAAAGACTCTGGCTTGTGAATCGCGTCTTTACCAGATTTATCGCTCTTCACCTTGTATTCAGGATCGTCTTTGGATGCATCAAAATGATGACCTTTGAAATCAGTCGGCTTCGTAATTTTTTCTTCGATTACGCCTTCGGTTTTGCCACCGGAAGTGTTCCATTCAACGTGATCGCCTTTCTTTAGATTATCTGTCATTTTCCTTACTCTGTATGCTTCTGCCCCAGCATAGGCACACGATCCCAAAGCAACCTCTATCTTTTGATAGTCTACAATTTTCACAACCAATTTATATTCACTTACCTATCTTTCGGTAGTTGAATACGCGTTACGTCTTCTCTATTTTTGCTGTTAGTAATTTCAGATTTAAAGAAGTTTTGCTATGACTCATGATTATGATCTATTCGTCATTGGGGCAGGTCCAGGTGGATTGTCTGCGGCGAAACGAGCCGCGAAATATGGCGCGAAGGTCGCGATCGCTGAGTCGAGTCAACTCGGCGGAACATGTTCTAATTTGGGCTGCATTCCCAAGAAACTAATGGTCTACGCTGCCGATTTTCCTAAGCTCGTGGAGGCTTATAAAGGCTATGGATGGACAATGCCGAGCGAGCCGCAATTTGATTGGAAACAGTTTGTTGCAGCGCGAGATCAGGAACTCGATCGCATCCGTCAAAGCCAAGCGCGATCGCTAGCAGATGCAGGAATTGAGGTAATCCACGGGCAAGCTAAATTTGTCGATACGCAGAGGCTAGAGATCAACGGTGGCGATCGCAAAATTACAGCCGATAAAATTCTAATTGCCGTAGGCGGGAAGTCTTCTAAACCAGACTTGCCAGGAATTGAGCATGCCGTTACCTCGGATCAGATGTTCCAGTTGACCGAACTTCCGAAACGGATGGCAGTCATGGGAGGCGGTTACATCGGAGTTGAATTTTCTAGCATGATGCAAGGACTTGGAGTTGAGGTTTTTTTGATCGAAAGAGGACCTTGTATTCTCTCTGGGTTTGATGATTTCGTTTGCACTACCGTCCGTGATCGCTTGCAGGAGCGCGGAATTTCGATTTATTGCAACACGACGGTCAAGGCAATTGAGAAAACCGGAACGGAAATTTCTGTTCAGCTACAAGGTGAGCAGACCGAGACACTCACGGTAGATTTAGTACTGTGCGCGATTGGGCGTTCTCCAAATTTAGACGGGCTAGGATTAGAACAAATCGGCGTTGAGGTTGAAGGGAAAGCGATCGCAGTAGATTCGTCGAGCCTCACCAGCGTACCCAACATCTACGCAGTGGGCGATTGCACGAATCGAATGCAACTCACTCCGGTGGCAAAAGCTGAAGGAAAGGTGTTTGCAGAGCTTGTGTTTGGCATCCGATCGTGTGGTGTGGACTATGGTAGTGTTCCTTCTGCGGTCTGCTCTCGCCCTGAAGCCGCTTCTGTGGGATTGACAGAAGCGCAAGCGAGAGAAAATAGCAATCCTTCGGAGCTTAACAGACCCGATCAGATCAGTTGTCATGAGACTGAATTTAAGCCACTCTTTCATCGTTTAAGTGGACAGTCTGCTAAGAGCATCATTAAGCTTGTGGTGAATGACGAAGACGATCGGGTGTTGGGAATTCACATGGTTGGTGATGAAGCGGCTGAAATTCTGCAGGGCTTTGCACTCGCATTCCAAAAAGGTGTGACTAAAAAAGAACTTGATGACGCGATCGGCATTCATCCCTCTTCAGCAGAAGAATTCTTCGTTGTAGATTAATTTGTGGACTAATTTGTAGAATCCGCCATCACTTGTTGGCAACTTCAGACTGCTTAAACTGCTCTCCTACAAAGGTTAGGGAATCTGATAAGTGAGTTTGCCAGTATTTCCAAGTGTGTTCACCTGAAAATGTTTTCAATTGATTTTCTACTCCCAGTTCGGTTAAAACTTGATGAAACTGTTGATTCTGGCTCAAGTACGTTGGATCAGAATTTCCGGTATCCAAGTAAATGCGAAACTGTTTTAGCTCTTGTGGCGGCAGCGTTCTCACAAACTCAATGGGGCTGTTCTCAATTCCGCTTTTATCTGTGAAGTATCCACTGTGGCTAAACACAATTGAAAAGCGATCGCGTCGATGTAAAGCAATATTCATCGCGCCCCATCCACCAGACGACAGCCCACCAATCGCCCAAAACTTCTGATCATCTAGCGTTCGATAGCGCTGCTTCACGGTTTCGACCAGTTCATCCGCGATCGCGCTGATCACGTTGCCGTTTTGCCCGTCTATATAGGCCGGATCCCAATATGGGCTTGATCCTCGTAGATCATTGCCATCGGGCGTAATGATGATGCTAGGCGGCAGTGTTCCTGTCGTATAGAGCTGTTTGAGAGTTGCGATCGCTTTGCCAAACACAAACCACGTTTTAGGTTCTCCGTGCCCTCCATGTAGCAAAAAGATCACCGGATAACATTGGTCGGGATGTTGCTCATACCCCGGTGGCAGCACAACGCCATACTTCCGGTCTTCACCCAATGCTGAGCTAGAATAAGTTTGCATCTGATAGTTCAGCGAACCTAGTTGATTAGCAGGTATAGGTTTGGACGCGCTAAATGAGCAAGTTGGTTGCGGGGTTGATATCTCCTGAGGCAACCAAGCTTGCGTAGTTTTTCCGCAACTGGTTAGGACTATGAGCGAGAGAAGACTGAGAAGAGATGCAGGCTGAGACTTCATGAGTAAGCTTAGAGCGACTCCGCACCTATCATATGCCGATCCGCCTCAAGGTGTTCATTAAAACCCTACGTGTCGTAAAAATAGACTAGGTTTGAAATGTAGCTTCGTTTTCGTAGCTATGATTGTCAGTAATTCCATTCAAACATGAGGTCAATATGGTGAAAAAACTATTAGGAAAACCGATTTTGGGTCTGATGGGTCTTGGAGTCATAGTCAGTGCCGTTGCGGCTGATCGCGCAACCTTACCTGCGATCGCCCAACCTGCCACGGTGGTCACTCCTGCTCCTGAATCGCAATTTGTTCCCAAAGCCCGGATTCAACTAAACAGCGATCGCACCAACATTACGCTGATTAACAATACCTATGCCACGATCGCGTATCAAGCTGTGGGAGACACGCAGCCCAGAACTCTACAAGGACGAACCCGCGTCACGCTAAAAGGTCTTCGAGCGCCTGTAACGCTCACGCTCGACCGACAAGACGCCGGATTGCTGCTCGTTACGCCTACACCCTCGGCTACGTCTCCAGAAACATTAGAGGTGTTGTTGAATACGACAACAGATTTAAGCGCTGACGCAACTACGCTCAGAGTCGAGCAAACAGGCTTAGTATTCTTATATTGATTCTCCACCGCATCGATAGATGGGGAATTCTACAACGTTGTTAAAAAACTAGGAGGTGTGACGTTCACACCTCCTAATCTATTTATAGCTTCAGTGTTAGTTAGGTTTCAGCGTTCGTTATGAGATCGAGTTACTCACGTCTGAAAGCGATTTTGCAAGTTGCTGAAGCTTAGAAGCGTCACTTCCAGTTGCAGAGCCAGCAGCAGTTTCGGCTTGAGAACTCAGATCGACCAAGAGTTGTCTCACTCCAGATACTCCACTTCCTCCGCCAGTCAATGCCAGCTTCAGTTGACCGAGGGTTTCTGCGATCGCGGTTCCGTGTAGCTGCTGTTGCCACGCTTCAATTGTACTCACCGCCGCTTCTGGAGGAATTGAGGTTAAGCCGCCTTGCAGCGTTGCGATCGTGGAATCAACATTTACATTTTGAGTTGTGTCTGCCATAACTGAATTCCCATTAATTTGCAATCGACAACTCGCCATCAAATTGCTTGTAAAAGCTAGATCATAGCTATTGTCAGTTGTGATCTAACTCTAGTGTTTCTTGCAATTGACGTTATATCGTCAGTCTCTAGAATGAAACGTATTACTCTTATTATTTCTAAACATTAGGCTCCGAGATTAAACTCCGAAGTCTCTAGAATGAAACGCGTTGCTCTTATCATTTCTAAACATTAAGCTCCAGCTTAAACTCACCCGTTCGGGTACTGTCAGTTCGTTCTTCTCTAACCTATGGTGGAACTGTTCGAGCAGTTGCTAGTTAGCGACTAGGGAAAAGGTTTCGATGCCTAACAAATCAGACGAACCCCTAGCCGCTAACTCTTTCTTGATCATCCTATCTCGACAAGCTATTTGAAGACCGCTTTGATCCCCTTCTTTCCAGTGTGAGGGGAATTACCGTAGTAGCGATCGCGGTTGTAGTAGCTGCCAGATTCATTTTTAGAAGTAATGCCATTAGCAACAATTCCCAACACGTGAGAAGACGCTTGCGAGAATAGCGATGTCATCGTGTGAATAGCATCTGAGTTAACCACTCCTGGACGAATTACTAATAATACGCCATCGGCTAATTTACCCAAGGTTAAACCATCTGCCGTCAGCGCGATCGGGGGTGTATCAATGATGATGAAGTCATACTCATCCCGGATTTCTTCTAAGGTATCTGCGATTTGCTTAGAGTTCAAAAGTGCCATTGGGTTAGGTGGAATCGTACCTGCGGTTAACACATCCAAGTTGACCAACACTTCCTGAGCGCTTGTCTGACTATTTGCCTGACCCACTAGTATATCGCTGAGTCCTTTTAGATTGGTCAGATTCCAGATATGATGCTGCGTCGGACGCCGCATATCCGCATCAATCAGTAAGACTCGTTTCCCCATCTGCGCTGTTGCCACTGCTAGATTTGCTGCAACAAATGATTTCCCTTCTGTAGGCAATGCGCTTGTCACCGTAATCATTTTCAACGATTTGTCTGTTAGCGTAAACCCTAGCGTTGTCTCTAGCATTTCAAACGCTGCACTCGCGGGAGAATGAGGATTATCTCGCACGGGTAAAACTGACGAATCAATTTCTTTATTCGGTTTCTGTTCTAGTTGAGGAATTGTTCCTAGTAACGGATAGTCTAAGAACCGTTTTGCCTCTTCGACGGTCTTCACAGACTTATCGATCGCTTCTAGCAAGAGTGCGGCCATAAACCCTAGCATCACGCCTACAAAACCACCCAGCAGCAGATTGAGCAAGATGCGAGGCGCAACAGGTTTGTCAGGAACAGACGCGGCTGAGACAATCCGAGCATTGCCGACATTCTGATTTTCAATCACCTGCACTTCTTGCAGGCGTTTAAGCAACTGCTCGTAGGTCGACCGCGCTACTTCTACTTGGCGCTGCAATTCTCCCTGCTGCTGCTCTAGCCGAGGCAATTGGTCGGCTCGTTTTTGATCCGTTGCTAAAGCGGTCGTTAACACCGAAACGCGATCGCGCAGTCCTTGCCGCTCAGCTTGAACTTTCAGTAAGTCTGAGGTGAGCGTTTGCCTTAGCGCTCCCAATTCCAGGTTTTGATCGGGTACAGCTTCGGGCGTTCCTAACGTTTGAGCGATTCGGGTGTTGAGTTGCGATCGCAGTGCCTCCTCTTTGGCTCTCAAGTTCACAATTTCAGGATGACTGGGGGTGTAGCGAGTCCGTTCCACCGCTAATTTATCTTGAACTTGTCGGTACTCTAACAGCACCCGCTGCACCGAATTCGACTGGCTCAATGCCGTTAGAGCCGTTGCTTGAGAGGCAGTAAAGCCCAATTGACCTTGCAGCAGAATTGATCGCGAGTTCGCGTCTGCAAATTCGGCTTTTGCCTTGGTAATCTCATCTGAAATCTCTTTCAATCCTTCTACTGCGACCTTTGCCTCTTCTCCTAGGGCGACGACTCGGTTTTGCTCTTTAAAGCGCCGCAGCAACAATTCAGTTTGTGAAACTCTCGCCTCGACTTCGGGCAGTTGTTTTGTAATGAATTCTCGTGCGGCAGTGGCTTCAGCCCGATTGTTGCGGATGTTGTTCTCTAAATACGTCTGAACGAGAAAATTAACCACGTCAGCCGCTTCTTTGGCATCAGTGCTGCGATAAGAAATTCCGAGAATATCGGTTCCACGAACGCTTTTTACTTTCAGTTTTTTGAGAAACTCCTCGATCGAAAGCGGTTCTCCCTGGCGATCGTTGAGGCGCAGTTCTGCGATCGCTTTTCTAGCAAGCGGCTGCGATCGAATGACTTCTGCTTCGGTATCAAGTGGATTACTTAACTGGGTTAAGCCGCTCAGTTCACCGGCTTTCTCGCTGAGGCTCGTTAGCGATGACACTCGGCTTGTTTTATTAAACAGGAGCTTTCCCTCGCCTTCGTAAGTCGGCTTTTGCAGCAGCGTAAAAGCCGTTGTTAACGCAAACACAGACCCCATTAACAGAGAGGCAGGCAGCCATCGTCGCCTTAGGATCTGCCAGTACTGTTGAACATTCACCGAATCTTGGTCAGCGCGAGTCGATTGCATGGCAAGCTCAGTCACGATAGAGAGGATACTTAGTTTCCCCATGACTGTGCTTTAACAGGCTTTACTGAGCATCCGTGTAACTTCTGAAGTGATTTTAGCTGACTCAGTAGAATTACTATTCTTACGCAGAATTTTCAACAGTAAGGTGAGGTTTTCAAGTTTCAGGGCATCCTAGGTACTAATTCGGTTGTCTCCGTATTTTTTGCAGGTCGGCGATGCCAATGTCAATAAATAGTATTCGTTCTCTCAGTATTACAAATTCGCGATTGGCTCCGCCAAGCTCCGAAGGATCGGTTCTGCCACACTCGAAAGGAATTCGCTTTGCGAAGTCTCGAAGAGCGCGGGTTCTCTCTCTGTCGCCGCAGTGGTTAGTGTTAGGGTCAGACGATCCTGTTGTTGACGACGCTGTTGCTAAAGTAGAGAAAGCCTTACAGAGCGCATCACCACCGCCCACAATTACGACGCTCACTCACCAGTCCTGCTCAACCGAAGACCTGTCTAAGGTGTGGTCAGGGGTGATTGTTACTCAACCGTCTGAGTTAACTGAGCATCAATCAAGACGATTGATACAACTTCGGTTGCAAGGCGTTCCAATCTGCGATTTACCAGGATTCTACGAAGCGTTTTACTTAAAACTACCATCTGTTTATTTAACGCCCGCGTGGTTTGCTTTAAACTTCAATCTAGCCTTGGTTTCTAACGGCTTAGTTCAGCATCTAAAACGATTGGTCGACCTATTAGCATCGATATCGTTACTAGTGGCTACTGCTCCGATCATGTTCATTGCTGCGACGCTAATCAAATTAGACAGTCCAGGTTCAATTTTTTATAGCCAAATCCGAACCGGCCTGAATCAGGTTCCTTTTCGGGTGTATAAGTTTCGCTCAATGCGTGAGGATGCTGAGACGCTAGGCGCACAGTGGGCGCAGGAAGGCGACTCTCGGATAACGCGAGTCGGTCGCTGGATGCGATCGACCCGAATTGATGAACTGCCACAACTCTGGAATGTGTTGCGGGGAGACATGAGCCTCATTGGGCCGCGCCCAGAGCGTCCTGAATTTGATGCTCAACTGGCTCAAACAATTCCTCATTACCAGTTGCGCTACTGCGTCAAACCAGGCATCACGGGCTGGGCACAAGTGATGTATCCGTATGGAGCATCGGTTGAGGATGCTTACGAAAAGGTGGCGTATGACCTTTACTACATCAAAAACTATTCTATTTGGTTGGATGTTGCGATCGCAGTGAGAACCGTTCAAGTTATTTTACAAGGCAAGGGCAGATGAAGAAAGTATTGGTCACGGGCGGGGCGGGCTATATCGGTTCGCATGTGGTGCGACAACTGGGCGAGGCGGGCTATGAGGTCGTAGTGTACGACAACTGTTCGACCGGGGTTGCCTCGTCGGTGTTGTTTGGAAAATTAATCGTTGGCGATTTAGCCGATCTCGATCGACTGTATCAAACGTTCGCTCGTCATCAATTTGATGCTGTCTTACATTTTGCGGCTAGTTTGATCGCTCCAGAATCGGTCGTCAATCCTCTAGACTATTACGCCAACAACACGCGCAACACATTGAATCTTTTGCGCTGCTGTGATGCCTTTGGCATTGATAAATTGATTTTTTCTAGTACTGCCGCCGTGTATGGAGAACCTGGACTCACGCCTGTCACCGAAGGTTGCCCGACCGCGCCAATCAATCCTTACGGACGCTCAAAATTGATGAGTGAATGGCTCATTCAAGACGCGGCCAATGCATCTCGATTACGCTATGTGATTTTGCGCTACTTCAACGTGGCAGGAGCCGACCCTGGCGGACGCATTGGGCAACTCTCTGCCAATGCAACTCATTTAATTCGCGTAGCGTGCGATGCTGCCCTTAGCCGTAAACCAGGTGTGCGCATTTTTGGAACTGACTTTCCAACGTCCGATGGCACGGGCATTCGAGACTACATTCATGTCGAAGATTTGGCCTCAGCCCATCTAGCCGCTCTCACATATCTCGAAGCGGAACAGCCAAGCCAAATTCTAAACTGTGGCTACGGTCAGGGATATAGCGTTCGGCAGGTGATCGATCGGGTGAAGGCAATTTCGGGCAGCAATTTCTCGGTAATTGAGACAGAGCGGCGTCCGGGCGATCCGGCGTGTGTCAAAGCCTGCGCGAATAAGATTCGTCAGATTTTGAAGTGGCAACCGCAGTTTGATGATTTAGATACGATCGTGCGCTCTGCTTTGCGATGGGAATTGCGCCGCGACAATCAGCTTAGGAAGCATCCGTTAGTGGGCGCGATCGCAAAGCGTCTGCACCAACCTCTGATATTAACCGCTCCCGATTCTCTTGCCGTTATGCCCGACGCTGACGACATAGAGCTAAGCTATCGGTCGTCTCCCGCAATCAATTACGAATTAGCACAGTAGGGACAAGCAATTCCAGCTTGATATTCGGTGGTTTGCTCGGCGGGGGAAAGGGGATGTCCGCAGGCACGACACATGGCATAAGAGCCGTCTTCGATGCCGTCTTCCATGCCTTGGGTCACGGCAACGCGCTGATCGAAAACAAAACATTCTCCTTGCCAAAGGCTTTCTTCGGCTGGGACGGCTTCTAGATAGCTGAGGATGCCGCCTTTCAGGTGATAGACCTGTTCAAATCCCTGAGCTAGCATGAGCGCGGATGCTTTCTCACACCGAATGCCACCCGTGCAGAACATAGCGACCTTCGGGTGTTGCTGCGGATCGAGCTGATTTACGTACTCCGGAAATTGCCGAAACGAGTCGGTTTGAGGATTGTGCGATTCGCTGCACGAAGCTCCAAAGGATCGCTTGAATGTGCCGACACTCACCTCAAAAGCATTCCGAACATCAATCACGGTTACATCCGGGTCGGAAAGTAGGGCGTTCCACTCCTGTGGCTTGACATAGGTTCCGGTTCCCTGACTGGGATCAATCTCTGGCATTCCGAGAGTGACAATTTCTTTTTTCAGCTTCACCTTCATCCGATCGAAAGTGGAAGACTGGGTGATTGATTCTTTGTGTTCTAGATCTGCTAAATGCGAATCGGTTTTTAGAACGGCAAGCAGGTTATGAACGGCAGTAGCATCGCCTGCGATCGTGCCGTTAATGCCTTCTTCTGCTAACAAAATGGTTCCTTTCAACCCCTGCTCCAAACAGTACGTCAGTAGAGGCTCTCGTTTTTCAGCGTAATCCGTGAGCCGCACGAATTTGTAGAAGGTGGCAACGAGTTGAGGCATGGAAAGCAGAGGTGTGGAGAATCTAGTTTAACGTTTTGGAGGACGTTTAGCGATTGAACCCGCGTCAGTGCGATCGCTGATTGCGCCACAGTACTCCAGCACAAATTATCCCACAAGCAGCACCTACAACTAGACTCGCTGGCGCTAAAAACACGAGTGACAGGTCAGCTTGCGATCTCCTCGGAAAACCACCAATCCAGAGTAGAGCAACGGCTCCAATCACGGCTCCAATCATTGAACCAAATAGTACCCAGCGAAAGGCTGAAACCCGATTGGCACTGATGAGAGGAGAAACTCCAATTATTCCAACAACCAACCCGATGATGGCCCCAAAACAGGCTCCAACCGCGATCGCGTTTTGGATCAGCCCGTAACCGAGAATGAAATGCGCGCCGGGTGCTAGGATAAGCGTCCCAAAAATTGTCCAGGAAACTAGAGCGATCGTCACTAGAGAATATCGATTTGGCATAAAGTTGAACGTGGAGAATTACGATAATCTAATTCTTCTGAGCGTCAGCATAGGCAGCATAAACGCCTTTGACGTTGTACCAATTGAGGAAAATTCGAGCGACTTCTAACGCTAATTGCGGTTTGCCCTGTTGAATCAGCCACCGCAGTAGCGGAGCCATTGTTTGTTCGTTGAGCAATCCACCCAGCGTCAGCAATCCCCATAGCGTGCGATGAATCCACGTCATCTGAATCATCATTTTCACGTCCCATGTTGGATGCTTTTGGTAGAACAAAACTCCCATTCGACCGCGTTGAATTTCTTTGTCAATCAAGCTTGGAATCTGATCTAACGAGAACGCTGGATGCCAGTGATATCCGGCTGCATCAGGGCATTTGATTAATTGGAGTCCGAGTTTTTTGAGCCGAACGCCAAGTTCGAGATCTTCCCAGCCATAGAGTTGAAATTCGGTATCAAACAGTCCAGCTTCAATCAGCCAATGACGCGCGATCGCAACGTTTCCCGTGGCAAAGTACGCCGCCGAAAAATCCGTTACCTTGTAAGGCTCTGATGTCGGACGCTCAAAATTACAGGTATTAATCACCCGTCCGTAGGTAAACAAGTGATCGCTACCCAAGTCGTGTTGACCCTGAATCAGCGCTTCAGCGTGGGACTTGAGAAAAATATCTGTCACCACTAGGTCGCTATCAATAAAAATAATCGTGTCGCCGTTTGCTTCTTCAACACCGCGATTCCGAGCCGCAGACGGTCCTAAATGCGCTTGGCAAATCAACCGAACGTGAGGAAACGGATCTGATTTGAGCCAATCGACTGTGCCATCGCTCGAACCGTCATCTACGACGACGACTTCGTACGCCGAAAACAGCGGACTTGATACTTGGTCTTCTAGCGATCGCAAGCACTTTTCCAAAATCGGTTTGCGGTTATACGTGGGAATAACAACACTGAAGTACACGGCTTTCCTCTCAAGCGCCATTGGTTTCATCTCGGTTTTAGCTCAATCAAGTTTTAGCTCAATCAAGTTTTAGCTCAATCAAAGTGTTTTAGCTCAATCAAGGTATGGTCCTCTTTAACAGACGCCCAACGTCAAACTCAGTTCCACTTCGGGTTCATGAACAAATTTCAACCGCTTATCATCCCTACTAGGTTTAATTCTGTGCATCTCCTAACGGTTGAAATCAACAATTAGCTGCATAATTATAAGCTTGTTGTTCTAATCAAACCGAGGAAACGTCATGGGTCGAGCCAAGAAAGTTGTGCTGGCATATTCAGGTGGGGTGGATACCTCGGTCTGTATCCCCTACCTAAAAGAAGAATGGGGCGTCGAGGAAGTGATCACCTTAGCCGCGGATCTAGGTCAAGGAGATGAACTCGAACCGATTCGTGAAAAGGCCCTCAAGTCGGGTGCGTCTCAATCGCTGGTCGCAGATGCAACGCAAAGCTTTGTCAAAGACTACGCATTTCCTGCCATTCAAGCCAATGCACTTTATGAAAATCGCTATCCGCTCTCAACAGCGCTGGCTCGTCCATTAATTGCGAAGCTGCTCGTTGATGCTGCCAAAGAATATGGCGCGGATGCCGTAGCACACGGCTGCACCGGAAAAGGAAATGATCAAGTCCGATTTGATGTGTCGATCGCGGCTCTCAATCCCGATCTCAAAGTTCTTGCGCCTGCTCGTGAGTGGGGCATGAGCCGCGAAGAAACCATCGCATACGGCGAGCGGTACGGCATTCCCTCCCCGGTCAAAAAGTCGTCTCCGTACAGCATCGATCGCAACTTGTTGGGGCGCAGTATCGAGGCCGGACCGCTCGAAGACCCGATGACCGAACCGCTCGAAGAAGTTTACTTAATGACCAAAGCGATCGCCGATACTCCAAACGAACCGGAGTATATAGAGATTGGATTTGAGCGAGGCATCCCGGTTAGTCTAGACGGCCAGCCCCTTAACCCTATTGATTTGCTGACGCAACTGAACGATCGCACCGGCAACCACGGCATCGGACGCATCGACATGATTGAAAATCGGCTCGTCGGCATCAAATCTCGTGAGATTTATGAAGCACCTGCCTTGCTGACGCTAATTCACGCCCACCGGGATTTAGAAAGCCTAGCCTTGACTTCTGATGTGATGCACTACAAGCGTGGGATCGAGGAAACCTACTCTCAGATTGTCTACAACGGCTTGTGGTACAGTCCCCTAAAAGAGGCGCTAGATGCGTTCATTTCCAAAACTCAAGAGCGAGTCACGGGATCAGTTCGGATTAAATTGTTCAAAGGGAATGCTACGATTGTTGGCCGTCGGTCGGCTCATTCGCTGTACACGCCAGACCTAGCAACATACAGTTCAGACGACAAGTTCGACCATAAAGCAGCAGAAGGGTTCATTTACGTTTGGGGCTTGCCGACTCGCGTGTGGTCGCAGAATCTCAGTAAGTAGACGCTCTACCCTCAACAGATAAACTCAGATTTGATTCATCAGAGGCATCCCACACAGGGTATGCCTCTCTTTGGTCTTAGGTCAACAGACATCAGGACAGAAGCAATCAGCTCTTCCTGATAACGGGATTAATAGCGGCTGTAGCACACGCTTTTGACCACACTCCGCGCCTAGCAAAGTGCCTCCGAACATCATCCTCGCATCTGGTGGATCTGTTACAAAATCCGCTGCGAATGGCTAAGTCTTGAGAACTTGGGAACTACTCGCTGTCGCCCGAAACTGGGGGATCAGCGATCGTTTGTTTAGCTTTGCGAGACTCCAACCAAAGCGGCACCGCAATCCAGGCCACAACTAGAAGTAACGCCACTGCACCAAACTGAGAGGCCAACGTGACTAGCTTCTCAAGCGGCACAAGCTGACCCGCAAAAAATGCCAGCGTCACCATCACTGATGCCCAAGAAATAGCTCCAGTCACGTTGTAGAGCATGAACTTCCAGTAAGGCATCTCTGCAATTCCCGCTAGTGGACTAGCGAAAATTCTCAGCAATGCAATAAAGCGACCTAGAAAAACCGCTTTTCCTGCATTCTGAGTAAACTGATTCTTTAATTCTTGCAGTTGTGTTTCTTGAAAACGGAAAATGCTGCCTAGCCTCAGCAACAACGCCCATCCACCAAGCCGACCGATCCAGTAACCGAAATTGCCCCCGATTGCAGCTCCAAGCGCCGCATCTCCGAGAACAAGCCAATAGTTTAAACGATCGCTGCCTGCGAGAAAACCGCCCACGATCGTGACCGTTTCCCCCGGAATCGGCAACCCCAAATTTTCAAGTAAAATCCCGAAAAAAATAGCCCAATAACCGTACTGCTGAGCAATTTCTTGGATGACTTCTGGCGAGAGAAAGTCGAGTGACATTAGAGCAACCTTTACAAAGCTTCATCCTTCTGATCTTGGCGTAGGTTGACTGGTTGTGTCAATGCCAAGATTTCAGTGGGGCAATAGTGAGCATTGCCAAGTTTTGCAGAATCATAGGTTTAGCAAAGTTAGGCACAGAATGAATTGTAATGAAACCAGAGCTTGAATACTTGCCACAAAAAGTAGCGAATCAAGAAGTAGCAAATATCTAAAAAGGCCGGTTACAAATCCTAAATCCTTCTGCCTGTAACCTTCGTGCAACTTTTCATCGAAGACTTCATTAAAACTAGAAAGCAGTTAGAGGAGACATAAAGTTTCCATAAACCTTTGAAATCTTAGATGCGCCAATGGAATTTAGTTCCTATAGTGAAGACGCTAACTTCAGTAAATGTACTGGAATTAAATCTTCAGTCCGTAATATTACTTTTATGTAATATTACTGTGCATCTGGTCTAAGTTATCTCGTACGGGCACAAGTGCTACGCAGACACAAGCCACAGTAGTAGCTAATAGCCTGTCTCAGATGGGCACAATCAGAAATCTAGTAAAAATCTGGCATTGTGCAGGGTGTTGATGGAAGGGTTGAGGAGTAATACATACGGGGACGACGTTATGGCTTTAGCCAACAACCGTGAAGAAATCTTGCTACAGCCTTGTGGTCATCTAGATTCGCGAGGAGCAAATTGGTTGCAGCAGCAGCTAGAGTCTATCGCTCCAAGATGCTACAAACTTTGGGTTATCGATTTGTCCAGCGTAGAGTTTATCGATAGCTCTGGGCTGATTGCCCTTGTATCAGGGCTAAAGGTGGCAACTGAAGCAGGTGCAAGGCTAATCTTATGCGGCTTGCCTCCTTCAGCAAAATTAATTTTTGACATTACACAACTCGATCGAGTCTTCACCATTTTTGAGGACTATGATGCGTTACTTTTGTCATTGCAAGTCTCTGAAGAGATTGCGCCCGCTCTAGAAGTGGCTTGCTCTCCTAGGGCTTGATCAAAGTAGAGACGTCTGCGGTAACACTTTGCAAAGCATTTACCACAGACGTAACTTCTCTCGTGACGGGCGTTGCTCCCTAGCAAGCTGAAACCTAAACATCAACCTCTAGGCATTACCAAGGCTAGGGAGCGAAAGGTTACCTTGCGAGAAACTGGGTAAATCTAAGTCAGAGGCACGGCGGTTCTTCACTGCCAAGCGGTAGCTCACGCTCTGTAGCTCCGCATGGAGTTGACGATTCTCGCGCTGAATCATCGCCACTTTCTCTTTTACCGGAGCCATCCGTTCCGCAAACTTTTGCCGATAAATCTTAGGCAATTCCTGCACAACTTGTTCTAGCATTCTAGAGCGCTCGGTCAGTTCTTCGACCGATTGCCTGGACTGCTGAAGCTCTGTGTTTTGCTCTTCGATTCTCCCCTGATAAAACGTCACCTGCTCTTCAATCTCATGAAGCTGTTTGCGCAGGGCGGACATTTCAGTGAGATGCCGTTCTGAGGGTTCACTATGGCCAGGAGTCGCAGCAGTACTGGCATTGACGTTTCCTTTCACTAAGCGAAATAGCTCTTGCGACAGTTGTTGCACCAACTGATCGCGCATCTGCAATTCTTCTTGCAGACGCACCACTTCAGCCTGAAATTCTTGGGGACGGGGGATATCAGTCACGATAGAGGTACTCCGTTGTTGGCTAAATTTTGCTATTTCGCTTGAGTCAGTTGAACATGGTCTTCCCATAGACGGGGAGGAGATGCTCGACGAATATCTCGCCAAATTGCAGTTGCAGCCAATGTACCATCTGCAACCGCAATTGAAACTTGATTTAGTCCTTCTTTGAGGTCACCAAGAGCAAAAATTCGAGGGTGAGATGTCCGACACATATCGTCTGTGACTAGATTACCGCCTTTCCAATCCAGGTCAAGCCCTTGCAAGTACTGATTGTAAAAATGGGAACCCATTGAGATGAGTCCTGTCTCTAATTCTACGGTGGTTCCATCAGTCAGTTCAACGCCCGTCATGTGATGGTTCTCTCCGAGGAACCGACGTAGGGGAGTTTCGATGAGTGGATAACCGTGAGCTTTGAGCTTGTCTCGCATGTCTTGACCGACCTCGCACAGTCCTTGCGTAAACACCGTGATGTATGGCGTAAACCAGTTCAAGACGAAGGCAGTATTAATTGCCGCTTCAGAATTAACGAATAGCCCGCACTTTTGATCTGCCATGTCGTAGCCATCGCAAATTAGGCAAACATGGAGGTTGTATCCGGCATAATCAAAGACATTCTGCTGATCTTCTAACTGCGGCAAATGATCGATGATGCCACTAGCGGACACTAAATATTTAGAGCGAAAGACGGGATAGCTGTCACCCGTTTTGCCAACTTTGACCTTGACCGCAAACGTGTCTCCTTCGTCTGTCACCTGTTCTACAAAGCCTGCAAGGTAATCTCCACCGACGGACAGCACGTGAGATTGTCCTTGCTGTAATAGAGTTCTTCCGGGGGTTTCGGGAGGTAATCCTAAATAATTGCGAAGCTCTTGCATCCAGAACGATCGCCCACGTCCTTTTTCTATGACTAAAGTAGACAACCGATAGCGTTGTAGATAGATAGCGGCAGATAAACCTCCGGCACCTCCGCCCACAACGATCGCATCATAAACGTGGTCAAGCCGCTCTTCGAGATTTTTCTTGGAAAGCTTCATAGTAATTCGCTATGTGTAATTCGCAATTGATGGAGCTTACTCACAGGTTTTAGTGTGGTAACCATGATTTAATTCTAATTTGATTATTTTGCTGGCAGGTTTGAGGAAATCTTAAACCTGGAGATTTCCTCAACTTCTTGCTCTACTGTTTTGAGACCAACTCGCTGTGTACAGTCGTTCGGAACAGAGAGATAGTTTGCATCTGCTGTAAAGCGTCTCTCATCCCCAGCTTGACGCGGTACTAGTAGAAAAGTTTGTCAAACTTAGACTGATGGGTTTGGAAAGGGACGCCTGCGGTGTCCCTACTTTGACGAAGGACGAAGCGCTCTTTGACGAACGCTCTTTGAGGAAGCACTATGTAGGTTTGGTGGACTGATACTCTACAGTTTCTGAGTGTTCAGCATACTGGTGCCACAGTTGAGCCAAACTATGAGCCTTGCCCCTCTTCTCTGATTGAATCTGATACATTCGGCGCGGACGCCCTCGCCCCTCAACTTTCTTCCAGTAGGAAGTAACCACTTCTTCCCGTTCTAAAAATTTAAGTGCCGCACATAGTACTGTGTCCGACAGCCTGTATTGGGGATGTTGAGTTTCTAGCTGCTGAATCAATTCAGTTCCATACGAATGTTGCTCAGACAAGACTTTGAGAATGTAGCATACTGCCAACTCTTGGTTGAGAAAGATCGGTTGTGGAGCCTGAAAAAACTGATAGATGTCTTGAATTCTCATCTTGCTCCTCCAAATGTTTGGGTCACAGTAGCGACAGTAATAGAGCGGAGACAAGCAGAGCGATTGAGTTCTCTATCTGAGAGAAAATGACGAACCATAGAATGACGAACCATAGACGGTGGAAATAAAATTAAGCACAGCAGTTTGCAGGTTAATTCCTAACAGAGGTTAGGAAAACCTTAAAACGGTTTTGGAATATTATATTGAGTGCGGTTTCTCTGAAGTTTTGCCTTGTGCTAGTTATCTTTGTGACTACGCGAGAATACTGACCAACTTAGTCCGAAACAGCACAAAACGCGATTAGTGGCAAGCTTCCAAGGAGTGATTGATTTCCTCATATGAGAGCGTGATGCTTCCAAAATTAGACAGGAATTTCACGTTGTGCGATTAGCGCTAACGCAACTCTGGAGGGGCCGCGGGGTGCATAGATTAACGTAGTAATCGCTTGTGTGTCTGTGTTCGTAGTTAATACTATTAATCAATCTAAGGACATTTGGTTTTATATAATTTTGTACTTTCTGTCACACACAAATTCAATCACAAAGTGTCATTTCGCGATCGCTTCTTACTACTTCTTTAGTGTTTAGAGTTACGTTCAATATCGAAAGCAGATTTACTGTTACTGTTTCTTACATTTATGCGTTCGCATAGAAGCGGCAATGCGAACGACAACTAGCGGAGTTGCTTTCGATATTTGAATCCGGCAACCGATAGAAGAATGCTGCATCCCGCAAACGATGCGATCGCGCCATCGGGTTCGGGTATAGGCTCCGGTGTTAGCAAATAGCCTTGTTCCTGCCCATTGACCAGTCCGGTTCCAATAATCTGTCCGGCATTATTAATCCGCGTTGCCGATGAAAGCGTCCATCCCGCCTCGATCGGCAGCTGAGTGTTGAGATCAACGAGGACACCATCTTCCCAGATCACTGCTCGTTGCTCTCCGTCGGGTGTGTAGGAATAGCCTACGATTTGGCTACTGTTGTTGATGCTATTGGCAACGCTTGAGAAAGAAAAATAGCCGCTGCTTCCCCCCAACGTTCCCAAATCTTGTCCGACCGTATGCCGTTTAGGATCTGCCCAAAACAGCGCCCGAAGCGGACTACTGAATGCCACGTCAATTGGGCCGTAGCCGACAACCTGTCCGCGATCGTTGATGCCCTTAGCTACGGTTTCTCGCGGAAAGCAATCCGTTGGGATTGGGCAATAAACGGTTCCTGTCAAAACGAGCGTTTGCTCCTCTTCAAAAATGCCAACGCCCGGACCAGAACGACCTGAACCAAACCGCTGCCCCGCAATTTGGCTTTGGTTATTAATGCCTGTAGCAAGCTGACCTCCATTAAATGTAAATTTACTACCATCAGGGTTTTGTCCCTGACTAAAGGAACCTGACGGAACCTGTACCCCATAGAGAATTTGTCCGCGATCGTTAATGTCAATGGCAGTGGTCGTCGGACAGGCATAACCCACACAGGACGCATTGAGGCTAATTTGAGAAACCGTTTTGCCATCGGTCAAAAAAACTCGATCTGAGCTGAGTGTGGGAGTGAAAGGCGCATCGGTAGCAGGCTGACTAACGACCAGTCCATCTCCTAAGATTTGCCCCGAATTGTTGATTGCTTTTGCTGCAAACGTCGTATTGGTGACTCCAAGCTGCGACTTTAAATCTGTTAGATTGCCGCTATTCCATACATACTGTCCTCCAACTACGTCGCCGCGATCGTTGAGATCAGTAGGCGTAAACGGAATCTGCTGAACTGAATAAAAGCTTGCAGCCATAGCAGAACCTGCACTAAGCCATGCCAAGGGGCTGACGGCTAGAGCAACCAAGGCAAATCTGAACGACATAGGAACACAACTTCAAAGATTAGGTTTTAGAGTCTCAGCAAAAGTTAATCAATGTCATCTCTCTAAGGACAAAGCCCTTACCCTGAGCAGAATAGGTCATTTGATGCTAAGTCAACCTAATAAAATGTCGAGATAAAAATTTATAGAACAATTTGGTACGAGAAGCTACTCAAAAACGTCTATGGTAGCGACATCCCGCTTCGAGTAGAACTCGTTACACTAGAGGATGGTCGCCACTTAACCTCTTCATCACTATGGCAGATTTCAACATCCAAGCGCCGTTTGAACCGAAGGGCGATCAGCCAACCGCGATCGCAGCACTCGCCAAGTCCATTCACGCTGGCAACCGTTTTCAGACCCTCCTCGGTGCAACGGGAACCGGAAAAACGCATACGATCGCCCGGGTGATCGACAAGATTGGTAAACCGACTCTGCTTTTAGCTCATAACAAAACGCTTGCCGCGCAGCTTTGTAACGAGTTGCGAGAATTCTTTCCTGATAACGCGGTCGAATATTTCATCAGTTACTACGACTACTATCAGCCCGAAGCTTACGTTCCGGTCAGCGACACCTACATCGAAAAAACTGCATCGATCAATGATGAAATCGATATGCTGCGGCACTCCGCCACGCGATCGCTATTTGAGCGTAAAGATGTGATCGTCGTCGCCTCGATTAGCTGCATTTATGGCTTGGGAATTCCATCGGAATATTTGAATGCCTCGATTCCTCTGCGCGTGGGGGAAGAAATCAACCAGCGTCAGATCCTGCGCGATCTTGCCTCGGTGCAGTACACCCGCAATGATTTAGATTTAGGTCGCGGAAAGTTTCGCGTTAAAGGCGACGTATTAGAAATTGGACCTGCTTACGAAGATCGGATCATCCGCGTCGAGTTTTTTGGCGATGAAATTGATGCAATTCGATATGTCGATCCGGTTACAGGCGCGACGTTGCAAAGCATGGAAGCCGTTAACGTCTATCCGGCTCGTCACTTTGTCACGCCAGAAGACCGGCTGCAATTGGCGTGCGATGAAATCGAATTAGAACTCAAACAACGCTTAGTTGAGCTAGAAACTAACGGAAAGTTACTCGAAGCCCAACGCTTAGAGCAACGCACTCGATACGATTTAGAAGTCTTGCGAGAAGTTGGGTTTTGCAACGGGGTGGAAAACTATTCTCGACACTTAGCTGGACGGGCAGCAGGAGAGTCGCCCGAATGCTTGATCGATTATTTTCCGAAAGATTGGCTGTTGGTGATTGACGAATCTCACGTCACAATTCCTCAGATTCGAGCGATGTACAACGGCGACCAAGCTCGAAAGAGTGTCTTGATCGAGCATGGCTTCCGCCTGCCGAGTGCTGCAGACAACCGTCCCCTCAAGGCGGAAGAATTTTGGGAGAAGGTGAATCAGTGCATATTCGTATCAGCGACTCCCGGAAACTGGGAGCTTGAAATCTCTGAAGATCACATTGCGGAGCAAGTGATTCGACCCACTGGCGTTCTCGATCCGGAAGTGTTTGTGCGCCCGACCAATGGGCAAGTCGATGATTTGTTGCACGAAATTCAAGAGCGTGTTGCAAAACACGAACGGACGCTGATCACGACGCTGACAAAGCGGATGGCAGAAGACTTAACGGAGTACTTTCAGGAGCGCGGCGTTCGCGTTCGCTACTTGCACTCAGAGATTACCTCCATCGAGCGAATCGAGATCCTACAGGATTTACGCGAAGGCATCTTTGATGTGTTAGTTGGCGTCAACTTGCTGAGAGAGGGATTGGATCTCCCCGAAGTGTCGCTCGTCGCGATTTTAGATGCAGACAAAGAAGGTTTTTTGCGGGCCGAGCGATCGCTGATCCAAACGATCGGACGGGCAGCACGTCACGTCGAGGGCAAAGCGATTCTCTACGCTGATAACTATACGGACAGCATGGCGAAAGCGATCGAAGCAACGGAGCGTCGTCGCGTGATTCAGATGGCGTACAACGAAAAGCACGGCATTGTGCCAACGCCGATTATTAAGAAATCCAATAATGCGATCTTGTCATTTCTAGAGGTTTCTCGTCGATTAAACGCTCAAGAACTCGACCAAGTTTACGAACACGCCAGCGATATCCCGCTTGAAAATATTCCAACTTTGATCTCTCAGCTAGAGGCTCAGATGAAAGACGCCGCTAAAAAGATGGAGTTTGAGGACGCCGCTAAATACCGTGACAAAATCAAACACTTGCGCGATAAGCTGCTGGGGCATTAATCCTTTCTACTCGTCAGCGGTCTCGTTGCAGCATTGTTCTATCGCTTAGGGCACACTATGGCTGTTCAAGGGGCGATGGAGTATTAATTATGTTGGGTTTACCCGTGCGCATGGGGATCGGTCTCAGTTCTGTTCTCAGTTCTGTAGTGTTGGCTCTTGGTATTTCTTCTGTGAGCCGCGCCCAAACGCTGCCTTATACTCCCATCGCTCCGCCGCCAAATCTACCGGCTACTTCCACCCAGGACAACGCTACTGAAGAATTTCGGGTCAGTGCCTCGCAGCGTGACTTTAAAGGCAACCTTTGGATTGCAACCTCAAAAGGCGTTGCAAAACTTGACCCCAACACAGGTCGAGTGTTGGCGAGAGTGTCGCTCCCGAATCTTGCGATCGCGGCGATCGCCCAAGATCGCGTCGGGCGAATTTGGGTCGGAACTTACGAAGGTATCTGGCGCATCGATCCGCGTACCAACCAGGTGACGGTTCAAACCATCACGCTTCCTTCTAACCGAGTATTATCGATGCTCGTCGATCAACGGGGTTACCTCTGGGTGGGAACCGACCAAGGTTTGGTATTGGTTAGCCCAGACAAAGGACTTGTGATGACTACTTTGAAAGAACTACCCGGAGTCAGCGCCAATGCACTCAGCCTAGATTCTGAAGGTCAACTTTGGGTCGGTACATTAGAAGGACTTGTCCAAGTCGATACTGCCAGCGCTCAAGTCCTGCATGAAATGAGTGGAATCTCAGGTGGCTCTGTTCAAACTCTGGCGTTAGATTCCAAGGGTTCGCTATGGGCAGGCACTCCCAGTGGTTTAACGCAGATTAATCCTCTAGACGGAAAAATTGTGCGCTCGCTCACTCAACTAAGAGGACGAAACGTTTTATCCCTCGGAACTGATCAAGTGGGCAGCATTTGGGCTGGAACGAGCCAAGGATTATTTCGGGTCAATCCTGGCAATGGTGCGATCGTCGGTCAGGTTCCAAACTTGCCATCAAGCCGAGTACTGACCCTGTCTCCTGACACGGGCAACAAACTTTGGGTCGGCACAACCGAAGGACTGGCGTGGGTCAGCATGACGACCTACCAAACCAAGCCTCATATCATGTTCAGCCATCGTTCCCCTTAACGAGCAGAGTAAAATAGAACTAATCTACCCGTAATTTGAGAAACTCCAAATTACGACTTACGCTATGCTTACTCCGCAGCAACTCATTCAGTGGAAGCAGCAAGGACGCGCGATCGCAGTCCTCACCGCTTGGGACTATGCCATTGCCCAAATTTTGGATCAAGCAGGCGTCGATGTGATCTTGGTCGGCGATTCGTTAGCAATGGTGGCCTTAGGACATGAAACAACCCTGCCGCTCACGCTAGAGGAAACACTGCATCACGCAAAAGCAGTTTGTCGCGGGGTCAAGCAGGCATTAGTGATTGTCGATTTGCCATTCATGAGTTATCAAGAAAGTCCGCAGCAGGCAATTCGATCGGCAGGGCGGGTGCTAAAAGAAACTGGCGCAGGCGGCGTAAAGCTCGAAGGCGGTCATCCTGCGATGGCAGAAACCGTTGCTAAACTTGTTCACATTGGCATTCCGGTCATGGGGCATGTTGGATTAACACCTCAGTCTGTTCGGCAAACAGGCTTTCGTCAGCAAGGGAAATCCAGTGAAGACCGTAAGCGGATTGTGGCAGAAGCGATCGCGCTCGAGCAAGCAGGCGCATTCTCGATTGTGTTAGAACACATTCCGTCGGATTTAGCCAAAACAATTAGCGAGAAACTAGCGATTCCCACAATTGGCATTGGAGCGGGAAACCAATGCGATGGTCAAGTCCTTGTCACGTCAGATGTGTTGGGGCTGGGCACGTGGAAGCCAAAGTTTGCAAAGTCCTATCTCAATTTATATGAGTTGATTACGACAGCGACACAGGAGTATTGTGGCGAAGTGCGATCGCATCAATTCCCAGAAGCCTAATCATCACTACACCGCTTGAAAAATATGGGTTGGGGTTAGGTTGAATCCTAAAAATGTCTGGTATTGAATGCCGTCATTTTTTCTGAACATGCCAACTTCCACATACTGATCCCCTTCCAGTAACTTCATGGCACGTTGCTGGCCCAGGAATCGGTAGACCTTCAGGGGGTGACAACGAGCCTGTAATCATCACTACAGCGCAGTTACAGCCATTCTGCTACCGATAAAAAACGGCATTGCTTTTGCTATTTGTAGAACATTCGCTCTAGCTAAGGCCTGATAAAATGCCTGATCCAAGCAGCGATATGTATTTTTTAATAGAATCAAAACCAGATTCTTTCTGCTGCTCAATGCCTGAATTTCCTACTAGACAAGCGCTTCAAGGTCGTTGTCACCCCGTGAACGGTAGACCTTCTTTGCTCATCCTTTGTAAATGCAAACGTTTCTTGCATCTACTGCTCTACGTCTGTTCAGGTCGCTTTCTGTAAATCATAAATATGAGTCCAAAAAAAACCTGGGGGAGAACCCCCAGGCGTGCAGCAATATTTACGAGAGATTTACTTGACCATGCCTAAAAGCTCAGCATTTGCAGCAGGCAGCTTTGGCGCGATCGCAAACTGAGGCAAATCTTGATACGCTTGGCTGGCAATTACCGGAATTGCATTGCGCGCATGACTTGCGATCTCAACCGTTTTCACGTCATAGGTTTGAGTCGCCAGCTTTGGATACAACCCGATCCCAATGATTGGCAGTAGCAGACAAGCCGCGATGAAAAACTCTCTTGGTTTCGCATCTAACACAATGTTCTGTGCAACCGCTTTACCTTCTTTGCCGTAGAACATTTCGCGCAGCATCGACAGCAGGTAAATCGGCGTAATGATCAGACCCACCGCTGCTAGTAGAACCACAACGCCCTTAAAGGCAGAAGTGTAAGCATCGCTCGTGGTGAAGCCTAAGAAAATTGCCAATTCCCCGACAAAGCCGCTCATTCCTGGCAGTGCCAAGGATGCCATTGAACAGATGGTAAATAGAGCAAAGGTTGTCGGCATCTTCTTCGCCAATCCGCCCATATCATCCATATTGAGAGTATGGGTGCGATCGTAGACAATTCCAGCCAAGAAGAACAACGCGGGTGCAATCAATCCGTGAGAGAGCATTTGTAGCACTGCCCCATTCATACCCAATTCAGTAAATGAGGCAATTCCCAGCAGCACAAAGCCCATGTGAGAGATCGACGAATACGCCATCCGACGCTTCAGATTTCGCTGACCAAAAGACGCTAATGCTCCGTAAATAATATTGACAATACCGAGAATCGCCAGAATTGGGGCGAAGTAAACATGAGCATGAGGCAACATTTCCACATTCATACGAATGAGGGCATAGCCACCCATCTTTAGCAATACTCCAGCCAGAATCATTGAAACCGGAGCCGATGCTTCACCATGAGCATCTGGCAACCATGTGTGAAGCGGGAAGATAGGTAACTTAACGCCATACGCAATCAGCAATCCAGCATAAACACATAGCTCAAACGGCAAGGAGTATTCCTTCAAGCCCAACTCATGCAGGTTAAAGGTAATCACATCGCCCGAAAATGCCATTGCTAAAGCAGCAACCAGAATGAAGATAGAACCAACTGCCGTATAAAGAATAAATTTAGTACCCGCATAGAGCCGCTTCGGACCACCCCAAATCGAAATCAGGATGTAGACCGGAACCAGTTCAACTTCCCACATAAGAAAGAACTGAATCATGTCTTGAGCGCAGAAGACGCCAATCTGAGCGGAATACATCACTAGCATCAGAAAATAAAAAAGCCTGGGCTTTTCTTTCACCTGCCAGGCTGCCAGCATCGATAAAGTGGTAACTAATCCCGCTAAAACAACGAGCGGCATCGAGATTCCATCGACCGCAACCGACCAATTAATACCAACTTGCGGCACCCAAGCATAGCTCTCAGCCAATTGAAAATCAGGATTTTGGAAGTCGTAGTGGCTCCAAACCGCGTAGACCGAGAGCGCAAAATCAAGTAGTCCAATGCCCAAAGCATACCAGCGTACTGTTTTGCCCTGTTTGTCAGGCAGGATCGGGATTAAGAGAGAGGCTACCAGGGGCAGCAGGATTAGGGTCGTTAGCCAAGGAAAAGAGGTACTCACCATTAGAACTGAAACCAGGTTTGTAGGGATGTAGAGAGGTCGGTTCGATGTGAAGCACACCTAATCAATCCGCAAAGAGGCTCGTGTATCGGGTGAAGCAAGAGGCTGTAGTGTGCCAAATCTTTAAATCGATAAGTGAGCTAAGCAGGATTCGCGAGTGAATCGAAGTGTCTCAAGGCGAGGCGGTGACTATCCACAAATCCCACAGTTCAATCAACCAAAAGGCTGTATTGAGCGGATCGAGAAAGGAGGAGGTTAATCCGATGAGGATTAATACCTACTGACTCATCTTACTCTAGTTTGATGAAGTTTATTAAACTTTAAAAACAGAGTGTGACGGTTTTTGATTGAAAGCTTGCGTTCAGAAAGGCGCGATCGCTGAATTTGCTGATCCAATAAGCTATAAAACCAGTTCCTTTCGGCTGAAAGCGTCTACTTTTGCTTTGCTTAACAATCGTTCATATTATAGGCGTGTGTTTTTGAATTGCATAAAAACTTAATATTTGGCTGAAGCGCTGATAGAGCAAGCGGTTCTGACTCTAGATTAGGCATAGAAAAAGAGATTAGGCATAGAAAAAGAGAGGCAAGCGCTTGCCTCTCTTTTTGGTTGAAACAGAACTTTACTCAATAGTCTTGCGAAAAGTTCTAACGATATCTAAATCCATCAGATGTCAAAAATTAGCACTTTTATCGCCCTAGCTAAAACTTCCTCAGACTAGCTGTTTTTCACCAGCACTCCAATCTCACGCTGAATTGGCACAACATCTAGCACATCTAATCCGGCGCAATATTTCAAATCGTCATGGCAATCGAGTTTAAGCAAGCGCTTACCGTGACTGGCATGGTGAAAGAGTTCCAATAGATTCTCTTTCCACTGCTGATAGAGAGTCACTGCGCCCACTACTTCATCGTTGCCCGTGATCTCCTCCAGTGAGCAGTCAAGTCTTTCAGTTAGAGTATGCGCGATCGCACCTGCACAGACCGTATCTTCTAACGCGAACGAGCCTTCCCATCCTGCGTTCACAATCCATACGGTTTCCGGTCGCTGCTTGAGCAAATATTCGACAATCGCCTTGCGGTTAATCAATGCTGCCGCTAAAACGGTTGGCGATGCCTGAATTTTCTGGAGCGCCCGCGTTCCGTTCGTTGTGCTGATGAAGAGACGTTTTTCATCCATTAACTGAGGCGTGCAGTCAAGCGGAGAATTTCCTAAATCGCAGCCTGCCACCTTGCTGCCACCCCGCTCACCCGCCCGTAACCGTTTCTCTGGCATCCAGCTTTCGCTTTCGTGCATCAGCTTGTCCATATCACTAAAGACCTGAACCGCTTCAGCTCCTACCGCTAATGCCGTTGCGATCGTGCTTGTGGCTCTCAACACATCGATCGCGATCGCGCAATCCGCATGATTCTGGTCAGGAGTAAGTTCAGGAGTATGAAAAACGCAAAGTTTCATAGTGTCAAAAAGACTGCGGAGCAAAGGTATATGGGTTAAGCAGTGATGTAGAAGCCGGGAATTATCACAGTTTCAGAATACTGGATACTTCACGGATCAACGCAACTATTCTTAATCCATAACAATAGAGTAAAAGCAATGCTTGTAACACTCAGAATTGTTTTTTCTCAAATTTGATTCCTAATACTCGAAAGGGTAGGCAACCGCCTACCCTAGTACTCTTAAACTATTAACGCGCTCTTGCAAGTTTCTGTGAGGCAAACTGCGCTTATTCTTCTAGCTCACCATCATCGTCGATATCATGCTCATCGACTACACCAACCGTGTTCGCCGAAACCTCAGCGCCCATTTCTAGCTTCTCGCGCACCAGTTTCTCAACTTCCACGGCAAATTCAGGCTTTTCTTCCATGTACTTAATCGCATTGTCGCGACCTTGGCTAATATTGTCGCCGTTGTAGCTATACCAAGCCCCCTTGCGAACCACAACGCCCGTTTCTTCTGCCATATCAATCAGACAGCCCAGCGTCGAGATACCCTTACCAAAGATGATGTCAAACTCCGCAATGCGGAATGGCGGCGCGACTTTATTCTTCGCGACTTTCACCTTGGCGCGAGTGCCATACTCTTCGTTGCCCTTCTTCAGCGTTTGAATCCGGCGAATATCGAGTCGCACCGAGGCGTAATACTTCAGCGCTTGTCCACCTGTGGTCGTCTCAGGGCTACCGTAAGTGACGCCAATCTTCTGACGCAACTGGTTGATGAATACTACCGTACAGCCAGATTTACCAATGTTTCCAGTGATCTTGCGCAAGGCTTGGCTCATTAGACGCGCTTGCAGACCCATGTGAGAATCGCCCATCTCACCTTCAATCTCAGCGCGAGGCACGAGAGCAGCTACCGAGTCAATGACCACGATGTCTACAGCCGTCGATCGCACCAATTGATCAACAATTTCTAACGCCGCTTCTCCAGTATCCGGTTGAGACACTAACAGATTCTCAATGTCTACCCCTAAGTTAGCGGCATACGCCGGATCAAGGGCATGTTCTGCATCGACATACGCGGCTACGCCACCAGCTTTCTGAACTTCTGCCACAGCATGAAGCGCGATCGTCGTTTTACCCGAACTTTCAGGACCGTAAACCTCAATCACTCGACCTTTGGGCAAGCCACCACCAAGTGCCAGATCTAGCGTCAGTGCGCCACTCGAAATCGTTTCCACCTTCATTCGGGTGGCATCGCCCAAGCGCATAATGCTGCCTTTACCAAAGTTGCGCTCAATTTGAGTCAGCACCATGCTTAGTGCTTTTTGCTTGTCAGAACTCTCTGTTTTTGTTGCCATTAGCGCCTCAGAAAATGAAAGTATGGGGTGGGGGAAAGAATGGTCGAGGTTAGGTATGACTAGTATCTAACAACTAACGATGTAGGACGAACAACTCATTCTCAAACTTATGTAGCATGGAAGCAGCTATTCTACGATTTGCTCGGTCAAGTTGCTCGGTAAGGTGTAAATTGGCTCTTCTTCCAGGGTACACACGATGACCTCTAATTTGCCGTCTTTACTGGTGCCAGATACCGCCCTTTCTGTGGCGGGTCTCACGGCGTACATCCAGCTCCTGCTTGAGCAAGATGATCAGTTGCGCCAAGTTTGGATTACGGGAGAAGTATCGAGCGCAACGCAATACAAGAGTGGCTTGTTTTTCACGCTGCAAGACCCGGATGCTAAAGCCGCAATCAGTTGTGTGATCTGGAACAGTCAGTTGCATAAGTTAGCGACGTTACCGGTTCAGGGAGAGCAATTTATTTTGCTGGGTCGGGTGCATGTGCAACCCCACCGGGGTACTTACCAACTGATTGTGTGGCAAGCCCTGCCCGCAGGAGAAGGATTAAGAGCATTGCGCTACCGCCAATTGCGGCATCGCCTAGAGGTAGAAGGACTGTTCGACCCAGAGCGAAAGCGTCCTCTACCGCTTCATCCGCAAACTGTAGCCGTTGTCACCTCACCCCAGGCTGCAGCTTGGGGTGATATCCAACGCACGCTAAAGCGTCGCTATCCAGGATTGCGTGTCCTGTTCTCTCCGGCACTTGTCCAAGGAGATCAGGCTCCGGCGTCTATTGTGGCCGCGATCGCTCGAGTCGAACGCGACAATAGAGCGGATGTACTAATTCTATCACGCGGCGGCGGTGCGATCGAGGATATGGCCTGTTTTGATCATGAAATTGTGGTACGAGCGGTGGCAAACTGTCCCATTCCGGTCATTGCGGGCATTGGGCATCAGCGCGACGAGTCGTTGGCGGATTTAGCAGCAGATGTTCATGTCCACACGCCCACTGCTGCTGCCGAATTAGCGGTTCCTTGTCTTGCAGATTTGCGGGTTGAGCATGGGGAGCGGCTGAACGCCTTAAACCAGGCTGTGAACAGATATCTGAGCGGTGAACGCGATCGCGTGCAGACAATGCGCGATCGCTTCGGTCGATTAAAGCTCGATCGGTTACTTAAACAAGAGTATCAAGTCGTGTCTTGGCTACAGCAACGGCTGATTCAATCCACCCAACGTCGCTTTCAATCCGCACAGCAACATCATCAAATGCTGCAAGAAAAATTGACGACTCTTGATCCTCAAGCCGTCTTGCAGCGAGGCTATGCGGTGGTAAGGCAGCAGAACGGCAGAATTGTGCGATCAATCAATGATGTAAATCAGAACGAAAATTTAACCATTCAACTCGGTCAAGGACACATTAAGGTTACAGTTACTGATGTATCAGGTGCTTCACCTAAGTTCTCTAAATAGGAACTAACAGAGAAGAGAACGCCTACTTCGCTTGTTTTTAGGGTAACGTATGGCTAAGTCCCAAAACTGCTGCTAAGGTAACTCGCTTGCCATCTTCACCTGATTACGAGCATTGGAATTACGAAAGAACGGTTGCTAGAGTTGAAGAAATTTTGACAAGAATTGAATCTGGCGAACTAGAGCTTGCGGCTGTTTTTGAAGAGTTTTCTGCGGCAGTCGAGTACTTGCGCCAATGCGAATCTTTTCTAGCCGAACGACAGAAACAAGTTGACTTGTTAATTGAAACATTGACCGACGAAGCTGAATTCTAAACGTTCCAAAATTCTTGAGAAATCTCTTCGATTGCTATCTTTAAAGGCGGCAAGTAGGTTTCAACAACATCCCAGACGACTTCAAGATCAATCTCTAAATATTGATGAGTCAGAACATTACGGAAATCAGAAATTCCTTGCCAGTCCATGTCCAAGCAAATTGCTTTCCACTCAAGCGGTAATCGTTGGGTCGACTCACACATGGTTTGCAGATTTCTGATTACTGCATCTTGTGTCTTTATATCTGCTAAAAATGCAGCTTTTCCATCAACTGTATACTCTTCTAATCTAGAAATACAATCTCGTATATGAATGAGATAAACCCTATTGTTTCTCATAGTGGTTTTGCTTCTCTTAAAATCTGGTCGCGGATAAAGTAATGCACCGATCTTTCAGTTACGACGTCAACTTTTCGACCCAATAGGCTTTCAAGATCGCGAATTAATCCGGTTGGAAACCAGGGACTTCGTTTTTCGCCTAAATCAATCAGAAAATCAACATCGCTCTCTGGAGTTGCTTCACCACGTACCACAGAACCGAAGACACGGACATTAAGAGCGCCGTGTTTTGCTGCGATCGCTAATATTTCATCCCGCTTTTCTTGCAAGTCTTGAAAGTTCATTATGCAATGCTGCCCCGCTTACGAGTTTCCTTATAAGACGTTCCCACATTTTTGAGTCCAGCTCGAATCATTTGTTGTTCAAGTAAGGCAAAAAACCGAGCGCGATCGCCGCCTCTTACCACCGCTTGATTATGCGCTTCTGCCAAGGCTACCGGATAGCCATAGCCCTTTTGGACTTGGGCTAACACCAGACTTAATGCTGAATCTAACATCTCGCGATCGCTCGCCACCCAGCCTGGAACCTCAACCCGCGCAATCTCGCTACCCACATGCACGTAGCAGAAATGAATTGCATGATCTCCATAGAACTCTTGAATTCGTGCCGAACTTTTCCATAAGGGGCTGCGCTGCCCAGGCTGTAGCAGTCTTCTCCACAACGCTGTGTCTTTCAAAGGATCAAGCACTTGGCAGGGAGCGCGATTGGAAGACGCTTCGCGACCTGTTTGTCCGGCACAATGAGAGGCGCAATCAGGGGCAAGATAGGCGCAACTCTGGAGCCGCAAAAAATTTAACGCTTCACCACTGCGAGACGCACTAATATATCCAACTAACGGAACGTCAAGCGATCGCAGCTTATCCCACGCCTCCAAAATGGGCGTCAAGATTTGATCCCGCGCTTCAGCAGGCAATGGTTCTAGAAACCAGTACAGTAGTGAGCCATCAACGAGCGCGATCGCAGGCGCTAAGCGATCGCGGTCTTCTTCGACCAACGCTTCCGCCAATTCTGCCAGCACACACGCTTCTTGAGTTGTACGCTTGTATCCCATCCATTCTTCAGTCCGGATGCCCCACTGCCGCGACGCATAAAGGTCTTCAGAACGGTAAAATGCTTCGGGCAAGCTATCCAACAGGGGAAATTTGCTTTGGCCATAATGTAGAACAATACGCCCAATGTTGATTAGATAACAGTACGCAATTTCGTGGTGACTTGGCGCAATTTGAGAACCATCGGTAGCAATAACCGTGTGAGCAGACGGAGCCGAGTCAATGTCAATCCGGCTATTCAACGATTCAATCGGCTCGGCGGCGGTGAATATGAAGCGATCGCGCCACGTTTTCTGCATTTCTACTAGCTCGGCTTGCCGCTCATGGGCTTGTGCCATAAGTAGTTCGGCTCGTTCGATTCGTTGACGAGTTGCAGTTGCCTCTACGGTTAGGTGTTGGCTAATGCCTTGCATCTGCTGAGCTAGTTTGGTTAGATCCAGCATTCGCTTACTACCAGTTCTTTTGCACTAGTAGCATAGCGCTTTGCCATCTATCTTGGAAAAACTTGAAAAAAATAATTACAGCAGAATCATCGCCATACAGCAAAATCCCGACAAAACTGATCCAGCGAAAGGAGGTGAATCCGATTATCTTTAAATGCGGCTTGTCGTTCTTCAGGAGTGTTGTAACCCCAATTTGCAAGGAAAAGTTCTACCGTTTCTAACTGAGGTTGATGTTGCACAACTTGCAATGTTTTTAATCGGTCTTCAATGAACCAGATCACCGAATCAGCACCATATTTCTCTTGCAGCTCTTGCAAAATTTGGTATTTTGAACGCTTTGCTTCTTTACCGTAAATTTGAGAATCTGAGAAATTCAATCCTTGCTGTTGCAGAAGCTGTTGGATGAATCGTCCTTCTTTAGTACTAATAATGACCGAAGTAGTTGAACGAGCAATGGCTTTTTGAAGTCGCTGAAGTACACCTGGATAAAATCGATGTTCTGCCAGCCAGCTATCTAAATCAGATGCAATCCAGTGATCCCGAATGGTATCTACGATCGCACTGACTTCTAAAGGTTTTAACTCATGTTCGGCGATGATTTCCGATGCGATCGCGGCCCATCGCTCTAAGATCTCATCTTCATTCGTTTTCAATATCAATGCCCGCAGCAAAACTGGCATTTCCCAACCACTTTCGACGACAGGGCGCAATCGATAAAAGCCTTCATCAAGACCTTGTGGTGGAACCGTTTGATCAGGCTGCCAAATCTGACAATATGCTCTCCACGCCGTTTGAAAATACTCTTTCAGCCCATCACAAATCACACCATCAAAGTCGAGCGCCAAAAGAGTAGGATTGCTTGCCCGCATAATTTCTTAGAAATCGTTGTCCTCTCACCCTACCGCATTCTCAATCCTTCAATCTGATAATCAATTCTCAAAGGCTTTCTCTAGATGTAAGTACTAATCCAAGTTGCGGGTTAAGTTGAGAGAACAGAAGAAAACAACCGCAAGCCACGCGAATTGCACCGCACCTGTGTTCACGACTACGGCATAGTGAATCAGGAACCGGGGTCGTC